>NZ_JAAORB010000014.1 GCF_011601345.1 Roseovarius gahaiensis
TATGCCTCAAAAGCATGGAATCACAAAGCAAGCATCATGGGAATCCTGAATCTGATCAGGGGCGACACGCTCTAGTGTTCAGCACCTGACACAGGAATCCCATTGGTGGGCAGGCTTGTGGTCAGGAGGCAAGTATTCCAAGTGGACATGTCAGATCACAGCAGTCCGCCCATTGCAGACGGTGGCAGATCAGCATCGTCTTCGCGTGACCTCCATGTAGACCTGCGCTTGCGAACGGCTCGTCAATCAAATGCAGCAACCGATCGCCCGCGAACCGCAGTCGCAACCCTGTCCATCTGGCCGGTTTGCAGCAGTCGTGACCCTGTCCGTCCGGTCAGTTTACAGCAGCCGTGCAACATGACCAAACTTAGCACCGATAATAAAATTCAGACCTGCGTATTTTTCTCAGCCTCAACATAGCAAAAATAATAAATCAAGGAACCCGTCATGATGGTCTCCAACCCCCATGCGCGCCGGCACTGGACGATGTTCAGAACCGCAGGGATTCTGTGTGCTCGAAATGCTCTGAAATGACATCTCAGTATCTCATATCGATACTGAACCTGGCCGGATTGATGGCGTTAATAGCCGTAGCCTTTTATGGGGCGTTCAAACTCACGCTCCACAGCATCGTTCAACAAATAACCTTTGGCTTGATCCTTGGTGGAGGTGCAATATTCGTTTCCCTTCAACCGATTATGCACGTGAGCGGGGTCCAAAACGATCCACGCAACATTTTTGTTGGCATTTCCGCGGCGATCTTTGGCCCGTGGGCTGGCCTCGTTACTTTTCTTATTGCTGCAGTCACCAGATATTATGAAGCAGCGCCATCGGCCAACGTGTGCGTTTTTTCGCTTTTTGTCGCTGGATGTGCAGGACTCGTCTGGAGGCATTATACGCGGAATTTGGTGCGCAAGCGTCAAGTGCACTTCATAATTCTTGGTTTGACCATCAGCCTGTCTTACCTCTCTACGTTCTTACTGCCTCGTGATCATTGGCTGGATATTTTCACCACAGCAGTTCCAATCTTGATTTTGACGAATGTAATAGGCGCGATGATTCTGGGTGGCTTGCTTGAACGTCACCACAACCAAGAAGAACGAGAGCGTGAACTGCTCAATCATGCTTTCTTAGATCCGTTGACTGGCGCGATGAACCGTCGCGCTTTTGAGAAGGAGTACGAGACCTCTATTTTGTCTCAGACATCTTCATGCATAGCATTCATAATTATTGACTTGGACGACTTCAAAAACGTCAACGATACTTACGGGCATACCGTTGGCGACAAAGTCTTGGTTGGCGTTTGCAAAATCCTTCAGCGCAGCATTCGTGATGGCGATCTTTCCGCCCGCTTTGGAGGAGACGAGTTTGTCCTCTGCCTGCCTGATATAAGTGTCGGCGATGTGGCACCGATACTGGATCGAATCCGCCGCTCCGTTTCCAAGTTTGGGAAAGAAGAATTCGATCTTGATTTGAATTTAACAGTGAGCATCGGCGTGAGCTGGCGTCGGAAGCCGCAGAGGTTGAGAGCTGCGTTCGAGTCTGCTGACAAATCATTGTACCAAGCCAAAGCGAATGGAAAGAACCAGTCAATGTCCGATGATAGAACCATTGTTGCGCGCGACGTGGTGAATGACGTCTAACAGGTATCGTCTGATCAATGGCTCCGTCACCGCGAGGACAGCGGCCTGATGGCGCTTCGGAGAAAACGGCGCGCCATTTCTGGCTGATTTTACGGCCATCGGGCCACCATGGCAGCGATTGGATGGAGCTCGCCTTGCTCGGCCTTGTGAGACCTTGCCCATCACGCCACAGACCTTACCGTCCCCGGCCCGGCGCATCACGAAGGGCGGATGGACACCAGAGGCGATCTGGGAAACTCTCGTCAGGCGCAGAGCGTTAGTATCCCTTGTCCCGGTCGACGAGGTGCAAAAACGGCTCGCCCGCCTCGCCGCGCCGGATGTTTTCGGCGATCACCCGCGCGGCCGAGGCCGGGCGCGTTTCGGACGCGATATGCGGTGTCACTGTGACATTGGGATGGGCCCAATAGGGGTGATCTTTGGGGAGGGGTTCGGTGCGGAACACGTCCAGCGTGGCCTGCGCGATCTGCCCGCTATCCAAAGCCGCCAACAAGGCTGCGTCGTCAATCAGCGACCCGCGCCCCGGATTTATAATAACCGCCCCTTGCGGCATCATCGCCAATGTTTCGGCGTTCAAAATGTTTGCAGTGTCTGGCGTGGAAGGCAGCAAAAGGATCACGATGGCGGCGTCTGCCAAGGCATCGTGCAGGCCCGTATCACCCGACAGGCAGGTGACGCCGTCGACAGTTTTGGGTGATCGGCTCCAGCCGGTGACGGAAAAGCCTAAATGCGCAAGCGCCTGTGCGCAGGCCTGTCCCAAGGCCCCAAGCCCAAGCACGGTAACCGGGCGGTCGCAGGCCAGCGGCGGTATATCCTTGCGCCATACCCCGTCCTGATTGAGCACATGCACATCAGTATTGAGATGATGGCGCAGGGTGTGTCCTGTGACCCATTCGACCATGCCCCGCGTCAGACCTTCGTCAACCATGCGTGCCAAGGGCTGTGTCAGGGTCGGGTTGTCAACCACGTCTTCCACACCGGCCCAAAGGTTGAGCACCGCTTTTGTGCGGGTGTAGTCGGTGAAATCCTGCACCTCGCTGTTAGGGGCATAAACGATGTAATCCACCTGATCGGCGGGCATATCCATCGCCAATCGTGCATCCACCCCGGCATCGGACAGGGCGTTTCTGAGGGGTGTTTCGTAAGCGTCCCACCGGTCGGGGCGGGCGGCGAATAATACATTGACGGACATCAGTCTCACCTTGGTTTGTGGATATGGGCGCTTTGAACCAGACCAAAGCCAATCATCAGAACCATCATGGCGGACCCGCCATAACTGACCAGTGGCAGCGGAACACCCACCACCGGCGCCAACCCCATGACCATCGACATGTTCACGGCTAAGAACAGGAAAAACGTGACTGCGATACCAAGGGTCAGCAAGGATGAAAACCTGTCGCGGTTGCTAAGGGCCGTTGCCACACAGAACACAAGGATCAGGGTGTAAAGCCCCAGCAAGGACACGCCGCCGATAAAGCCGAATTCCTCGGCCAGTGTGGTGAATATGAAATCGGTATGTTTTTCCGGCAGGAAGTTCAGCCGCGATTGCGTGCCCTGCATGAAGCCGCGCCCTGTCCAGCCGCCAGAGCCAAGGGCAATCTTGGATTGCGTGATATGATATCCGGCGCCCAGTGGGTCAGAGGATGGATCAAGAAAGGTGTCGATCCGGCGGTATTGGTAATTGGCCAGCAACTGCCAATCGGTGCCGCGACTTTGGAACACAGCCGTGACCAGCGAAATGCCAAAGGCGATGACAGCGGCGAAATACGCCCAATTCACCCCGGCCACGAACATCATGACCCCGCCGCCGGTGAGCAGCAGAATCGCAGTGCCAAGATCGGGCTGGCCCAACACAAGTGTGACTGGCAGCAGTATCATGGCAATCGGAACCATGACCCATACCGGCCGCGACACCCGGTTCATCGGCAACCAATCGTAATAGGCGGCCAGGATCATGATCAGGCTGATTTTCATAAGCTCTGATGGCTGAAGACGCATAAAGCCCAGATCAATCCAGCGTTGCGCCCCCATGCCGACGCTTCCGAAAAACTCGACAGCCAGCAGCAATAGCATCGACGTTGCATAGGCCAGAGCCGCCATGTTGCGCCAAAACCAGATTGGGATCATTGCGACGATCAACATCATCACAAAGCCAAGGATATAGCGTTTCATTTGCGGCTCGGCCCAAGGCGAAAACGATCCGCCCGCGACCGAATACAGCATCAAGAAGCCAACCCCGGCCACGGCTGTCAGCAAAAGGGCCAGTGGCCAGTTCAGGAACAAGATCTTGCGCAGCCCGGTGGGTGTGGTTTTGACTGTATATTCAAGATAGCTCATGCGCGGTCGCTTCCGTCACCGTCACGCGTGGGCCGGGCGCGGCGCAGGCGCTCTTGCTGCGATTGTATGCGGCCCCGGTCCTTTGCGGGATAGGCGCTGAGCGGGGGATCTTCGCCATAAAGCGCCTGCAGGGTGATATCGCGCGCAACCGGCGCGGCCGCGGTTGATCCGCCGCCGCCGTGTTCGACCACCACAGCCACGGCAATCTTGGGGGCATCAAAGGGGGCAAAGTTGACAAACAACGCGTGATCACGGCGTTCCCACGGCAAATCCGAATTACGGGTCACGCCGCGCGCACGCTCGGCGGCAGTAATGTTTCGAACTTGGCTGGTGCCGGTTTTGCCAGCCATGCGAAACGCGTCTTCGATGATGCGGCTGGAATAGGCGGTGCCCCGGCGGTTGTTCGATACCGCGTGCATGGCTTTGCGCACCTCGCGCAGATTGTTTTCACTCAGCCCAAGCTCGTCGCCATGGCCGTTTGGTTGTTCGACCCCGTCGATGGATTTGATCAGGCGGGGTGTGACGCTGCGGTTGGTGGCCAGCCGCGCCGTCATGATGGCCAGCTGAAGCGGTGATGTCAGAACAAAGCCCTGACCGATGGCCGCGTTCACGCTGTCGCCAATGACCCAGCTTTGGCTTTTGTTGATCAGCTTCCAGTCTTTGGTTGGTGTCAGTCCCGCCGCAACCGAGGTCAGCGGCAAGTCATGTTCAAGCCCCAGACCCAGACGGCGCGCCATATCGCTGATGTTCTCGATGCCGATCCGCAGCGCCATCTCATAGTAGTAGACATCGCAACTGTTGCGCAATGATTGGTGCAGATCGACATTGCCATGCCCGCCCCGTTTCCAACAGTGGAACCGGCGACCGCTGACTTCCAGATGGCCGGGGCAGTAGACGGTTTCACTTGGATCGACCAAACCGGCCTCGAGCGCGGCGAGGGCCGTGACCATCTTGAAGGTCGAGCCCGGCGGGTAGATGCCCTGAACCGCCTTGTTGGGCAGCGGGCGGTATTTGTTGTCCAATAGTGACTTGTATTCGTTGACCGAAATACCCCGCACAAACAGGTTCGGGTCAAAACTGGGAGACGAGGCACAGGCCAGCAAGTCGCCTGTTTCGCAGTCCATAACAACGGCGGCGGCGCTGTCCTCGGCCAGACGGGCATGGGCGTAGGATTGCAACTCGTTGTCGATGGTGATTTGCATGTCGGCCCCGGCTTGCCCCTCGCGGCGGTCCAGCTCGCGGATGACGCGCCCCGAGGCGTTGACCTCGATCCGTTTGTTGCCCGCCGTGCCGCGCAACACGTCTTCGCGTTGTGCCTCAAGCCCGATCTTGCCGATCTGAAAGCGTGGGATCAAAAGCAATTGGTCCGGCGCGTCTATGCGTTCAAGGTCGCGTTCGCTGACCGGCCCGACATAGCCGACCAGATGCGCATAGTCGGCCCCGCGCGGATAGCGCCGCGACAGGCCAACCTCGGGGGTGACCCCGGGCAGGGCGGGGGTGTTCGCCGCAACCCGACTGATATCGCCCCAACTGACGCGATCGGCCACTGTGACCGGGGTATCGCCGCGCAGGTCTTGCAGGTCACGGCGCGCACGGTCCAGCTCATCAGGGTCCAGTTCGACCAGCTTGGCCAGCCGCGCGATAACCGCGTCAACATCGCCTGCCTCTTCG
This sequence comes from Roseovarius gahaiensis, assembly GCF_011601345.1. Lineage (GTDB taxonomy): Bacteria > Pseudomonadota > Alphaproteobacteria > Rhodobacterales > Rhodobacteraceae > Roseovarius > Roseovarius gahaiensis. The sequence continues at coordinate 5,649 of NZ_JAAORB010000014.1, forward strand.
CGGACCATGGTAATCCGGTAGCTTGGCACGTTTTCGGCCACAACAGCGCCGTTCCGGTCGAAGATACGCCCGCGCGCTGGTGGGATCAGGCGGATTTTGATCCGGTTTTCCTCGGCCAGCAGGCGAAATTGATCGGCTTGTTCGACCTGCATGAAGCGCATTCGCAGACCCAGCACACCGATAAAAGCCGCCTGTGCACCGCCAAGGATCAGGGCGCGCCGTGTGATCCGGCGCAGGCTGTCGGCATTGTCACGCGGCAAACGTTTCACGGGCGGCCTCCAAGTGCATCAACGTCACCCGGCGCAATTTTGCGGACCCGCGTCACCACCTGCGAGAACACCGCGACGATTGGATAGACCAACAGTGTCGCAACCAATTGCATGAGGCTAAGCCCAAGGGGCACCTGATCTACGAACAGCACTGCAAGAATAAGCCGATACCCAAGCGTCAGGGCAATCAGCGTTGTGGCCACGTTCAACCATTCCATGGCAAATGTCAGGTCTCTTAATCCGGCCTCGCGGGTGCGCAGGGTTTGGGATGCGATCACAACAAGCGCCGCCCACAAGCCGGGAGGCCGCTGAAACAGCAAATCCGCCAACAAAAACACACCCGCAATCAGCAATGGCGGCACATAATCGGGACGGCGCAAGACCCAAGCAAAGGTCAGGGCCAGCATGACATCCGGGCCGGCCCATCCGCGTGGAAGCGTATCAAGCGGTAAAAGGTGTAGAAAAATCAGAACCATGCACAGCATCAGGTACACGGCCCGCATGACCCATTTGTTTGGTGTTCGCAGCTCAGCCATTGCCGGCCTCGTTTGGAATCATGTTCTCGGGCGCGGGTTGGCCGGAACTGTCGGGCAATTCCTTGGGGGCGATCAAGCGGCCCGGCTGGTCCAGCTTTTCGGTGCTGTAGCTGCGCAGAACTCGCAGAAATTCCAGCCTTTCATAATCAGCCGAAAGCCTGACGCGCATACGCCCACCGGGTTTTTGGGCCACTTGACCCACCAATAGTCCAGCCGGAAAGACATTGCCGTCGCCCGAGGTCATAACCCGATCTCCGGGGCGGATGGTTTCAGGGGCTTCGATGAAATCCACAAACGGCGCGGCGGAATTGTCGCCGATCAACAGGGCGCGTTGACCCGCGGGTTGGATCGTCACCGGAACGCGGCTGGACGTGTCTGTCAGCAAAACCACCCGTGACGTGTTATTGCCAACGCCTGATATCCGCCCGACCAGCCCAAGCCCGTCCATCGCTGCCCAGCCATCCATGATGCCATCACGACTGCCCACGTTGATCAAAACCGATTGCCGAAAAGGCGAGCCGCTATCGGCCATGACAACGCCGGTGACATAGGTCAGGCGTGGGTCAAGCTGCACATTGTTCAAGTCCAGCAAGCGGGCGTTTTCCTGCTCCAATTGCAAAGCGGCTTCTTTCCACGCTTTCATTTGCTGCAATTCGCGGCGCAATTCCTGATTTTGTTGGTAGATGCGCTGATAGCTTTGGAAATCGCGCACGATGTTGACGGTCGCCGTCACCGGCGCCATTGCCCAGTCAAAGCTTGGCACGACGCGGTCAACCACTTGGGCGCGAAAGCGTTCCACCCGCGGGCTGTCGATCCGCCAAAGCAGGAACAGCCCAAGCAGGCACAACAGGACCACACCCAGCAACAACCGCTTAAGCGGGCCGGTAAAGTCCTCGGACTGTGCGCGGTCCTTTGCCAATCGTGTCCCCTTTTAGGAAAAGGGTGGTGGGTTCAGCTGTCGTAGTCAATCGCGTGGCGCAGCTGTTTTTCAAACTCCAACGCCTTGCCCGTGCCAAGGGCGACGCAATTCAGGCTGCCATCGGCAATTGAAACGGCCAGCCCGGTTTGTTCGCGCAGGGCAAGGTCCAGATCGCCCAACAGCGCCCCACCACCTGTCAGCATAACGCCACGATCGACGATATCGGCCGCCAGATCCGGCGGTGTCGCTTCCAATGCGGTCATGACCGCCTCGCAAATCGCCTGAACGGGTTCAGACAAGGCTTCGGCCACTTGGGCCTGACTTATTTCTGTTTCCTTGGGCACACCGTTCAACAGGTCGCGCCCCCGGATTTTCATCGAGGTGCCGCGCCCGTCATCGGGCATGCGCGCCGTCCCGATTGAGGTTTTGATGCGTTCGGCCGTCGCTTCGCCAACCAACAGGTTTTGCTGGCGGCGCAGGTAGTTGATGATCGCCTCGTCCATGCGGTCGCCGCCCACCCGGACCGAGCGCGCGTAAACGATATCGCCCAAAGACAGCACCGCCACTTCGGTTGTGCCGCCCCCGATATCCACCACCATCGACCCGGTCGGATCGGTGATCGGCATCCCCGCGCCGATGGCTGCGGCAATCGGTTCGGCAATCAGGCCCGCGCGCCGCGCGCCCGCCGACAACACCGATTGACGAATGGCGCGTTTTTCCACGGGTGTCGCCCCGTGCGGGACACAGACGATGATCTTGGGCTTGGAAAAGGTCGACCGCTTGTGCACTTTGCGAATGAAGTGCTTGATCATGGCTTCGGCGGTGTCGAAATCGGCGATGACCCCTTCGCGCATCGGGCGGATTGCCTCGATGCTGCCCGGTGTCCGGCCCAGCATCAGTTTGGCATCTTCGCCCACCGCCAGCACCTTTTTGATCCCGTCTTTGACGTGGTAGGCCACAACCGAGGGTTCCGACAGGATGATGCCGCGCCCTTTCACGTAGACCAGCGTATTCGCAGTCCCCAGATCAATGGCCATATCAGAAGAGAAAAGACCTGGGATGTTTTGAAAGATTGGCATTGGCGCATTCGTCCTGTCATCGAATAGATACTAGGGCCCGCGACTCGGGTGTCCGGACCAGATTTTCTTATAGAACGGGGCAACCACCGGTTAAAGGGCCACTTTCAACGGCTAAGCGCCAATCTGCCGGGATGAAAATGGTGCTGCTGGAGAGAATCGAACTCTCGACCTCTCCCTTACCAAGGGAGTGCTCTACCTCTGAGCTACAGCAGCACATCGTGGCGCGCTGATTAGACGCTTCTGTGCACCGGTGCAAGCGTAATCTGGACGCTTTTTTGCGCCTGCTGTAGAGAAGGGGCATGAAAGAAAAACAGCCCGGCAAAAAGCCCGACAAAAAGGCATCTGATCGCGAGGATCGTTTAAAGGCGGCCTTGAAGGCCAATCTTGCGCGCCGTAAGGCGCAAACGCGCGGTCGCACCCCAGATGATACGGCAGACCCCCCTGAGAACGAGGACTAGAGTAGATGGATTCGATTGTAGTGACGGGCAATGGCCCATTGAGGGGCCAAATTCCCATCGCGGGGGCCAAGAACGCCTGTCTGACGCTGATGCCAGCCACCTTGTTGAGCGAAGAACCGCTGACGCTGACCAACGCGCCGCGGCTGAGTGACATCAAGACCATGTCGGCTTTGTTGCAGTCACTGGGCGCCGAGGTGACGCAGTTGCAAGATGGTCAGGTTTTGGCCATGTCCAGCCATGCCTTGGACAATCACGTTGCCGATTATGAAATCGTGCGAAAGATGCGCGCGTCGATCCTTGTGCTAGGGCCGCTTCTGGCGCGTGATGGGCATGCGGTTGTGTCGCTTCCCGGCGGCTGCGCGATTGGCGCGCGTCCGGTCGATCTGCATTTGCGCGCGCTTGAGGCCATGGGCGCGGAGCTTGAGTTGAAAGACGGCTATGTGCACGCCAAGGCCCCCGGTGGCCTGAAGGGGGGCACGGTCGACTTTCCGCTTGTGTCGGTCGGGGCGACAGAAAACGCGCTGATGGCCGCGACATTGGCCAAGGGCACCACCGTTCTGAAAAACGCCGCGCGCGAGCCGGAAATCGTGGATTTGGCCGATTGCCTGCGGCGCATGGGCGCGCAGATTGATGGCGATGGGACAGACACAATCACCATTCAGGGCGTTGATCGTCTTGGCGGGGCGACCCATCCGGTGGTGACCGACCGCATTGAACTGGGCACCTACATGCTGGCCCCTGCGATTTGCGGTGGTGAAGTGGAATGCCTTGGCGGCCGGATTGATCTTGTCGGCGCGTTTTGCGAAAAACTCGACGCCGCCGGGATCGAGGTGACGGAAACCGACAAGGGCCTGAAGGTCGCGCGCCACAATGGCCGCGTTAAGGCCGTTGATGTCACGACCGAGCCGTTCCCCGGCTTCCCGACCGATTTGCAGGCCCAAATGATGGCCCTGATGTGCACTGCCGAGGGTGTCAGCGTGCTTGAGGAAAAGATTTTCGAGAACCGCTTCATGCACGCCCCCGAACTCATGCGGATGGGTGCCAAGATTGATGTGCACGGCGGCATCGCCAAAGTCACCGGCGTTGAGCGTCTGAAAGGGGCCCCCGTCATGGCGACCGACCTGCGCGCCAGCGTCTCGCTGATCCTTGCGGGGCTGGCGGCAGAGGGGGAAACTATTGTAAACCGTGTCTATCATCTTGATCGTGGCTATGAGCGGGTTGAGGAAAAGCTAAGCAACGTCGGCGCAAAAATTGAACGGGTGTCAGGCCAGTGACGGACGACGCAACATTCGAAGACGGCCGTGAGGCACCGCTAAATCTTGGGGCGTTCGACCCTGATGATTTGCAGGTGATATCTGCATTGACGCAGGATGCGGTGTTTCCGATCACGGAAATGAGCTGGCAGGCCGGTCAGCGGCGCTTTGCCATCCTGCTCAATCGCTTTCGGTGGGAGGATCAGGGCCGCGAGCGGCACGCCCCGGAACGTGTGCAATCGGTGTTGGTGATCGACAATGTGTTGCGGGTGTCCAGCCAAGGTGTTGAGAGGTCAGAGGCCGACACCATCCTGTCGCTGTTGTCGATCTCTTTCCACCCCGGCGAAGAGGGCACCGGCCACCTGTTGCTGACGCTTGCGGGCGACGGCGCTCTGCGGCTTGAGGTCGAGGCACTGGAAGTGACCCTGAAAGACGTGACGCGGCCCTATATTGCGCCCTCCGGAAAAACGCCGGATCACGGCTGAATGCCGCTTGTGCCGTCTGGTGGTGCGGTGGCAGTTTTTGCTGAACCGGCCTTAGATACAGCACATCATAGAAGGCCCCCGCGCAGGATCGCCTTGGCGCCTTATGGGCGGGCATCACAAGCCTGGCCGGCAGTGTTTTCGGCATTGGCCAAATGCGGGGCAGGGGCTATTCATCCGCGATGACCGGCGCATATATCGCAAATGGCCCACCGGATCGTGGGTTGAGGCGCGGCGGCCCACGTTCTAAAGCTGCCCCAACAAGGAGAGTCGTGATGCCCGTATTCTTGGATGCACAAGCGCCTGATTTCGAAACGGCCTTTGCCCAGCTTCTGACCGCCAAGCGTGAAGAGTCGCCCGATGTCGACGACACGGTTGCCGCGATCATCGCCGATGTGCGCAGCCGCGGCGATGCCGCGCTGATCGAGCTGACCGCCAAGTTCGACCGTTTGGAGCTACGCCCCGAAACCCTGCGGTTCAGCCGCGAAGAGGTGGACGCGCTGATCGCTGATGTGCCCTCGCACGAACGCCACGCCCTGCAAATCGCCGCCGACCGCATACGCGCCTACCACGAACGCCAATTGCCCGAAGATGCCAGTTGGACCGATGAGGCGGGCGCCACCCTTGGCTGGCGCTGGACGCCGGTCAGTGCGGCGGGGCTTTATGTGCCGGGTGGTCTGGCCTCTTACCCGTCATCGGTTTTGATGAACGCGATTCCGGCCAAAGTCGCCGGGGTTGAACGGCTGGCCATCACCGTTCCTACACCGGACGGGCAGGCTAACCCGCTGGTTTTGCTGGCCGCGCGTCTGGCCGGGGTGGACGAGATTTACCGCATCGGCGGCGCGCAAGCGATCGCCGCGCTGGCCTACGGCACCGAAACGATTGCGCCGGTCGACAAGATCACCGGGCCGGGCAACGCCTTTGTCGCCGCCGCCAAGCGGCGCGTGTTCGGGCGTGTCGGCATTGACATGATCGCCGGGCCGTCGGAAATTCTGGTGATCGCGGATCGCGACAACAACCCCGATTGGATCGCGCTTGATATGCTCAGCCAAGCCGAACATGACGAAAGCGCGCAATCGATCCTGATCACCGATGATCCGGCCATGGCCAAGGCGGTTGCGGCGGCGATTGAGCGCCACCTGCATACCTTGGAACGGCGCGAGATTGCTGGCGCAAGCTGGCGCGATTTTGGGGCCATCATCACCGTGCCGGATCTGGACCGTGCCGCCGAATTGTCGAACCGCATCGCGCCGGAACACCTTGAACTGTGCGTCGGGGATGCCGATGGGCTGGCCGAAAAAATCACCCATGCCGGGGCGATTTTCCTTGGGGCGTGGACGCCGGAGGCAATCGGCGATTACGTGGGCGGGCCCAATCACGTGCTGCCAACGGCGCGTTCTGCGCGCTTTTCGTCGGGTCTGAGCGTGCTGGATTTCGTCAAGCGCACGACCATGGCCCGGATGACGCCGGCCGCGCTGCGTGCAATCGGCCCCGCCGCCGAGACATTGGCCACGTCCGAAAGCCTGCAAGCCCATGGCCTGTCGGTGACAGCCCGCCTTAACCATCTCAACGAGCAATCATAAAATGTCGCGTATCAGTCATATCCAGTTGGACGACGCCAACCTGCCGCCGCCCACCCCCGAGATCGAACAAGAGCGCAAAGTTGCCATGTTCGACCTGATCGAAGAAAACTCTTTTGTGCTGCCCAAGCGGGATGACCGGATGGCACCTGATGGACCGTATCGGGTGGGCCTGTCGATCCGCGACAAGCGGCTGGTGTTCGATATCCGCACCGAGGATGACAGCCCGGCGGCTGAATTTCACCTGTCCTTGTCGCCGTTTCGGCAGGTTGTGAAAGATTACTGGCAAATCTGCGAAAGCTATTTTGACGCGGTGAAAAACATGCCACCGGCGCAGATCGAAACCATCGACATGGCCCGCCGGGGTATTCACAACGAAGGCGCGCGCATTCTGGAAGAACGGCTGGAGGGCAAGGCCGAGATCGACAACGACACCGCCCGCCGCCTGTTCACGCTGATCTGCGTGCTGCATTTCGGAGGCTGAGCGCGGTGGTCGGCCCACTTCCTCAGTCGGTCTTGTTTTGCTGCGATCATAACGCGGTGCGCTCGCCCATGGCCGAGGGCATCATGAAGAAATTCTATGGCGCTGACACTTATGTGCAATCGGCCGGTGTCAAAAGCGACATGGAAGTGGACGGGTTCTCCATCGCTGTCTGTGACGAGATCGGTGTTGAACTGGCGCGCCATCGCACTCGCAGTTTCGATGAAATGGAACAATGGGGCGATGATCTGTCATCGTTCGACCTGATCGTGGCGCTTAGCCCGGCCAGCCAGCGTAAGGCGCTGGAATTGACGCGGGTGTTTCATCTGGACGTGATTTACTGGCCAATCATGGACCCGTCGGGCCTTGGTAAAACCCGCGAGGCCAAACTGGCCGCTTATAGACAAACACGCGATCAGATCATTTCACACCTCAAGGATCGTTGGGGCGAACCGAAGGACATGCCATGACCCAAACAGTCAAAGCTTATTTCGATGCGTTCAACACTGGCGATGTGGCAGGAATGTTGGCCTGTCTTAGTGATGACGTGGCGCATCATGTGAACGAGGGGCAGGTTCGGGCGGGCAAAGAGGCGTTCCGCGCCTTTTGCGAACATATGAACCACTGCTATCGCGAAAACCTGACCGACATGGTGATTTTCGAGGCCGAGGGCGGCACGCGGGCTGCCGCTGAATACGTTGTGAATGGCACCTATCTGAACACCGATGACGGGCTGCCAGAGGCCAGCGGCCAGACTTATCGTTTGCCGGCGGGATCGTTTTTCTCGCTGGAAAACGGTCTGATCACACGGGTGGTCACCTATTACAATCTGGCCGACTGGATGCGGCAGGTCAAAGGATGATCCGGGTTGCGCGGCTGACGGGGGCCGATCTGACCGCGGCGCTGCCGGATGTGGCGCGGCTGCGGATTCAAGTGTTTCGGGATTGGCCCTATCTATATGACGGCGACGAGGCCTATGAACGGGACTACCTGCAAACCTATCGCGATAGCCCCGATGCCATCCTTGTAGGGGCCTTCGATGGTGACCGTTTGGTGGGGGCCTCGACCGGCACCCCGATGGAAGACCACGCCGAGGATTTCGCGGCGGCGTTTGACGGGCAGGGGATCGACCTGAGCGATATCTTTTATTGTGCCGAAAGCGTTTTGTTGCCCGAGTATCGCGGGCAGGGCATTGGGCATGCGTTTTTTGATGCACGCGAAGACCATGCCCGCGCAATGGGCCGCCGCTATGTGGCCTTTTGCGGCGTGGTGCGCCCCGATGACCACCCGCTCAGGCCCGCAGGCTATCAACCGCTTGATCCGTTCTGGCGCAAGCGGGGCTATACCCCTGTTGACGGGGCGGTTGCGCAGTTTCGGTGGAAAGACATTGATCAGCCAAGCGACACCGCGCATGCGCTGCAATTCTGGATGCGGCAAATTTTGCCCGTGGCCTGACACTGTTCAATGGCCAAAGGCGCGGGACACCTTCGCGGCTGTGGACGTTGCGTGACGCTGCCGGAAAAAGTGCACTGAAAACTCTTTGCGCCACTTCCCAGGGTGATTCGCCTCTGTTAGCCTGTAATCAATAAAAAATAAGAGGCAGGTATACAGGCAATGAAAACGGGCTTTAAAGGCGCGTTTGTCATCTCCTGGTCGCAGACAGAAGTGGACGGTTTGGGTGCCGCTCCTGTACAGGCATTGAATGTTGGGGCCGCATGGTCTTGGCAGGGTGATATTGTGCGGGTGGACGGCCCAAGTGAGGTTCTGCGCCTTGAGCAGGCAGACGGAGGACTGAATTGCCGCAAGCGCGCGGCGCGGTTGGTGCGGCGCTTGGTGGGCGCGGCGAGGGCCAATAAACGTGAGCTTTGCGCAATTGATGTGGACGAGCCGTTGATGGACAGTGGCTTTGTTGTCACCGATGGCGCACGCAGTTTCACCATAACCTTGATCGAGGTCGGCAAAGATGCCCCCCCATTGCTGATGTTTTTCGATGAGATTCCCCCGGCCAATACAGAAATGTGGGTGGTGCATCACTCGGTCGAGGCCAACCGCCATCCGGCCTCCACCGGGCCGGAAACCGGCGGTGTGATTTGTTTTACACCGGGAACCCGGATCGAAACCCCCCAAGGCCCGCGCCTTGTGGAAGAGTTGCGCGAAGGCGACCGGGTGCAAACCAAAGACAACGGCGCCCAAGAGGTGCAATGGATCGGCAGCCGCCGCATGTCCGGGGCGCGTCTTTTCGCGATGCCGCATCTGCGGCCTGTGCGCATTCGCGCCGGAGCATTGGGGATCGAGCGGCCCGATCAAGAATTGCTGGTGTCGCCCGAACACCGGATGCTGATCAAAGGCGATGTTGCGCGTGCGTTGTTCAACACACCCGAGGTTTTGGTCACGGCGCGGGATCTGATCAACAACGGCTCTATCGCGGTGGATGCGCAAATGCGCGAGGTGACCTATTATCACCTGCTTTTGCCCGATCATCAGATTCTATGGGCCAACGGTGTCGAAACCGAAAGCTTTCACCCGGCCAGCACGGCACTGTCCACGCTGGACCCGGAGGACCGCGCACGCCTTCTGGGCCTTGATCCCGCTCTTGAACAAGAGCCGCAACGCTATGGCGGGTTTGCGCGCCGCAGCCTCAGCGCGTCAGAGGCTGCGCTTTTGACGCATGAAGCGGCGTAACCAACGGCGTCTGCGGGTTTAGCGTCAGGGCCGGTTGACATCGCCGGGATGAGGCGTATAAGCGCGACTTCATTGGTGTTGGTGGCCCCCGCAAGGGAATGCCTGTCATCCCGGCAACATCCGGGAAGAGGACAACGCCCTTCGAAACCTGAACGAAGGAGATCAGCCGTGACAAAACGCACGTCTGCCAAGTACAAAATTGACCGCCGGATGGGTGAAAACATCTGGGGTCGTCCGAAATCCCCGGTCAACCGTCGTGAATATGGCCCCGGCCAGCACGGTCAGCGCCGCAAGGGCAAGTTGTCTGACTTTGGTCTGCAGTTGCGCGCCAAGCAGAAGCTTAAGGGCTATTATGGCGACCTGACGGAAAAACAGTTCCGCCGCATTTACCGCGAAGCCGAGCGTCTGCGCGGTGACACCGGTGAATTGCTGATCGGTCTGCTGGAGCGTCGTCTGGATGCCGTCGTGTATCGCGCCAAGTTCGTTCCGACCGTGTTTGCCGCGCGTCAGTTCGTCAACCACGGCCATGTCCGTGTGAACGGCAAGAAGGTCAACATCCCTTCCTACCGCGTGAAAGAGGGTGACGTGATCGAAGTGCGTGACCGCTCCAAGCAAATGGCCGCCCTGCTGGAAGCCACACAACTGCCCGAGCGTGACGTGCCCGACTACATCGAGGCCGATCACTCCAAGATGACCGCAACATTCACCCGCACTCCGGGCTTGGGCGATGTGCCCTATCCGGTGATGATGGAACCAAACCTCGTCATCGAATTCTACGCTCAGAACTAAGCGTTCTGAACGGGTTTTGAAAAGGCCGCGACGGGGGACCGCCGCGGCCTTTTTGCGTGCGCCCTGCGGTTTGAACTGAGGCAAGCGTGCCACGGTTGCCCATCACCCGGACGGGCTGGTTTTTGATACTGGTCAAGACCAAGGGGCAAAGCTAGAACGTCGACCAAGGAGTATGCGTCATGACCAAGATCAAGCCACGACCCGGCATTCTGGAGATCGACCTGTATCAGGGCGGCGCGGCACATATCGAAGGGATGTCCAACGTGGTCAAGCTCAGCTCGAACGAAAACCCGTTCGGGCCAAGCGAAGCAGCCAAGGAGGCCTTTCGCAAGACCGGCTTTGACCTGCATCGCTACCCGTCCACCGATCACCGCGCCCTGCGCGAGGCCATTGGTGACGTGCACAATGTTGATCCGGCGCGGGTGATTTGTGGCGCCGGCAGTGACGAGATCATTGCCTTTCTGTGTCAGGCCTATGCCGGGCCGGGCGACGAGGTGATTCATACCGAGCACGGCTTTGCCATGTATCGGATCGGGGCTTTGGCCAATGGCGCCACCCCCGTCGAGGTGCCCGAGCGTGAACGCGTCACCGACGTGGATGCTATTCTGGCGGCCTGCACAGATGCCACCCGGTTGGTGTTTATCGCCAACCCCAACAACCCCACCGGCACCATGATCGGTGAAGGGGAATTGACGCGACTGGCCGATGGGCTGCCCGACCATGTGTTGCTGGTGATTGATGGCGCTTATGCGGAATATGTCGAAGGCTACGATGGCGGCGCGCGTCTGGTGGACAGCCGTGAAAACGTGGTGATGACACGCACCTTCTCCAAGCTCTATGGTCTGGGCGGTCTGCGCGTTGGCTGGGGCTATGGCCCGCAGCATGTGATCGACGTGCTCAATCGCATTCGTGGCCCGTTCAACCTTGGTCAGCCCGCACTGGTCACCGCCGAAGCGGCGGTGCGCGATACTGCTTGGGCCGAAAAATGCCGCAACGACAACACCCGCCTGCGCGCATGGCTGGCCGAAGCCTTGGCAGGCCATGGCGTGCCATCAGATACGTCGATGGCCAATTTCATTCTGGCGCGCTTTGGCTCGCAACAAGAGGCCGAGGCCTGCGATACCTACCTCAAATCTGAAGGCCTGATCGTGCGCCGCGTGCATGGCTACAAGCTGCCCAATTGCCTGCGCATCACCGTGGGCGACGAGCCAAGCTGCCGCCGCGTGGCCCATGCCGTGGGGCAGTTCATGGGGGATGAGTGATGGCGCAGGTATATGACCGCGTCGCACTGGTCGGGCTTGGGCTGATTGCGTCCTCCATGTTCTGGGCGATCAAGCGCGCAGGGCTGGCGGGCGAGGTTACCGGTTATGCCCGATCTGCGCAAACGCGCGCCACGGCCCGCCAGATCGGCCTGTGTGACCGGGTGTGCGAGACCGCCGCAGAGGCGGTCACAGGGGCCGACCTTGTGGTTCTGTGCGTGCCGGTCGGCGCCATGGGCCCTGTGGCTGCCGAGATTGGCCCGGCGCTGAAACCCGGCGCCACGGTCAGCGATGTCGGCTCTGTCAAAAAGGCCGTGATCGAGGCCGTCGCGCCGCATTTGCCCGACAATGTGCATTTCGTGCCCGCTCACCCCTTGGCCGGGACCGAACATTCCGGCCCGCAATCGGGGTTTGCCGAACTCTTTGACAATCGCTGGTGTCTTATTGTCCCGGTCGAGGGCAGCAATCGCGACGCCGTGGCGCGGATCGAGGCGCTGTGGCAGGGCATGGGCGCGCAAACCGATGAAATGGACGCCGAGCATCACGATCTGGTGTTGGCTGTCACCAGTCACGCCCCGCATTTGATCGCCTACACAATGGTCGGTGTGGCCGACGATCTGCGCCGCGTGACCGATAGCGAGGTGATCAAGTATTCTGCTGCGGGGTTTCGGGATTTTACCCGCATCGCCGCCAGTGACCCCACGATGTGGCGCGACGTGTTTTTGAACAACAAAGAGGCGACGCTGGAAATCCTTGGCCGCTTCACCGAAGAACTGTTTGCGCTGCAACGCGCCATTCGCACCGGTGACGGGGACCATCTGTTCGAGTATTTTACCCGCACCCGCGCCATTCGGCGCGGCATTATCGAGGCTGGTCAAGATACCGATGCCCCGGATTTCGGGCGGGTCAAAAAAGGGTAACGATATGCGTAAGGTTTTGCTTATTCCATTGCTTTTAATGGGATGTTCCATGATTCCCGGCGCAGGCAAAAATGACAGGGACCAACCTGTGGTGTCCAGCCGGGGATCGGTCTGCGGCGATCCGTCCATCAAGGGCGAGGTCGTGGGCGCGCTGCCCGGTCCCGGCGGCTGTGGCGTTACGGCGGCCGTGCGTGTGCGCCAGATCGGCGGGATCGCGCTCAGCCAGCCGTCGGTGATGGAATGCAACACGGCCCGCACCCTGAAAACGTGGGTTGATCGCGACATGACCCCGACGGTCGGTTCTTTTGGTGGCGGCGCGACGGCGCTTCAGGTGCCCGCACATTACGCCTGCCGCACCCGCAACCATCGCCCCGGCGCGCGCCTGTCTGAGCACGCAAAAGGCAAGGCGATCGACATTTCCGCCATCACACTGGCTGACGGGTCGGAAATTTCCGTGCTGAACGATTGGGGCCAAGGCAAAAAAGGCCGAATCCTGCGCCAGTTGCACAGCGCGGCTTGTGGGCCGTTTGGCACGGTGCTGGGTCCGAACTCTGATCGCCACCACAAGGACCATTTCCACTTCGATACGGCCGACCACGGCTATGGGCCCTATTGCCGCTAAACTGGCCTTTCATTGTTCGTGAAATACTCCGGGGGTGAGGCCGCAGGCCGAGGGGGCAGCGCCCCCTCAATCCCGGCCTTACCGTAAGCGCAGGCTTGGGGCGGGGCCAATCGGCACAGGCCCCAAAAACACCCGCCCGTTACGCAGCCCAAGCGGGATATCCAGCGTTTTAGGATTGCCCGCCATTTGTGCGATCAGGCCAAGCCCATCCCCAACCGTATCCGCCATGCCCTTTGGCATGGCCCCGGCATTGACCGCCAAGTCCAGAATATCGCGCCAGTTGCGGGCCTTGATCATGATCTCGCCGGTGGGCTGCCCGCTGCTGTTCACACTCATCGCGCCCGCCATTTGCAGCTCCAACTGGCCCCAACGGGCTTCGGCCAGCCGGATGTCGATCTGGCGCGGTTGCGGGCGGGCGTCCTCAATCGCGGTGCGATCCCACGGTTTGTCGAATTCCACGGTCATATCCACGCTCAGCGCGTCGAAGGTTTCGGGCAGGCGTCCGGTCGGGTCAACGCTTTCACGCCATGACAGGGCCGGGGCCAACCCATCTGCGGCCAGCCCCAGCCGGTAGGTTTCAAGGTTTTTCAACGGCACGTGATCGGCGGCCAGTCGCAGCGCCTGCATTGAAGTCGACCCGGCCTCGGCCTCGGCCTCAGGTTGGATCACCAGTTCTTGTGCGGTCAAGGTCGCGCGCTGCACCGTCAGGGCGGTACTGCCTTCCAGCATCAAGCTGGCGCGCATGTCTTGACTGTCGATGCTGAATTTCTCCAGCGGGGTCGACAGGCGCTGCGTGTCGGGCCAGACGGCGATCACATGATTGGGCCGATAGCTTAGCGCGTTGATCTGGAAACGTGGCGCGTCCCATGCCAGCCCGGTGTCCGGGTCGGCCAGTGTCAGGCCGGTGACCACGGTATCGAACCGATTGGGAAATCCCTGAACTCTTAGGTCGCTGTAATCGGCCACCCAGCCTTCGGCGCGGCGCTGTTCAAACCATGTGCTAAACCCGGTCTGAACGCCGGATTGACCGATAAACCAGTACCCCGCCCATGCCGCTGCTGCAATCGTGATGACGGTGATCAGAAATCTCAGCATTGCGCGCCCTTTCATGCCGTTGCGTGATGGTGTTTAAGACCTCAAAAGCGCAAGGAACAGTAAAATGACGATGTGGGTCTTTGGCTATGGATCTTTGGTGTGGAATCCGGGCTTTGACGTGCAGGATCGGGTGATCGCCACGTTGCCGGGATATCACCGGTCTTTTTGTATGCGCTCGATCCACCATCGCGGCACGCCTCAGGTGCCCGGCCTTGTTTTGGCGTTGGATGCCGCTGACCAAGCGCGCTGTCACGGGGTGGCCCTGTCGGTGGCCGATCACGAACAGGATCAGGTTTTGACCTATCTGCGCGACCGTGAATTGGTCTCGTCGGCCTATCTGGAAAAGCGCTTGACGGTTCATCTGTCCGATGGCCGCGAGGTTGAGGCGGTGACCTATGTGATCGACCCCGATCACGTGCAATATTGCGGCGGTCTGGACCTTGAGGAACAGGCGCAAATCATCGCGCGCGCCATTGGCGGGCGCGGCCCCAACACCGAATATCTGTTCAACACCGCCGATCATTTGGATCAGTTGGGAATCTCTGACCGCGATCTGGCGTGGTTGGCGCAAAGGGTGCATGCGATTGCTGCATAAGCCCTTGGCTTGAAAGGCCGGGACGCGTAGGGTTACGTCAACAAAAACCAGTGCCGGGAGCCGTCCAGATGGACCAGCCGGACCGCGAGGTCGAGCCGCAGTTTTCACGCCCTGTTCGCCAGATCGTTCTGATGCTGGCGGCGTTGGGATTGACCATGGCCGGCGCCTTTCTGGCGCTGCCACGAGTCATGCCGATTTTCGAGGCCAACCCATGGCTGAACGGGTTTATCGTCTTCGTGTTCGCGATCGGCGTGGTCGCCTGTTTCTGGCAGGTCTTTCAACTGATCGGGTCGGTTCGCTGGATCGAAGGCTTTGCCGCGCAGCATCCGGGCCATGAATTGACCAAGGCGCCGCTTTTGTTGGCGCCTTTGGCCACATTGTTGCGCCAGCGCGGCAAGCGGATGCAAATCGCCTCGACTTCGGCGCGCTCAATCCTTGATTCCGTCGCGCAGCGTATCGACGAGGCACGCGAAATCACGCGCTATATCGTCAACATGCTGATTTTCCTTGGCCTTTTGGGGACGTTCTATGGCCTTGCCACCACGGTTCCGGCGGTGGTCGACACCATCCGAAGCCTTGCCCCGCAAGAGGGCGAAGGCGGGGTTGAGGTGTTCAACCGGCTGATGACCGGGCTTGAGGCGCAGCTTGGCGGTATGGGGGTGGCCTTTGCCTCGTCGCTGTTGGGCTTGGCCGGATCGCTGGTGGTGGGCTTGCTGGAACTGTTCGCCAGCCATGGGCAAAACCGGTTTTACCGCGAGTTGGAAGAGTGGATGTCCACGATCACGCGGGTGGGCTTTGCATCGGGCGATAGCGATGGTGGCGGCGAAGCCGGGGCCGTGGCGCATGTGCTGGAACACATGGCCGAGCAGATGGACAGCCTGCAAACCGTGATGACCCAATCCGATGTCAGCCGGGCCATGGTGGATGAAAAACTTGGGAGCCTTGCGGATTCCATTGAACGGCTGACCCACCGGATGAGTGATACCAATCCCATCAACACCGCGCTGACCCGTGTGGCCGAGGGGCAGGAACGTCTGATCGACATCATGCAAGAGCGGGGCACGCCACGGGCAGACACCGGGCTGGACGCCGAAAGCCGCATGCGCCTGCGGTCAATTGACGTGCAGATGCTGCGCATTCTTGAAGAAATCAGCGCGGGCCGTCAGGAAACCATGACCGAATTGCGCACTGATTTGGCTGCGCTGACCCGTGTGTTGCACCAGACGCGCAGCGCGCGTCGGGAGCCGCCGCCGATCCAGTTTGACCCTGACGATAGGCAGGGGGGCTAGCCATGGCACTGTCGCGGCGGACAGGGGCGCGGTTTCAGGCCTCGATCTGGCCGGGGTTCGTGGATGCGATGACGGGCCTGTTGCTGGTGCTGATGTTTGTGCTGACCATTTTCATGGTGGTGCAGTTCGCGTTGCGCGAGACCATCACCGGGCAGGCCAGCCAACTGGATGAATTGTCGGCCGAGGTGGATGCGCTGGCCCAAGCCCTTGGGCTTGAGCGTGACCGCAATGCCACTCTCAGCGATCGGGTCGGCGAGTTGACTGCCACATTGGGGGATGCCCGCGCCCGCCAAGACGAACAGGCGGCGCTGATTGACACCCTGCGCAGCCAGACCCGCGCTCAGGCTGCCGAACTGGACGTGGCGCAATCCCGGATTGCCAGTTTCGAAGAACAAGTGGCGGGCTTGCTGGCCGAACGCGACGAGGCCTTGGGCCAAGTGTCCGCGTTGGAAGACGAGCGCGACACGCTGATATCCGAACAAGAGGCGATGCAATTGGCCCTGTCGGATCTGCGCGGTGAAATCGACGAACAGGAAGAGGCCGCGCGCTTGGCCGCGGCCCGGCGCGAGGCTCTTGACGCGCTGGTGGCCGATTTGCGTGCCGAGGCCGAGGACAGCGAGGCGGCGCAGGCCGCCTTGGCGCAGCAGGTTGATACGCTGGAAACCGAACTAAGCGAAGAAGAACAGGCCCGCTTGGCCGAGGCGGCCGCCGCCGAAGCCCTGCGCGAAAGGCTGCAAGACGCGGATGCAGAATTGACCGCGATGACCTTGGCGCTTGAAGAACAACGCAAGCGCGCCGAAGAAACCCTGACCTTACTGGCCGCCTCCGAGGCCGCGCAGGACGATCTGGATGCGCGTCTGGCCGCCGCCTTGGCTGTGCGGGAAGAGGCCGAGCAAGAGCTGTCTACGCAAGGGGAACAGTTGGCCGAAGTGCAGTCGCAACTGGCCGAGATGGACGATATCGGTGATCTGCGGGCTCGTCTGGCGGCGGCTTTGGCGGCCAAGGCCGTGGCCGAAACCCGCGCCGAAGATCAACTGACCGAAGCCGAACAGCGCGCTGCCCTGCTGGCGCAAGCGCGCGAGAAGCTTTCGGAGCAACAAGACATCGCCAGCGAGGCGCAAAAACAACAAGCCCTGTTGAACCGTCAGGTCGCGGCGCTGCGGGATCAGTTGTCACAGCTTCAGGGGCTGCTGGATGATGCCAAGGCGCGCGAGGCGGCGGCGGATATTCAGCTACAATCATTGGGCAATGAACTGAACACCGCGCTGGCGCGTGTCGCCGCCGAAGAACGCCGCCGCCGCGAGGCTGAAGAGGCCCGCGCGCGCCTGCTGGAAGCCCAAAATGAGGATCTGGAACGCTATCGGTCCGAATTTTTCGGGCGATTGCGCGATGTTCTGGGCACCCGCGAAGGGATCCGGATCGAAGGCGACCGATTTGTATTCTCGTCCGAAGTTCTTTTCGCCCCCGGCGAGGCCGACCTGTCCGCCGCAGGACAGCGCGAAATTGCAAACGTCGCCGGAATTCTGAGGGATGTCATTGATGAAATTCCATCGGGCATCGACTGGGTGTTGCAGGTGGATGGCCATACCGATGATGTGCCGGTGCGGCCCGGTGCGGCCTTTGCGGATAATTGGGAGCTTAGTCAGGCGCGGGCCTTGTCGGTGGTGCGCTACATGGTCAACACGCTTGGTCTGCCCCCCGCGCAGCTTTCGGCCAATGGATTTGGCGAATACCAGCCGGTCAATCCCGCGGACACCGCCGAAGCGCGCGCGCAAAATCGGCGGATCGAATTGAAATTTACCGGGAAGTGATGGTGATATCAGCGTGGCGGACCGCGATCACGCGGCCCTCGCGCGTCAGGTGCACGTAGCCGCGATAGGCCCCTTCGGGCCATCCGTCCTGTGGTGCGCGCCGGCCAAACGCGCGGAACAACTGCGCTTGCGGGTTTTCCAAGATGACGTCATGGCGGAAAATCTCGCCCTCGGGGCCGGTGGCGCTGAGGCTCAGGGCATCGCCCGGCTTGGCGTAAAACGCATGTCCGTACAGAACCAAGGGTTGATCCGGTGCCGTGTCGCGCACCCGCGCCGCGCCTGATTTCACGGCGTCAAAGTCCGGAACCGCGGTTGCAAACCCGGCGGTGAACAGGCCCGCGCGGTCATAGCCCGGTGCCTCTTTCCACATGCCGTTGCCGGTGGCGGTGCCACAGGTATCGCGGTTTTCAGGGTTGAAGGGATCGACGATTTCCCCGTCTTTCAAAACCCCCAGATGCACATGCGGCACGTTTGTCAGCCCGCTAAGGCCAACCAACCCCAAGACATCGCCGGCTTGCACGCGATCACCTTGTTTGACGCGTATGCTGTTTTGTTTTAGGTGGCAATATAGTGTCTGCCAGCCGCTTCCATGGTCGATGCGCACCGCGTTACCGCATTCGCGCCCTTCGATATCGGCGCGGTTTTTGGGGGTAATCGCCACGTCCTGCACGCCATCGCGCGTTGCGGCAACTCGACCGGGCGCCGCTGCCAGCACGTTAACACCGGCCTCCATGGCGTCGAATGACAACAGGACAATGTCGGTTCCGCGATGATTGTCGCGGCTTTTCAGGCCGCAGGCATAATCGCGCTGCCCGCTGCCCGGATCGGTATCGACATAATCCTCGACGTAGCAAGATGTCCCAAGGGTGCAGTCAATTGGCAGGCCCAAGACGGGCATTTCGGCCGCCACAGGTGCGGCGACCGAAACAAGAAACCCACAAAGCGCCAACCATGGCCGGGGCATTATTCAGCCGTCAGAAGCGGCGGCTTTTTTCCGGACAGGCGCGGGCGATCTGGCCCATCAAGCTGCAGATCAATCTGCCCGTCCTTGATACCAACCTTGACAACACCACCTTTGGCCAGTTTGCCAAACAGCAATTCTTCGGCCAGCGGCTTTTTGATGTGCTCTTGGATGACGCGCGCCAAAGGCCGTGCCCCCATCTTGTCGTCATAGCCCTTGTCGGCCAGCCACTCGGCCGCGGCTTTGGTCAATTCGATGGTCACGTTGCGATCCATCAATTGCGCCTCAAGCTGCAACACGAATTTCTCGACGACTTGCAAAATCACCGCTTTCGGCAGCGGGCCGAAGGAAATCACAGCATCCAGACGGTTGCGGAATTCCGGCGTAAAGGTGCGTTCGATTGCTGCGGTATCCTCGCCCTCGCGGCGGTCGCGGCCAAAGCCAACGGCAGATTGTGCCTGCTCTGTCGCGCCCGCGTTCGAGGTCATGATCAAGACCACGTTGCGGAAATCCACCGTGCGCCCGTTGTGATCGGTCAGCGAACCATGGTCCATCACCTGCAACAGGATGTTGTAGACATCCGGGTGCGCCTTTTCGATCTCATCCAGCAGCAACACGCAATGTGGGTGCTGGTCGACACCATCTGTCAACAGGCCACCCTGATCAAAACCCACATAGCCCGGAGGCGCACCGATCAGGCGTGAAACCGCGTGTTTCTCCATGTATTCGGACATGTCAAAGCGCAGCAGTTCAACACCCAGACTGTCGGACAATTGCTTGGCCACCTCGGTCTTGCCGACGCCTGTGGGGCCGGCGAACAGGTAGTTGCCGATGGGTTTGTCAGGCTCACGCAGGCCGGCACGCGACAGTTTGATCGCGCTCGACAGTGCCTCGATCGCCTTGTCCTGCCCGAACACCACGCGTTTGAGGGTTTTCTCAAGATCCTTGAGCACCTCGGCATCGTCCTTAGAGACATTCTTGGGCGGAATGCGCGCAATCTTGGCGACGACGGCTTCGATCTCTTTCGTGCCGATGGACTTGCGCCGTTTGGAGGCGGCGACAAGATGCTGGGCTGCGCCCGCCTCGTCGATCACGTCGATGGCCTTGTCGGGCAATTTGCGATCATTGATGTAGCGTGCCGACAGATCAACAGCGGTTTTGATCGCATCGTTGGTGTATTTCACGCTGTGATGCTCTTCGAAATAGGGCTTGAGGCCCTTGAGGATCTTGATCGCGTCATCGGTTGTGGGTTCAACCACGTCTATTTTCTGGAACCGGCGAGATAGGGCGCGATCTTTTTCGAAGTGCTGGCGGAATTCTTTGTAGGTGGTCGACCCCATGCAGCGCAGCTTGCCACCCTGCAATGCAGGTTTCAGCAGGTTTGAGGCGTCCATCGCCCCACCTGATGTGGCCCCGGCACCGATCACCGTGTGAATTTCGTCGATGAACAGCACGGCGTCGGGGTGATCCTCCAGTTCGGTCACCACCGCCTTGAGGCGCTCTTCGAAATCGCCGCGATAGCGTGTTCCGGCCAGCAGCGCGCCCATATCCAGCGAATAGATCGTCGTGTTGGCCAAGACTTTGGGTGTTTCGCCTTTGACGACTTTGTGTGCAAGACCTTCGGCGATGGCGGTTTTGCCAACACCCGGATCGCCGACCAACAGCGGGTTGTTCTTACGCCGACGGCACAGCACCTGAATGCAGCGCTCAACCTCTGTGTCGCGGCCGATCAACGGGTCAATGTCACCCTTGCGGGCCTTTTCGTTCAGGTCCACGCAGTATTTGGCCAATGCGGATTCCCCGGCTTCGACAGCGTCGGATTCGGACTGCTTGTGCGCACCGTCATTGTCGCCTTCATCGGCGCCAGATACGGGGCGCGCTTCGCCAAAGGCGGGATCCTTGGCGACGCCATGGGCGATGAAATTTACCGCATCATAGCGCGTCATGTCTTGTTCTTGCAGGAAAAAGGCTGCATTCGACTCGCGCTCGGCGAAGATCGCGACCAGCACATTGGCCCCGGTCACTTCGGTCCGGCCCGATGATTGCACATGGATCGCCGCGCGTTGAATGACCCGCTGGAACGCAGCGGTTGGCACAGCTTCGGACCCTTCGATGTCGGTCACCAGGTTTGCTAGGTCTTCATCAATGAATTCAACCAATGTGCCGCGTAAATCTTCGGTGTCCACGCTGCATGCTTTCAGCACGCGCGTGGCGTCGGGTTCGTCAATCAACGCCAAAAGAAGGTGTTCCAGCGTCGCGAATTCATGTTGGCGGGCATTGGCCAAGGCCAGTGCCGAGTGAATTGCCTGTTCCAGCGTGTTTGAGAATGAAGGCACGTCGGTGCTCCTTCTGATCTGGGTCGAAGTGGTTACTCCGACCGTGGCCTCTTAGTATTAAAGTTTGGTCGATATGGCCGTGGCTTCAAGTTTTTTTTGGTCAAATCTTGTCACTTTCCGTCTCAGGGGCGAGATTCTTGGCATATCGGCGTTAGAAGTTATCTTTACGGCGGCGGATTTCTGCGAACACGTCCGCAGGGTCTTGGCCGGTCATGTCCAAGTTGGCCTGCACCGCCGGGTCGGCGGCGCGCAAAAACGGATTGGTGGCCAATTCTTCGGACAGTTTAGAGGGAACGGTTGGATGCCCCTTTGTTCGTGCAGCATCAACCGCGGCTGCACGAGATGTAAGCGCCGCGTTGTCAGGATCAATGGTCAGCGCGAATTTTGCGTTCGCTTGAGTATATTCGTGGCCCGAATATACCACAGTTTCAGGGGGCAGGGCGGCCAGTTTTGACAGGCTGGTCCACATTTGATCCATCGTCCCTTCAAAAACCCGCCCGCATCCAAGCGCCATCAGGCTGTCTGCCGTGAACACGGCGGCACTTTCGGGAAAATAAAAGGCGATATGGCCGACGGTATGTCCTGATACATCCATCACCTCGCCGGTGGCATTGCCGATGATGATGGTGTCGCCATCCTCGACGGCAATATCCAGCGGCGGCAAACGGTGCGCGTCAGCGGCCGCGCCGATCACTTTGGCGAAACTGTTTTCCAAAAGTTCGGGCAGGCCATCCACGTGGTCGGCATGATGATGCGTAATCAGCACATGGCTAAGTTCCCAATCGTTTTCCTCAAGCTTGGCAAGGATCGGTGCCGCTTCGGGCACGTCAACAGCAGCCGTCATGCCGGTGTCGGGATCATGCGCCAGATAGGCGTAGTTATCCGACAGGCAGGGGATGATTTCGATCTCAAGGGTCATGGTGTTTTCCCGTTCGCCAGTTAATGGTAGCATCAAGAGTGACCGATCATGGGCTTGGCTGCAATGCATCTGGACGTTCAAGACCTGAGGAATTTCTATTATCGCAGCCGTTTGGGCCGTGCGGCGCAGAAGGCCGTCCGCGAAGAAGTGTTGCGTTTCTGGCCCGAGGCACAGGGCCAGACCGTGGTCGGCTATGGATTCGCGGTGCCGTTCTTGCGGCCGTATCTGGCCGATGCGCGGCGCGTGATCGGATTAATGCCCGGACCGCAAGGGGTTATCGGGTGGCCGCAGGGGATGCCGAATGTATCGGTGCTGTGCGAAGAAACCTGTTGGCCGCTGGATACGGGGCGGGTGGACAAGCTGTTGGTGATGCATGGGCTGGAAACCAGCGAAAACCCCGGTGCGCTGCTTGAGGAGTGCTGGCGCGTCCTTGGGCCGGGGGGCTCGGCGCTGTTCATGGTGCCCAACCGGGCCGGGCTGTGGTCACGGTCGGACAAAACGCCGTTCGGATATGGTCGCCCCTATTCGCAAAGCCAACTGGAAAGCCAGTTAAGATTGCATAGCTTTTTGCCAATTGGTCATGCGACCACCCTCTATCAACCGCCGTCGCAGCTCCGCTTTTGGCGTCGAACGGCGGGCATGTGGGAAAGCTTGGGGGGACGGTTTTCCATGGTCGTGGCGGGCGGTGTGCTGCTTGTGGAGGCCACCAAACGCGTGCAAGCCCCTTCGGGGCCGGGCCTGCGCGAGACGGTGCGCCGACCGTTGCAAGTTCTTAAACCCGCGGGCAAGCCCGAGGCCAAACCGGTGTGAGGTTTGCGCAAAGCTTGCGGAAATGATCCGCAATTTGCACAAAGCACTCAGTCACGCACTGACCTTGAAGGCGTGCGGGCACATCAATTGATTCTATGGCGGCGGCGCACGCTGTCGGGACGGTCCGGCAGGGTCAGTGTGGCATCCTCGCGCGGCATGCGGCTGATCACCTTGCCGTTCGAGACGACTGCCAAACGCGATGGGCGCAGGCGCAGGGCTTCGATCGGGTTGCCCGCATCCAGAACCACAAGCGAGGCGCGGTTGCCGGGGGCAAGGCCGTAATCCGCAAGGCCCAGTATCTGCGCGTTCTGATGTGTCACCATGTCAAAGCAGCGGGCCATTTCCTCGGGGCTGGTCATCTGGGCCACGTGCAGGCCCATAAAGGCGACATCCAGCATGTCGGCGGTGCCAAGGGAATACCAAGGGTCCAGCACGCAGTCCTGACCCCAGCCCACGGTGATGCCATGCGCCTGCATCTCTTTCACGCGGGTCAGGCCGCGGCGTTTGGGGTATGCGTCGTGACGGCCCTGAAGCATGATGTTGATCAGCGGGTTGGGAATGGCCGCCAAACCTGCCTCGGCCATGAGCGGCAACAGTTTCGAGACATAATAGCTGTCCATCGAATGCATCGATGTCAGATGACTGCCCGTCACACGGCCTTGCAGCCCAAGGCGCTGGGCCTCGAAGGCAAGGGTTTCAACGTGACGGCTCAGCGGGTCGTCGGTTTCGTCGCAATGCATGTCGACCATCAGACCCCGGTCTGCCGCGATCTGGCACAATTCCCGCACCGAGGCCGCGCCATCGGCCATGGTGCGTTCAAAATGCGGAATACCGCCCACCACATCGACGCCTATATCAAGCGCGCGGATGGTGTTGGCCCGTGCGGTCGGGTCGCGGTATAACCCGTCTTGCGGGAAGGCCACCAGTTGCAGGTCGATATAGTCGCGCACACGCTCGCGCACTTCCAGCATGGCCTCGACCCCCAAAAGCCGGTCATCGCAGGTGTCGACATGGCTGCGGATCGCCAACAGGCCCATGCTGGCCGCCCAATCGCAATAGGCCAGTGCGCGTTCTACCATTTCGTCTTGGGTGACGACCTGTTTCAATTCACCCCACAGCCCGATGCCCTCCAGCAAGGTGCCCGAGGCGTTGATGCGCGGCAGGCCATAGGACAGCGTTGCATCAAGGTGAAAATGCGGATCGACAAACGGCGGGCTGACCAGATCGCCGCTGGCCTCGATCACCTCGGCCGCTTCGGCGCCGGACAGGTCATCGACCGCAGCAATGGTTTTCCCGCGCATGCCAATGTCGGCCACACGCCCGTCGGGCAGTGTTCCGCCCTTTACAATCAGATCGAACATCAGCGTTCCCCTTTGTTGAACGGCACCATCAGCGCCGCCGGAACCTCGGCCCGGCGCGACATGACGATAAGCGCGAGGATGGACAGGATATAGGGCGTCATCAAGAACACCTGATAGGGGATGTCGGTCCCAAGCGGCGTTTGCTGCACCCGGATTTGCAGCGCGTCAAAGGCGGCGAACAGGATTGCGCCCAACAGCGCCTTGCCCGGCTTCCATGCGCCAAACACCACCAAAGCGATGCAAATCCAGCCGCGCCCATTGACCATTTCGAAAAAGAAGCTGTCAAAGGCCGACATGGTCAGGAACGCACCGCCAACCGCC
Organism: Roseovarius gahaiensis; assembly: GCF_011601345.1. Taxonomy (GTDB): domain Bacteria; phylum Pseudomonadota; class Alphaproteobacteria; order Rhodobacterales; family Rhodobacteraceae; genus Roseovarius; species Roseovarius gahaiensis. The sequence continues at coordinate 30,476 of NZ_JAAORB010000014.1, forward strand.
ATGAAGCCGCTGCCGACAATCACCGCCCCCATGCGGATACCTGTCACCGAAAGCCCCTGTGCGGCCACCGCCGAAGGGTTTTCCCCCGCCGCGCGCAGCGCAAGGCCAAGCGGTGTGCGATACAGCACCAGCGTCACCACCCCGACCGACAGGAAGGCCAGATAGGTCAGTGGCGTTTGCGAGAACAGCGCGGGGCCAATCAGGGGGATGTCGGACAGCAGCGGAATTTCGAACGGCTGGAACGCGTCGATCTTGGGCGGGCTTGTGACCTCGGGCAGGGCAAGGCGGTAGGCGTAATAGGTCAGCGATGTGGCCAGAAGTGTGACACCCAGCCCGACCACGTGCTGCGACAGGCCAAACGGCACGGTCAGCAGGCTGTGCACCAAGCCAAACAGCATCCCCACGGCCATGGCCACGGCCACACCCATCCAAAGCCCGGTGCCGGAATAGACCGCCATCCAACCCGCGAAAGCGCCGGCAACCATGATCCCCTCGATCCCAAGGTTCAGGATACCCGCACGTTCGCAGATCAATTCGCCCAAGGTGGCAAAGATCAGCGGGCTGGCAATGCGTATGGCCGCAGTCCAGAAGCTGGCCGAAAGCAGGATTTCAAGCATGTCCATCGGCTTACTCCCTCACCACGCGGAAACGGGTCAGCAAAATCGCCAGCACCATCAGCAAAAGCGCCGTGGCCAGCATGATATCGGCCAGATAGCTGGGCACGCTTGCGGCGCGGCTCATGCTGTCGGCGCCGACGAATATACCGGCCACGAACAGGGCCGCCGCGACCACTGCCAGCGGGTTCAGCAAGGCCAGCATCGCCACGATGATGCCGGTGTAGCCAAAGCCGGGGCTAAGATCGAGCGTCAGGTTCCCTTTCAGGCCCGCCACCTCGGAAAACCCGGCAAGAGCGGCAAGACCACCGGCCAGAAGCGCGGTTTTGATCAGCACGCGATTGACCGGGATCCCGGCAAAGCCCGCCGCCTCGCGGTTCAGGCCCACGGCGCGCATTTCATAGCCAAGCGTCGTGCGCCGTTCGATCACCCAAACCAGTGCCGCCGCGATCAGCGCAAGGCCAAAGCCCCAATGCAGGCGCAGCCCGTCGACGATGCGGGGCAGGCGGGCTTCGGCGATCAGCCGTTCGGATTTTGGCCAGCCCATGCCCATTGGATCCTTGAGCGGGCCTTCCAAAAGCATCGAGATAAACAGCAGGAAGATGAAGTTGAACAGCAGTGTGGTCACTACCTCGTCCACGCCGAACCGCACCTTCAGAAGCGCAGGCACCAGCAAGACCAGCGCCCCGGCCAGCATCGACGCGATAGCCAGTGCGGGCAATAGGGCAAAGGCCCCCCATTGCAGCATCCCGGTGCCCAAAACCACCGTGATCAACGCCCCGGCATAAAGCTGAGCCTCGGCCCCGATGTTCCACAGCCGCGCGCGAAAGGCCACGGCCACGGACAGCCCGGTGAAAATCAGCGGCGTGGCGCGGTTGAGCGTTTCCAGCAGCGCAAACTTCGATCCGAACGCCCCCTTGAGGATCAGCCCGAGCACGGAAAACGGATTGGCCCCGGCGGCCATGGCCAGCAAAGACGCGACCACCACGGTTGATCCGATGGCGATGGCCGGTGGCACGGTGGTGCGCCAGATCGACGGGTTGGCAACGGGTTCAAGACGCATCGGCGGTCTCCGGTTCAAAGCCATGGCCAGCCATCCAAACCCCTAGTTCGGCGGGTGTTTTGGTGCCGCGGGCAAAGCCGGGCGACAGGCGGCCTTCGGAAATGACGTGGATGACATCGGACAAAGCCATGATTTCGTCCAGATCCTCCGAGATCAAAAGCACAGCCGCGCCTCTGTCGCGCGCGGCCAGAAGCTGCGAGTGGACATAGTTCACCGCGCCGATATCCAGCCCGCGCACCGGCTGATTGGCAAGGATGATGCGTGGGTTGGCCTCAAGCACGCGCCCAAGGATCAGTTTTTGCATGTTGCCGCCTGACAAAAGGCGAATGCGGGTGGCAGGGCCGGGGCATCGCACATCATAGGTGTCGATCACCTCGCGGGTGAAGGCCTCGGCCCGGCGCCAGTTCATCCAGCCCGAGCGGCTGTAGGGGGGCTGATTGTAGGCCTCTAGGATCGCGTTTTCGGTCAGGTCGAATTCGGCGATGGTGCCGGTTTTGTGCCGGTCTTCGGGAATGCGGGCAATCCCGGCATGAACGGCCTCACGCGGGGACCAAGTGTTGAGGTGGGCCTCGTCCAGTTCCAACCGTCCGGTCGCCGGGCCGATCAGCCCTCCGACCAGATCGGCCAGCGCACCTTGGCCGTTGCCCGACACACCGGCAAGGCCGATCACTTGCCCGGCGCGCAGCGACAGCGACACGCGCTTAAGGCCCGGCGCGCTGCCCCGGTCAGGGGTCGAAACCTCGTGCAGGCGCATCAGCGTCTTGCCGGGCTGACCGGGGGCCACAGTGGGGGCTTTGACCTCTGAGCCGACCATCAGCGAGGCCAGCGTTTCCTTGGTGACCTCTGCAATCGGGCGTTCGGCCACCAGACGGCCATGCCGCAGGATCAGGACGCGATCAGAAATCGCCATGACCTCGTGCAACTTGTGGGAAATAAAGACCACCGACAGGCCCAGTTTGACCGCCTTGCGCAGCGTTGCAAACAGATCGTCGGTTTCCTGCGGGGTCAAAACCGCCGTCGGCTCATCCAGAATCAGGATGCGCGCATCGCGATACAGCGCCTTGAGAATCTCGACCCGCTGGCGTTCGCCAACCGTCAAGCTGCCGACCTTGGCGTCGGGGTGAACCTGCAACCCGAAATCGGTGGCCAGCTGCGCCAGTTTGGCCCGCGCCGCCGCGCGATCTTGCCGCAATGACAGCAAGCCTTGCGTGCCAAGTGTCACGTTTTCCAAAACGGTCATGTTGTCGGCCAGCGTGAAATGCTGGTGCACCATGCCAACACCGGCATCAAGGGCGGCGCGCGGATTGCCCGGCGGCAAGGCGTCTCCGAACACCTCGACGGTCCCCTCGTCGGCTGTGTATTGGCCGAAAAGGATATTCATCAGCGTGGTTTTGCCCGCGCCGTTCTCGCCCAACAGGGCGATGACCTCACCTTGCTGCAAAGACAAGCTGATCGCATCATTCGCGACCAGCTTGCCAAAGCGTTTTGTAATGGAATCGAGGCGCAGGACGACCTGCGCCGCCTTTGCATTTTTCATTTACGACGACTTGGGTTCTTCGTCGTTGATCTCGACGGTGAAGTCCCCGGATTTGATCTGCTCGCGCCGCTTGTTAACAAGGTCCAACGCCTCTTGCGGCACTTTGTCTTCAAAGGTGCCGAGCGGGGCCAAAGAACATCCACCTTCTTTCATGAACGAATAGACGCCGTAATCGGCGGCTGAGAAGGTGCCCGCCTGAACTTCGGCAATCGCCTTGTCCAAGGTCGGCTCGAAATGCCAGATCGCAGATGCGACGACCGTATCGGGGTAATCGGCCTGTGTGTCGATCACGTTGCCGATGGCCAGAATGTCCTTTTCCTGCGCGGCATCCGAAACGCCGAAGCGTTCGGCATAGAGCATGTCAGCGCCGTTTTCGATCATGGCAAAGGCGGTTTCCTTGGCTTTGGGCGGATCGAACCAGCTGCCGATAAAGCTGACTTGGAAGGTAATGTCGGGGTTCATCTCGCGGGCGCCGGCCATAAAGGCGTGCATCAGGCGGTTCACCTCGGGGATCGGGAAGCCGCCGACCATGCCGATATTGCCGGTTTCGGTCATCGACCCTGCAATGATGCCCGTCAGATACGAGGCGTCCTGAATATAGTTGTCGAACACCGCGAAATTGGGCAGCGCGTCATCTTGTTTGAAGCTGGAGCCCATAAGGAACGCGATGTCGGGATATTCCGCCGCCACTTCGCGGGCTTCTTGTTCAACGGCGAACACCTCGCCGATGATAAGCTGATAGCCCTGTTCGGCATATTCACGCATGACGCGGGCGTAATCGGTGTTCGATACGTTTTCCGAGAACACATACTCGATATCGCCGCGCTCTTGTGCCGTGCCTGCGGCCTTGTGAATGCGGCTGACCCATTGCTGTTCGACCGGCACCGTATAGATGCCCGCCACTTTCAGCGGCTCTGCGGCGCGCAAGGCACCGGGTGCACCAGCGGCCACGACCAGTGCGGTGGCGGCGGTTGTGCCAAGAAAGCCACGCCGTGTCAGGCCGTGGTATTTGGTGGTATTCGAATGATCCATTGAACTGATCCCCCTGTTGGACGAGGTATGCCTCGCGTGTTTGACCATTTGGTAAACATGATTTTGAGTTCTGCCAATAAAAGGCTGCCCCGCGGGCAGAGTCCAGAACCAAGCGCTCATAAAATGTGCAAAACTAGGCAACCGCTATAAATTACAGCATTCAGACGTTTTGCCGGCGCGCGCTGAACTTGGGTTCAAAGGCGGTTGCGCCGCCTTGCCCGGAATAAACCGGGCAGGCAGCCAAGAGCAACCCCGATCCCGTCGGCCCAAAAATCCGCCCATTCGGCTGTACGGCCAAAACCCGGTTGGATCAGTTCGATGACGCCGCCATACAGCAATGCCAGCGGCACGCCCCACAGCAAGGCGCGGGGGCGTTGCCATGCCATGGGCGCAATCAGTACGGCAAAGGCAACGGCGTGGCCAACCTTGTCGACATAAGGCACCGGCGGTCCGGGTGGGCCCGGTGGGCTAAGTGTGGCCCATGCGATCACCCCTGCGATTGCCAGTGTCAGGACGACAACGAATTTCCAGCGTTTATCAGGGGTAGGGTGTAGATGCACGGTGGGGCAATCCTTTGCGTCGTGTGTCTTGACCGGGGATATACCGCATGACGGCAGGCTGAAACAGTGGTTTGCGCTGATAGCGTTAACGATTTCGGGCGCGCGTCGTGGCCCAGCCGGGCGCGGCTTGCGTGAAGGAATCGCGAAAAGCTGTAAAAATCATAACTTTTTTGATCGGTAAAAAAGGTGCAATCGGTCGCACTTGGGGCAAGTCTATGAAAACATGTAGTATTCAATCGTATACAACCGGTTTCCAGTAGCTTGCTAGGTGCGCAAGGCTCTGCTACACCGCGTTCAAATTTCGGTGTTTTGAAAATCTGAATGCCTGTCAACGCCCCCGGACGCATGGATCACCTGTGCGTGGGAACCGGGGCCAGAAAACCGGAAGGGTGGACGTGTCCGAACCTGCTTCGATTTCCTCCGGCATTGCCGAGCGCTATGCCACCGCCATTTTCGAGATTGCGAAAGAGAGCAACTCTCTGGCCAAGCTTGAACCCAACATCACCGACCTAGCCGCCGCTTTGGACGGCAGTGACGAGTTGCGCGATGTGATTGCATCGCCTGTTTTGTCGCGGGCCGAACAGGGCAAGGTCATGGCCGCGCTGGCCAAAAAAATGAAGCTGCAGCCCGAGATGGCGAACGGTCTGGCCGTGATGGCCCAGAAGCGTCGCCTGTTCGTGCTGCCGCAACTGCTGCGCCAATTGTCCGATATGATCGCCGACGACAAAGGCGAAGTGACAGCGGATGTCGCCAGCGCCAAGGCGCTGACCAAAACGCAGTCGGACAAGCTGGCAAAGACGCTGAAGGCGCGCGTCGGCAAAGACGTCAAGATCAATGCGACCGTCGATGAAAGCCTCATTGGCGGTCTTGTCGTAAAGGTGGGCTCGAAAATGATCGATACCTCGATCCGCTCGCGCCTCAATTCCCTACAGAATGCAATGAAAGAGGTCGGATAAATGGGTATCCAAGCTGCAGAAATTTCTGCGATCCTGAAGGACCAGATCAAGAACTTCGGCCAAGAGGCCGAGGTGGCCGAAGTTGGCCGGGTTCTGTCGGTTGGTGACGGTATCGCGCGTGTGCATGGTCTGGACAATGTTCAGGCCGGCGAATTGGTGGAATTCCCCGGCGGTATCATGGGCATGGCCCTGAACCTTGAAGCCGACAACGTGGGTATCGTGATCTTCGGGTCTGACCGCGCGATCAAGGAAGGCGACACCGTCAAGCGCACCAAGTCCATCGTGGACGTGCCGATCGGCGACGAACTGCTGGGCCGCGTTGTGGATGGCTTGGGCAACCCGCTGGATGGCAAGGGCCCGATCAAAACCAAAAATCGCGGTCTGGCCGATGTGAAAGCCCCCGGCATCATCCCGCGTAAATCGGTGCACGAGCCGATGGCGACCGGCCTGAAATCGGTTGACGCGATGATCCCGATTGGCCGTGGCCAGCGAGAACTGATCATTGGCGACCGCCAGACTGGCAAGACCGCCGTGGCGCTGGACGCGATCCTTAACCAGAAGTCCTATAACGAGGCCGCTGGCGACGACGAAGGCAAGAAACTTTACTGCGTTTACGTTGCTGTTGGCCAAAAGCGGTCGACAGTGGCGCAGCTGGTGAAGAAGCTGGAAGAATCCGGCGCGATTGAATATTCCATCGTTGTGGCCGCCACCGCGTCGGACCCCGCACCGATGCAGTTCCTTGCGCCCTATGCCGCCACCGCGATGGCCGAGCATTTCCGCGACAACGGCCGTCACGCGTTGATCGTGTATGATGACCTGTCCAAGCAGGCCGTCGCCTATCGTCAGATGTCGCTGTTGCTGCGCCGTCCGCCGGGGCGTGAAGCCTATCCGGGTGACGTGTTCTACCTTCACTCCCGCCTGTTGGAGCGTTCGGCCAAGCTGAATGAAGACAATGGCTCGGGCTCGCTGACGGCGCTGCCGATCATCGAAACCCAAGGCGGCGACGTGTCGGCGTTTATTCCGACCAACGTGATCTCGATCACCGATGGTCAGATCTTCCTTGAAACGGAACTGTTCTATCAGGGCATTCGCCCGGCTGTGAACACCGGTCTGTCGGTGTCGCGTGTGGGCTCTTCGGCCCAGACAAACGCGATGAAATCGGTTGCTGGCCCGGTCAAACTGGAACTGGCGCAGTATCGCGAAATGGCGGCCTTTGCACAGTTCGGCTCGGACCTTGACGCCGCAACCCAGCAATTGCTGAACCGTGGTGCACGTCTGACCGAACTGATGAAGCAGCCGCAGTATTCGCCGCTGACCAACGCCGAGATCGTCTGTGTGATCTATGCGGGCACGCATGGTTACTTGGACAAGATCGGCGTGGATCAGGTGGGCCGTTTTGAACAGGGCCTGTTGAACCACTTGCGCGGCAAGCATCAGGATCTGCTGGATTTCATCACCAAGGAAGACCCCAAAGTGAAGGGTGACGCCGAGGACAAGATCAAGGCTGCGCTAGACGAATTCGCCGCCGACTTCGCGTAAGGGGGAGATAAGGCAATGCCGAATCTCAAGGACCTGAAAAATCGGATCGCGTCGGTCAAATCGACCCGCAAGATCACCAAAGCCATGCAAATGGTTGCCGCGGCGAAACTTCGCCGCGCGCAGGACGCTGCCGAGCAGTCGCGCCCCTATACTGAGCGTTTCAACGCGGTCATGGGCAAGCTGGCCGCGTCGGTCGGTGACAGTGACAGCGCGCCCAAGCTGCTGCGCGGCACTGGTTCCGATGACGTTCAACTGCTTGTCGTCATGACTGCCGAACGCGGGCTTTGCGGGGGCTTCAACGCGAATATTGCCAAACTGGCACGCATTGAGGCCAACGAATTGCTGGCGAAAGGCAAAACCGTCAAGATCGTGACGGTGGGCAAAAAGGGCCGGGATGCGCTAAAGCGCGATCTGGGCGATCATTTTGTGCACCATGTCGATCTGAGCGACGTGAAGAACATCAGCTATGCAGACGCGCAAGCGATTGCCGCCGATGTTCTGGCGCGGTTCGACGCGGGCGAGTTTGACGTGGCCAAGATCTTCTATTCGAAGTTCCAGAACGTGGTCAGTCAGATCCCGACGATGCAGCAAGTTATCCCGTTCCAAGTGGATGAGGACGTCGCCGCCGAAGCCGCCGAGGCAAATGTGGTGTATGACTATGAGCCGGACGAAGAGGCCATTCTGGCCGATCTTCTGCCGCGCGGCGTGGCCACGGCCATTTTCAGTGCGCTGCTGGAAAACGGCGCATCCGAGCAGGGCGCGCGGATGTCCGCGATGGACAACGCAACGCGCAACGCTGGCGATATGATCGACAAGCTGACCATCGAATACAACCGTTCGCGTCAGGCCGTCATCACCAACGAGCTTATTGAAATTATTTCGGGCGCCGAGGCGCTCTAACCGAGACCGGAGACAAGACATGGCAAACGCAAAAGGCACAATCACTCAGGTGATCGGCGCCGTGGTGGACGTTCACTTTGACGACCACCTGCCCGAGATTCTGAACGCCCTGGAAACCGACAACAACGGCAAGCGTCTGGTACTGGAAGTTGCCCAGCACCTTGGGGAAAACACCGTGCGGACCATCGCGATGGACGCCACCGAAGGTCTGGTGCGCGGCCAAGAGGTTGGCGATACCGGCGGCCCGATCACCATTCCCGTGGGCGACGTCACCCTTGGCCGGATCCTGAACGTCATCGGTGAGCCGGTGGACGAAGGCGAGCCGATCAAAGCCAAAGAAACCCGCCCGATTCACGCCGAAGCGCCCGAGTTTCAGGAACAGTCGACCGAGTCGGAAATTCTTGTGACCGGCATCAAGGTGATCGACCTGTTGGCGCCCTACTCCAAAGGCGGTAAAATCGGCCTGTTTGGCGGTGCCGGTGTGGGCAAAACGGTTTTGATCATGGAACTGATCAACAACATCGCCAAGGTGCACTCGGGCTACTCAGTGTTCGCCGGTGTTGGGGAACGGACCCGTGAAGGCAACGACCTGTATCACGAGATGATTGAATCCAACGTGATCAAGCCTGACAATCTGGAAGAAAGCCAAGTGGCCTTGGTGTACGGCCAGATGAACGAACCGCCGGGAGCGCGTGCGCGTGTTGCCTTGACCGGTCTGACATTGGCGGAACAGTTCCGCGACCAGTCGGGGACAGACGTTTTGTTCTTCGTCGATAACATCTTCCGCTTTACGCAGGCGGGTTCCGAGGTCTCGGCTCTGCTTGGTCGTATTCCTTCGGCTGTGGGCTATCAGCCGACGCTGGCCACCGACATGGGCCAGATGCAGGAGCGGATCACCTCGACCAAGAAAGGCTCGATCACATCGATTCAGGCCGTTTACGTGCCTGCGGACGACTTGACCGACCCGGCCCCGGCGACAACCTTTGCCCACTTGGACGCAACCACGGTTCTGAACCGCGCGATCTCGGAAAAAGGGATTTACCCGGCTGTTGACCCGCTCGACAGTAACTCGCGCCTGATGGACCCGCAGATTGTGGGTGAAGAGCACTATCAAGTTGCCCGCGACGTTCAGGGTGTTTTGCAACGCTACAAGGCGCTTCAAGACATCATCGCCATTCTGGGGATGGACGAACTGAGCGAGGACGACAAGCTGACCGTGGCACGCGCCCGTAAAATCGAGCGTTTCCTGTCGCAGCCCTTCGACGTTGCGAAAGTGTTCACAGGGTCGGACGGTGTGCAGGTGCCGCTGGAAGACACCATAACATCGTTCAAGGCGGTTGTGGCCGGTGAATACGACCACCTGCCCGAAGGTGCCTTCTATATGGTGGGCGGCATCGATGATGTGATCGCCAAAGCCGAAAAGATGGCTGCTGACGCGGCGTGATGAATGCCTGCCCAACCCCGGTCCGTCCTTTTGGGGCCGGGGGAGGGCATGACAAGGAGGCCCGAGAATGGCTGAAACAGTGCAATTCGATCTGGTGTCGCCCGAGCGGCGCTTGGTCTCGGTTCAGGCCGAAGAAGTGCGGATTCCCGGTGCTGAAGGGGATCTGACGGCCATGGCGCAGCACAGCCCGCTGATCACCACGCTGCGCCCCGGTATCCTGACGGTGTCAGGCCCCGAGGGTGAGGCCGAGTATATCGTCACAGGTGGCTTCGCCGAAATCGGCGCCGAAAGCGTGTCGGTTCTGGCCGAAAAGGCGATTGCCCGCGCGGACATCACGCAAGAGCAGTTCAAGACGCTGGTGGATGAAGCGACCGACAGGCTGAACAAGGCCCAAGAGACCTTCGTCAACGAGCCCGGCCCGGTGGACGACGCGGCCAAGCTGCTGTCAGACATGGTGGCGATGGGTGATCATATTGGCCTGTCGGCCAACTAAGACCCCGGCATCAAGACAATCCTGAGAGGCCCGCCTATATCGGCGGGCTTTTTGCTGTTTGCGGGGTATCAAACGTGCTGCGCGCCGTTGACTTCGATCTCGGTGCCCGACACGTAAGAACTGCCGTCGGAGCACAGGAAATAGATCACGTCGGCCACTTCGGCGGGCTGGCCAAGGCGACGCATAGGCAGGCCCTGCACGATCTTGTCCGTCCCTTCGCTGAGAATGCTGGTTTCCACCTCACCCGGCGCGATGGCGTTGACGCGCACGCCGGAGGGGCCGAAATCATGCGCCATTTCGCGCGTCAATGCCGCCAGCGCCGCCTTGGACGTGGCATAGGCGGCCCCGGCAAACGGGTGCACACGTGCCCCGGCGATCGAGGTGATGTTGACCACCGCGCCCTGCGCGGCGGACAATTCGGTGATCAACCCGCGCGCGAGAACGACCGGCGCAAAGAAATTGACGTGAAACACCTGCCCCCAGACGTCCAGCCCGGTGTCTATGGTGTTCAGACGCGCCCCATCCGGGCCTTTTGGTGACACGCCGGCATTGTTGACCAGCGCGTGCAGCTTTCCGTCGGGCAGGCGCGCGCGTATCTGGTCGATGGCGGCCATTGTTTGCCGCGGATCGGACAGATCGACCTGAATGTGATCCTGCTCGCCACTGGGCCACGGGCAATCGTCGGAAAAGGGCTGTCGCGAACAACTGAGCACGCGCCAGCCTTTGGCGGCGAATTTGCGCACGGTTGCGTGCCCGATACCGCGGCTTGCCCCGGTTAAAAGAAGTGTCTTGCGCGGGTCTGTGTCTGACATCTGAATGGTCCTGAAGACGTGTTGCGCGGGGACTGTGGGGCCGAAGACAGGCCAGATGCAACCGTGATTTTCATAGGTCAGGCGGGCGGGCAATGGCCGTGGCCAAGGTTTTACCTTTTCACCTTCTCAATCTTGACCAAAACGCGTAATAAAATGGGCCGGAACAGCAAGGTTGCGCCATGAAATTAATCACCAGTCAATCCATCGGGATCGAACAGGGCGATGACGTTTTGTTTTCGGATTACGAAGATGGCGGCGTCATGTGGACAGGTGAAGGCGCGCGTGAGCGGCGCAAGGGTCTGATCTTTGGGCAATCGTTCAAGTCCGCCCCGGCAGTGCATGTCACCCTGTCGATGTGGGATATGGACAGCGCCGCCAATGTGCGCGCCGATGTGACCGCCGAAAATGTGACCACCACCGGGTTTGACGTGGTGTTTCGCACATGGGGCGACACCCGCGTGGCACGGGCGCGCATCCGGTGGATGGCGATTGGCGAAGCCTATCACGAGGATGACTGGCAGCTTTATTGACCGGCCGCTTGTCGCCCCGGAAACCGGGGCGTCGCGCGCATACGTTCAGCCTTTGAACTTGCCTTCATAGATCGGCTCAAGCGTCGGTGTGTCAAACAGCGACGACACCGAGGTGCCGTTCCAGATGTTCAAAATGGCCTGCGCGAACATCGGGGCCGTGGGTATGATACGAATGTTGGGGGCGGCTTTGACCGGCTCGGTGGGTTGGATCGTGTCGGTGATGACCAGCGACTTCATGACCGAGTTCGTGATCCGCTCAACCGCGGGGCCGGACAACACACCATGGGTGATATAGGCGTGCACCTCGGCAGCGCCTTCATCAAGCAGCACCTGAGCCGCCTTGCAAAGCGTTCCGGCGGTATCGCAGATATCGTCGACGATGATGCATTTTTTGCCGGTCACATCACCGATCACGGTCATTTCGGACACTTCGCCAGCTTTCTCGCGACGTTTGTCGACGATCGCAAGCGGCGCTTCGATCCGCTTGGCCAATTCGCGGGCACGCGCCACACCGCCCACGTCAGGTGAAACGACCATAACTTGGTCAAGCGAGTCCTTGAACTGTTCCTTGATATCCAGCGAAAAGATCGGTGCCGCATAAAGGTTGTCGACGGGGATGTCGAAAAACCCCTGAATTTGCGTGGCGTGCAGGTCCATCGTCAGAACGCGTTCGATACCCGAGCCGACCAACATGTTGGCCACCAATTTTGCCGAGATCGGCGTGCGCGCCTTTGAGCGGCGGTCTTGCCTTGCATAGCCGAAATAGGGGATCACGGCGGTGATGCGCTTGGCCGAGGATCGGCGCAGGGCATCGGACATGATCAGCAATTCCATCAGGTTGTCATTGGCCGGGTTCGAGGTGGACTGGATGATGAACATATCCTCGCCGCGGACGTTCTCGTAAACCTCGACGAAAACCTCTTGATCGTTGAACCGTTCGACACGGGCATCGACAAGCCCGACATTAACGCCGCGATGCATGGACATGCGGCGGGCAATCGCCGTGGCAAGCGGTTTGTTGGCGTTGCCTGTGATCAGTTTTGGCTCTGGCGTGGTTGGCATTTCAAAGATCCCCGGGGTGGTCTGTGATGACAGATTCGTGACGTTGATCTTCGCTTAGCATGCGCGTAGCGTCGGGCAAAGCTATGCCAAGGGGGAAGCCGCGAAAATGGCCCATCACATCGACTATTATCTCTCAACATTGTCGCCCTATGCCTATCTGGCGGGCAATCGTCTGGAGCAGATCGCGGCAAAGTATGGGGCCGGCGTGACCTATAAGCCTCTGGATGTATTGCAGCTGTTCGCGCGTACAGGCGGGCAGGCCCCCAAGGACCGGCACCCGTCACGGATGGCCTATCGCGCGCAGGAATTGCCGCGTCAGGCCAAAAAGACGGGGCTGCCTTTCAATTTTCAACCCGCGCATTGGCCGACAAATGCCGCGCCGTCCTCGTATGCGGTCATCGCCGCGCAAAACGCGGGCGGTGGTGATCTGGGCGGGCTGGTGCAGGCGATCCTGCGGGCGTGTTGGGCCGAAGACCGCGACATCGCCGAGGATGATGTGATCAAGGACTGTCTTGAGCAAAGCGGCTTTGACCCCAAGCTGGCTGATAGTGGCCTGCTGAGCGGGGCTGAGACCTATGCCGCCAATCTGGAACAGGCGGTGGCCGCCAATGTGTTCGGCGTGCCGTTTTACGTGGTGGACAGCGGCCAGAGCTTTTGGGGCCAAGACCGGCTGGACGATCTGGACCAGCATCTGGCAGGTCATCTGTAGCCTATGCCGCAAGATCTGCGGGCGGGATTTTCGACCTATTGGACCAGCTTTGGGCAGGGGCCGCGCCGGGCATTGGCAATCCATTGCTCGCTGGCGCATTCCGGCAGTTGGGGCGGCATGGCGCGGCATCTGTCCGGCGCGTTGACCCTCCGGGCGTGCGACATGCCGGGCCACGGGCGCAGCGCGCCTTGGGACAAGCGTGGCGAGATCCAAGAGGTGACGGCACGAATCGCGGCGGATCTGTGCGACGGCCCAACCGACCTGATCGGTCATTCCTTTGGCGCGACGGTGGCCTTGCGGCTGGCGGTGATGCGGCCCGATCTGGTGCGGTCGCTGGTTTTGATCGAACCGGTTTTTTTCGCGGCAGGCTTTGCCGCGGACCCCGGCGCGCGGGCCGCGTTCGACGTGGCCATGGGGGGCTTTGCAAAGGCGATGGCGGCAGGGGATACGCAGGACGCAGCGCGCGCCTTTACCGCCGTGTGGGGGGCAGGGGCCGCTTGGGGTGATGTGCCGGAACCGCAGCGCCGCGCCATGGCTGCGCAGATGCCATTGATCGACGCCGCGCAACCGGTGTTATACGAGGATGCCGCGGGGCTGCTAGTGGACGGCGTATTGCAGGCCGTGACCGTGCCGGCGCTGCTGATTGAGGGCAGCCAGTCACCCGCGATTATCCCGGCAATCAACGCCGGGCTGGCCGCGCGACTGCCGCAGGCGGAGCGGGCGGTGATCTTGGGCGCGGGACATATGGCACCGATCACGCACCCCGCGCAGGTCAGTGCCGAGATCCTGCGTTTTTTGCGTTCAGCTTGAAAACTTGTCCGCCTTGTCTGGCGGTCTCGTCCATCTTGGGAGCTATGCGCCTTGCAAAATGGCGATAAATCGGTCGATTTCGTCTTCGGTGATCGACCAGTCGCAGACAAGGCGCATGGGCAGGGGCGCATCCGGGTCGCCATGATCCAGTGGGCCACCGTTCAGGCCATAGACCGCACCCGCCGCGTGCAGGCGTTGATGCAGGCGGCGCGGCAGGGTGGCGAAAATCATGTTGGCCTGCGGCTCGGCCAGAAAATGGCAGTCTGGCACAGCGCGCAGCCCGTCGGCCAACCGGGCGGCCTTGGCATTGGCTTGGCTTGCGGAAGTGAGCCACAGATCGTTTTCGAGGTAACCAAGCATTTGTGCTGCAAGGTAGCGGTTTTTCGACATCAAATGCCCGGCGCGTTTGCGGCGCAGCTCAAACTCCCAGCCGTGCTTGGGCTGGAAGAAAATCACCGCCTCAACCCCAAGACAGCCGTTCTTGGTGGCCCCAAAGCTGACCGCATCAATGCCGGCCTTCCATGTCATCTCAGCCGGGCTGCAGCCAAGCGCGACAAGCGCATTGGCAAAGCGCGCGCCGTCAAGATGCACAGGCAGGTCATGGGCGGCGGCGGTTTTGGTCAGGGCCGCCAGCTCGTCCAGCGAATAGAGCCGGCCCATTTCCGTGACTTGGGTCAAAGACAGCGGCCCCGGCTGTGCAACATGCACGACACCGGGCCCGGACGCGGCCAATGTGGCTGAAAGATCGGCGGCGGTCATCTTGTCGGCTGTGCCGACAAGGGTCAGCTTTGTGCCGCCTGTATAGAATTCGGGGGCATTGCATTCATCGCAATGGATATGCGCCAGCGGTGTGCAATAAATGGTTTGCCAAGGCTGGGTCAGGGTCGACAGGGCCAAAGCGTTGGCCGCTGTGCCGGTGGTGACAAGGTGCACACTGGCCTCGGGGGCTTCGAAAAGGTCGCGCAAATGGTCACGGACCTGATGCATCAGCTCATCGGCGCCGTATGAGGCGGCAAAGCCGGTATTGGCCTGCGATATCGCCTCGATCACCTGAGGATGCGCGGGGCCGCAATTGTCGGATTTGAAATTCATGTGCCGGGTTCCTCGATCAGGTGGTCTTCCCAGTCGTCGTCTGAGACTTCGAATTCCGGCACGGTGCGGCTTAGCATGGATACGCCCGCATCATGCACGGATTGCGGATCGCCTGAAATCAGCGGGTGCCAATCATAGAGCGGCTTGCCGTTGTGCAGCAGCTTGTAGGCGCAGGTTTCGGGCATCCAGTAGAGGTGGCCCTGAAGGTTGCGCGCCGTTAGTGTGATGCATTCGGGGACGAATTGATGGCGGGTCTCATATTGCGCGCAGCGGCAGGTGGTATCGTCGAACAGGCGACAGGCAACGCGGGTCAGCGCGACCTCGCCGGTGTCTTCGTCCTCCAGCTTGTTGAGGCAGCATTTGCCGCAGCCGTCGCACAGCGCTTCCCACTCTTTGCGGGTCATTTTATCAAGCGGGGTGGTTTCCCAATAGCGCGGGCGCAGGCCACTGCGGTCGATGGGATCATCTGTTGTCATAGCGATTCAAGTATCTCGCGGGCCTTGGCACAGTCGGCGTCCATCTGGGCGATGAACGCGTCGAGGCTGTCAAAGGTTTCTTCAGGGCGCAGGTAATCGACAAGGGCCACCGATAATTCGGTGCCATACAGATCGCCCGAGAAATCAAACAGGAAGGTTTCCAGATTGGGCAAGTCGCCGTTGAACATGGGCCGCACACCCAATGACGCCGCGCCATGGTAATGGCCCGCATGGGGACCATCCAGCACATCGACCAGCACGGCGTAGACCCCAAACCGTGGCGGGTGCAGCCCGGCGATTGACATGTTGGCGGTGGGATAACCCAGTTCGCGGCCGCGTTGTTCGCCACCTTCGACGGGCCCGTCAATGCGGTGCCAATGGCCCAGCATGGCGGCGGCATCACGCGGGCGACCATCGCTAAGCGCCTGACGAATGGCGGTCGAGGAGACCTGACCTTTTCGCCCAGCCAAAAGGTCGGCGATGGTGACGCCAAAGCCCATGTCGTGGCCAAACCGTTCAAGATCGCGGGCGTTCCCGGCCCGGCCTTTGCCAAAGCAGAAATCGGACCCGACAACGACGTGGCGCAAGCCAAGCCCGCTTGCAATGACATTGTGGGCGAAATCGTAGGGGGACAGCGCGGCCATGGCGGCGTTGAAATTCAACTCGTATAGCGTGTCGATCCCCAGCTTTTCCAGCCGATGGGCGCGGGCCTCAGGGCTCATCAGGCGAAACGGGGGCGCGTCGGGGGCGAAATACTCGCGCGGGTGCGGCTCGAACGTCAGCACGCCCAACGGCGCGTTCAGCGCTTCGGCGTGGCGGCGTGCGATCGTGATCACGGATTGATGGCCCAGATGCACGCCGTCAAAGTTTCCGATGGCGACAGAGGCGCCCCGGTTGGCTTGATCCAGATAGTCGAAGTCGCGAACAATTTGCATGGCGCAGGCCTAGCCCCAACTGCGGTGCGGTGCAAGCGGGACGCGGCGATGATCAGCCTGTCAACGCGCGCGGCACGATGAAATCAACGGCCTGCCCGCTCCCGGGGGTCAGGTCGCCCCAGTCTGTGATGGGAAAATCGGCGACCAGCGTCGCGCCGGTGGGGTAATCATCAAAGCGGTCATGCGTGGGGGGCGTGGCAACAAGGCTACGTGCAAAAGCGGAAATGCCGGGATGATGGCCCAGCATCAGAACGGTTTGTCCGCTGGCGGTGCGCAAAGCCTTGAGCATGATGGCGGGGCTGGCGTGATACAGCGCGTCGGAAAACTGCGCGGGCGCGTCCAGCCCCAGCCTGTCAAACGTGTCGCGCGTGCGCACCGATGAAGAACTGAGAACCCGATCGGGCAGGTAACCCTGCGTGCGCAGCCAATCCCCCAAGGCGGTGGCCGAACGTTGGCCACGGCCATTCAGCGGGCGGGCGTGATCGGGCTGTGCGGGGTCGCCCCAACTTGATTTCGCGTGCCGCATGAGAATCAGTCGACGGGTCATTTGAACGCTCGCATATGGAAGGCCGATTGCGCCTCGAGCCTGCCATGGGTCTGGCTGACGGGGCAAGCGCGGCGCACCGCACAGCCGCGCGACACGCAATCATTGCCGACACGATCAAGATCAACTTTGCAAGCGGCCACGTCATAGCCTTGCGGCGACAACGCATTGACCGGGCAGGCCGATAGGCAGGGGCGTGATGTGCAACTGTCGCAAGGGTTGGGCGGGGGTGGCGGCACCTCGACGTTGTGGGCAAAACCAAGCGCGCCGCGATACGACACCATCAGCCCTGCCGCATCGTGCACCATCAGCCCCACGGGTGAGACATGCGCGCGCCCGCTGTCCAAGGCCCATTGCAGAAAAGGCTGCCATGGCGGGCCGCCAAAGGGGTAATACGCCTGCGCGCCAAGGTCTTGGGCCAGCCCGTTGATCACGCGCGTTGACCAACGGTCCAGCGGGTCGGGCTGGCTGTCTTGGTATTCGGGGGTGGCGGTGAACCGTGGCCAGAAGCCCGGCTCATGCGGGCCAAGCAAGATCAGGGTTTCGATGCCCTCTGGCAGGCTGTTGGCCTGTGTCACACCCCCGAAAATATCCAGCCCTGCGGCATGGGCGGCTTGGGTGATCTGGGGCAGGCTGACGGTGGTCATTTTGAACGGATCAAAGATCCGGCGCCGTGTTCGGTGTAAAGTTCCAGCAGCACGGCATTGGGCGCGCGGCCATCAAGGATGACCACAGCGCGCACCCCGCCTTCGATTGCGGCAAGGGCGGTTTCGGTCTTGGGAATCATGCCGCCGGCGATGGTTCCGTTCATGGTCATTTCGCGAATCTGGTCGTCGGTCAGTTCTGTCACCACCTCGCCCGAGGCATCGCGCACGCCGTCGATATCGGTCAGCAGCAGCAGCCGGTCGGCCTTGAGTGCGGCAGCCACGGCCCCGGCAGCGGTATCGCCGTTGATGTTGTAGGTTTCCCCGTCGTGGCCCGTGCCCAAGGGGGCGATCACCGGGATTGCATCGTCACGGAACAGGGTATGCAGGATGGCAGGATCAACCTGTGAAGGATGACCGACAAGGCCCAATGCGGGATCGGCAGGCTCACATTTGATCAGGTTGGCGTCTTTCCCCGACAAGCCCACCGCGCGGCCGCCTTGTGCGTTGATCGCCTGTACGATGCGCTTGTTCACCCGGCCCGACAGGACCATTTCCACAACCTCCATCGTTGCGGCGTCGGTCACGCGCTTGCCGCCGACGAAGTCCGACTTGATGTTCAGCTTTTCCAGCATCTCGTTGATCATCGGCCCGCCGCCATGGACGATCACCGGGTTCACACCCACTTGCCGCAGCAGCACCACATCACGCGCAAAGGTTTCCATTGCCTCGTCGCTGCCCATGGCGTGACCGCCGAACTTGATGACAACGACAGCGCCATCATAGCGCTGCAGATAGGGCAAAGCCTCGGAGAGGGTTCGGGCGGTGGCGATCCAATCGCGGTTCATTTCACGTTTCTTCATCATGGCTGTCCTTCGGGTCCGTCCGGTTATGGGTGCAACCGCAGTGGCCTTCAAGGGGGGATTGAGTGGCGCGCCTCAGACCTTGGTGGCTGACACGGGCGGGGTGACGGCGCGGCGCTTCAGGCGGGCCTCGCGCCAACTGATGAAACTGACCGACCCGACGATCACCAGACCGCCCAAGACAACGAACAGGTCAAAGCCTTCGTCGAACACCAGCGCGCCCAAAAGCACCGCCCAGACAAGTTGCAAGAAGGTGATGGGCTGCGTCACCGCCAGCGGTGCCGCGCGGAACGCAAGCGTCATGGTATAATGCCCGGCGGTCGCGAAACAGGCGACGCCCGCCAGAATGGCCAGCTCAGGCCATGTGGGCGTGACCCAGTTCATCGCCGCCAGCGGTGCAAGGCCGATGGTGACCGTGATCGACAGCATCGCCACCACGATCCCGGCGCTGGACTGGGCCGAGGCGCGTTTGGCGATCAGGTAGGACGCGCCGAAGAAAACGGCGGTGAACAGCATCGCCAGATGGCCGGGGCCAACCTCGCGAAAGCCGGGGCGCAGGGTGATCAGCGCCCCGATCAACGCCGCGACCACCGCCATGATGCGCCGCAGCGCCAGCGTTTCGCCCAGAAACAACGCCGCGCCAAGCGTGACATAAACCGGCGACAGGTAGTTCATCGCGGTCACATCGGCGATGGGAATGCGTGCCATGGCATAAAACCACAGCGCCACCGCCACGGTATGCGCAACGCCACGGCCTAGAAACAACGTCCATGTCGTGCGGTCAAACTGGGCGCGGCGCAATTGCCCAAGCACCGGCAGCAGAAAAACAAGGCCCAGAGAATAGCGTAGAAACGCCGCCTGTGGGGCGGGAATGCGAGTGCCCAAGACTTTGACCATGGCCGTCACGCCGACAAACATAACGCCGGTGACCACCATCCAGAAAATGCCCCATCCGGGGCGGGTTGTTTGTGCTTCCATGCCCGCATTAACACTGCCCTTTCCGGGAATGTCGAGCAGGTTTGCGGCATGCGCGCTATCGGTTGCGCAAATGGGTCAACAGGGTTTGTGACGGGTAGCCATCAGCAGCCACGCCAATGGATTTCTGAAAGGCCCGGATCGCGTTGACCGTATTGGGCCCGGCGATTCCGTCGATTTTTTCCAGCGGATAGCCCTTGCGCCGCAACAGGCGCTGCATCTGCTTGCGCTCGTCAAAGCTGAGCGGCTCGTATCCGCGCGGCCAACTGGCCTGAATTGGCGGGCCACCGGCAATGCGATCGGCAAGGTGGCCCACGCCAAGCGCATAGGAATCGGCGTTGTTGTAGCGTTTGATCACGTCAAAATTGGCAAACACCATGAACGACCCGCCTTGCGGCCCGGCCGGTTGCAGGATGCGCGCCGCGCCAAAATCGCGCACGGGCTGACCGTTTGTCCCGACAACACCCCGCGCCGCCCAGTCCGAGGGCATGCGCTTGGTGTTGCCAAAGGATGCACCGCTTGGCACCCGCACCTCAACGCCCCAAGGCATGCCTGTGCGCCAGCCGAACCGTTTCAGATAGGCCGCCGTCGAGGCCAGCGAATCGGTCGGATCGTCCGACCAGACATCGCGTTTGCCATCGCCGGTGAAATCCACCGCATAGGCCTGATAGGAGGTTGGAATAAACTGTGTATGGCCCATCGCCCCGGCCCATGAGCCTTTCATGTCGCGTGGGGCCACATCGCCGTTTTGAAGGATTTTCAACGCCGCGATCAGTTGTTTTTCGAAAAACGCGCCGCGCCGTCCATCATAGGCCAGCGTAGCCAGCGCGTCGATCAGCGGGATATCGCCGCGCCGTTCGCCATAGGTGCTTTCCATGCCCCACACGGCGGTGACCACCTCTTTTTCGACGCCGTAATGCGACTCGATCCGGTTCAGGGCGCGGCGATAGCGGCGCAGCGCCTTTTTGCCGTTGTCCACGCGCACCGGGCTGGCCGCGTTGTCCAGATAATCCCAGATTTCGGATTTGAATTCCGATTGGTTGCGATCCTTGTGCACCACATCAGGCCGGTATTGTGCGTTGCGAAACGCCGCATCAAAAACGCGCGCGTTGATGCCTTGTGACACCGCGCGACCGCGAAAGCCGTTGATCCATTTGTCAAACGCCGCGTTCGAGGTCGAGACCCGTTCAACCGGCGCAGTGCCGACACGGGCCAGATCCTCTGGGCGCAAAACAGGGCGCAGGCTGCGGATAGGTCGATCTATCGAGATGACGGCAACATCTGGCCCCATGGTGCCGGGCCGCACCTGCGGCCTAAGCGACGTTTCAACCGCCGCGGCATGGGCTGTGGCCCCGATCACCATACCTGCGATCGCTGTGCAGAAACCCCTGATACGCATTGCTCGATCCTGCTTTTATTTTTCCATATCCTAGCCCGAATGGATGAAATTCAAAAGCAATGATGCAACGATGCAGGCGGTGATGTGCCGATTGTTTCGGAAATGACAGCAATCAGCGGCGCTTGCGCTCGATCTTGCGCTTGGTCTTGGCAGCTTTGTGTTTCGCCTGTGCCTGTTTGCGGCGCGGGGGGCTGCCGCGTCCACGCGACCCGCCTTTCGGCAGGGTCTTGCCGTCGATGCTGACCAGTTCCAGCGCGATCCCGCCCGTCACCGGCGCGGCCTGCGACAGTTTGACTGTCACCCGTTGGCCAAGGGCGATGGTCAGCCCGGTGTCCGAGCCCATCAGCGTGCCGGCGTCGCGGTCGAAATGGAAAAACTCGCGCCCAAGGCTGCGCACCGGGATCAGCCCGTCGGCCCCGGTTTCATCCAGCCGCACGAACGCGCCGAACTTGGCGATGCCGTTGATCCGTCCGGTGAATTCCTCGCCCACGCGTTCCGACAGGAAGGCGGCAAGGTAGCGGTCGTTGGTGTCGCGCTCGGCGGTCATCGACCGGCGCTCGGTGTCCGAGATATGCTGCGCCGTGTTATCCAGCCGTTCAATGTCTTGGGGGCGTAACCCGTCATCGCCCCAGCCATGCGCCGAAATCAGCGCGCGATGCACCACCAGATCGGCATAGCGCCGAATGGGCGAGGTGAAATGCGCATAGGCCTGCAAGGCCAGCCCGAAATGCCCAAAATTGCTGGGGGCGTAATAGGCCTGTGTCATGGCGCGCAGCGTCGATATGTTGATGACTTCGGCGTGATCGGTATCCCCCGCCGCATTCAAAAGCGCATTGAGATGTGCAGTTTTCAGAACCTGACCCTTGGCCAGCGTCAGGCCCGCGGCCTCGGCCACGTCACGCAGGGTTTCCAGTTTTTCCGGCGATGGTTCTTCGTGAACCCGGAACAACAGGGGGGATTTCTTGGCGATCAGGGTTTCGGCGGCGGCCACATTGGCCAGCACCATGCATTCCTCGATCAGTTTGTGCGCGTCCAGCCGTTCGGTAAAATTGACCGACAGCACTTTGCCCTCGTCGCTCAGCACCACCTTGCGTTCCGGCAAATCCAGATTCAGTGGCTGGCGGCGTTTGCGGGCGCTTTCAAGCGCGGCATAGGCGGCATACAGCGGGCGGATCACGTCCTCCATCAGCGGGCCGCACTTGTCGTCGGGCGCGCCGTCGATCGCCGCTTGCACCTGCTGGTAATTCAACGACGCGGCCGAGCGCATCAGCCCGCGCACGAAATAATGCCCGATCTTGTCGCCTTGTGCGTTGATCTGCATGCGCAGCGCAAGGCAGGCGCGCGGCACGCCTTCGTGCAGGGAACACAGATCGCCTGACAAACGGTCGGGCAGCATCGGCACCACACGGTCCGGGAAATAGCTGGAATTGCCACGCTTGCGCGCCTCGCCGTCCAGCGCGCTGCCGGGGGTCACGTAATGGGCGACATCGGCAATCGCCACCCAGATCACATGCCCGCCGTCGTTCTTGGGGTCGTCATCGGCATGCGCCCAGACCGCATCGTCGTGGTCGCGGGCATCCCACGGGTCGATGGTGACAAGGGGCAGATCGCGCAGGTCTTCGCGGCCCTTGAGGCCTGCGGGCTTCATGCGGTCGGCCTCGGCGATCACATCGTCGGGGAATTCATCGGGAATGCCGTGCTGGTGAATGGCAATCAGCGACACCGCCTTGGGGGCAGACGGGTCGCCCAGACGTTCAAGGATACGCGCACGCGGCAGGCCCATGCGACCCTTGGGCCCGGATTGTTCGGCCTCGACCAGCTCGCCATCCTTGGCACCGCCGGTGGCATCAGAGGGCACATGCCATTCCTTGCCGTCGCCTTTGTCGATGGGCACGATCCGCCCGCCTTCTTCGCGTTTGCGGAAAATGCCCAGCACCTTGCGGGGGTTGGTGCCGATCCGGCGGATCAGGCGGGCGTCGTAATGGTGATCCTCGCCCTTCACTTCTTGCAGGCGGGCCAGAATGCGGTCGCCCTCGCCCAAGGCCGGATCGCTGGCGCGTGGGATCAGCAGAACGACGGGTTCCACCCCTTCGCCGTGCCATTCCAGTGGCTTGGCCAGCAATTCACCATCCGATGTCTGACCAGATACCTGCAAAACACTGACCGGCGGCAGCTTTTCGGGGTCGCGATAGGTTTTCTTGCGCTTTTCCAGATGCCCTTCGGCCTCAAGCTCTTTGAGCACACGTTTCAGATCGATCCGCGCAGCGCCCTTGATGCCAAAGGCCTTGGCGATGTCGCGTTTCGAGGTGAGGGTCGGGTTATCGGAAATCCATTGCAGGATTTCGTCTTTGGACGGCATCTGGCTCATGCGCGTGCCCTAGCACGAATACAAATCGTGTGCCATGTCGGAAAACACCCGCATCGCAGGATCGTGCGCTTCTTCTGTTCATAAATATCCCGGGGGAGGCGCCGCATCGCGGCGGCGGGGGCAGCGCCCCCTGCAACAGCGATTTCAGGTGACCCCGCTCAGGGCAGATCGGCGGCGCTGTCCACGTCGTTCAGCGTGTCGGTCAGCCCGATGCGCAGGCCCGGCAGGCTGGCGATACTGTCGGCCAGCGTGTGCTCGCTTGACCAGCGCACGTCGCGGAACAAACCGGCGGGCGGCGGGGCGGTGCGTTTCATCCCAACCAGCCAAAAACCCCCATCCGGGGCCGGGCCAAACACCGCGTCATTGGCCCCTAGCATGGCAAAGGCCCGCGCCACATGCGCCGGGCCAAGGCCGGGGATATCGCCGCCCACGATACAGACCGGGCCGGGTGGCAGAATGCGCAGAAGGCGGCCCATCCGATCGCCCAGATCGCCGGGCCCTTGCGCGATGCGCGGCAGATGCGCGGGCCAGACCCGACTGCGTAGCCCGGCCTGATCAGGCGCTACGGCCAGCACCAGATGCCAGCGCGGATCGTCCAGCCGCCGCAGCAGCCCGGCCACCTGATGGCGAAACCACCACGCCGCGTTTGTCATGCCGATATCGCGGCCCAGCCGGGTTTTGACCCGGCCGGGTTTTGGCTCTTTCACCATCACGACAAGCTGGCGGCGTGCGGGTGTCAAAGCGCGCGCTCCATGTCGCGATGCGGAATGCCGGCGTCAAGATACTCTGGCCCGAAGGCGCGAAACCCCAGTTTTTCATAAAATCCGATGGCATGGGTTTGTGACCCAAGGCGCGCGCAGGTGATCCCCGGCTGTTGCGCTGCATGGGCAAGGCAAGCGCGGATCAGCCCCGCGCCAAGCCCCGTGCCGCGCATCTTTGGCAGAACGCAAACTCGGCCAATCTTGGCGATATCGCCCTTGTAAAGGATGCGGGCACAGCCCATCGGTTGCCCGTCTTGTCGTGCAAGAATATGGCTGGCCTGATCGTCAAGCCCGTCTTGTTCTTCGGCCATGCTGACGCCTTGTTCGCGGATGAACACCGCCGCGCGCAGCGCCAGACAGGCGGCGATGTCATCTGTCGGGCCGATATCCGTGGTCATGCGAAATAGTCGTGCAAAATGCGCGTGTAGATGTCTTTCAGGCGCGGGATCAGGGCGACTTCGACCCGTTCATCGACCTGATGCATCGTGCGCCCGACAAGGCCGAACTCGACCACCGGGCAGTGATCCTTGACGAACCGCGCGTCAGATGTGCCGCCGGTCGTGGACAGTGCGGGCGTCAGGCCGGTTTCGGCCTGCACGGCGTGCGCGACCAGATCCGACAAGGGCCCCGGCGGGGTCAGGAAACTTTCGCCCGAGACTTTAACCGACATCTCGCCCGCGATACCGAATTCCTGTGCGACGTTGTCCAGTTCCGATTGCAACCAGTTGATCAGCGTGGCGCTGTCATGGGCATCGTTGAACCGGATGTTCACCGTGGCCCGGCATTGCGCGGGGATCACGTTGGTGGCCGGATTGCCGGTGTCGATGGTCACCACGGCCAGTGTCGAGGGGTCGAAATGGTCGGTGCCGTCGTCCAGCGTGTGGCTGGACAGGCGGTCCATCAGCCGCGCCATGGCAGGCAGGGGGTTGCGGGCGCGGTGCGGATAGGCAGCGTGGCCCTGTTCGCCGGTCAGGGTGACCCATGCCGTCAGTGACCCGCGCCGCCCGATCTTGATCATCTCGCCCAGAGTGTCGGGGCAGGTGGGTTCGCCCACAAGGCAGGCATCCATTGCCTCGCCCTGATCGGCCATCCAATCCAGCAGGGCGGCGGTGCCGTCTATGGCGTCGCCTTCCTCATCCCCGGTGATGGTCAGGATCAACGCGCCGTTTTCGGGCGGAGTGTTGGTGACAAAATCAATGGCCGCCGCCACAAAAGCCGCAACGCCCGATTTCATGTCGGTTGCGCCGCGGCCCCACAAAAAGCCGTCTTTCTGGTCAGCGCCGAACGGCGGCACTGTCCACGCCGCCTTGTCGCCAAGCGGTACGACATCGGTATGGCCATTGAAGCCAAAGGTTTTCGCCGCGTCCTTGCGGCCCCATCTTGCGAACAGATTGCTGACCTCGCCGCGATCGACGCGGGTGCATTCAAACCCCGCGGCGCGCAGGCGCTCCTCAAGCAACACAAGTGCGCCGCCCTCGTCGGGTGTGACCGACGGGCAGCGAACCAGTTCGGCGGTCAGGGCGATAGGGTCTGTGACAGAGTGGGGCATTGGGGCCTCGGCGCGGTTGGCGATCAAATCTTTGGGCTTGCCTAGCGCGCTTTGCGGGCAAGCGCAAATACCACAAGATGAAGGGCACCGCATAAGCCACTGGCGAAACAGGCTTAACAGCGCTGCGTGATTGTGTTAATTCTTGGGTAATAATAACCCGAGGCAGGGCAAAAGACAGCAGGACCGAAAAGGCCTGCGCGCAATCGAGCGGACATCAACGCAATGTCCATCCATAGTGTCAGTGGCATCAGTGCCGGTGACATCTGACGCGCTGCGCTTTTGCGCTGTCCCGCATTAATGAGTGTTGGGCAGACGATATGGTGACACCTGCAGACCTTCCGATCAACACATCGGCCAGCGCAATCGACATGGCCGAGGCGATTTTCGGCGACGGTGTCACGGTCGTCAACGCCTCCTACACAGGGGCGACTGGATCGTCGGGGATTTACAGCAACGCAGACAGTATTGCCCCCGGTGTGACCCCATCCGATAGCGGCGTCATCCTGTCGACGGGCAATGCCGGGGATATCACCAATTCGACCCCGCCCAGCTGGGCGTGGTGGCTTCAGAACAATTCAAACCAGAACACCAATACGTCAACGGACACCTCGGGTCTGGACAATGATCCGCTGTTCAATGCCGCCGCGGGCACCAATACTTATGATGCCTCATTTATGGATGTTGATTTCATTCCCACCGGCGACACGATGACCATGCAGTTCGTGTTCGCCTCCGAGGAGTTTCCCGAATATCAGACCGGGATTTATCAGGATTTCGTCGGTGTTTGGGTCAATGGCCAGCAGGTTGAATTGTCGGTTGGTGATGGCGATGCGGACCCCAACAATCTGAACGCCACGTCGAACGAAAACCTTTACGTCGATAACACAAACGACCAATACAACACCGAGATGGACGGGTTCACGGTGACCATGACCCTGACCATCCCGGTGGTGCCTGATGATGTGAACTCGATCCGCATCGGGATCGCGGATGTCGTTGACAGCCAGTATGATTCCAACCTGTTGATTGCGGGCGACAGCGTCCAGACCACGCTGGTGGCGATGGATGATGCGACGACGCTGTATCCCGACGGGTCGAAAACCGTGGATCTGTTGGGCAATGACATCAACAATACCGGCGGCACACTGGCCATCACCCAGATCAATGGTCAGGACGTGGTGTCTGGCGATGTTGTCACGCTGGCCACAGGCCAGCAGGTGCAGGTCAATGGCGATGGCACGGTCACTTTGCTGGGCGATGGTGAGATCGAGAACGTCAATTTCACCTACGAGGTCAGCAGCAGCACGGGGCAGAGCGATACAGGATTCGTCAATGTCGACTCAGTGCCGTGTTTCGTGGCGGGCACGTTGATCGATACGCCTGATGGCCGCGCACCGGTGGAAACGCTGGTGCCCGGCGATATGGTGATGACCAAAGACGATGGGCCACAACCCTTGCGCTGGATCGGGCGGCGCGATGTGCCTGCGCGTGGCAATTTCGCCCCTATCCGTATCGCTGCTGATACGTTTGGCCGCCATGACACGGTGTTGCTGTCACCGTTGCACCGGGTTTTGATCCGCGACAGTCTGGCCGATATTCTGTTTGGCGAACCCGAGGTTCTGGTGGCGGTCCGTGATCTTGTGAACGATCATAGCGTGCGGCGCATCGAAGGTGGGACCGTCAATTATGTGCATCTGCTGTTCGACCGGCATCAGGTGATCTATTCCGGCGGGTTGGAAACCGAGAGCTTTTTGCCCGGCCCGCAGACCACCAGCAGCTTCGAGGCAGAACTGGTTGCGGAAATCTGTGCCTTGTTCCCCGAGATCGACCCCGAAACCGGCCAAGGCTACAGCCCGGCGGCGCGCCGCTGCCTCAAACGGTTCGAGGCGCAGGTGTTCGTGCGCCGCGCGCGGGTGGCCTGAGCCATGGGCTGGGTCGCCATCGCCGATCACCGTGGCGGCCGGTTTGCCGCGAATGGCTTGGTGCCGCATGCGGGACAGGTGACGCCAAGCGCGGCTGTGGCGGTTGACGAGACCCGCCTGATGCCGCGCGGCACATTGCTGTTGGAAACCTGCCTGTCCCCCGACGGGCGGCCACAAACCTTGTTATCGTTTCAACGCAACCATCCTTGGCCGGGAAGTTTTTCGTTGCGCGCATTGCCCGGCGGCGGGATCGTTTTGGTGGAAGCCCAAGGCGACGATATCCGCCATGCGACCTTGCCGCACAACCCCGAAGGGCGGCTTGATACGGTGCGCTTGACCTATTCTTGGGATGCTCGGGCACAATGGGGGCAATTGACGCTGGAGCGACCTGAAAGCGGTGTGATCCATTCGATCACTTTGCCGCCACCGCATCCGATGGTGATGGCGGAAATCGCCGCGATTTCGACCAACCCGCGCAGTCGCGAGATGGATCGCGATGTGGCCTTTTTTGCCGTGTCCGACGCGATAGAGCCCGTGGGCCCTATGCCGACACTGACTAGCCGGGTGCCGATCGCCACAACCATGGGAGACCGCGATGCCGCCAGTCTGCGCCGGGGCGATGTGGTGATGACC
The DNA here is from genome assembly GCF_011601345.1 of Roseovarius gahaiensis. Lineage (GTDB taxonomy): Bacteria > Pseudomonadota > Alphaproteobacteria > Rhodobacterales > Rhodobacteraceae > Roseovarius > Roseovarius gahaiensis. The sequence continues at coordinate 58,698 of NZ_JAAORB010000014.1, forward strand.
GATGCAGGTGCGGCGGTTCCGGTGTTGCGCCGGGTGTCGCGCACGGTGCCGGCCTTGGGCAGTTTCCGCCCTGTGCGCCTGCGCGCGCCCTATTTCGGGCTGCAACGCGATATCGTGGTTGCCCCCCAGCAGCGATTGGTGATCGGCGGTAGCGAAGTTGAATATATGTTTGGCCGCGAAGCTGTGCTGGTGCCCGCGCAATATTTGGTCAATGGCGTGTCCGCGTTTTATGCCAGCGGGCCGGATCTGGTGACCTATACACATCTGTTGTTGCCCGGACACGAGGCAATCATGGCGGCGGGCTGTGCCGTGGAAAGCCTGTATGTGGGCCGTTTGCGGCGCAAGCCCGAGCATCTGGCCTGTTCGGTTCTGGCACAGTTTGACCGAGCGCGGCTGCCGGAACACGCCAAGCCGGTCTGGCCGGTGCTGAAACCCTTTGAGGCGATCACGCTGGCGATGGAGCGGGCCGCCTGACGACGCCATGCGCGGGGCTGCTTGTCGCGCCCTTGCGTGCGCGCCGCGCCAGAGCGGGGTGTCTAGAGCGTGTCGCGTTTAATCGGTTTTGTATCCTGCTGCCTTGAAGAAGTTGTAGCATTCCTCGTCGGTGAAGAG
>NZ_JAAORB010000015.1 GCF_011601345.1 Roseovarius gahaiensis
GTTGAACTGATCGCACCGATCGCCATGGAAGACGGTCTGCGTTTCGCCATCCGCGAAGGCGGCCGCACCGTCGGCGCCGGCGTCGTGTCGAAAATCATCGAATGATGATGCCAAGACACGCCCCCAAGGCTGTGTCGACACGCATTGAATAAGACAGAGCCTTAATCAAGGTTTTGAATGTCTGATAAGGCCGCCCTTAGCTGGGGCGGCCTTTTTCAATTTTGGGCTGTCGCGGCTGGATTGGGGCCTGCGTGGGGCAATCTGCCGCAAGCGTTGAAGTCTGGTAGGTTCGTTTTCAGGCGCAGCATAACCCCCCATGCAAAGCAATAACGCGGGCCCAATGGCCCGGTTTTGTGCATGCAAATCAACGGCGGGCGCAGCATTGCTGCGCGTGCGAGATTTTTCTGCATACAGAGGTATTCAGCTAACACATTGAAAACTTGACTTTATTTCGCGTTTCCGCAGGCTTTGTAAAGTAGCGGAGGAGACAGCGATGGATCAGTTGAACATAAAGGCGTGGGAGGGCCGAACCGACCAGCAAGAGGGGCGTATCACCGAAGGTCAGGCCGCCGAGATCCACGCGACGCTTGGCGCGCCCCACATGCCTGCACCCCGCGATGGCAGCGACATGGACCCGCTGTGGCACTGGTGTGCGTTCAATCCGACTGCACCATTGGCCGAACTGGCGCGCGACGGGCATCCGGCGCTTGGGGATTTCCTGCCGCCGGTTTGGCTGGAACGGCGCATGTGGGCCAGCGGCAGCCTGACCTTCGGTGCGCCGCTGCGCGTCGGCGAGCGGCTGACCAAGCGGTCGGTCATTCGTGGTGTGACCGAAAAACAGGGCAAGACCGGACCGATGGTTTTCGTCTCGGTCGATCATAAGGTTTACGGCGAACGCGGGTTGGCGATCGAGGAACGGCAGGACATCGTGTATCTGGATATTCCCGACAGATTCCGCGCCCCTGCCAAGCACCCTTTGCCTGCCAACCCGGTTGTGCACACCCGGCAGCCATTAAGCGAAGCGTTGCTGTTTCGCTATTCGGCGCTGACGTTCAATGCCCACCGCATCCATTACGATCTGCCCTATGCCCAAGAGGTCGAGCATTATCCCGGCCTTGTGGTGCATGGTCCGATGCAGGCCACATGGCTGATCACCGCCGCATGGCGGCACAAGGGGCGCAGGCCGCGCCATTTTGATTTCCGTGCCGTGCATCCGGTCTTTCTGACGCCCGTAGAAACCCGTGATCTGGAGATCATGGGCACCGAGGATGAAGCCGGCGCATTGCTGCTGTGCACCGGGCAAAACGGCCATCAGGGCATGCAAGCCACAGCACTTTGGGAGGAAACCGTATGACCAAGATATTGGACGGAATGCGCGTGGTCGAAGGCTCTGCCTTTGTGGCGGTGCCGCTGGCAGGCATGCAACTGGCGCAGATGGGGGCCGAGGTGATCCGCTTTGACCGTATCGAAGGCGGGCTGGATTCCGAGCGCTGGCCATTGGCCCCATCCGGGCGCAGCTTGTTTTGGGCCGGGCTGAACAAAGGCAAGAAATCCATTGCGGTGGACATGCGCAGCACCGAGGGGCAGGAATTGGTCACCCGGATCGTAACGGCGCCGGGTCCGGATGCGGGAATGTTTTTGACCAATCTGCGGGTGCGCGGCTGGATGGACTACGAAACCCTTAGCCAATATCGCCGGGATCTGATCATGGTCACGCTGATGGGGGACCGGCACGGCAGACCGCAAGTTGACTATACGGTGAACCCGGCGCTTGGCATTCCCGATATGACTGGCCCCGAAGATCATGACGCCCCCGTTGCCAGTGCACTGCCGGCGTGGGATTTGATCGCGGGCAACATGGTGGTCTCGGCACTCTTGGCCGCTGAACGGCACCGGCTGCGGCATGGCAACGGGCAAGAGGTTGAGTTCGCATTGAAAGACGTTGCCGCAGCAACAATGGGGCATCTGGGCATGATCGGCGATGCTGTCTTGAACGAGGCGCAGCGCGGCAAGGCGGGCAATGCCCTTTATGGCGCGTATGGGCAGGATTTTGTCTGCGCTTGCGGCCAACGGGTGATGGCCATCGGCCTGACCGCGCGGCAATGGGCCGGACTGGTCAAGGTGACGGAAACCGGCGCACAGATGGACGCGCTGGCGCAACGCACGGGGCGTGATCTGGGCGATGAAGGCGTCCGTTGGGAGATGCGCCATGAAATCACGGCGATTCTTGCGCCATGGTTTGCCGCGCGGCGCGTCGAGGAGTTTGCCAAGGAGTTCGACAAACGCGGCATCACATGGTCGATTTTCCGCAGCATCAAGTCGGCGGTGCAGGACGACCCGGACCTCAGCGCGGAAAATCCGATGTTTTCCATGTTGGATCAACCGGGCTTGGGGCGGTTTCCGGTGCCGGGCTGCCCGGCGCAGTTTTCGGACCATGCCCGGACCAAGCCGGCCCCGGCCCCTGAACTGGGCCAGCATACCGAAGAAATCTTGGGTGATGTCGTCCGATTGAGCGATACCGAGATCGCGCAATTGTTTGACAACGGGGTGGTGCAAAGCCCGCGATACGCCGCGCGTTCGGCGGCGTAAAAGGGCGCAATCCAAAGGCATTTGCCGAAATCACAGCAGAAAGTCGCGAAAGGCGGCTTGATTCCCGCTGTCATGTGGCGTAATCCCACGCGGTATATAGGGGTATAGCTCAGCTGGTAGAGCGACGGTCTCCAAAACCGTAGGTCGCGGGTTCGAACCCTGCTGCCCCTGCCAAATTTCCAGCCATCAAAATGCCTTATCTTGCCGTCTGCGCACCTGTTTTCCAGTTCGAGCTGGAAACAATAAGAGTCGGTGGCCTTCAGTGTTTTCCTTCTGGCGACAAAGCCAGATTCAGGGCGCGCAAATGCCACGATCTCGCCTTATTTCAGCCGCATAAAAAACGTGAATCAACTGGGGCGAGGGTGTCAGTCTTTTTTGCTCGGACTGTGCTGCGTTGGGGGTGTTGTTAAGGTGAGTGCTGCCATGACCGATTTGTCGGATCCGAAACCGCGTCGTGCGTCGTTCCTACCGCATGACGGAGAAGAACTGCAGGGGCGCGCGCCGCCAGATGCCTGCACGCCGCGCATAGCTTGCGAGAATGCCGATCGTGCCATCCATCAGGTTTTGCTGGAGCAAAAGCGCGAAGAGAAACGCCAGACCCTGCCGCCGATTGCGCCATCTGTCTCTTCCGGGCAGGATGCCACGGCGCAGGTGTCTGACGGTCCGCAAGAGGGCCGTTTCAAGGCGGACCCGCCGCAACAGGCGGGTCGGGCTGGGATGCGGCGTTTCAAGGGTGTCAGGCCGACGCGACGGCAGATCATACTGGTGGCTTTGGCGGCCTGTGCGATTTGGCGGCCCATGCTCTTGCCGGTTATCTTTTTGGGTGCCGCGACCGTCCTTTTGATTGCATATCTGACATTGGGGCCTGACCGGTTTGCCAATCTTGCGCGCAAAAGGTGGGAGCGTTTTGCAAACCGTCGCCCCAAAAGGGCCGCACGGTTGCAGCAACGCGCGGATCGTCTGGCCCTGCGTTGGGATCAGGTGCTGGATCATTTGCCCGAACGCTGGGCCAACCGGCTGGCGTTGCCGGATTTTGCCAATGCGGTGGAGGAGCAGGTTAATCTGGATGATGCGCCTGACCCGTTTGACCGTCTGGCCGCCCGCTCTCATCAGGGATAGTGTGTCTGCAGTCTGTCAAGGGGCGACAGGGTTTGCAGCTTCGCCCCTTGAATTCATACGCAGGGCGGCGTATGTGGCCGGTCAACCCGTTTGAGAAAGAAGACAGCGCTCATGGCACGCACCAATCCGCTACAGTTTATTCAGCAGGTTCGCTCGGAAGTGGCCAAGGTTGTCTGGCCGACACGCCGCGAAGTTTTGCTGACCACGGTCATGGTCTTGATCATGGCGGCTTTGACGGCCGTTTTCTTTGCACTGGTCGATCTTGGTATCCGTAGCGGGTTGCAAGGCATTCTTGCGATGTTTGGCTGATCAGTAAGAAAATCCGGTTCAAGACCTTGAAATCAGGGGCAATGGGCGGTAGTTGGCGACATACTTCGGAGCATGGCGCGCGGCGAATCGGGTTGCGCGCCGATTTTTGTTTCGGGGTCAAAAGGGCGTAACGCCCTGATAATTTTGGAAATTTCGGCCTGACGGCCGGTAACGACAAGGGCATGGGTCGGACATGGCGAAACGGTGGTACTCGGTCAGTGTTCTCTCGAATTTTGAGAAGAAAGTCGCCGAGCAAATCAGAACATCCGTGGCCGAGCAGGGTTTGGAAGATCAGATCGACGAAGTTCTGGTCCCGACCGAAGAGGTTATCGAGGTGCGTCGCGGCAAAAAAGTGACGACCGAACGGCGGTTCATGCCGGGCTATGTGCTGGTGCATATGGAAATGTCGGACCAAGGGTATCACCTGATAAATTCGATCAACCGTGTGACCGGGTTTCTAGGCCCGCAAGGCCGCCCGATGCCGATGCGCGATGTCGAGGTCAACACCATCCTGAACCGTGTTCAGGAAGGCGAAGATGCGCCGCGCACGCTGATCCATTTCGAGATTGGCGAAAAGGTCAAGGTCAACGAAGGGCCGTTCGAAGATTTCGACGGCATGGTCGAGGAAGTTGATGACGACAACCAGCGCCTGAAGGTGACGGTGTCGATCTTTGGCCGGGAAACCCCGGTCGAACTGGAATTCACGCAGGTCACCAAACAGGCCTGACGTGTGAGCCGTGGGAGGCGAGGGCGTCGCGGCGCCCGGACCGGACCACACAACTAAGATCCTGAGGGGCGCGCCCTGACGGAAGTTGGAAAAAAGGAGAGGCCAAATGGCCAAGAAGCTCGCAGGCAAAATGAAGCTGCAAGTGCCCGCAGGTCAAGCAAACCCGTCCCCGCCCGTGGGGCCGGCGCTTGGTCAGCGCGGTATCAATATCATGGAATTCTGCAAGGCATTCAATGCCAAGACGCAGGAAATGGAGCAGGGCGCTCCGTGCCCGACCGTGATCACCTACTATCAGGACAAGTCTTTTGAAATAGACATCAAGACGCCGCCCGCGTCTTATTACCTGAAGAAGGCCGCCAAGCTGAAGTCGGGTGCAACCACCCCTGGCCGTGCGACGGCCGGTTACGTGAGCACCAAGCAGGTCCGCGAGATCGCCGAGGCGAAGTGGAAAGATTTGAACGCAAACGACGTGGAAGCCGCGATGAAAATCATCCTTGGCTCTGCGCGTTCCATGGGCATCGAGGTGAAGTAAGATGGCAAAGCTTGGAAAACGTACCCGCGCTGCCCGCGAAGCTTTTGATGGCAAAGAGAACCTGAGCGTCGAAGAGGCCGTGGCCCTGATCAAAGCCAATGCCAACGCCAAGTTTGACGAAACCATCGAAATTTCGATGAACCTTGGTGTTGATCCGCGCCATGCGGACCAGATGGTTCGCGGTGTTGTCGGTCTGCCGAACGGCACTGGCAAGAACGTGCGCGTTGCCGTGTTCGCCCGTGGTCCCAAGGCTGAAGAAGCTCAGGCCGCCGGTGCTGATATCGTCGGTGCCGAGGATCTTATGGAAACCGTTCAGGGTGGCACGATCGAATTTGATCGCTGCATCGCAACCCCCGACATGATGCCGGTTGTTGGCCGTCTGGGTAAGGTGCTGGGCCCGCGTAACCTGATGCCGAACCCCAAGGTTGGCACCGTGACCATGGATGTGGCCGAAGCTGTCAAGAATGCCAAAGGCGGTGAAGTGCAGTTCAAGGCCGAAAAGGCCGGTGTCGTGCATGCGGGTGTTGGCAAAGCGTCTTTCGACGCGGCCAAGCTGGTTGAAAATGTGCGCGCGTTCATCTCGGCTGTGTCGAAGGCCAAGCCGACGGGCGCCAAAGGCACCTACATGAAGAAAATTTCGCTGACCTCGACCATGGGTCCGGGTGTCAGCATCGACGTGGGCAGCGCCGCGTCGGAATAAGAATTTGCGCCGGTCCTTCGGGGCCGGTGCGAATGGCAGGGCCGCCTTGTGGCCCTGTCCTGTCCGAGATGGAGGGTTGGGCGTTCGCTCAATAATTCCTTCCTGAGATGGGGAACGAGATGAGATTCCACGAAGGTTTCAGCCTTCGGGCGATCTTGGCCTCGGGACCCTGAAATTGGACCCGAACGCCCTTGATCTGATCAGGGGCAAACATGAGCCGGGGGGGAACCCCCAAATTTGGAGTGAAACTGTGGATAGAGCCCAGAAAGAGAAAGTGGTCGAGGAACTCGGCCAGATCTTCGAAAGCTCTGGCGTCGTAGTGGTTGCCCACTACGCGGGTCTGACAGTTGCCGAGATGCAGGATCTTCGTGCTCGCGCCCGCGACGCCGAAGCTTCCGTTCGTGTCGCCAAGAACAGGCTCGCCAAGATCGCCCTAGAGGGCAAGCCATGCGCAAGCATTGGTCAATACCTCTCGGGCATGACTGTCCTAACCTATTCCGAAGACCCCGTGTCGGCCGCCAAGGTCGCCGAAGGGTTTGCCAAGGACCACTCGAAATTCGAGATCCTCGGCGGTGCAATGGGTACGGACGCTCTGGACCGTGCCGGTGTCAAAGCCGTGTCCGATATGCCGTCGCGCGACGAGCTGCTTGCTCAGATCGCCGGTATGCTGGGCGCACCCGCTTCGAACATCGCCGGTGCAATTGGCGCACCTGCTTCGAACATCGCGAGCATCCTTTCGACCATCGAAGAGAAGGCGGAAGCTGCGTAAGCGAGCAACTGGAATATCTGCGTGTGGGTATTGCCCGACGTTGGAACACATCTTTAATACGGAAAGAGCTGAACAATGGCTGATCTGAAAAAACTGGCTGAAGAGATCGTTGGTCTGACGCTTCTCGAAGCACAAGAACTGAAAACCATCCTGAAGGATGAATACGACATCGAGCCCGCCGCTGGCGGCGCTGTGATGATGGCTGGCCCCGCAGAAGGCGGCGCCGACGCGGCTGAAGAGCAAACCGAATTCGACGTCATCCTGAAGTCGGCCGGTGCCTCCAAGATCAACGTGATCAAGGAAGTCCGCGCAATCACCGGTCTTGGCCTGAAAGAAGCCAAGGAATTGGTCGAAGCGGGTGGCAAAGCTGTCAAAGAAGCCGCATCGAAAGATGAAGCCGAAGAAATCAAGGCGAAGCTTGAAGGCGCTGGCGCTGAAGTCGAGCTTAAGTAATCGGTTGTCCGGCTAAGCCCGGAGCGATTTTACAGGCTGGGTCCGGATTTCCGGGCCCGGCCGAATCTGTCTCAGTAAGGCCCTGATGGTTCAGGGGTTTTCTAAGGCGAGGTTCACGCGATCGGGAGGCCCTTGGTGGGACAAGGGCCGGGAATGGATCGCACCCGCCATCTCTGATGGATGCGCCGCTGTGGCCCGACAGTGCGTGCGCCAGTGAGAAACGAAAGGTGACCGAACACATGGCTCAGACCTTCCTAGGCCAGAAACGTTTGCGTAAGTACTTTGGCAAAATCCGCGAAGTGCTGGATATGCCAAACCTGATCGAGGTGCAGAAATCCTCGTATGATCTTTTCCTGAAATCAGGCGATCAGCCCCAGCCACTGGATGGCGAGGGGATCAAAGGTGTGTTTCAGTCCGTATTCCCGATCAAGGATTTCAACGAAACCAGCGTGCTGGAATTCGTCAGCTACGATCTGGAGCGCCCGAAATACGACGTCGAGGAGTGCATGCAGCGCGACATGACCTATAGCGCCCCGCTCAAGGTCACGCTGCGCCTGATCGTGTTTGATATTGACGAAGACACCGGCGCCAAATCGGTCAAAGACATCAAGGAACAGGATGTGTTCATGGGCGACATGCCCTTGATGACACATAACGGCACATTTGTCGTTAACGGCACTGAGCGTGTGATCGTCAGCCAGATGCACCGTAGCCCCGGCGTTTTCTTTGATCACGACAAAGGCAAGACGCACAGCTCGGGCAAGTTGCTGTTTGCCTGCCGTATCATTCCCTATCGCGGCTCGTGGCTGGATTTCGAATTCGACGCCAAGGATATCGTGTTCGCCCGGATCGATCGCCGCCGCAAGTTGCCGGTGACGACGCTGCTGTATGCGTTGGGTCTGGATCAAGAAAGCATCATGGATGCCTATTACGATACGGTCGATTACAAGCTGCATAAGAACAAGGGCTGGGTCACCAAGTTCTTCCCCGAGCGTGTGCGCGGCACCCGTCCGACATTTGATTTGGTCGATGCGAAAACCGGAGAGGTCATTGCCGAAGCCAGCAAGAAAATCACCCCGCGGGCGGTCAAAAAACTGATCGACGAAGGCGACGTGACCGAATTGCTGCTGCCGTATGAGCAGATCGCCGGCAAATTCGTGGCGCGCGACATCATCAACGAAGAAACCGGCGCGATCTATGTCGAAGCCGGGGATGAGTTGACGCTTGAGCGTGACAAGGATGGCGACATTATCGGCGGCACCGTGAAGGAGCTGATCGAAGCCGGGGTTACCGATATTCCAGTGCTGGACATCGATAACATCAATGTTGGCCCTTATATCCGCAACACCGTAGCGGCCGACAAAAACCGGAACCGCGAAACCGCGCTGATGGATATTTACCGCGTCATGCGCCCCGGTGAGCCGCCCACGGAAGAGGCTGCATCGGCCTTGTTCGACACTTTGTTCTTCGATTCAGAGCGGTATGACCTGTCGGCGGTTGGCCGTGTGAAGATGAACATGCGTCTGAACCTCGAAAAACCCGACACGCAGCGCACATTGGATCGCGAAGATATCGTGGCCTGCATCAAGGCACTGGTCGAATTGCGTGATGGCAAGGGCGACATCGACGATATTGACCACTTGGGCAACCGCCGGGTGCGCTCGGTCGGTGAGTTGATGGAAAACCAGTATCGTGTCGGCCTTCTGCGTATGGAGCGTGCGATCAAGGAACGGATGAGCAGCGTCGAGATTGACACTGTTATGCCGCAAGACCTGATCAACGCCAAACCCGCTGCTGCGGCCGTGCGTGAATTCTTCGGCTCGTCGCAGTTGTCGCAATTCATGGACCAGACCAACCCGTTGTCGGAAGTCACCCACAAACGCCGCCTGTCGGCGCTTGGGCCGGGTGGTCTGACGCGTGAGCGTGCCGGCTTTGAGGTGCGCGACGTGCATCCGACACACTATGGCCGGATGTGCCCGATTGAAACGCCGGAAGGCCCGAACATCGGTCTGATCAACTCGTTGGCGACCTTTGCCCGCGTGAACAAATATGGCTTTATTGAAACGCCCTATCGCAAGGTCGATAATGGCAAGGTCACCGACGAGGTGGTCTATATGTCAGCGACCGAGGAAATGCGTCACACCGTGGCGCAGGCCAACGCCAAGCTGGATGATAACGCCCAGTTCGTGAACGATCTGGTATCAACCCGTCAATCGGGCGAATACATGCTGGCCCCCAACGAAAGCGTTGATCTGATCGACGTCTCGCCGAAACAGCTGGTTTCGGTGGCGGCCTCGCTGATCCCGTTCTTGGAAAACGACGACGCCAACCGTGCTTTGATGGGCTCGAACATGCAACGTCAGGCCGTGCCGACATTGCGTTCGGAGGCGCCGCTGGTCGGCACCGGGATCGAAGGCGTTGTGGCGCGCGATTCGGGCGCGTCGATCATGGCGAAACGCGCCGGTATCATCGACCAAGTGGATGCCTCGCGGATCGTTGTGCGTGCGACCGCCGATATGGAAATCGGCGATCCGGGTGTTGATATCTACCGGATGCGCAAGTTCCAGCGCTCGAACCAGAACACCTGCATCAACCAGCGTCCGCTGGTCAAGGTGGGTGACACGGTTCAGAAAGGCGAAGTGATTGCCGATGGCCCGTCCACCGACATGGGGGAACTGGCGCTTGGCAAGAACGTCATCGTCGCCTTCATGCCGTGGAATGGCTATAACTACGAAGACTCGATCCTGATCTCCGAGCGGATCGCGCAGGATGACGTGTTCACCAGCGTTCATATCGAGGAATTCGAAGTGGCCGCCCGCGACACCAAGCTGGGGCCGGAAGAAATCACCCGCGATATCCCCAATGTGGGCGAAGAAGCGCTGCGCAATCTTGACGAAGCGGGCATCGTGTACATCGGTGCCGACGTAGAGCCGGGCGATATTCTGGTGGGCAAGATCACGCCCAAGGGCGAAAGCCCGATGACGCCAGAAGAAAAGCTGCTGCGCGCCATCTTTGGTGAAAAAGCCAGCGACGTGCGTGATACATCTTTGCGCGTGAAACCCGGTGACTATGGCACCGTGGTCGAGGTGCGGGTGTTCAACCGCCACGGCGTTGAAAAAGACGAACGTGCCTTGCAAATCGAACGCGAGGAAGTCGAACGTCTGGCGCGTGACCGCGACGACGAACTGGCGATCCTTGATCGCAACATCTATGCGCGTCTGAAAACCCAAATTTTGGGTAAGGTCGCCGTCAAGGGCCCAAAAGGCGTCAAGGCAAACTCGGACATCACCGAAGAGTTGCTGGACACGTTGACCAAAGGCCAGTGGTGGCAACTGGCGTTGAAAGACGAGCAGGATGCGCAAATCGTCGAAGCCCTGAACGAGCAATACGAGCAGCAGAAACGCACGCTTGAAGCCCGTTTCGAGGACAAGGTCGAGAAAGTGCGCCGCGGCGATGATCTGCCGCCGGGTGTGATGAAGATGGTCAAAGTCTTCATCGCCGTGAAGCGCAAGCTTCAGCCAGGCGACAAGATGGCTGGTCGTCACGGGAACAAGGGTGTGATTTCCAAGGTGGTTCCCATCGAGGACATGCCGTTCTTGCAAGATGGCACGCCGGTTGATTTCTGTCTCAACCCGCTTGGCGTTCCGTCGCGTATGAACGTTGGTCAGATCCTCGAAACCCACATGGGCTGGGCTGCACGTGGCCTTGGCATCAAGGTGGATGAGGCGCTGCAAGAGTATCGGCGGTCGGGCGATCTGACCCCGGTGCGCGAGGCGATGAAACTGGCCTATGGCGAGGATGTCTACGACGAAGGCATCGCCGGCATGGAAGAGGATCAGCTGGTCGAAGCAGCGGGCAACGTGACCGGCGGTGTGCCGATCGCAACGCCGGTTTTCGACGGTGCAAAAGAGGCTGACGTGAACGACGCGCTCAAGCGTGCGGGCTTTGATGAATCGGGCCAATCGGTTCTTTTCGACGGGCGCTCGGGTGAACAGTTCAGCCGTCCGGTGACAGTGGGTGTCAAATACCTGCTGAAACTGCACCACCTTGTCGATGACAAGATCCACGCGCGTTCGACCGGGCCATACAGCCTTGTCACGCAGCAGCCTTTGGGTGGTAAAGCCCAGTTTGGCGGCCAGCGTTTCGGCGAGATGGAGGTCTGGGCGTTGGAAGCTTACGGCGCCGCCTACACCCTGCAGGAAATGCTGACGGTCAAGTCGGACGACGTGGCTGGCCGGACCAAGGTGTACGAGTCGATCGTCAAGGGCGAGGACAACTTTGAAGCCGGTGTGCCGGAATCGTTCAACGTTCTTGTCAAAGAAGTGCGCGGCCTTGGCCTGAACATGGAACTCCTGGATGCGGAGGAGGAAGACGCGGAGTGATTTGCAAGCGGTGCGCAGTGAATGCGCACCCTACACCCACGCCGTAGGGTGTGCCCTTTGGGCGCACCTTCCCCCGCACCCTCTCAGAATTGAGGACATCAAATGAACCAGGAACTCACAAATAATCCGTTCAACCCCGCCGCTCCGGCCAAGGTGTTCGACGAAATCAAGGTCAGCCTTGCCAGCCCCGAGCGTATCCTCAGCTGGTCTTATGGCGAGATCAAGAAACCCGAGACGATCAACTACCGCACGTTCAAGCCCGAGCGTGACGGCCTGTTCTGCGCGCGCATTTTCGGCCCGATCAAGGATTACGAATGCCTGTGCGGCAAATACAAGCGGATGAAATACCGCGGTGTCGTCTGTGAAAAATGCGGTGTGGAAGTCACGCTGCAAAAGGTCCGCCGCGAGCGGATGGGCCATATCGAACTGGCCGCACCTTGCGCGCATATCTGGTTCCTCAAGTCGCTGCCGTCGCGCATTGGCCTGATGCTGGATATGACCCTGCGTGATCTGGAACGCGTTCTGTATTTCGAAAACTACGTGGTGATCGAACCCGGTCTGACCGATCTGAGCTATGGTCAGATGCTGAACGAAGAAGAATTCATGGATGCGCAAGACGCGTATGGCATGGACGCCTTCACCGCCAATATCGGCGCCGAAGCGATCCGCGAGATGCTGGCGGCCATCGACCTTGAATCAGAGGCCGAGCAATTGCGCGCCGATCTGGCCGAAGCCACGGGCGAGTTGAAGCCCAAGAAGATCATCAAGCGTCTTAAGGTTGTCGAATCCTTCCTTGAATCCGGCAACCGCCCGGAATGGATGGTGATGACGGTCATTCCGGTTATTCCGCCTGAGCTGCGCCCGCTGGTGCCGCTGGATGGTGGCCGCTTTGCCACGTCCGACCTGAACGATCTGTATCGCCGCGTGATCAACCGCAACAACCGCCTGAAGCGCCTGATCGAGCTGCGCGCGCCCGATATCATCGTGCGTAACGAAAAGCGGATGTTGCAAGAATCGGTCGATGCGTTGTTTGACAATGGCCGTCGTGGCCGCGTGATCACCGGCGCCAATAAGCGCCCGCTGAAATCGCTGTCGGACATGCTGAAAGGCAAGCAGGGTCGTTTCCGTCAGAACCTTTTGGGCAAACGGGTCGATTTCTCGGGCCGTTCGGTGATTGTGACCGGTCCAGAACTCAAGCTGCATCAATGTGGCCTGCCCAAGAAGATGGCGCTGGAGCTATTCAAGCCGTTCATCTACTCGCGGCTGGAAGCCAAGGGCATGTCTTCGACCGTCAAGCAAGCCAAGAAATTGGTGGAAAAGGAACGTCCCGAAGTTTGGGATATTCTGGATGAGGTCATTCGCGAACATCCCGTTCTGCTGAACCGCGCGCCGACGCTGCACCGGTTGGGCATTCAAGCGTTCGAACCCGTCTTGATCGAAGGTAAGGCCATTCAGCTTCACCCGCTGGTCTGTTCGGCGTTCAACGCCGACTTTGACGGCGACCAGATGGCCGTTCACGTCCCGCTGAGCCTTGAGGCACAGCTGGAAGCCCGCGTTCTGATGATGTCGACGAACAACGTTCTGTCGCCGGCCAACGGCGCGCCGATCATTGTTCCGTCGCAGGATATGATTCTGGGGCTCTACTACACCTCGATCATGCGCGAAGGCATGAAAGGTGAAGGCATGGCCTTTAGCTCGATCGACGAAGTCCAGCACGCGCTGGACGCCGGTGAGGTGCATATGCATGCCAAGATCACTGCGCGCGTCGCTCAGATCGACGAGGAAGGCAACGAGGTGATGCAGCGTTTTGAAACCACGCCGGGCCGTGTCCGGATTGGTGCGATGTTGCCGCTTAATGCCAAGGCTCCGTTCAGCTTGGTGAACAAGCTGCTGCGCAAGAAAGAAGTGCAGCAGACGATTGACACCGTGTATCGCTATTGCGGGCAAAAAGAGTCGGTGATCTTCTGTGATCAGATCATGTCGATGGGCTTCAAAGAGGCGTTCCGGGCCGGCATCAGCTTTGGCAAGGATGACATGGTTATCCCCGACAGCAAGTGGACCATCGTCGAGGAAACCCGTGATCAGGTGAAAGGCTTTGAACAACAGTACATGGACGGTCTGATCACTCAGGGCGAAAAGTACAACAAAGTGGTCGATGCGTGGTCGAAATGTAACGATCAGGTCACCGATGCGATGATGAACACAATCTCGGCCGAGCGTAGGGACGAAGACGGTGCCGTGATGGAACCGAACTCGGTCTACATGATGGCGCACTCGGGCGCGCGTGGCTCGGTCACGCAGATGAAGCAGTTGGGCGGTATGCGCGGCCTGATGGCCAAGCCGAACGGTGACATCATCGAAACGCCGATCATCTCGAACTTCAAAGAAGGTCTGACCGTGTTGGAGTACTTCAACTCCACTCACGGCGCGCGTAAGGGCCTGTCAGACACGGCTTTGAAAACCGCGAACTCGGGTTACCTGACGCGCCGTCTGGTCGACGTGGCGCAGGACTGCATCGTGCGCGAGCATGATTGTGGAACCGATCGTGCGATCACCGCCGAGGCCGCCGTGAACGATGGCGAAGTCGTGGCGACACTGGGTGAACGTGTTCTGGGCCGTGTCGCGGCCGAGGATATCCTGAACCCCCTCACCGAAGAGGTGATCGTCAAGGAAGGTGAGCTGATCGACGAGCGCACAGCCGATGCGGTTGAAACCGCGGCGGTGCAGACCGCACGCATTCGCAGCCCGCTGACCTGTGAGGCCGAGGATGGCGTGTGCGCCACGTGCTATGGTCGTGATCTTGCGCGCGGTACTCTGGTCAACACCGGCGAAGCCGTGGGCATCATCGCCGCGCAGTCGATTGGTGAACCCGGCACACAGCTGACGATGCGGACCTTCCACATCGGCGGCGTTGCCCAAGGTGGCCAGCAGTCGTTCCAAGAGGCCAGCCAATCGGGCACGATTGTCTTTGACAATGCGCAGACGCTTGAAAATTCGTCGGGTGAGATTTTGGTCATGGGCCGTAACATGAAGTTGCGGATCATGGGCGAAAACGATGTCGAACTGTCCAGCCACAAGGTCGGCTACGGCACCAAGCTGTTCGTCAAGGACGGCGACAAAATCGACCGTGGCGACAAGCTGTTCGAGTGGGATCCGTACACTCTGCCGATCCTTGCCGAAAAGGCCGGGACCGCGAAGTTTGTCGATCTGACAAGCGGTGTGTCGGTGCGTGACGTGACAGACGATGCCACCGGCATGACGCAGAAGATCGTGACCGACTGGCGCGCCGCGCCCAAGGGCAACGAACTGAAGCCTGAAATCATCGTCGTCGGTGAAGATGGTGAACCGGTCCGCAACGAAGCGGGCAACCCGGTGACCTATCCGATGTCGGTGGATGCGATCTTGTCGATCGAAGAAGGTCAAAAGATCGAAGCCGGTGACGTGGTTGCACGTATTCCGCGCGAAGGGGCCAAGACCAAGGACATCACCGGTGGTCTGCCGCGTGTGGCCGAACTGTTCGAGGCCCGCCGCCCCAAAGACCATGCGATCATCGCCGAAATCGACGGGTATGTGCGATATGGCCGTGACTACAAGAACAAGCGCCGTATCAGCATCGAACCGTCCGACGAGTCGATGGAGCCGGTCGAGTACATGGTGCCCAAAGGCAAGCACATCCCCGTTCAAGAAGGGGATTTTGTCCAGAAGGGTGATTACATCATGGACGGCAACCCCGCGCCGCATGACATCCTGTCGATCATGGGTGTCGAAGCGCTGGCCAACTACATGATCAACGAGGTGCAAGAGGTCTATCGCCTGCAAGGCGTGAAGATCAACGATAAGCACATCGAAGTTGTGGTGCGCCAGATGTTGCAGAAGTGGGAGATCCTCGACAGTGGGGAAACCACGCTTCTGAAAGGCGAGCATGTGGACAAGGCCGAGTTCGACGCAGCGAACGAAAAGGCCATCGCCAAAGGCGGTCGCCCTGCTCAGGGTGAGCCGATCTTGCTGGGGATCACCAAGGCGTCGTTGCAGACGCGCTCGTTCATCTCGGCGGCGTCGTTCCAGGAAACCACCCGTGTTCTGACCGAAGCTTCGGTTCAAGGTAAGCGCGACAAGTTGGTTGGCCTGAAAGAGAACGTGATCGTCGGGCGTCTGATCCCTGCGGGCACCGGTGGTGCCACCCAGCAAATGCGTCAGGTTGCGCAAGGCCGCGATAACGTGGTGATCGAAGCCCGTCGCGAAGAGGCTGCCGCCGCGGCTGCCTTGGCCGCGCCGTCCGAAGATGACGTTGTTGGCGGCGATGCGTTCGACAATCTGGTGGAAACACCAGACAGCCGGGATGAGTGATCGCCTCACTTCTTAAATTCAAAAAGCCCCGTCGGATGGTCCGGCGGGGCTTTTTCTTGTCTTACAGGCGCTTAATCGGACAGATAGGGCGCGATTAGATCGGCCAAAGGCACACGTGCCCCAATCCGTCGGGCCAGCAAATACAGCCCCGCCACCTTGCGCTGGACGAACAAGGCGTCGATTTCCGGCACAGTCCAATGCGTGTTGTCCATGCCCAGTTCCAGCCCGGCCTGATGAAGTTGCCCGGCCAGATCCGACAATGCGAAATCAAACGGGCCGCTCTGCCGCATTGGGCTTGTGGCCAGCATCAGCATGTCCAGCAGCGTCTCAAGCCGCGCGGCGGGCATGGCTGTGTCCAGATACCCAAGATCACAGGCGGCCTGATACAAGGTGAGCCGGTCCCCCTTGACGCCAGCCACCAGCATGGCGCGGAACATCTGGATGCTTGCCGGGCCAAATTCGCGGGTGGCCCCGAAATCCAGCAGCACAACCCGCGCGGTGGCCGGATCATAGCGATAGTTTGCAAAATTTGGATCTGTCTGCATCAGGTGAAACTCTAACAATTCACGCAGAAACAGCTTGAACAGTTGGGTCGCCACCCGATCGCGCAGGTCTTGCGGGCTGTTGGCCAAACTTTCCAACGGGTCACCCGGCGCATAGGTCATCGCCAGAATATTTTCAGTTGTCAGGTCGGGGTGACGGTCAGGCACCAAAAATTCAGGACTGTCGGCCAAAAGTGTTGCAAAACGCGACAGATACCGGCCTTCGCGTGCGTAATCGGCTTCTTCATGCAGTTGCGCTCGGGCCTCATCCAGCAGGGGGGTCATATCCAACCCTTTTGGAATCAGGCCCGACAGCTTGATTATAGACGCAACATTTGCCACATCGCTGTCGATGCTGCGCCGAACGCCGGGATATTGAATCTTCACCGCCAAGCTGCGCCCGTCGCGGGTTTCAGCGCGATGAACCTGCCCGATGGAGGCCGCCGCAATCGGGCGCACATCAAATTTGCGAAATCGTTTTTGCCAATCGGTGCCCCATTCGCGGATCAGCAGCGGCTTTAATTGTTTGGGCGGCATGAAATGTGCCTCGGCGCGGAGGCGGGCGAACACATCGGCCAGCTCTGGCGGCAGAACCTCGCCTGCGTCCATCGAAATCAACTGTCCCACTTTCATGGCCGCGCCGCGCATGCGCGCCAACTCATCGGCCATGCGCGCTGCGTTGGCGGGTGTGAGCAACAGGTCGCGCCAGCGTGGGCGATCGCCCCCGGCCCATTGGCGCGCGCCATTAAGGGCCATTGATCCGGCCATCCCGGATGCCATGGATCCAAACCGCGCAAGTCGTGCGATACGCGTTCCGGGCACCGCCAGTGCGCGGGGGGTGGATCGGTGGTCACTCATGTCGGCACTCCTGCGCTACACGCGTCTGACAATAGCGCTGCGGAAGGTCTTTGCCAGTTCATGTCACCGGTTTACTTTGGCAAAAGCCGGGGGCAATCTGATGGCAATCGGGCATAGCTCGACCCAACGATAAACAGGGAGAATAAAAGATGCAGAAACTGCTTGCGAAAACCGCCGTGGCGGCCATTGCGATTGCCTTTGCCGGTGAGGCGATGGCGACCGAATGGAACGTTTCACTTTGGGGCAAACGCCGTGCGTTTACGGAAAACACCGAAAAGCTGGCCGAATTGGTGGCCGAGAAAACCAACGGCGAATTCACGCTGAATATCAGCTATGGCGGCTTGTCCAAAAACCGTGAAAATCTGGACGGGATCAGCATTGGTGCTTTTGAAATGGCCCAGTTCTGCGCTGGCTATCATCGCGACAAGAACCCGACGATTACCGTTTTGGAACTGCCATTCCTTGGTGTCGAAACGCTGGCGCAGGAACGCGCGCTGTCGATGGCGCTGTATGATCACCCGGCTGTCCAAGACGATCTGGCGCGTTGGAACGCAACCCTGCTGATGCCCTCGCCGATGCCACAATACAACCTTGTGGGCCTTGGCGATGCGCCGCGCAGTTTGGACGATTTCGAAGGTCTGAGCGTGCGCGCGACCGGTGGTATCGGCGCGGCGATGGAAGCCGTCGGTGCGGTGCCGACCTCGATGTCGGCCACCGAGGTGCGCCAGTCGCTCGATAGCGGTGTGATTTCGGCAGCCGCCTTTGCCCCGCATGCGCATATGGCCTTTGGTACGATTGAAAACGCCAAGTGGTGGACCACCAACCTCAACCCCGGCACCGTGAACTGCCCCGTCGTGGCGAATACCGATGCGCTTGAGGCGCTGCCGGAGGATCACCGCGACGCGCTGTTGAGTTCCGTTGACGAGGCGCTGGACCATTACGTTGACAATTACACCAACAACACGATGGCGGCGTGGGGCCCGGCCCTGGATGAGCGCGGGATCGAACGCATCACCTTTGACCAAGAGTCGCTGAGCGCGTTCGAGGCCGCCGTGGCCGGACCGGCCGCGCAGGCGTGGATCGAAGACATGAGCGCACGCGGCTTGCCAGCCCAAGAGCTTTACGATTTCGCGACCGGTAAGCTGGCTGAACTGAAATACCAATAATCAGTCCACTCACTGATCACCCCCGCGTCCGGTTTGGTTTGGGCGCGGGGCACTTTCTAGACAAACAAGGGGACAGGGATGGCAGGTGCCGCATCTGTGCTGTCGGATGACAGCCGCCTAAGCCGGATTGACCGCTCTCTTTACAGGCTGGAACGCATTTTGGCGTTGCTCAGCGGGCTGGCGGTGTTTGGTTTGATGATCCTTGCCGTCGTTTCCGTGGCCGGGCGAAACTTTTTCAATCAACCCTTGCCCGGGTATGTCGATTGGATCGAACAGGCGATGCCGCTGATCGCCTTTATGGGCGTGGCCTATACGCAGCGTGATGGCGGGCATATCCGGATGGATATCCTTGTTGGCGCGTTGAAGGGCCGCTGGCTGTATCTGGCGGAAATAATCACCACACTCGCCATCCTTATCCTGATGGTCTTGCTGGTGTGGGGCACATGGGCGCATTTCGACCGCAGCTTTGACTGGAACGCCCCGATGTGGAGCCGCGACAGTTCGATGGATATCGCCTTGCCGCTTTGGCCTGCGAAACTTTTGGCACCTATGGCGTTCGGAGTGCTGTGCCTGCGGCTGACGTTGCAGTTGTGGGGCTTTGGCCGCGCTTTCTTGCGCGGAGAGGATCAGCCTGTTGCCGTGCCCTTGGTAACTGACGCGGCCACGCAGGCCGCGCTTGAGGCCGAACATGTCAGTGGCCGCGACGACACCAAAGGGGGCCTATGATGGATAGCATCGACATCGGCCTTGCCGTCACTGGCGGCCTATTGGTGTTGGTCGTGTTGGGGATGCGGGTGGCGTTTGCCGCCGGTCTTGCTGGCATGGTGGGCCTGATCTGGATTTTCTGGTCCAAAAAAGGCTACGCGCCGGATGATTTTGGCTGGGCGTTGACCGTGGCGGCCAAGACCGCCGGGCAGGTTCCGCATTCCAAGGTCAGCTCCCAAGCGCTGAGCCTGATCCCCACCTTTATCCTGATTGGGTATCTTGCGTATTACGCCGGGTTGACCCGCGCCTTGTTCGAGGCCGCCAAACGCTGGATTGCATGGGTGCCGGGCGGCTTGGCGGTGTCCACCGTGTTTGCCTCGGCGGGCTTTGCGGCTGTGTCGGGGGCCAGCGTGGCCACATCGGCTGTGTTCGCGCGGATCGCGATCCCCGAAATGCTGAAAATTGGTTATGACAAACGCTTTGCCGCCGGGGTTGTGGCGGCAGGCGGCACGCTGGCCAGCTTGATCCCGCCCTCGGCCATTTTGGTGATCTACGCGATTATCGTTGAACAGGATGTAGGCAAACTGTTGTTGGCCGGGTTCATCCCCGGTGCGTTTTCGGCTGTGGTCTATGGGCTTTTGATCGTCGGGCTGGCGCTGACGATCAAAGGCTTTGGCCCGCCGGTGCGCGGCTTTACATGGCGCGAACGGCTGGTCGTGTTGCCGTCGGCCTTGCCGATTGTTCTGGTCGTGGTGACGATCATTTTCTTTGTCTACAACCCCTTTGGCGGCGACGCGTGGGGCACGCCCACCGAAGGCGGCGCCATTGGCGCGTTCATCGTGTTCCTGATCGCGGTTTGGCGTGGGATGCGGTGGACCGAGTTGAAAGATGCGCTGTTGGAAACCGCCAAGCTGAGCGTGATGATCTTTACCATCATCTGGGGTGTTTTGATCTATGTGCGCTTTCTGGGGTTTGCCGATCTGCCCGGCGCATTCGCCGACTGGATCACGTCTTTGACCCTGTCGCCCATGCTGATCTTGATCTGCATTTTGCTGGCCTATGCGATATTGGGCATGTTCATGGACGCCATTGGCATGCTGTTGCTGACCTTGCCGGTGGTCTACCCGGCGGTCATGGCCTTGAACGGGGGTGAATTTGTCAGCGCGGCAGACAGTGCCTTTGGCATGTCCGGCCCGATGTGCGCGATCTGGTTCGGTATATTGGTGGTCAAGATGGCTGAGTTTTGCCTGATCACGCCGCCAATTGGTCTGAATTGCTTTGTCGTGGCCGGGGTGCGGCCTGATATCAGTGTGCAGGATGTCTTTCGCGGGGTTACGCCGTTTTTCATCGCCGATGGCATCACCATCGCGCTTTTGGTGGCGTTCCCCGCGATCGTGCTGTGGCTGCCGGGACTGGTATAGCAGTGGGGCGGTCGGGGCCGGTGGCAGGTGCGCACGCGGCCCCAAGAGATGTCATTCAGCGGCGATGGATGCCTGAGCGGTGGTGTTATCGATGGCCGACCATTCCAGATCACCGTCATAGCGCCACGCCAGTTTGCCTTTGTCGTCCATGGCGATCAGGTGCAGCCAGCCATTGTCGAACAGCGCCTTGACCCCGGCATGGCGCGACAAGATATCCGACATCGCCTCGCGCGGGGCTTCGATGATCACTGACAGGCGCAAGGGATCGTGCTGAAACCCGTCACCATCATGCACCGATTGCCACGGCAGGCCGGGGCGCAGCGCGCCGCCGTTGCCCTCTAGCACGCCAATACCACCCGCCACATTGTGCAGCAGTTTATTGCCGCCGCCGAACAGGTCGGGGACCACGGCCGAGCCATAGTATTGCAGGCTTATCCAACTGGCCACGACGACCGGCGCGGTCATGATCAATTCCAGCACACCAAACCCATCATCGGCCCGCCAATCGTAATTGTGCAGGAAGGATTGGCCCGACAGGGCCGTTCCGTTGGTGCGGTGACGTGGCGCGGCAATGAAGGCCCGGCACCCGGCCAGCCCCCATTCGGGGCGCAATTCGGCCCAGTCGGTGGCGCGGCGCGCGATATCGCGTTCGGCGTTGTTGGCACGCGGCAGGCGCGCGGCGCGTTCAGCGCGTGACAAACGGCCCGCCGCTGTCAGCCACTCACGCAGTTGCGCAATCTCTTTCGCCCATTGCGCCGTCGGCTGGTCATCCTCGTAAAGGGTCACCGCGTCAGTGGTGGTGTCATGCAAGGCTGGCAGAAACAGGGTGTCTGCCGGAATGTCTATGCCCGCATAGCGCAAGCCGTCGCGCACGGCCTTGTCGTTCAGCAGGCCCGCCAAAAGCCGGGCATTCACGTCGCCCGCGTGGCCGCCACAGGCCCCGCAATGCAGCCCGCTTTCATGCGGGTTGTTGGTGACGTTGGCCCCATGCCCGGCCAGCATCACGATGGGGGCGAAATTGCCGGTCAACGACATGGCGTTGAGCACCGATTGCGCCATTGCAACGCGTGTTTCCGTGTCGATTGACGGATCAAACTGCGGCGTTGGTTCGGGTTGGGTTTTGTGGTGCCCAAGGCCAAGCCCGTCGCGCAGCAGTTTGCCTGCATAAAGCGGGCCTGTCGCCTCGACAAAGGCGAAGGACGACACCGCCGCCAGCTTGAACCGGCCCCACGCCCGTTTCGCGCGCGCGGCATAGCGGCGATCCAGATCGGTCTTTTGCGGCTCGGCGGCGCGGGATGTTGCGGCCGCCTGCAAAAGAACCGGGCCACGGGTCTCGGTAATATCCGAGCCGGCGCAGCTATGGGTCGTGGCCAAACCGAAAAAACCGGCAAACCCGACGGTTTCGATGCTGGCGTCCTGCGTTTCCAACGCGCGGCGGTAAACTTCGGACCGCACGTCGATACAAAATGCGGCTTGCAGGGCTGGACGGCCTTCGAAGGGCTGCGCGTTGTTTGCATCAAGGGTGTCGGCAAGGCTGCGCTGTTCGGCCAGTTCGGCCGCGGTTTGCAGGACGGCATCGATCACCAGATCCTTGGTCGGGGTGACTGGCGTTGCGTGCTGCGCCAGAATGTCGGTCCACCGCTGCACGATTTGGTCGCGATACAGGCCAAACAACGCCTCTTCATAGACCAGTCGAATAGCCAGCAATTCCGCGGCTGTGGTGTCGTTTTCTCCGTTCAATTCGGCCTGCCACAAATGGTAGCGCGCATATTGCGCCCATCCGCCCAGCGTGATCAGTAGCCGATGATAGGCCGAACCCGCGCCGGCGGGCGTGATGCCCAGCGTTTCCGAGGCCCGGCCCATCGCCCGCCATGGCGAGCGTGCGGTTTCAGAGACAAACGCGCCAAAGCCTTTCAGCCCGTGGATTTCCGGTGTCAGATCGCGCGAGGCAAACTCGCGCCACGCGCTGAAGGCCCCGCCGGTGCGGGCGGGTTGCCACAGGGCTTGCCCCTCGTCGAAATAGCTGGCGGCCCATGCGCCGATCCGTTCGTCGATCAGGCCGGGCCAGTCTGTGCCGGACACATCCGTCGCCAGCTCGGCGATCGTGGGTAGTGCCACAGGTGTGGGGGCCGTGCTGTCCAGCGCCGCCTTGATGTCATGGAATGTAGGCGGGTCAAACGGGCCAGTGGTGCGGCTTAGCGCGTCTTGGATATCGGCGTCGGTCAGGTGTCCGGCGGCCTGTTTTTCTTTCCAGACCGGCCGCGCAGGCGTGATGCGCACCCCGGCCACCCGGCCCATGCGCGCCGCTGTCACGGCCAGCGGCTCATCTGACTGGCCCAGAAACGGGTTTACCGCAACGCTTGCGGCCAGCGGGAACAAGGGCGGGATTTGCTGGACCGATTCATTGGCCAGTGCGACCAGTTCCAAAAGGGCAGCAGGGTAGGTTTCGTGCTTTGTGAACATGTTCGTTTCCCTTTGTTCAGGTCTGTGACCGCTTGGACCAGCCATTCAGCAGCCGGTCGAAGATTGCGTTTGCGTAGAGCCCATTGGATAGGTGCACGCGAATACCTGCGGCGGCCGGGTGCCCGGCCCATAGCGGAAAGGTGGCCTGCGCAATCGCCACGATGCCAAAGCTGAGCAGCGCCAGAACAATCAGCGCCCATTCCAGCGGGCCGGGATGTGGGACCGGCGGCAAGGTGCCTGCGGTCACATGCTTGGCGGCCATCTGAAGCGCGAAATAGCTGATCGAGGTGATCCCGGCGTAAAGGATGGTGCGCCGTGTCAACGCGCCGGGGGCGGCATCGGCAAGGCCCTGCGCTAACAAGTAGGCCACGCCGAAAATCAGGATCACGCCAAGGGCAATGGCCTGCACCGATTTTCCGTCAAACCCAAGCGCAAGCCCGACCAGCGCATAGATTGCGATTGCCACACCGAAAGCTTGCAAAACATTGCGCGCCGAGGGCACGGCCACCGGGCCGGGGCGCCGGATCGCGGCGATGTTCTTGACGGCCTCACCGGCGCTTAGGAACGCATGGGCCTTGTAAAGCGAATGCGCGGCAATGTGCAAAAGTGCCAGCGGGAACAGCGCAAGGCCACATTGCAGCACCATGAACCCCATCTGCGCAATCGTGGACCATGCCAATGAGGTTTTGACCGCAGGCTGGGTCAGCATCACCAAGCCGCCGAACAGGGCAGTGAACCCGCCCAGCATGACTAAAAGCGCCATCACCCCCGGCGCAGCCAGCATCACGTCGGCAAACCGGATCAACAGGAACCCGCCCGCGTTGATCACACCGGCATGCAGCAAGGCCGAAACCGGGGTGGGGGCCTCCATGACTTCGGTCAGCCAGCCATGCATCGGGAACTGTGCCGAGGCCAGAACAGCGGCCACGGCAATCAGCAGCGCGGCGGATAGGGTTGTCAGGGTGGGCTCAACATTGGCAAGCAGGGTCGCGATGTCGGTCGTGCGGTAGGTGACGATCAACAGCAGCACGGCGCCAAGCAGGGCGACTTCGCTGGCACGGGCGATCACCGCCTTTTTGCGGGCCGCGCGCTGCGCGGTCGTCCGCTCGGGGTAGAACAGCAACAGTTTATGCAGGCATAGGCTGGTTGCGCCCCATGCCAGCACAAGCTGGATCAGGTTGCCTGACATGACCAACAGCAGCACTGCCGCCAGTGTCGCGGCCATCCATCCGATAAAGGCACCTTGCCGGGCCTCGCCATCCATGTAGGTGGCCGAAAACCGCAGGACGACCCAGCCGATGAAGCTGACCAGAACCAGCATCGTGGCGCTGACCGCATCCAGCCGAACCGACAGCCCGACGCCAAGCGCGCCAATCAACGGTGATGTGCCCGGTCCTTGCAAGGCCAATAGGGCCGAGGCAAGGGCCGAAACGCCAAAGGCTGCCAAAGCGGCCCATTCGGCCTGCTTAGGAAGGCGTCCGGGGCGCAGGCCCGGAGTGCGGCGTGCCGCCAGTGCAAGGGTGATCAAGATCACCGGGGCCAGAAGCGGCAAAAAGAGATGGATCATGGTGCAGGTCCCCAAATCGACGGTGGAAAAATTACGTTCCAATCGGATTAAGGCAGGGCGCACTTCAATAAAAATACATTGTTAATAAGTTATCGTTCTGTAAAATAGAATAATATGCCGCTGAACTATCATCATCTACGCTACTTCTGGGCGGTTGCGCATGACGGCAACCTGACCCGGACCGCGCAGCGCCTGAACCTGTCGCAATCGGCCTTGTCCGTGCAGATCAAGCAGTTGGAAGATCGGCTGGGCCACCCCCTGTTTGAACGCCGCGGACGGCAATTGCATTTGACCGAGGCCGGGCGGATCGCGCTGGATCATGCGGATGCGATTTTCACCACCGGCCAAGAGCTTGTGGCCACGCTGCAAGAAACCGGGCGCAGCCGTCAGGCGCTGCGCGTCGGGGCGTTGGCCACGCTGTCACGCAACTTTCAGATCGGGTTCCTGCGCCCCGTTCTGGCGCGCCCAGATGTGGATGTGATTGTGCGATCCGGCAGCGCGGCCGAGTTGCTCGACGGACTGGCGACGCTGAATTTCGATCTTGTTTTGATGAACCGTGAGCCGCCTGTCGATAGCCTGACGCCGTATGTGTCACACCGTCTTGTCGAACAATCCGTCAGCGTGGTGGGCGCGCCATCAAGATTGAATCCGGCCAGCTCTATCGCGGATTTGCTGAAAGATCAGCCCTTTATCCTGCCGACGACCGACAGCACCGTGCGCAGCGCGTTTGATGCGCTGGCCAGCCGTTTGGGTGTGCGCCCGCAGGTGGTGGCCGAAGTCGATGACATGGCGATGATGCGGCTTTTGGCGCGTGAGGATATCGGCTTGGCACTGGTTGCGCCGATTGTCGTCAAGGATGAGTTGGCATCCGGTCGGTTGGTTGAGGCGGTTGAGCATCCGAAGATTACCGAAACCTTTTATGCCGTGACCTTGCGTCGCCGGTTTCCCAATCCGCTGGTCCAGGATCTTTTGGCCGATCGCTTGGATTTCAACTTGGCACCGTGAAGTCTCGGGGGGCAACGTGGCCCGGTGACACCAAACAACGCGTAGCCCGGTCGGCGGGTCAGGAATCAGCCGCGCGACGGCCTTGAACCGGTTATCAAGTCCAGCAGCACGCAGGTCATCCAGCAATCGTCGCAAGGCGCGCACGGGCAATTTCGGCGGCGGCAAGGGCCCCTTCCAGAAAACCGCCATCCTCGGACGTGGCCTCGGTTCCGGCAAAGATCAGGCGTTGCGTTGCGGGCAGCGCGCGATAGACGGGGTGTCCGGCAAGCGGGGTTTGATCGGCGGCAGTGGCGGTGGCTGCATCGGTGCTCCAGTCCTTTACAAGCACCTGATCCGGGGTTGCGGCCTCTGGCCCGAACAATCGCGCCAATTGTGTGATCGCCGCGTCTTGAAATCCTGTGTCGCGCGCTGCGCCGGGATGGGCAAAACCAAAAAGCGCGCCCGCCGTCTGATTATCGGGCGAGGCGTCGTGAATCTCGGCCAGCGGCCCGCGATGCGAGATTGCATCGCCGTTCAGCCCCTGTTCGCGCCAAAAGGGGGCCGGGTAGGTTGCGACCAGTTTAGCCTGCCCAGCCATCCATGTTGGCACATCTGGCAGGGCAACGCCCAGTCCCGTTGCCAGACGCGGCGGCAAGGCCAGTACGACGCGCGCGGCGCGCAGGCTGGTGCTGTCTTTTGTGATCGTTACGCCTGCAGCATCCTCGGCCACCTTTTGGACGGGGCAGGACAGGTGCAACGCGTCGCCCAAAGGCGCAGCCAGCGCATCGGTGATCCGGCCCAATCCGCCAACAACGCGCAACGCCCCGCCCATGGTGGCAAACTCCAGATCCCGGCGGATCATCCCGCCGCCATCTTCGAACACCAACCGACCCGAGGCGTATTGTGCAAAATGGCTCAGGCCCAGCTGATCAATCAACGTCAGCATCCGACGGTTCTGCGGCCAGATCCATGAAGGCCCCAGATCATAGCCGTCCTGCGACAGAACCCGGCCACCGGGCCGGTCTCGTGCCTCAAGCACTGTCACCGCGCGCCCCTCGGCTTGTAAGGCCGTTGCCAGCGCAAGGCCCGACAGCCCTGCGCCAATAATACAGACCTCGGTGTCAGGGGTCACGCAGGGGCCTCGCCGATGTGGCGCAAGTGGCCTGTCTTGATCCAGACGCGCGCGCCCTCGGGGCCTGCTTTGGCCGTGAACTCTGACCCGACCGGCAAGCGCAGCCAATCCCATTGACCAAGCGTGTCGCTGTCATCCGACAGCGCCCCGTCGATCACGAAAACCTCTAGCCCGCCCGAGGCATCAAGCCGGCGCACCGTGTCGGGTGCCCAGCGTTCCATGACCACCCGTTCACGTGCGTCTTCGTGCAACGGCAAGCTCTCGACGCCCGGTGCTGCCTGCGACCATTGCGCCGTGCCGCTGTCGATCTGGACTTGGGTGCGATCGGCGGGATCGAACTGGTGCAGCTTGACAAGGATTGTCGCCCCGTCGTGCGCGGCTGGCCTATGCGATGATGTCGGCGGATTGCGCACATAGAACCCGGTTGGAAAGTCGCCATCTTCATCCTGAAATGTGCCGTCAAGCACTAGGTATTCCTCGCCCCCGTCATGGGTGTGGGGGGAAAAGGCGCTTCCGGGATCAAACCGCACGATCGTGGTGGCGCGGGCGACCTCATCGCCCATACGGTCCAGCATCCGGCGGCGCACACCGGGCATAGGGGAGGCGACCCAATCGCTTTCGTTATAGCGCACGACGGCGCGCTGGCTGAAATCTGCGTTCAGTTCCATCTCTGGTCAGCTCCTTGGATGAACGGTCATCTGAATTGTTGCTGAGGTGGATCGCGAACGCAACAGGTCAAGCATGACCTTGCCGGATAACACGCCGGTGCCGGTGGTCAGTGCAAAGCAATACCCTTGAAGCGGTCTCAGAAGCGCTTTAACCCGCACATATCGCAGCATCCAGGCGGTATTCTTCAAGCGAGGCAGACCATGGCAGACCCGAACAGCAGCTCACCGGAACAAAGCACATCTGCAGCAACCTCTTTGCCTGATGGTGGGCTTTTTCAGGCGCAGTCGGGATTCGACAGGGTAAGTGATTTCATCATGCTGGGCGGGCCTGCGATATGGGCGATCACGGCGGTTTCAGTCATCGCTTTGGCCTTGATTCTATGGAAAATCTGGCGGCTGGCGCTGATGGGCGCATGGGCGGGTGGCAAACGCGCGGCAAGCGCGGTGGCGCTGTGGGCTGAGGGGCAGGAAGACGCCGCGATGGCCCAAGTGCAGGGGCGACAAACCTGTCGCGCGGCGCTGATCCGCGCGGCGATGGAGTCGCGCCGCGACCCGACATTGGATGAGGCATCTGCCCAAGCGGAAACCGAACGTGTGGCGCGCAACCTTTTGGCGCAGGCGCGCAGCGGATTGCGCCCGTTGGAACTGATTGCAACCATCGCGCCATTGCTGGGCCTGTTGGGCACGGTTCTGGGCATGATCGCGGCGTTTCAGGCCTTGCAGGCAGCGGGCAGCCGGGCCGATCCGGCGATCTTGGCCGGCGGCATATGGGAGGCCTTGTTGACCACAGCCGCCGGCATGGCCGTGGCGATCCCTGCGTCGATGGCCCTGACGTGGTTCGAAAGCATCGTGGACCGGTTGCGCCTTGAGATGGAAGACGCGGCAACCCGGATTTTCTTGCGCCCGTTGCAAGGCGCGGATGATGCCGTGGCCCGCGCGGCCGAGTGATCATGTTTGCCTTCGACAGCCCAAGGCCACGCCGCAAGCCCAGCCTGACACCGATGATCGACGTGGTGTTTCTGCTGCTGGTGTTTTTCATGCTGGCCTCGCGGTTCGGCATGGATACGCAGGTGCCGCTGAACGTGGCAGGGCAGGGGCAGTCACCATATTCCGGCCCGCCGCGATTGGTGGATATCCTGCCCGACAGCCTGCGCCTGAATGGTCAGGTCGTGGCGGTCGCGGATTTGCCATCTGCCTTGGCCGATCTGATGGAGGCCCCTTCAGATACCATCGTGTTACGCGCGCGTGATGAGGCGCAGTTGCAGCGTTTGGTCGATGTGATGCAGCACTTGCAGCGCGCCGGGTTTACGGGTTTGGTTCTGGTGGAGTAACCGATGCGATTTTCCACACCACCGCGCCGCCACCCGCCCGAAAGCATCGTGCCGATGATCAACGTGGTGTTTCTGCTGCTGATCTTTTTCCTGATGACGGCACAGATCGCCCCGCCGGATCCGATCGAGGTTGAGCCGCCCATGGCGTCGCAGCCTGGTGGCGTGGCCGAGGGGGAATTCACGTTGTATCTTGGGCCCGACGGTGCGTTGGCCTTTCGTGATGTTACCGGTGAAGAGGCCGCGATTCCGGCGCTGCAAGCCGCCAAAGACGCGTATTGCGCCTTGGGCGGATGCTCGGACACTGTGCCACCGCCGCCGGTGATCCTGCGCGCCGATGCTGAACTGCCGGGCGCAACATTGGCGCGGTTGATGCCGCGGCTGGCGCAGGCCGGCTTTGCGGAAATTCAGCTTGTGACGGTGGCGCAATGATCCGCTTGACCGAATTTTTGGCGTTCGTGGCCGTGGCGGTGGCCCTGCATTTGGCGGTTGCCCTTTGGGAACCGCAAGACACGGGCCTGACTGCCGCTGGCGACGCGGGGCAAGCCGTGATCTCGATGCAGGTGTCGGATGCGCAACTGGCCGATATGGTCGAACGATGGGAGACACCGCCCGATCTGTCCGCGCCGGTTGATGCGCCTGACATGCCGCAGGTCGCGGCCACGGACCCGCCGCCGTCGCCAACTGCGCCAAGCGTTGATCCCATGCCGCGCGCCACCGCGACAGCGCCTCAGGGTCTGGCCTTGCCCGCGCCTGAGAGCGTGCCCGATGCTTCGGTGACAGCTCCACCCCCGCCGCCAGTCGCCAAGCCCACGCCCAACACCGCCAAGCTGGCCGACACGCGCCCGCGCGAGCGCCCGAAACGCAGCACGCCACCCAAGCCCAAGGCCAAAGCAGACCCCGCGCGCAATCCCGCAGCGGCGAGCACCGCACAGCGCGCGGCGGGGCAAGGGCAGGGGGCGGATGCGGGCAATGCGCGCGCGTCTCAAGCAACCAGCCTCAACGCCGGGCAAATCCAAAGCCTGACCGCGCAATGGGGGGCCAAGCTGCGCCGCAAGGTGGAGCGGCGCAAGCGTTATCCGTCGGCGGCGCGCGGGGCCTCGGGCACGGTGCTGGTGCGTTTGACGGTTGGCCGTGACGGTAGCCTGCGGGGGGTCGCGCTGGCGCGCTCGTCGGGCAATGCCGCATTGGATCAGGCGGCGGTGCGGGCCGTGCAATCGGCAGGACGGTTCCCGGCTGCGCCCAAGGGGCTGTCCAAGCCCAGCTACAGCTTTACCTTGCCCATGCAGTTCAACCGCTAGACCGGGTTATCCAACTTGGCGGCCTTTGCTCCAGACCCCGCGCACCACGGGGGTGTCGCCCATGCTGGCCACGCGCACCATATCGGCCCGGCGGCCCCTAGCCAACTCACCCCGGTCTGGCAACCCGGCCACCTGTGCCGGATTGGCCGTCACGGTGCGGATGGCGCGCGGCAAATCCTGCCACAGCGCCCCCAAGCGGAAGGCCGACAGCAACAAGGCGGAGGGAACGTAATCTGACGATACGATGTCCAGCAGGTCCGCATTGGCCAGTTCCAACGCGCTGACATTGCCCGAATGCGAGCCGCCACGGATGATATTCGGCGCGCCCATCATGATCGCGGCGCCATGGGCGCGGCAGGCCTCTGCGGCCTCGAATGTGGTCGGGAACTCGGCAAAACCGATGCCATGGGTGACCGAGGCCGCCACCTGATCGGCGGTGGTGTCATCATGGCTGGCCAGAACCGCGCCCAGCCGTTTGGCATGCGTCACGGCACCGGTTTCATGCCGGTCGCCAAATTCTGCGCGCAGGCCTTTCAAATGCGTGACGTGATCGTTGAATTCCGAATCGGTCATTCCGCGTTTCTTGGCGACATAGGTTTTCAGCTTGGAAATATCGCGAAACTGCCGCTGTCCCGGCGTGTGATCCATCAGGCTGAGGATGCCAATCCGGTCCTCCGGGGTGAATTCGTCCAGTTCCTCCAGCAGCGTTTCCGAGCAGATTTCGGCCCGCAGGTGCAAAAAGTGGCTGATCCGTAGGGCATCAGCCTTGCGCAGGGCCAAGATCTCATCGGTCAGGGCGCGGGCATATTTCACATAGCCACCTTTGCCACGATGGATCGACCCGACGCGCATGGCATCGAACACGGTGGTGATGCCCGTGGCCGCCAATTCGCCGTCATGGGCCAGAATGGCCGACAGGTGGGGCCAGTCAACCGATGGGCGCGGTTCGATATGGCGTTCCAGATTATCGGTGTGCAATTCGATCAGACCGGGGATCAGGTAATCGCCGTCGCAGTCAATCGCGCCTTGGCTTACATGGGCACCTTCGGTGATGTCGGCAATATGGCCGTCTGCAACGGTCAGTGATCCATGCAAGACAGTGTCGGCCAGAACAAGCCGCGCATTGGCAAGGTGTAACACGTCACCCGATGTCTGTGCCTTGGGCTGTGGCGTATCGGCTGGGGCCGTTGTGGTGGAAGGGGCTGAGATCATGGTCAAGTCTGTCCTTCTGTCGGCGCGTCATGTTGGGCAAGGCCCAGGGACTGCAACGCGCTTGCGACTGTTGCCGCAAGCGGGCCGTCGTTTTCGATGTGATGAACGGGCAGGCTTGGGTCCAGCTGTGCCGATGCGCGGGCCAGACGGCTTTCGATATCCGTTGGCGTTTCGCGCCCGCGTGCCTGAAGGCGCTGCGCCAATGTTGCAGGCGCTGCGGTGATGTTCAGCACGACAAAGCCGGGAAACAGCTGTGCCGCTTGGGTCAATACCCCGCGTGACAGGTTGGCCATGCGCTGCGCCCCGTGCTGCACATCATCCAGCACGGCGGCGGGAATGCCATAGTGCAGGCCATGTGCCTGCCAATGCAGGCAAAAGCCACCATTTGCGGCGCGAGCCTGAAACTGGTCAAGGCTCAGCGCCTCATAGTCCTCGCCGCTTTGGCCCGGTGGACGGGTGATGGCGCGCCGCACCGGCTGCACGCCGGGTGCGGCATGGGCAAGCGCCTGCATTACGCTGTCCTTGCCAACACCCGAGGGGCCGACCACGGCAATCAGCCGCCCCGTGCCGGGCCTTGCCGCCTGGGTATCATCGCGCGGGGCGGTCATGCGGCGCGAACCGGAGTGAAGGCGGTCACGTCGATTTCGCGGTCGCAGACCTGATCGCGGGCGGCCTCGTCGTGGAAGATCCCAACAATCGCCGCGCCACGCGCCTTGGCCGCGCCGATCAGATCCAGCACAACGGCGCGGTTGGTGGCGTCAAGGCTGGCGGTGGGTTCATCCAGCAAAAGGGCGGGGTAGTCATGCGTAAAGCCGCGTGCAATATTCACGCGCTGTTGCTCGCCGCCCGAGAATGTCGTGGGCGACAGACCCCACAGGGTTTGCGGAATATTCAGCCGCTCCAGCAACTCTGCGGCCCGGTCGCGGGCCAGATCCCGCGGCGTGCCGACGGCCAGCAACGGCTCGGCTACCACGTCAAGCGTGGGCACGCGGGGCACGACACGCAAAAACTGGCTGACATAGCCCAGAACATCGCGGCGCATGGTCAGGATATCGCGCGGGCTGGCATCGGTGACCACCGTGCGACCCACCCGGATGCTGCCGTGTTCGGCAAGGTAATTGCCGTAGATCATCCGCATCAGCGTGGATTTGCCAGCCCCGGAGGCCCCGACCAAGGCCACGCATTCGCCTTTTTGCACCGACAGGTTGGCCCCCTCCATCACGCGGATCGTGGCGCCACCCTGATTGTGCAGCGTAAAGGCTTTGGACAGGTTTTCGATCTCAATCATGGGCGTTCTTCTTGCTTTGAATATCCTAAGGGGTCCGGGGGCAAACCGCCCCGGCGGTCTCAGACTTGCAACACGCTTGAGACCAGAAGCTGTGTGTAGCCATGTTGTGGGTCGTCCAGAACCTGATCGGTCAGGCCTTGTTCTACCACATGGCCGGATTTCATCACCATCAGCCGGTCGGCCAACAGGCGCACGACAGCCAGATCATGGGTGACGATAATTGCCGACAGCCCCATGTCGCGCACCAACCCGCGCAGCAGGTCCAGCAGGCGGGCCTGCACGCTGACATCCAGCCCGCCCGTGGGTTCGTCCATGAACACCAGTCTTGGGCCGGTCACAAGGTTGCGGGCGATTTGCAGGCGTTGCTGCATGCCGCCCGAAAACGTTGCGGGGCGGTCGTCAATCCGGTCGGGGGCTATTTCGACACGGTCCAGCCAATCGGTGGCCTTGTCGCGAATGTCGCCGTAGTGGCGCGCGCCCACGGCCATCAGGCGCTCACCCACGTTGCCGCCGGCACTGACCCCCATGCGCAGCCCGTCGCGGGCATGTTGGTGGACAAAGGCCCAATCGGTGCGCGCCAGCATGCGGCGTTCGGGTTCGGACATGGTGACGGTATCGCGCGGGCCATCGGCGCGGGTGTCGAAAATCACTTGGCCATTATCGGGCGTCAGGTGGCCCGCCATGCAGTTCAGCAGCGTGGATTTGCCCGAGCCGCTTTCGCCGACAATGCCCATCACCTCGCCGGGATAGAGGTCAAACGACACGTCGGTGCATCCGATATGGCTGCCATAGCGCTTGGCGATGTCGCGCACGGATAACAGGGGTTGGGTGTGCTCGCTCATGCCGCATCCTTTCCGCGGTGGCCCGCGGCTTGTCTGGTCTCGCAAAAATCGGTGTCCGAGCAGACGAACATGCGCCCGCCTGCATCGTCGGTGATCACCTCGTCAAGATAGCTGTCTTCCGCGCCGCACAATCCGCAGGGGTGATCAGCCTTGGACGCCTCGAAGGGGTGATCTTCGAAATCAAGGCTGACGACGCGGGTATAGGGCGGCAGGGCATAGATGCGCTGTTCACGCCCTGCGCCGAACAACTGGATCGCCGGGCAGTCCGACACTTTCGGATTGTCGAATTTCGGGATCGGTGACGGGTCCATCACATAGCGGCCTTCCACCTTGACAGGATAGGCATAGGCGGTGGCGATATGGCCATGGCGGCTGATGTCTTCATAAAGCTTCACATGCATCAGCCCGTAATCCTCAAGCGCGTGCATCTTGCGGGTTTCGGTTTCGCGCGGCTCTAGAAAGCGCAGCGGCTCGGGGATGGGCACCTGATAGACCAGAACCTGCCCCGCGTGCAGGGCCGTTTCCGGCACCCGGTGGCGGGTCTGGATCACGGTGGCATCTGTCGTTTTCGTCGTCACCTCAATGCCTGCGGTGCGGCGAAAGAAGTTTCGGATCGAAACGGCGTTGGTGGTGTCGTCGGCCCCTTGGTCGATCACCTTGAAACGGTCCGAAGGCGTGAGAACCGCCGCCGAGACCTGCACGCCGCCCGTGCCCCAGCCATAAGGCATGGGCATTTCACGGCTGGCAAACGGCACCTGATAGCCGGGAATGGCCAGACCTTTGAGGATCGCACGGCGGATCATGCGTTTGGTTTGCTCGTCCAGATAGGCAAAATTGTAGGGTTGATCGGTCACAACAGGCCCCTTTCCATAAGGTCCGCCTCAAGGTGGTCGGGCGTGGTAAAGTGATGCGCTTGCCAGCCTGCATCCCGCGCGCCTTGCACATTTGCGGGGCTGTCGTCGATGAACAGGCAGTCGTCGGGCCGCAGACCGGCGCGTTGGCATAGCAGGTTGAAAATTGCCGGATCGGGCTTGGTCAGGCCTTCGCGCCCCGACACGATGGTCACGCCGAACGCATCGTGCAGGCGGGGGTGCAATGTCAGCCCGATGGGCCATGTCTCAGCGGACCAGTTGGTGATTGCGTGCAACGCATGACCCTTGCGTTTCAGACGGTTGATGATGGCCCATGTGCCCTCGATCGGGCGTTGCACCGTCAGCGCATAGCGTTCGGGATAGCGTGAAAACAGCATCCTGTCGTCCGGATCGCCAATTTCCTGCGCCAAGGCGCCAAACCGTTCGCCCCGGTCGGCGCGTTGGTTGCGGTCATGAAAGGCTGTGCGTTCAAGAAAGGCATCCGTTTCTTTGCGGCAGCCCAGATCGGGCAGGAACGCCGCAGCGGGATCCCATTCGACCAGAACATTGCCGATATCAAAGACCACGGCGCTCATTCTGCGGCCTCGGGGTGTTGTGCGGCCGCAGCATCCGCCCGGTCCTGCACGTCGCGGCGCAGTTTGCGGACCAGCTCCAGTTCAGACTGAAAATCGACGTAATGCGGCAGCTTGATATGCTCCAGAAAGCCCGTCGCCTGAATGTTGTCGGCGTGATACAGGACAAACTCGGCGTCTTGCGCGGGCGCGCCGGTATAATCCTCGCCCAGTTCTTCCCACCGCAGCGCGCGATCGACCAAAGCCATCGAGATCGCCTTGCGCTCGGTCTGGCCAAAGACCAGACCATAACCGCGGGTGAATTGCGGCGGCTGTGTTTTGGACCCGGTGAATTGATTGACGGTTTCACATTCTGTCAGGGTGATTTCGCCAATCTCGACGGCAAAGCCCAGCTCGGGAATGTCCATTTCAACGGCTACCGCCCCGATCCGCAATTCACCGACAAAGGCGTGGTTGCGGGCATAACCGCGCTGCGTGGAGTAGGCCATCGACAGCACAAAGCCTTCGTCGCCCCGCGCCAAGGCCTGAAGGCGCAAGGCACGCTCGGCAGGCAGTTCCAGCGGTTCGCGCGTCAGGTCGGGCGGGGGCGTGTCATCGGCGGGGGCCTCTTCGATCAGCCCTTCTTGGTTGAGAAACCCGGTGACATGCGGCACATCGGCAGGCGCAGCATCGCCCTTCTGCGGCGCGGGTGGCGGCGCGTCGCCTTCGGCGGCCAGTTTGAAATCCAGCAGGCGGTGCGTGTAGTCAAATGTCGGGCCAAGGATCTGCCCGCCGGGCAGGTCTTTGAACGTGGCCGATATGCGCCGGTCGCAGGCCATATGCGCGGTTGCGACGGGGCGCGACGTGCCAAAGCGCGGCAAGGTGGTGCGATAGGCGCGGATCAGGAATATCGCCTCGATCAGATCACCGCGCGATTGTTTGATGGCAAGGGCCGCAAGGTCGGGATCATAAAGCGAGCCTTCGGCCATGACGCGATTGACCGACAGGGCCAATTGTTCGCGGATCTGCGCGATTGACAGTTCGGGCACGTCCGTATCGCCGCGGCGTTCCTCGGCCAGCCATGCATGAGCGTTGTCGATGGCGCGCTCTCCGCCTTTGACGGCGACATACATTACAAAACCTCGGTGGATCGGGGCAGGGCGGCCAGCCGCTGACCGCTGGTGAAAATGAAATCTAAGCCAAGCGGGAACTGTGCGGTGTTGGCTTGAAAGGCCGCTTTTTCCGGCAGCGACAATGCGGCGGTGTCTTTGATGCCGGGGCCGCGCAATACGGCCCCATCCGCGCCCAAATCGTCCAGTTCGACGATCAGCGTGGCGGATCGGTCGGGGTAGCTGGCGGTGCCGATGCTGTAGTCGGTCAGTGGTTGCAGATCCGCCCATGTGCCTACGGCAAAAGCGCAATCCGCCGGGCCGACCAAGGGCGCGCCAACATGAAACGCCAGCCAGTCGCGCAGCGCCGGTGTATCGCAAGGCCCGGCAAGATAAAGCGGCGTTTCGGCGTCACACAATGTCAGCAAAGCTGCGCCAGCGGCTGGTGAGAGCGGGGCGGGTGGTGTGGCGCCGGTGACGGTTTCGATATGGCCGGGGCGCGCCATCGCCTCCATCAGTGCGCGAAACGCCATCGCGGCTTGCGTTGCGGGCGTGTCAAAGCCGCCGCCAAGAGGGGTGCTGGTCTGCATCAGTCTTCTCCTCGGACAAGGGTGAAAAAATCCACCTTGGTGGCGGCAGCGCGGGCCGCGCGGGCGGCGCGGCGCTGGTCGGCCTCGGCGTGTAACGGGTCCAGCACGCTGGTTTGAATGTCTGCGGCTTGGTCTGTCTGCATCAGCGCGTCGACCAAGGCGGCGGCTTCCGCGTCGGCCTTGGTGCGGCCTTGAATGTAGGCGTGCCCGATTGTGCCGCAGTCCAGCGTCAGGGCGCAGCGGGTGACTGTCATTTCCCCTAGATTAAATGGCGCGCCAGTGCCGCCGGCGCGGCCCTGCACCATGACGCTGCCGGTTTCAGGGCGGCGCAACCATTGAAATTCGGGGCGCGGGCCAGACTGATCCAGCAGGTCAGCGACCCGACCGGTTTCAGCTTGGGCCAGAAGGCCCATCCATGATCGCCTTTGCGGGATATCCGGGCTGTGATCTTTCATCTCGACAAATCTGCCATTTCCTATACAACTAGACTTATTATGTCAGACCGACACGCATCAGGCCACAAGGGATTTGTGAATTTTGGATGACAAGGCATTGGCGAAACCGGCAAAGACACCGCTGTGGCTGACGATTTGCACGGCGCTGCGCCGTGATATTTTCGATGGCCGCTATGGCCCCGGTGACAAACTGCCGACCGAGGCGCAAATTGCCGAACGCTTTGGCGTCAACCGCCATACGGTGCGCCATGCCTTGGCCCGTATGGCAGAGGATGGCGTGGTGCGATCGCGGCGCGGCGCGGGTGTTTTCGTAACGGCACGCCCGACGGATTATCCGATTGGTCGTCGCGTGCGATTTCACGAAAACCTGCGCGCCGCCGGACAGCGCCCGGACAAACGCATTTTGCAGATCGAGACGCGCAGCGCGACAGCGGGCGAGGCGCAGGCCTTGCAAATCGAACCAGGATCGCCGGTTTGCGCCTATCATGGCCTGTCATTGGCCGATGATGCCCCGATCGCGGTGTTCGAAAGCGTTTTCCCGCTGGAACGTTTGCCGGGGATCGACACTGCGCTTGCCGCGCAGCCCGGTGTGACCGCCGCATTGCGCGAGGTGGGCATCGACGATTTTACGCGCGGGTCAACCCGGTTGACCGCCGTGGCCGCCGATGCCGCGCAAGCGCTGCATTTGCACCTGACGGAAGGTGACCCGTTGTTGCGGTCAACCGGCGTAAACGTCACCGCCGATGGTGTGCCTGTTGAATACGGGCGGACGCTGTTTGCCGGTGATCGCGTCACCCTGACATTGGACGAGTAGCGCCCCACGGTTAGCCGCCATAGCGCTCAAGAAACGCCTCGGCGGGCAGGGTGCGGAAATCGTCAAGCGCGGTGCGCAGGCGGTCATGATCCCAATCCCACCAAGCCAAGGCGATCAGCCGTTCGGCGATCTCGGGCGGCTGGCGGTGGCGCATCGGCTTGGCCGGTGTGCCCGCAACGATGGTGAAAGGGGCGACATCGCGGGTCACGATGGCCCCGGCGGCCACCACCGCGCCATGGCCCACGGTCACCTCGGGCTTGATCATGGCGGCGTGACCGATCCATGTATCATGCCCGATCTGCGCGCGGCGCGCCTTGCGCTGTTCAAAAAACGCAGGGTCATCCGCCGCATCGTCCCAGTAATCCGCCGAGCGATACAGGAAGTGGTGCATGCTGGCCGTGGTCAGCGGGTGGTCGGTGGCCCCAATCCGCACATAGCTGGCAATGTTGGAAAACTTGCCAATTTGCGCATTGGCAAGATCGGCGTAGCGGTCGCAATAGGAATAATCCCCGATATCGCTATGGGCCACGCGGCTGCCTTGGCCGATCTCGACAAAGCGGCCCAACCGTGTATCGGTGATCTGACAGCCGTCGTGAATGAACGGTGTGTCGGCACTGAGCCGGGGCATCTCAATGCTCCTCACTTTTGCCGATCAGACGGCCCCGCAACCAGCCCGAGAACCAGTCCATCGCGATCACCATCAGGATGACCAGAACGATGTAATAGCTCACCTCTTCCCAGTCTTTTTGGGTGATGATGGCTTGTGTCAGCAATAGCCCGATGCCGCCGCCGGTGATCGCCCCGATCACGGTGGCGCTGCGGGTGTTGGATTCCAGATAGTACAGAACCTGGCTCAGCAAGACCGGCGTGATCTGCGGGATGACGCCAAAGCGATAACGCTGTATCGGCTTGGCCCCGGTGGAGGACACGCCCTCGATCTGCTTGTCATCGACATTTTCCAATGCTTCCGAGAACATCTTGCCAAAGCTGCCGGTGTCGGTGATCAGGATCGCCAGCGCGCCGGTCATCGGGCCGGGGCCAAAAGCGCGGCTAAGGATGATCGTCCAGATCAGCCCGTCGACTCCGCGCACGAAGTCGAAAAAGCGGCGCACGGCAAAGCGAATGCTCATCAGCCGGGTAAAGTTGCGCGCCGCCAGAAAGGCCAGCGGTAGGGCCACGAGTGCGGCCCCCATCGTGCCGAGGAAAGCCATCAGGATCGTCTCAAAAATGGCCCAGATCACATCCTTGTGGCGCCACATGGCGTTGTTCCAGAAATCATGAACCATCGCGGCAATGTTGCTTTTGTCGGCGACCACTCGGTCGCCCGAGACGGCCAGCCCGGCCAGTTCGCCAAGGCTTTTGCCGTAAAACGGGCTGTCGAGGGTGAACCAGAACAGTTCCCAGCCGAAGGAATAGTTGTAGACCTCGGTGCGCGCACGGGTAACCGTGGCGCGCCCGCCTTCGCCGGTGATGTTGACCCGCGCGCCACTGGCGCTGATCCAGTCGGGCGTCTGGCCGTCGGGCGTTTCCAGAATGATGTCGCGCCCCTCGACGGTGACCGTGACGGTGCCGTAGTCGGGAATCGTATACCGCAGGGTCGAGCCTTCGATCTCGGCGCTTTCGCCGGCCTTCAGCGCGATGTTGACAGCATCCTCGCCCACCGGAGTGACGAAATCGGGGATCATCCCCTCGGGATAGGTGCCCTTGCTCTCACCCTCGATGGCAAAGACCAGCCCGCCGTTGCGGTTGTCGTGGGTGATATGGGTCTTGTAGCTGTAGCTGTCCGCGATCAGGATCTTGGCGTTGTCCATGCGCGCGCGCTCGGCCAGGCCGGGAAGGTCGAAGGCAAAGAACAGGTAGACGAAATAGCCCATCAGCACGATGGGCGTGAGGATCGCC
Organism: Roseovarius gahaiensis; assembly: GCF_011601345.1. GTDB lineage: Bacteria > Pseudomonadota > Alphaproteobacteria > Rhodobacterales > Rhodobacteraceae > Roseovarius > Roseovarius gahaiensis. The sequence continues at coordinate 39,695 of NZ_JAAORB010000015.1, forward strand.
ACCAGCCGCTTGCGCGCCACAAGCGCGGTCGCGGTCTGTTTGAGGTCGGTGGCCCCGGTCATGTCGGCAGTTGCGGTCATGTGTCAGGCCTTTCCGATAAGTTTGTTGCGATAGTGGCTGGACAGCTGGTCGAAGAACACGATGGTCAAAAACAGCAGGATGAAGATTGCAGCGACCTCGTCATAGCGGCCCTGACCCCAGCTGAACGCGTTCTTGAGGTCGTAGCCGATCCCGCCCGACCCGACGAAACCAAGGATTGCAGAGGCGCGAATGTTGATCTCGAACCGCAAGAGCGCATAGCTCAGCCAGTTCGGGGCGACCTGCGGGACGACGCCCAGCATCATCCGCTGGCTCCAGCTTGCGCCGACGGATTCAAGGCCTTCCAGCGGCTTCAGGCTGGCATTCTCGTTGACCTCGGAAAACAGTTTGCCAAGCGCACCGGCGGTGTGCAGGGCGATGGCGATCATCGCGGGCACCGGTCCGCCGCCGAGGATGAAGATCAAGACAAGCGCGACAACGATCTCGGGGATCGCGCGCAGAACGTCCATCAGGCGGCGAAAGGGGGCGATCAGCCGTGGAAACCGCGCCAGCCCGCGTGTGGACAGTAGCGAAAGCATGATGGCCATGAGGCCCCCGACCAGCGTGGCGGCAGCGGCGATGTTGATCGTCTCGATCATCGAGGGCAGGAATTTCCACATCAGCGCGGGGATGAGCGCGGCTTTTTCGCTCGCCTCCTCTAGCACCTCGCCGGGAAACTTAAAGATATTCAGGATGCCGTCCCAGAAGCCGCCTGCGTTGCGGCTGTCGGCCAGCATGAAACCTGACACCATCAGCGCGATGAAAACAATCAGGATAATCCCGCCATACATGCGCTTGGTGCGGGCCATGGCCATGTAGGCGTTCTGGATGTCTGTCGTGCCCTTGGCGCCGACGGATTCGCCCAACGTGCTGTCGGTCATGCGGCTTTGCTTTCTTCTGGAGGTTTGGAAAAAGAACTGGCCGGCCCCGGATGGGACCGGCCAGAGCATGCGCCTTTCGGCTTACATTTTGGACTTGCGCGCCTCGACGATCGAGATATAGGCGTCGTGGTCGATCGGCATCATGCCCAGGGCTTCGCCGGCCATGAAGTTGTAGGCGCAATCGGCATCCATATAGGGCAGCGAGGCCATCAGGCCGACCATGTCCAGCTTGACGCGCTCGGGCAGGTCGGTGCGCAGAACGATCGGGCCTTCCGGGATCGGCTTGGATTTCCAGATCTCGACCAGCTCGTTCATGTCGACCAGACCGGCATCGGACGCCTTGCGCAGCGCGCCCGAGTTGTAGCCGTCTTCCCATGCGCCAAGGCCGTCGGCCCAGGTCACACCGCCGTCGATATCGCCATTGGCGACGGCGACGATGGTCTGCTCATGCCCGCCGGTGAATTTCACTTCGCCGAAATAATCGCCCGATTCCATGCTGGCACCGGTCTGCTCGGGGATTTCAATCGACGGGATCAGGTAGCCCGAGGTCGAGTTCGGGTCGCCAAATCCAAAGGTTTTGTCCTGCATGTCCTCAAGAGAGGTGATGCCGGTATCCTTGCGGGTGAAGCCGATGGAGTGGTAGCCGTAAGAGCCGTCCACATTGACCTTGACCAGAACCGGCTCGACCGCGTCGGGATCGGTCAGGTGGGTTTTGGCATAGGCCGATGCGCCCAGCCATGCCATGTCGATCGACCCGCCCAGCAGGCCTTGGATCACACCGTCGTAATCGGCCGGGGTAAAGACCTTTGTCGGCACGCCAAGCAATTCCTCGGTGTGGGCGCGGAAGCACTCGTTCGAGGTCATGCGGTCTTGGGCGTTTTCGCCGCCAAGGATACCGATGCGGAATTCCTCGATCTTGTCCTGCGCCAGCGCAGGGCTGACAAGGGCGGTTGTGGCCACGATGGCGGCAAACAGTTTGGTCATGGGTTCTCTCCGATTGGGTTGTCTTGGGTGTCGTGGAGTGTCGGCCCGCCAGCCCCGGCGGGCCAAGGGCCGTCAGACCGCGGCTTCGGCCTCGCGCAGTGCGCGCTTGGTGCCCCGGTCCAGCGTTTCGATAGAGGTCGATGTGCTTTCTTCGGAAAAGCTTGCATCGGCCCCGTAAATGTCACGCGCCGCGCCGGTCGTCAGTTGTTCGGGAGTGCCGTCAAAAACGATGCGCCCGTCGCGCATCCCGATGACACGGTCGCAATAGCGGCGCGCGGTATCCAGCGTGTGCAGGTTGGCAATGACCATGCGGCCATCTTCCTCGTGAATGCGGCGCAGGGCGTCCATCACGATCTGGGCATTCATCGGGTCAAGGCTGGCAATCGGCTCGTCTGCCAGAATGATCTGCGGATCTTGCATCAGGGCGCGGGCGATGGCCACGCGTTGTTGCTGGCCGCCGGACAGGGCTTGCGCACGCTTGGGCGCTTCGCCGGCAATGCCCAGACGGTCCAGAATTTCAATGGCTCTGTGGATGTCGGAGGTTGGATACAGGTTGAACATCGTCGACAAGGTCGAGCGGCTGTTCAGCGTGCCGTGCAGCACATTCGACACCACGTCCATGCGCGGGACAAGGTTGAACTGCTGGAAAATCATCGCGCAGCGCGATTGCCATTCACGGCGCGCCGCACCCTTGAGCGTGGTGATCTCGGCACCTTCAAAGGTGATACTGCCTTCTGTGGCGTCGCTGAGCCGGTTGAGCATCCGCAAAAGGGTGGATTTGCCCGCACCCGATCGCCCGATGATACCAATCATGGCCGGTTTCGCGACCTTGAATGTGGCGTTGTCCACCGCGCTTTTGTTGCCAAAGCGCTTGGTGAGTGACGTGACATGCAGCATATTGTAGCCCCCGCTTTTCGTCGCCGTGCTAAGCGGGGGGCATGTCAGCTGCGTGACTGTTCGGATTCAGTTTGGTGACAAAACTGTCAATATTTTATGACAGGCGTTGCCGCGGGCAAGGCCCGCGACCTCCACTTTTCTTGAGATCAGAAGGCAGCTTCCATCGGCTCAGGCTCGGTCTTGAGCGAGCTTCGCAAGCGCTCTAGTCCGCGTTCGCGCAATTGCCGTACTCTTTCGCGTGAGATGCCGTGTATTTTGCCCAACTGATTCAGGGTCATCGGCGGATCTTGCACAACCGTTGCGATGACGATTTCGCGTTCGCGGTCGGGCAGCCGGCCGAAATGACGGCTGACAGTGCGCCGGAATACATCCAGATCGTGGCGCGTCGCGACATCTTGTTCCACGTCGCAGTCCGGATCGGGAAGCAAGTTGATGATATCGTCGCCCTCTTCATCAGAGGCCGGGCGGTTCAGTGAGCTGTCTTGACCGCTGAATTGTTGGCGCATCGCGTTCAGGTCGGCGGGTTTAACGCCCAGCTTTTCGGCAACCCGCTGATCGCGGTCGGCGGCGGTTTCGCCGGGCACGGACTCAAGCGTTTCTTCAATCCGGGCCAGATTGAAAAACGCCTTGCGCGCCTTGGCCGAGCGGCCGCGCTTGACCAGTGACCAATTGCTCATGCGGTAATCCTGCAACTCGGCCCGGACCCACCATGCGGCATAGGTCGAAAACCGGAAGCCGCGTTCAGGGTCAAACCCGTCAGCCGCCTTCAAAAGGCCAATATAGGCATGCTGCAACATATCCGGATCGTCCTGAAGGCTGCGGGTTTTGGTGAAGCGTCGTGCGATGGACATAACCAGCGGATGATAGGCCGTGACCAAGCGGTTGCGCGCGGCGACATCGCCGGTGTCGCGCCAAGCGCGCGCAAGGCGCACTTCTTCGTCCTCGGTCAGAAACCCTTCGCGTTTGCCATAGCTTTGTCGCGTCGGTGCGCTTGGGATGTAGGGAATCGTCATTGTGAAAGCCCAATGTCATTTAGTTTCGAAACGAAACCATATCTGCAATTCTGCGCTTGTCAAATTGATTTTGAATCGCTACCAAATGGGCATGGCTGAACTTGGAAACTTTCCACCGCACCTTATCGACAGCGCAGAGCAGTTGGCGGAAATGCTGGTCCATATTGGCCGGACCGCCCGCGGAGAGGAGGCGGGCGCGAATCTGACCGCCTCGCAATGGGTGGCGCTGCGCTTTTTTGCGCGCGCCAATCGGGCGTCCAGAACACCGTCGGCCTTTGCCAGTTTTCAGGCGACCACGCGTGGCACCGCGTCGCAGACCATCAAGACGCTGGAGGGCAAGGGGCTGCTGCAGCGTCAACGCTCGGACATTGACGGGCGCAGCGTGCAATTCGAGTTGACGCAAAGCGGATGTGACTTGCTGGAGCAAGACCCGCTACGCCATTTGATCACTGCGCTGGGCCGTCTTGAGGAGGGCAGTCGTGCAACATTGGAACGTGTGCTGCCAGCCCTTGCCGCTGATCTGGCCGCTCAGCGCGGCTGCAGGGCCTTTGGCACCTGCGGCGATTGTGGCCACTACGAAGACCGCCCCTGCGGTGGCTATTGCGCCTGCGCCGCGCTGGACCTGACCCCAGAAGACATCGGGCAACTTTGTGCCAGTTATGCGCCGAAACACCGCACCGATCAGGTGGTGGCACAGGATGTGGGCGCGCCAGACAATCAGGATTGAGACAATGACAGATACAGACCAGACCGGGTCAACCTCGCCCTTGGCGGGACTTGGGCGCATGATCGCCGTCAGCAGTGGCAAGGGCGGCGTGGGCAAATCGACGCTGACTGCAAACCTTGCGCTGGCCTTGGCGGGGCAGGGGCTGCGCGTTGGCGTGGTGGACGCCGACCTTTACGGGCCGTCGATCCCCGGCATGCTGGGTATTCCGGGCGATCAGCCGCCGGCGATGTCGCCCGCAAAAAAGGTGATCCCGGCGCAGGCGCATGGAGTCAAGGTAATCTCGATGGCGATGCTGTCGGGCGATGACAAACCCGCCATTTTGCGTGGTCCGATGGTGACCAAGTATTTGCAGATGTTCATCACGCAGGTCGATTGGGGCACGCTGGATGTGCTTTTGCTGGATTTGCCGCCGGGCACCGGCGACATCCAGTTGACGCTGGCGCAGGCCTTTCCGCTGAGCGGGGCATTGGTGGTCAGCACGCCGCAAGATGTTAGCCTCAAGATCGTGCGCCGTGGCCTCAGGATGCTGGAACAGGTCAATGTGCCGATCCTTGGCGTTGTCGAAAACATGAGCGGCTTTACCTGCCCGTCCTGCGGCGAGGTTACGCATATTTTCCACCAAGGGGGCGGCCAGAAGATCGCCGATAGCCTGAATGTGCCGTTTCTGGGCAGTATCCCGCTGGACCCGGCGGTTGTGGACGGCGGCGATGCAGGCCGCCCGCTGATCCTTGATGCCCCTGACAGCCCGGCTGCGCAGGCATACCGCGCCGTTGCTGCGGCGATTGGCGGCAAAGAGCAGGACGGTCCCGGACTGGCTGTGCCGTTTGATTGGCAGGTGGCCCAAGGCAGCGGCCAACCCGCAGGTGCTGCGGCAATCGAAGGCGGCGACCCCGAAAGGCCTGTCGCGCTGGAGTATGACACAAGCGGCTTGCACATCCGCTGGCAGGATGGCGGCGAACAGGTGATCGACCCGCGCGATCTGCGTCTGGCCTGCCAATGTGCGGCCTGCCGCGATGAAATGTCGGGTCAACGCCTGCTGGACCCGGCCAGCGTGGCGCTGGATATTCAGCCCACGCGCATCTGGAGCGTCGGCAACTATGCCATTGGCGTGGCGTTCAGCGATGGCCACAGCTCGGGCATCTACACCTTTCCGGCCTTGCGGGCGATGAAACAGGTCGAGGCCGAAGATGTCTGAAACTGAAACCCGCCGCCGCATCCGCGCCATGGCGTCGGCCCATGATCCGGCGACCATGCGTTTTGTGCTGGATGCGCCCGTTCAACAGGGCCAGTCGGCGCATTGGACCGCGCCGCAGCCGGATGTCCCCTTGGCGGCGGCCCTGTTCGCGGTGCCGGGGGTGCAGGCCGTGCATGTGGCCGAGGCGACGATCACCGTGACCCAAGACACCTCAAGCGATTGGGCGCAGCTTAAGCCACAGGTGGCGGCGGCGATCCGCACCGCGTTGGATGCGTCAAACGCGCCGCTTGGTCAATCGCAAGACGAAGACGGCGACAGCGACGCCGCGCTGCTGGCGAAGGTGACTGACCTGTTGGACCGTCAGGCCAACCCGGCGATTGCCGCCCATGGTGGCCACGTAAGTGCCGAAAAACTCAGCGATGGTGTGGTGTACCTGCGGATGTCCGGGGGCTGTCAGGGCTGTGCGGCCTCGGCGGCCACGTTGCGTGATGGCATCGAAACCATGCTGCGCGCGGCCTTGCCTGAGCTACGCGATATCGTGGATGTGACCGACCATGAGGCCGGGACAAACCCCTTTTACAGCCAGACACCGGGTGATAGCCCGGCTCTGACCCGCCCCGTTCCACCCGATGCGCTGGATTGGAGCGATGGGGATTTGCGGATCGACCCGGACTATCTGGCCCGTCGGCTGGGGCTTGCGACGCATGTTCTGGTTGCGGGGTTGGAGCGTGGAGATATCACGCGCGACGTTGAAACCCGCGAAACCCCGTCTGGTGAGGTGACCCGCCTGACCATCCGTAGCCCGCAAAGGGCATGGGCGGCTGATATCCGCGCCGATGGCGCGGTGATCGAGGTGCCGCCGGCGCGCAAACCGGCCAAGGCTGCGACCCCTGAGCTGAAAGACCGGGCACGCGCGCATCTTGCGGGTTTGCCAGACAAATCCGTGCCGATTGCCTATGGTAAACTGGCCCGTGCGCTGGGGCTGTATCTGCCGGGATCGGTGGGCCGGGTCACTGCCGCTTTGGAACAGACCATGCGTGAAGATGCCGCCGCAGGCCGTCCGATGATTGCCGCGTTGGCCTGCGCGCGGGGTGGCGATTTGCCGGGCCGGGGCTTTTTCGATCTGGCCGCGCAGCTTGGGGTGCCTGTTGCACAAGACAGCGCCGCGATTGCGGCCTATCGGAAACAGGTCCGGGCGGCGCATTGCGGGCAGGCGGCCTGACAAGCATCTGCTTGACCTTACCCGCGCCTTGCAGGAACGTGGCAGCGAATTCCTGCAAGGCAACGAGGTTCGCATGACATCCCAGCCGATTGATACCCAGTCTATTGACCGTCTGGCCGAGGTGGCCGTGCGCGTCGGGCTGAACCTGCAAGAGGGTCAGGATCTGGTGCTGACCGCGCCGGTTGCGGCGCTGCCGCTGGTGCGGCCGATCGTGGCCGCGGCCTATCGGGCCGGGGCCGGTCTGGTGACACCGATCCTTGGCGACGAACAGCTGCAACTGGCGCGCTATGAAAACCCCCGCGACGACAGTTTTGATCGCGCGCCAGATTGGCTCTATCAGGGCATGGCGCAGGCGTTCGAGGGTGGCGCGGCCCGCATGGCCATTGTCGGCGATGATCCGATGCTGCTGGCCGAGCAAGACCCCGAAAAAGTATCGCGCGCGGGCAAGGCCAATGCCATGGCCTATAAACCGGCGCTGGATCATATCGCGAATTTCCACATCAATTGGTCGATTGTCAGCTATCCCAGCCTGTCTTGGGCGCGGCGCATGTTTCCGGACCTTGGCGACGATGCTGCGGTGGCTAAGCTGGCCGATGCGATCTTTGCCGCCTCGCGCGTGACAGGCGACGATCCTGTGGCCGAATGGCAGGCCCATAACGCCACGCTGCGCGCCCGCACCGAATGGTTGAACGCGCAACGCTTTGCCGCGCTGCATTTTACCGGGCCGGGCGCCGACCTGACGGTTGGGCTGGCCGACGGGCATGAATGGCAGGGCGGGGCCTCGGTGGCGGGCAACGGGGTTGTCTGTAATCCCAATATTCCCACAGAAGAGGTGTTTACCACGCCCCATGCCCACAAGGTCGACGGCCATGTGCGCGCCACCAAGCCGCTGTCGCATCAGGGCAGCCTGATCGAAGATATCGAAGTGCGTTTCGAGGGCGGCTGCATCACTGAGGCCCGCGCCAGCAAGGGCGAAGCGGTGTTGCAAAAGCTGCTGGACAGCGACGAGGGCGCGCGCCGTCTTGGCGAAGTGGCGCTGGTGCCGCATTCCTCGCCGATCTCGCAATCGGGGCTTTTGTTCTACAACACGCTTTATGATGAAAACGCCGCCTGCCATATCGCTTTGGGCCAGTGCTATTCCAAATGTTTCGTCGATGGCGGATCACTGTCGCCCGAAGAGGTGGCAGCGCGAGGCGGCAACACCAGCATGATCCATGTCGATTGGATGATCGGCGGGCCGGAAACGGACATCGACGGGATCACCGGCAGCGGTGATCGGGTGCCGGTGTTCCGGGCCGGGGAATGGGCGTTGAATGATTGATGCGCTTTCGCCCACGGCCCTTGGCTTTTTTGGGAGTCTTGCAGCTGGGCTTATGACCGCGGTTGGCGCGTTGCCGGTGCTGGCAGGGCATATTCCCGGACGCGCCACGCGCGACATGGCGCTGGGCTTTGCGGCTGGTGTGATGTTGGCAGCGTCGTTTTTCTCGTTGATCATCCCGGCGCTTGAAGCGGCGGGCGTCACATATGGCGAGGGGGCGATCCCGGCGGCGATCACCTGTGTGTCGATCCTGATCGGCATGGCCGCAGTCCATGCCATGAACGAAACCCTGCCGCACGAGCATTTCAAACTGGGCCGCGAAGGCCCCGAGGCGGCGGCGCTGCGTCGGGTTTGGCTGTTTATTATCGCGATCACGATTCACAATTTTCCAGAAGGTCTGGCCGTGGGCGTAGGCTTTGGCGCCAATGGTCTGGAGGGCGGTCTGCCGCTGGCCATCGGCATTGGCTTGCAAAACGCGCCCGAGGGGTTGGCCGTGGCTGTGGCCCTGCTGGGCGAGGGGTATGGCAAGCGCCGGGCGTGGGGTATCGCCGCGCTGACCGGCATGGTCGAACCCATCGGCGGGCTGATCGGGGCAGGGGTGATCGTGCTGGCGCAGCCGTTGTTGCCTTGGGGGCTGGCCTTTGCCGCCGGTGCGATGCTGTATGTCATCAGCCACGAGATCATCCCCGAAACCCACCGCAGCGGGCACCAGAACAAGGCCACCTTGGGGTTGGCCGTCGGGCTGGTGGTGATGCTGTTTCTGGATGTGTGGCTGGGGTAGGCGCGCCGCGCTGTCTCGCGTCATCGTGATGTGGGGTGCCTTGCGCCCACCTAGCACAGGGTTAAGTTGGACCCCGAATAAATAAGGAGACCGGCCATGTCACCACACCGTTTAACCCGTCGCGGATTTGTTTCATGCGCAGCGTTTGCTGGCCTCGTTGCGGGGGTGCCCGGCGCAGCTGCGGCCTCGCCTTTGCAAATCCACGTCATGAAAGACCCAAATTGCGGGTGCTGTGGCGCATGGATCGAGATTTTGCAGCGTGACGGCTTTGATGTCAGTACCGAAACCAGTTTCGGCACCGCGTTGAGCCAATACAAGATGGACAACGGCATTCCGGCCAAGATGGCCTCGTGTCACACGGCGCGGATAGAGGGCTACATGATCGAAGGTCACGTGCCCACCGCCGACATCCGGCGCTTGTTGCGCGACCGTCCCGATGCTGTGGGACTGTCGGTGCCCGGAATGCCGTATGGATCGCCCGGCATGGGGCCGGAAAACCAACGCGAAGCGTATGATGTGCATCTGATCCGTCGCGATGGCACAACCGAGGTTTTCACCAGCTACGACGCGGCCTGACCGGGCGGCGCGTCAAACACGCGATCCGCTTTGGCAAGGACACGGCAGGCCCCGCGTTATCGACGACCTCGCGGGGTCAGTTAGCTGCATGAAAGCGGCGATGATACGCGCCGCAAGCGGACGCGTTATGATGTCACCCCCGGCTTGTCAGGTGCCTTCGGCGTGAATTCGCAGCGGTCGGGCTTGATGTCGATCAGCGGCGTGCCGTTCAGGCAATCCAGCCCGCGCACGATCAGGCAATTGCCGTTGACCCGCTCCAGATTGACCAGTGCCGTGCCGATCGGGTTGGGCCGCTGCGGCGAGCGTAGGGCAAAGGTGCCAAAAAACCGTTCGCCGTCGCCTTTGGGGTTTTGGCGGATCAGGTCACGGCGCGCGCGATCCAGCCAATACAGGATTTCAAGGCGGCTATAGCTTTCGATCCCCTCCAAGGCGCGATCCCATGGGGCAAACACCTCGATCCGGCATTCGGGCCCGTCGGGTTTTCCTTGCCGGGGGCACAGCGCGCGGCTGTCCCATGGGGTGTGAATCCGGCCTATGAAATGCAAGGCGGCATCATGGGCCGTGGGGGTGTCGGCGGTTTCTTCACCGGGCCGCAAACGGGTTTGCATGATTGCGCCTATCCCTGTTTGATCTGTCAGCTTTCAAACCTACGCAGAAACGGCGCTTTGTCCAGATCAACACGCCGGGCTGTCAAAACGGGCGGGCGTGCCGGGCCTTGTGCCGATTGCGCACAGCGGCTATCGCTCGCGTCGAGCGAGTGACAGTAAAAGGATGCGGCGTATGACACGGGTTTTCATCACCGGCACGGCGGGGTTCATCGGCTACCATCTGGCCGATCTTCTTCTGGATGAGGGGTTCCAGGTGCACGGGCTGGACGGGATGACCGATTACTACGACGTCACGCTAAAACAGCGTCGTCACCAGATGCTGCTGCAAAAACCCGGATTCACGGCGACCGAGGCGATGCTGGAAGACGCCGATACGCTGGACCGCATCACCGATAGCTTTCAGCCTGACATCATCGTGCATCTCGCCGCGCAGGCCGGGGTGCGCTACAGCCTTGAAAACCCCCGCGCCTATATCGACGCCAACGTTGTGGGCACGTTCAATGTGATGGAGGTGGCCCGCCGCCACGCGGTAAAACATCTGCTGATGGCCTCGACCAGTTCGGTTTACGGGGCGAACACCGATATGCCCTATGCCGAGACGATGAAGGCCGACAGCCAGATGACGATCTACGCCGCCACCAAAAAGACGACCGAGGCGATGGGCCATTCCTATGCGCATCTGTGGAACCTGCCCACCTCGATGTTCCGGTTTTTCACTGTTTATGGCCCATGGGGGCGGCCCGATATGGCGCTGTTCAAATTCGTCTCGGCGATTCTTGAGGGGCGACCGATCGACATTTACAACCACGGTGAGATGTATCGCGATTTCACCTATATCAGCGATCTGGTGCGCGGTATCCGTTTGTTGATGGATGCGGTGCCGGCCCGCCCCGACAGCCCTGATGACATCGCCCCCGGCGACAGCCTGTCGCCCGTGGCCCCTTGGCGGGTGGTCAATATCGGCAACTCCAACACCGTGAAATTGTTGGATTTCGTGGAGGCCATCGAGGAGGTTCTGGGCATGCCGGCACAGCGCAACCTGATGGAAATGCAAAAGGGCGATGTGCCCGCCACATGGGCGGATGCCAGTCTTTTGCACGATCTGACAGGCTACAAGCCGCAAACCGATGTGTGCGACGGGATTGCGCAATTCGTGGCGTGGTATCGCGATTACTACAAGGTTTGATGATTTTCTTGGGCGTGATCGGTGGAACTGTCCGATTGCTGACCGTAGGCCGGGGATGTGCCTTCAGGCGCCTTCGAACTCGCACAAGACGTGCACATCCATGCCCATCGCTTCCAGTTTCTGGCGTCCACCCAATTCGGGCAGGTCGACGATAAAGGCGCAGCCGACAATTTCACCGCCCAGCCGTTCGATCAGCTTGATCCCGGCCTCTGCCGTGCCACCCGTGGCGAGCAGGTCATCGACCACAAGGACTTTTTCCCCCGGTTGGATTGCGTCGTCGTGGATTTCGACCACCGCCTCGCCGTATTCCAGCTGATATTCCTCTGAGATCACCGCGCCGGGAAGTTTGCCTTTCTTGCGGATCGGCACGAAACCCAGTGCCAGCTGATGCGCAATCGCGCCGCCAAGGATAAAGCCGCGCGCCTCAAGGCCGACAACTTTGTCGATCCGTTCGCCTGCATAGGGGTGCAGCATCTGGTCGATGGCCATGCGAAACCCGCGCGGATCGGCGAAAAGCGTGGTCACATCGCGAAACAAAATACCCTCGTGCGGGAAATCGACGATGGTGCGGATGTAATCCTTGACGGTGCGAAGAACGGGCATGGCATGGCCTTGTGCAATCTTGGTCCGCGCTTGGGTTTGACCCAAAAGGTCTTGCCTTGCAAGCCCAACACAGGGATCGACAACGGTTCTGTGCGGGTGGGCCGGCCTATTTACTCCAATCGGCTTGCTCAGTATGTGGAGCCAGCCAAGACCATGCCAGTGCGGAGATCGTCAAAGTGAAATATCGTGCAGAAATCGACGGCTTGCGCGCTGTTGCGGTCGTGCCTGTCATCTTGTTCCACGCGGGCTTTGAGGTGTTTGGCGGCGGCTATATTGGCGTTGACGTTTTCTTTGTGATTTCGGGTTATCTGATCACCTCGATCATTCTGACCGAGATGAACGAAGGCCGCTTCAGCCTACTGAACTTCTACGAGCGGCGCGCGCGACGCATCCTACCGGCGTTGTTCTTCGTGGTTTTGTGCTGTTTGCCGGTGGCATGGTTCACGCTGTTCCCCACCGATATGAAGGATTTCGCGCAAAGCCTGATTGCCGTGGCGACGTTTTCATCGAATTTCCTGTTCTGGAGCGAAAGCGGCTATTTCGACACCGCCGCCGAGATCAAGCCGCTGTTGCATACCTGGAGCTTGGCGGTCGAAGAGCAATATTACATCATATTCCCCGTCTTCCTGATGCTCGCTTGGCGCTGGGGCACAGGGCGGATCGTCAAGATCCTGATCGGGGTGTTCGTGTTCAGCCTGCTTTTGGCGCATTGGGCCGCCTATCAGGAACCCGAAGCCGGGTTTTTCCTGTTACCCGCGCGGGCGTGGGAATTGCTGGCCGGGGCCTTCATCGCTTTTTATGTCGATAAACGGACCGTTGCGGTTCGGCCTGCTTTGGCCAATGCGCTTTCGGCCTTGGGTCTTGTGGCCATCGCATTTGCAATCTTTGCCTATGACAGCGGCACACCGTTTCCCAGCTTTTACGCGGTGGTTCCGGTGGCCGGTGTTGTGGCTGTCATCTTATTCGCGGTGCCCGGCACGCTGGCGCATAGGCTGTTGTCGTGGCGCCCGATGGTGGCCATCGGGCTTGTGTCCTACAGTGCGTATCTGTGGCACCAGCCGATCCTTGCCTTCTATGGCCATACCATGGGCCACAATGCGCCGCTGTGGCATACGGGGCTGATGCTGCTGGCGACGGCCTTGCTGTCGGTTTTCAGTTATCGCTATGTCGAAACACCCACGCGCCACCGGAAGGTTTTTGGCTCAAGACCCACGATATGGGGGTTTGCTGTCACATCCTCGGTGGCGGTGATTGCGCTTGGCGTTATGGGAGCGGCCAGCAACGGCAATGTCTTTCGTTACCCGCAAGGCGTTGTTGACCTGTTTGACCGCAACGATGAATTCAGCCGCATCGTCTGGCAGGCCAAGGATGCGACGCGCCTGCAGGATTTTGACCCGGATGCCGAAACCAAGCTATTGCTGATCGGCGATAGTAACTCGGCCGATTTGCAAAACGCGTTGAATGCCGTGATCGCGCCCGGGGTATCGGTTGTCAGTGCACAAGTCGGTGCGACATGTGGAAACCTATTCCTGCCACGCGAAAAATTTGCTGAGTTCTTGCGCGAGGACCGGTTCAACATGTGCGCCCCGCAACACAATGACTTGTCCGATCCCAAGACCGATAAACTGATTGCGCAGGCTGATGTGGTCATTCTGGCCACGGCTTGGACCGAATGGGAGGCCGATCTGATGCAGGACAGTCACGCGCGATTGGTCGATAAATATGGCGAAAAGTTCTGGGTGTTTGGCACCAAAAGCGTGGAGTTTGACCGGCCAGAGATTTTGAATGCATGCCTAGATGACTGCATGGCGTGGCAGACAACCCCGCACGAAACAGCGGTTGAGGTGAATGCCAAGCTGACCGAAGCGTTGGGGGATCGCTTCATCGACCCGCTAGAGATGATTTGCGCCGCACCCGGATGCACCACCTTTCTGGGGCCCGAAACCATCGTGATGTATGACGGGTTCCACCTGACGCCCGAGGGATCAGTCTGGTTGGGTGAACAGCTTAAGGCCAACGGATATCTGGCCAAAATGGGCTTGGGGGGCTGAGGCCCGCACCATTCACGTCTAATCCAACACCCGGCCTGCCACGGCGTCCAGTTTTGCCACCAAAGCGGCATCGCGCGCTTCGGGCGCGGTCAGAACGGCATTGTCGAGCGCCCGGTCGCAGCCATGCGGGCAGGGCGCGCGGTCCGGTCCTAGAAGGGCGGGCAAGCGGCGTACCATTTCGCGGCCCTTGTCGGCATTTCCCATCAGCGTTGCGATGATTTGGGTCACGTCCACCTCGCCATGTGCCGGATGCCAGCTGTCATAGTCGGTGATCATCGCGACCGAGGCATAGCAAAGCTCGGCCTCGCGGGCCAATTTCGCTTCGGGCATGTTGGTCATTCCGATCACATCCGCGCCCCAGACCTCGCGGTACATTTTCGATTCCGCCAAGGTGCTGAATTGCGGGCCTTCCATCGCCAGATAGGTGCCGCCATCATGCACCGTGACGCCTGCTGCGCCCGCGGCCTCGGTGCAGGCCGCGCCCAGCCGGGGGCAGGTGGGGTGTGCGACGCTGACATGGGCCACGCAGCCGCTGCCGAAAAAGCTTGTCTCGCGGGCGGTTGTCCGGTCGATGAACTGATCCACGATCACGAAATCGCCCGGCGCCATCTCTTCGCGAAAACTGCCACAGGCGCTGACGCTGATCACATCCGTCACGCCCAATCGCTTTAATGCGTCGATATTGGCGCGATAGGGCACGGTGCTGGGGGAATGCACATGCCCGCGCCCGTGACGCGGCAAAAACGCCATGCGGATGCCGTCCAGAATGCCAGTCAGGATTTGGTCACTGGGATCGCCCCAAAGGGTTTCGACACTGATCCATTCAGCCTTGTCCAGACCTTCGATCTGATACAGCCCCGATCCGCCGATGACGCCTAACATGGTGTTCATATTGCTTGCCCTTTCTCTTGCCCGGTCGCGGCACAGAATACCGTTCCAGACCGGTTTGCAACCCGGCGCTTTCGTTCCGCCGACCTGTGTCGAGCCCTGCTTGGCGCTTCCTGATGTCCAGTACCTAACACAGGTGTCGCATTGGTGGGCTGGCTTGAGGTCAGGGGGAAAGTCGTCCGCGTGGGAATATGAGGTGACAGCTGTTAGCCTCAGAGCAGAAATTTGAATGCGAAGTTCCCGCGCGGGATCAAGGCCGAAGGCCGCCGCGCATCGCCGGGCCGCCCCCGCGGCACGGCGATTGGGCTGATCTTGGTGCGCCGCTTGAAGGTCGCGCGCAAGTGGTTGGGATAAAGTGCTAAAGCGC
>NZ_JAAORB010000016.1 GCF_011601345.1 Roseovarius gahaiensis
GCATGGCCCCAAGGAAATGGATGCGCTGATTGGCGCGATGGATGAATTATGGAGCCACTGCGCGCTGAATCGCGTCGAAATGACAGGATAATATTCGGTTAGCTGTAAAACGCCTTGCCTTGTGTTAAGATTAGGAAAACAACGGACATGCTGTCGAATCGAGTCAGGCGAAAGCGTGTAATAGGTGCAAGGGGCAGGCCGCATGATCGGGCGCAAGTTTACGCGCAAGGCTGAAGATCAAGAACCAGAGCCGCGAGGCTTTGACGATTTTGACTTGCGCCTCGGCGATTTGATGCGCGGAGAGCGCGCGACACTCGGAAAATCCCTTCTGGACGTTGAGCGAGAACTTCGCATCAAGGCGTCTTATGTGGCGGCGATTGAAAACGCCGATCCCAGTGCTTTTGACACTCCGGGTTTTATACCCGGCTACGTGCGCTCGTATGCCCGATATCTGAATATGGACCCCGACAAAGCCTTTGCCGCGTTCTGCGCGGAAAGCGGATTTTCCACAGCCCACGGGATGTCTGCCGAGGCGTCGTCGGTGCGCAAGCCGCAACCGGCGGCACAAAAACGATCTGCGCGACCGGTTGATCCTCTGGTCTCGCCCAATACGCCCTTTGCCCCGGCCAAAGAAAGCATGCTATCGCGGATTGAACCCGGCGCCGTTGGCTCGGTTCTGGTCTTGGTGGCTTTGATCGCCGCGCTTGGCTATGGCGGATGGAGCGTTTTGAACGAAGTTCAGCGTGTGCAATTTGCCCCGGTTGAAAACACCCCCGACGTTCTGGCCGATCTGGACCCGCTGAACGATGCGGGGCAGGGGTCGGATGAAGACCGTGACTTGGCCGGAGGGTTCGCATCGCCAGTGGTGGATGACCGGCTGGACCGCCTGTATCGTCCCGATGCGTTGGACGTGCCTGTCATGGTGGCGCGGGACGCACCGATTTCCACGCTGGATCCGTCACAAATGGGCACATTACGCCCTGATCTGCCGCGGGCAGATCGTTCAAGTACGGTTGAAGTCGCGGACAAGCCGCAAAACCTGCCAAGCCCGCAAGTCGTGGAAGACCCGTTACCGGGATTGCGCGTTGTCGCTGTGCGCCCGTCTTGGGTGCGGGTAAAGGCCACCGATGGCAGCGTGATCTTCGAAGGGATCATGAACGCAGGCGATACGTATGACGTGCCACAAACCCAAGAGCCGCCGACAATGCGCGTCGGCGAATCCGGTGCGATTTATTTTGCGGTCAATGGCAAGCATTACGGACCGGCTGGTGCGCGCGGCTCGGTCACATCAGACTTGGCGCTTGAGGCCGAGGGCCTAAGCACGGCTTACGACGTGGCCGATATCCAGCAAGACGAAGATTTGCTGCGCTATGTCGCCGAACTTGAGACCGGGGACCGCACGCCGCAGGACTAACCGTCGCGCCGCGATTGCACTGCGTGCGCTCGCGCCCTATCTTGCGCCTTGACACAGTCCATTTCATACAGTCCTTGGGGGCAAGCGATGTCGCTTAATCCGATCCGTCCATGGCGCAATATCGAACGCCGCAAAAGCCGCCAGATCATGGTGGGCAATGTTCCCGTTGGGGGCGATGCGCCGATCACCGTGCAAACCATGACCAACACAATGACAACCGATATCCCCGGCACAATCGCGCAAGTGCAGGCCGCTGCGGATGCAGGGGCGGATATCGTGCGCGTGTCGGTCCCCGACGAGGATTCGGCCCGCGCGCTGAAAGAAATCGTGCGCGAAAGCCCGGTGCCCATCGTGGCCGATATTCATTTCCACTACCGCCGCGGGATCGAAGCCGCCGAAGCCGGGGCCGCGTGCCTGCGCATAAACCCCGGTAATATCGGCAGCCCCGAACGTGTGCGCGAGGTGATCAAAGCGGCGCGCGATCACGGCTGTTCGATGCGGATCGGCGTGAACGCCGGTAGCTTGGAAAAGCATCTGCTGGACAAATACGGCGAACCCACGCCCGACGCCATGGTCGAAAGCGGATTGGATCATATCAAAGCCTTGCAAGATAACGATTTTCACGAGTTCAAGATTAGCTGCAAAGCGTCGGATGTTTTCATGGCGACCGCCGCCTACCAGATGCTGGCCGAGCAGACAGACGCCCCCATTCACCTTGGCATCACCGAGGCCGGGGGGCTGACAACTGGCACGATCAAATCTGCCATCGGGTTGGGCAACCTGCTGTGGATGGGCATCGGCGACACGATCCGCGTCAGCCTCAGCGCCGATCCGGTGGAAGAGGTCAAGGTTGGGTATGAAATCCTCAAGTCGCTTGGCCTGCGCCATCGCGGCGTGAATATCATTTCCTGCCCCTCCTGCGCGCGACAGGGGTTTGACGTGATCAAGACGGTCGAAGCTTTGGAAGAACGGCTGGAGCATATCAAAACCCCGATGAGCCTGAGCATCATCGGCTGCGTGGTCAATGGCCCCGGTGAGGCCTTGATGACCGATGTCGGCTTTACCGGCGGCGGTGCGGGCAGTGGCATGGTGTATCTGGCCGGTAAGGCCAGCCACAAAATGTCCAATGCCGAAATGATCGAGCATATCGTCGAACAGGTTGAAAAACGCGCCGCCGAGATCGACGCCGAAGAGGCCGAGCGCCCGGCCGCCGAGTAAAAGGCGCGGCGGGGCTTTTCAGTGTCGCGCCGCTGTCATATGAGGCAGGCAACCACTTTACCCGAGGATGCCATGCCCACCGATACCCCACAGCCCTCTTTCGTTCTGGTGCGCCCACAAATGGGGGAAAACATCGGCGCGGCGGCGCGCGCGATGTGGAACTTCGGACTGGACCGCATGTGCGTTGTGGCCCCGCGTGACGGCTGGCCCAACCCCAAGGCGGTGGCCATGGCCAGTGGTGCGGGCCGCTTGCTGGACGAGGCGCGGCTGGTCGATAGCCTGCCCGAGGCGGTGGCCGATTGCCATTTTGTCATGGCCACCACAGCACGGGCGCGCGGGCTGACCAAACCGGTGTTCAGCCCCGAACGCGCCATGCAAGAGGCCGCCAGCCGGATCGCCGAGGGGCAAAAAGTGGCCGTGCTGTTTGGCCCTGAACGGGCAGGGCTTGAAAACGACGATGTCGCGCGCGCCAATGCGATCATCAACGTGCCGGTCAATCCCGAATTTCCCAGTTTGAATTTGGCCCAATGCGTGTTGCTGACGGGTTATGAATGGCGGCGCGCGCAGGGCAATATCGTGGATGAACGTGTCGATATGGCGCGCGCGGATTGGGCCGAACAGATCGAGATTGAGAAACTGGCCGAGCACTATGATGAGCGCCTGACGCAGGCGGGATTCTTCTTCCCCGAGCACAAAGCCGAAGGCATGCGCACCAACCTGCGCAACATGTGGAGCCGCATGCCGTTGACACGCGCCGATGTGCAGATGCTGCACGGTGTGCTGCGGCAGATGGTCCGCTGGAAAGAGCGCGGCCGTTGACCGCGCTTGAAGCAGGCAGGGGCGCGCACTACTCTTCAGCGCAGAGCAGTCAAGGAAACAGGCATGACGAACAAGCGCAGCATTTTCGAGGACGTGACCGAGGCGCAACCGCGCCGTGAGGTGCCCAAAGGTGGTATGATTGATGCCGGGCGCCGTGGCGCGCGCGGCGCGATCCGTGTTTGGTTGATGCTGCTGTTTGCCTTGGTGGTCGTGATGATCGCCGTGGGCGGCCTGACGCGCCTGACAGATAGCGGCCTGTCGATCACCGAGTGGAAACCCCTGACCGGCGCCTTGCCGCCCATGAGCGCGGCGGATTGGCAGGTGGAATTCGACAAGTACCGGCAAATCCCTGAATATCAGTTGCAGAATAAGGGCATGAGCCTGTCTGAGTTCAAGGTGATCTATTGGTGGGAATGGGGCCATCGGCAATTGGGCCGGGTGATCGGCCTTGTCTGGGCGGTTGGTTTCTTTGGCTTTTTGGCCGCGCGCAAGATCCCTGCGGGCTGGACCGGGCGGCTGTTTTTGCTGGGTGTTCTGGGTGGCGCGCAGGGCGCGATCGGCTGGTGGATGGTCAGTTCGGGCCTTGAGGGCGAGATGTTGGATGTCGCCAGCTACCGCTTGGCCACGCATCTGGGGCTGGCCTTTGTCATCCTTGGGTTCATTGCGTGGTACACCATGCTGTTGGGTCGTGAAGAGCGTGATCTGATGCAGGCTCGGCGCGGGAAAGAGGCAAAGCTATTTGGCCTGTCCACGGGCTGGATGCATTTTGCATTTTTGCAAATTCTGATCGGGGCTTTGGTGGCCGGGATCGACGCCGGGCGCAGCTATACCGACTGGCCGCTGATGGCGGGCGGTTTGCTGCCGCCAGATTTCTGGATCGCGGAAATGGGCTGGCGCAACTTCTTTGAAAACCCCGGTCTGGTGCAATTCATTCACCGCATGGTGGGCTATGCTCTGTTGGCATATGGTGTAATGGTCTGGCTTAAGGGGCGGCGCAGCGCCTATGTGGCCACCCGTGCGGCGTTTACGGCAGCCTTTATCGCGCTCTGTGCGCAGGTGGTTTTGGGCATTGTCACGGTGCTGTATATTGCCGCTTGGGAGGTGGCGATCGTGCATCAGGTGCTGGCGGTTGTACTGTGGGTGCTGATCCTGCGCGCCCGGTTCCAAAGCCTTTATCCCGTGGCCCAATCGGTGCGGGGATAAGCCATGACCGCCTTTGACCGTCTGATGGCATGGTCGCGTGAGACCCAGGCACTGGCGCAAGTGGCGGGCCGTCTTGGCTGGGATCAAGAAACCATGATGCCGCGCGGCGCAGCCGGGCAACGTGCCGAGGAAATGGGCGCGATGGAGGCTGTCTTGCATGCGCGGCGGACCGACTCAAAGGTTGGTGAGTGGCTGGCCGAGGCTGAAGCCCCCGACACCGCAGGCCACGCGCAATTGAGACTCATTCGGCGTGACTATGAACGCGCAATCAAGGTGCCCGGCGATCTGGCCGCCGCATTGGCCCGCCTGACCAGCCGGGCGCAGGGTGTCTGGGCGCAAGCGCGCGCGACCGATGATATGGCGCTGTTTGCGCCGGTGCTGTCCGAGGTTGTTGAGCTCAAACGACAAGAGGCTGTCGCACTGGCCGATGGAACAGGGCGCAGTCTGTATGACGCCTTGCTGGATGACTACGAGCCGGGCGCCAGCGCCGCGCAGATCCAAGAGATGTTCAGCCAGATGCGCCCGCGTCTGGTGGCGCTGCGCGAACATGCGCTTGCCGGCCCTCAGCCGCCCGCTTTGACAGGCGACTTCGACGAGGTCGCGCAAATGGCCTTGTCGCGTGAGTTGGCAGAACGGTTTGGCTATGATCTGGGCCGGGGCCGGATTGACAAGGCTGTGCATCCGTTCAGTTCGGGATCGGGCGATGATGTGCGGATCACCACGCGGACGGTCGCCAATGATCCGTTTAACTGTCTTTATTCCACGATTCACGAAGTGGGCCATGCCTGTTACGAGCAAGCGATTGATCAAGCCTATCACCTGACCCCGGTGGGGCAGGGTGTGTCCATGGGGGTGCATGAAAGCCAAAGCCGGATCTACGAAAACCAGCTGGGCCGTAGCCGCGCCTTTTGTGGGTTTCTGTATCAGCAGATGCGCGACCGGTTCGGTGATCTCGGCGTCGACGGGCCGGATACCTTTTATGCGGCGGTGAACCGGGTGCATCGGGGCTTTATCCGCACCGAAGCGGACGAGGTGCAATACAACCTGCATATCATGCTGCGGTTTGATCTGGAACGCGCGCTGATGGCGGGTGACTTGCAGGTGCAAGATCTTGAAGCGGCTTGGAATGATCGCTTTGCCGCTGATTTCGGCTATGCCGTGGATCGTCCGGCCAATGGTGTTTTGCAGTATGTGCATTGGTCTGTGGGGCTGTTTGGGTATTTCCCGACCTACGCGCTTGGAAACCTTTACGCGGGTTGCTTGCACACGGCGTTGCGGCGCGACCTGCCAGATCTGGATGACGCGCTTGCACAGGGTGATCCGGGTCCGGCAACAGGGTGGCTGGCCGACAAGGTGCAGCGCCACGGCGGGCTCTTCGCGCCTCAAGAGGTGATAACACGGGCGTGTGACGGGCAAGCGCCCGATGCGGAGCCGCTACTGAGCTATCTTGAGAACAAATTCGGCGCGCTTTACGCGGGCTGAACCTGCAAGCATGCAACGCCTTTGGTGGCTGGCGCCTACTCAGCCACCACCAAGCGAGCAGCGGGCTTTTTCGGCGGCATCTCGATCCAAGTTTTCAGGGTGTCTTCCAGCAGTGTCATATCCCGGGTCTCAAGGGATTTGCGCAGGTTTGAAAGGGCCTTGGCCGTTTCCAGTTCTGACAAGCCGTATTCCTGAGCGCGCATGATCTTGGGATGTGGCGTCGACAACAAATTGCCTGAGCCGATCAACAATTCCTCGTGGAGCTTTTCGCCGGGTCGCAGGCCGGTGACTTGAATCTCGATGTCGCCATTCGGATTCGCCGCATCGCGCACGCACAGGCCCGCTTGTTCGATCATACGCCGGGCCAGATCACGCACCGGCACCGGACGACCCATGTCCAGAACGAAGACATCACCGCCATACGTAAAAGAACCTGCCAGCAATACCAAGCGGACGGCCTCGGGGATGGTCATGAAATAGCGGGTCACATCGCTATGGGTCAGGGTGACAGGACCGCCATTGGCAATCTGTTCTTCAAACAACGGCATGACCGATCCAGATGATCCCAGAACATTGCCAAAGCGAACCATGGAAAAGCGGGTATGCGACGACCGCGCCGCCAGATCCTGCACGATGAGTTCCGCAAAGCGTTTCGAAGCGCCCATCATGGATTTCGGGCGCACGGCCTTGTCGGTTGAGACAAGGATGAAACGGTCAACATTGGCTCGGCGCGCCGCCTCGGCCACGGTTTTGGTTCCCAGAACATTGTTGCGCATACCGGCAAGCGCGTTGTCTTCGACGATGCACACGTGTTTATACGCCGCGGCATGCAGCACGATGTTGATGCCGTGGCGCTGCATCACTTCGGAAATCAAGGCCTCGTCGCAGACCGAGCCAAGGATCGTGACGATCTCAACGCCAGTGTCCAATGCGCTTAATTGGCGGTGAACCGTGTAGAGGGAAAGTTCGTTATGGTCGAGCAAGACCAGACGCCGCGGCGCACAGGTGATCAACTGATGGCAAAGTTCCGAGCCGATGGAGCCCCCGGCGCCGGTGACCAAAATACTTTCACCTGAATAACTGAGGCTGACGCCCGGAAGCTCATGTTCCAACTGATCGCGACCAAGGATCGTATTCAGGTTCAAGGGGCGCGTTTCCCACGCTTGGCGCTGCGTATTGCCGACCAGATCGCAGAAGGACGGCAGAATATGCACCTCGCATCCGGCTGGCAGCAGGCGTTGCCGGATCGAGGCCTGAGTCGACAGGTTGACGCTTGGCATGGCCAAAACGATCCGGTCAATTTTTTTCCGGTCTACGATGGTTGGAATTTCTTTCGAGGAGTACACGCGCAGCCCGGCAATCGTGAGCCCTTGAAGGCGGCGGTCGTCATCTACGAAGGCAACCGCCTCCAATGCGTCGTCCGTCGAGAGCGCCGAGGCAAGTTGCTGGCCGGTCTGGCCAGCGCCGTAAATCAGAATGCGCCGCCGCGCGCGGTTGTCGCGGTAAAGTTTCAGAACCAATTGCCGGATGATGAGCCGCCCGGCGACACTGGCGATCAGAAACAGCATCCCGCCAACCGCGAATTCCTGTGGCGGTGTGGCGCTGCCAAGGGCCGCCGATGCGATCATTCCCATGGCCACCAACAACACGGCTGTCAGCGCCGTGTCACGTAACCCTTCGACTTGATAAGAATTTAGCTTGATCCGGTGCAGGCCTAGTAAAAACACAATGCCCGCAGCGGACAGCATCAAGATACCAAGCTCCAACAGACTGTGCCATTGCAACAAACGCTCGAACGCGGCAGGGCCAAACAAGACAAATTTTGCAAAAACAAAGCTGAACGCCGTGATCACAACGTCAAAACACAACAATAGTGTGTTTTTGCCACGGCGGCTGAGGGAGATCAGCATCTTATAAATCAAACTTACACCTCCGCACAGACACCGAACAAACGATCTAGACCTGACAAGATTTCCCTATGAGGGGAAGACGTGACGCACCATACGTAAATGTATAACAACTATAAGGCATTGTAGGGGGAATATATTTCCCTTCACAACCTTAATCATCATCAACGAGGGAATGAGTGCCTATTTTTTGGTCAAATGAAATCGTTTACAACCCGCAAAAAGGTTTAGTTCGTTCGATTAGCGCTTTTTGGCCGATGCGCCGATGATCCGCGCGACTGTTTCAAGAATCAATCTCATGTCAAAACACAGGCTTTGATTCTCCGCCCAGATCATGTCGAGCCGCGCTTTGACCGGGACGCAGCGGCGTGAATAGAGTTGATCGGTTTGCTCTGCGGTTTGGCAGGTTGCCAATAGCCGTTCTTCGGTGCGGTGATAGCGCAGGGTGGCCAGTCCGGTGACGCCCGGACGATGCGTCAAAACCTGTGCGTAAATTGCGGGATGCTTTTCGACATAGTGGCGCAAGGGGGGCCGGGGGCCAACAAAGCTCATGTCGCCACGTAGGATATTGAGCAGTTGGGGAAGTTCGTCGAAACGGGTTTTGCGTAAGATGCGCCCGGTGCGGGTGACGCGTGCCGCCTTGTCGCCGCCTGACACACCGGAATCATGGTTAGCCACTGTCATCGTGCGAAATTTCCATAAGATAAAGGCTTGGTCGGGCGTTTTCATACGTTCTGACAGGTAAAATACAGGTCGACCGTCACGAACCAAAATCAGCAAGGTAATCAGCAAAATTATGGGCGAAAGCACCAAAGCCAGCACCAGTGCCAGAACCAGATCGGTGATGCGTTTTGACACTCTCATGACCCCGCTTGCGTATTTTTGAGATCTTCGATCATTGCGACAGCATCGGCATCAAGCGCCACATCGGGCAGCGCAGAGGAAAGCCGCGTGACATCAAGCGTGACAGTTTGCACCGCCTCGGCCGGGGCATCGCGCCATGATATCTTGCGCCCGGCGGCGTGCAGCAAATTGGCCATGGCGACAGGGTGCCGTGCGGCCACATTCACAACGCTTGGCAGACGATCCGGGGGCAGGGCCGCCAGCCCGGCCAACACCCGTGCCAACATTCCGGGGGCAATGTAGCTGCGCACCGGGCCGCCGCCATCGGGAAACCTGTCCAGTTGCGCAAGGTTTTGACCGGTCAGGGCCGCAGCAAGGCTGTCGGCCCCGACGACATTGGCAAGCCGCAAGCAGCAATGAGCCACGGGGCTGTTCGTGGCAAGCCGTGCAACCCGCTGCTCCATGCGCAATTTCGCATGGCCATACTGTGTGGCTGGACGCGGCTGCGCGGTGGTTTCGCTCATGTTGCTGCCCGGTCCATAGATTCCAGCGGACGACATATGCAGCACACGCCGCGCCCCAAGCTGGAGGGCCAGATCGTGTGCGGTCTCAGCCAAACGGATGTTGCCGTTCAAAGCCACGGGATCGCCAGCGGTGATGCCCCACAGGGCGATGATCGTGTCACAGCGCGGCAACACATCTATCGGGTCGCCGGGGGACCACCGGATATCACCGGCATGTCCGTGTGAGACGGTCACAGTGGTTAATGCCGTGTCGCCCGCGCCCCAAACCGGGCCAAGCCGCCCGGCCAAGCGGCCCCCGGCACCTGTAACAAGGATATCGCAGGCTAATCGGTGTTTCATACGCACATCTTGGCAACAGAATTCAGGGGCTGAAAAATATTCTGTTTGTCTAGCATTGTTTACATGCGGTAGGAAACCGACAATAGATTGTATCGGAGAGCAGGTTTGCAACGTTTGGGACGATTGGTGTTATGCGCCACGGTAGCGGTCAGTGTCGCAGGGTGCAGTTTGCCAAGGGGCGCGGCTATTCAATCAGAAGTTTTGCGTGAGGATCAGGCTGAAGCGCCCAGTTTCCAAGTGGTCCCTGTCACCCGTGATGCGGCCAGTGCACTGGCACAGTGGCCCAAGACCGGGTGGAAAGGGCATTATAATTGGTTCAAGGACAGCCGCGGTGCCGATTCTTCGGTGATCCAAACCGGTGATACGATGCAGATCGTGATCTGGGATAATCAGGAAAACTCGTTGCTGGCCGGACAAGGCACGAAGCTTACGCAAATGCCTCCGACGACCGTGTCGTCATCGGGTAAAATTTTCATGCCCTATGTGGGACATGTGCCCGTGCGTGGGTTGACCACGGATGCGGCGCGCGACCGTTTGCAAAAACGATTGGAACAGATTGCCTCTTCGGCGCAGGTGCAGCTTGCCGTGACAGAAGGCCGTAACAATTCGGTCGATGTTGTGGGCGGGGTTGCGACGCCCGGCCGTATTCCGCTGGAATCACGTAACACCGGCATTCTGAGCGTGATCGCGCAAACGGGCGGCATCAAGGATGGTTTGCGCAACCCATTGGTGCGCTTGCAACGCGGGGGGCAGACCTATGATATTCTGGCCCGCGATTTGTTGGCTGACGCCAGCTATAATGTCCGGATTCGCGGTGGCGACCATCTCAACATTGTCGAAGATGAGCGCAGCTTTAACGTTTTGGGCGCCGCGGGCACCCAACAACTGATCTATTTCGAAAAAGAACGTATGAGCGTGATGGAGGCCCTGTCGGCAATGGGGGGGCTAGAGGCCAACCGTGCCAACCCGAAGGGTGTGCTTATCTTGCGTGAATACAAGGCCGAACATCTAAAACCCGGTATGGCAGGGCCCGACATGCAGCAGGTGGTCTTTACCCTTGATCTGACAAGTGCCGACGGCCTGTTTGCCGCGCGTCAGTTCGATATTCAGCCCAATGATACCTTGCTTGTCACCGAATCGCCGGTCAATGCGGCCCGGACGATCCTTGGTTTGATGGGGAATGTTGTTGGCTTCGGGAGTACGCTGAACAACGTGTCCAACTAAACAGCCCGTCTTGTAACAAAGCGCCCCGCAATCAAATGGTTGCGGGGCGCTTTTTATGTAGAAGTCGGGTTTGTTTCAGTCAGGCCGGGGCTATTCCGGCGCGCTGTCCGACGCGGGCGTCTCGGCAGTTTCGCTGATATCACCAGCATCAAGATCGGCGGCTTCCTCACCCTGATCCGCGATCCACGCGACGCTGACCACTTTTTCGCCTTTACCGGTGTTGAATACTTTGACCCCACCAGCACTGCGCGAGCGGAAGGAAATGCCCTGAATCGGCACCCGGATGGATTGGCCACGCGATGTGGCCAGCATGATCTGATCCTCAAGCGAGACCGGGAACGACGCCACCAAGGCCCCGCCGCGCATCGCCTTATCCATGGCCTGCACGCCCATGCCGCCACGGCCGCGCACCGGATAGTCATGGCTGGAACTGAGTTTGCCGGTGCCATATGCGCTGATCGTCAAAATCAGGTTTTCCGCGGTGTGCATTTCTTCAAACCGCTCGGCCGGAATATCGCCGGTGGGGGTATCTGCCTCATCGGCTTCTTCCGGTGCGCCCGCCAGGGCCCGGCGCATTTTCAGATAGGCGGCGCGTTCATCCGATGTGGCCTCGAAATGGCTGATGACGGACATCGATACGACCTGATCGTCACCTTGCAGACGAATACCGCGCACGCCTGTGGATTTGCGCCCCTTGAACACCCGCACCTCGGTGGTGGGAAAGCGGATCGCACGGCCCGAGTCGGTGACCAACATCACGTCATCGTCTTCGTTGCAGATCCGCGCATTGACCAGTTCTGTCCCGTCGGGCAGGTCCATGGCGATTTTGCCGTTGCGCTTGACGTTGATGAAATCCGACAGCGCGTTGCGCCGGACATCACCTGCGGTGGTGGCAAAGATAATTTGCAGATCGTCCCATTCGGTCTCGGGGCGGTCCACCGGCATGATGGCCGCGATCGACACGCCCTGCGGGATCGGCAGAATATTGACAATCGCCTTACCCTTCGAGGTGCGCCCGCCAAGCGGCAAGCGCCATGTCTTGAGCTTATAAACCATCCCGTCTGTGGTGAAGAACAACAGCTGCGTATGGGTGTTGGCCACGAACAGGGTCGTGACCACGTCCTCTTCTTTGGTGGCCATGCTGGACAGGCCCTTGCCGCCGCGCTTTTGCGCCCGGAAATCGGCCAGAGCTGTGCGTTTGATATAGCCGCCTTGGGTGACGGTCACGACCATGTCTTCGCGTTCGATCAGGTCTTCGTCGTCCATGTCGCCGGACCAATTCACAATCTCGGTGCGGCGCGGCACGGCGAACTGGTCTTTCACCTCGCGCAGTTCTGTTGCGATGATGCCCATGATCCGTTCGCGGCTGGCCAGAATGGCAAGGTACTCCTTGATCTTCGCCGCCAGCTCTTGCAGCTCGTCGGTAACTTCCTTGACGCCCAGTTGGGTCAGACGTTGCAGGCGCAATTCCAGAATGGCGCGCGCTTGGGTTTCAGACAGGTTATAGGTGCCGTCTTCGTTGGCCTTATGGGTCGGGTCGTCGATCAATGCGATATATTCAAGGATATCGCCGGCGGGCCAGCGGCGGGTCATCAATTTCTGGCGCGCCTCGGCCGCGTCAGCCGAGCCACGGATGGTTGCCACCACCTCATCCACATTGCTGACCGCGACGGCCAGACCGCACAGGATATGGCTGCGGTCGCGGGCCTTGCGCAATTCAAACGCGGTGCGCCGCGCAACCACCTCTTCGCGGAAGGCGATGAAGGCGGTCAGGAACCTGCGCAGGGTCAGTTGTTCGGGCTTGCCCCCGTTCAGCGCCAGCATGTTGCAGCCGAAATGCGTTTGCATCGGGGTGAAGCGGAACAATTGGTTCAACACCACCTCAGCGGTGGCGTCGCGCTTCAGCTCGACCACGACGCGCACGCCGTGACGGTCGGATTCGTCTTGCACATGGGCGATGCCATCGACGCGCTTTTCGCGGACGATTTCGGCGATTTTTTCGATCATCGCCGCCTTGTTCACCTGATAGGGGATCTCGTCGATGACGATGGCGTAGCGATCTTTGCGAATCTCTTCGACGCGGGTCTTGGCGCGGATCACGACACTGCCGCGCCCTTCAAGGTAGGCCTTGCGTGCGCCGGTTCGGCCCAGCATGATACCACCGGTCGGAAAATCGGGGCCGGGCACATACTCGATCAACTCTTCCGAACTGAGATCGGGATTGTCGATCAGGGCCAGCGTGGCCTCGCAAATCTCACCCAAGTTATGGGGTGGGATATTGGTGGCCATGCCGACGGCGATGCCACCTGCGCCATTGACCAACATATTGGGGAAGCGCGCGGGCAGAACCGTAGGCTCCAGATCCTTGCCGTCGTAATTGTCCTGAAAATCGACTGTATCTTTTTCGATATCGGCCAGCAGGGCTTGTGCGGGCTTGTCCATGCGCACTTCGGTGTAGCGCATGGCGGCGGGGTTGTCACCGTCCATTGACCCGAAATTGCCCTGACCATCCAGCAGCGGCAGCGACATCGAGAAATCCTGCGCCATCCGGACCAAGGCGTCGTAAATCGCGCTATCGCCGTGCGGGTGGTATTTACCCATCACGTCACCAATGGCACGGGCCGATTTGCGGTAAGGCTTGTCGTGGGTGTTGCCAGCTTCGTGCATCGCATAAAGGATACGCCGGTGAACCGGTTTCAAACCATCGCGCAGATCGGGGATCGCGCGGCTGACGATGACCGACATGGCGTAATCCAGATACGATGCCTTCATCTCGTCCGAGATCGAGATGCTGGGGCCATCGTAAGCAGGGCGCTCTGGCGGCGTTTGTTCTTCGTTTTCAGGGGGTTGCGGCGTGTCGTTCACGTTATTTCCCGTCCTGTCATATGAGGGCTATATACTGTGGCTGAAACTATATCAGAGGCCGGATATTGGGTGCAATGGCCCAGACAACTGCACGTTGGCAGCCACCCTATAAGCCTGCTAACATACTGTTTTTATTGTAAAGTAATTTTCCTGTGGCATGATTTGAAGATAACAACAAAACAGGCCAACAGGAGATCGAACATGACCATGTCAGAAACCGAAATGATGCTGAACGGCTATGGGCTGACCACTGCGGAATTTTTCTATCATATGCCGGACTATGCACATGTGCTGAACACATTCATCTGGCAGGATTACGATACCGCGCCCGATCATCCGCGCCTGTTCGATTTTGTTGAATTCTGGCAGGAGGAAATAGAGGGCCCTTTGCATTCGGTCCGTTTTACGCACCGCAAGCTGATCAGCCCCGGAGAGTGGCGCAATATCGTGGGCGAATTCACCTTGCATTAACCGAACGGTCAACGGTGAGGGGGCAATGCCCCCTCGACCCAGATCAGGGGATAATGCGGTTGTATTTAAGGCCTTCAAGCGACACGCCCGCCATCGCCCCGGCCTGACCAAAGATGACGGCCACAACCGGTGCTGTGCTGGTGGTGGTGTCGGCGCGCAGGTTCTCGCCCTTGTCGCTGAACACATATTCGATATCCGCACCGGCCACCCAACCAGACGACCGGCGGAAACGGCTAAGCGCATCTTCGGTCATGAAGAACAGGACATGCGCAAATTGCTGCGCCCCGATCTGCAATCCGACACTGCCCTTGGTGGCCGAGTAGTAATCGACCGTGCTGTTGTTGATCCGCAAAGCGCCACGGCCATACCCGCCGCCAAACATAAATCCGGCCTCTGTCATCAATGGCATGATCAGCATGCCAGTGGATTTCCCGGCCAGATCCCGTGTGTTGGGGTAGGTGTTATAAAGGTAATTCAACGTGGTATCGACGCGCGCATCGATTTTCTGGGCGTTGTTGCCGCCAACACCGTTCCCGCAAGCCGCCAAAAGGGGCGTTCCTGCAAGCACGCCAAGCGTGAAGCCGCGTCTGGAGATATTGCTCATGGTATTGCCTGTTCGTTGCCTGACATAAATGCCGGCGTTTTTTGTTATGCCGGTCACCGCAAGTATACGGGCGGATTTTCGCTGTGTCACGCGCCTTTGGTGGCTATGCGCAAGGCTTTGCCGCCTGCGACGTCTATGAGCCGTTCATCATCCGCGCGGCCAGCGGGGCAAAATAGCTTAGCACACCGTCACACCCGGCGCGTTTAAACGCCATCAGGCTTTCCATCATGGCGCGGTCGCCATCTATCCAGCCTTGCTGCGCGGCGGCTTGGATCATCGCGTATTCGCCTGACACCTGATAAGCAAACGTGGGCGCTGCAAATTCGTCTTTCACCCGGCGGCAGATATCCAGATAGGGCATGCCGGGTTTAACCATCACCATATCGGCCCCTTCCGACAGGTCACGCGCCACGCAGCGCAGCGCCTCGTCCGTATTGGCCGGATTCATCTGGTAGGTTTTCTTGTCGCCTTTCAACGCACCGCTGGCGCCAACCGCGTCCCGGAACGGGCCATAGAAGGCGCTGGCATATTTGGCGGCATAGCTAAGCAGCATGACATCGTGATGGCCTGCCGCCTCAAGCGCCGCGCGGATCGCACCGATGCGCCCATCCATCATGTCCGAGGGGCCGATGATATCAACCCCGGCGTCGGCTTGGCTGAGCGCCTGTTTGACCAAGGCGTCGACCGTTTCATCGTTGATGATTTTCCCGTCCACCACAAACCCGTCATGGCCAGTGTCGGAATAGGGATCAAGCGCGACATCGGTCATGATCGCGATATCGGGCACCGCCGCCTTGACGGCGCGCGTGGCCCGGTTTGACAGGTTGTCAGGGTTCCACGCCTCGGCGCAATCCGACGTGCGGTTGGCATTGCCGGTATAGGGGAACAGGCAAATCGCCGGGATGCCAAGGGCATGGGCCTCTTGCGCAGCCTCGACAACCTTGTCGACACTGCGCCGGATCACGCCCGGCATCGACGGCACCGGCTCTTCGATCCCTTCACCATCGCGCACAAACAGCGGCCAGATCAGGTCGGCCGGGGTCAGGGTGTTTTCGGCCACCAACGCGCGAATGGCGGGGGACCGGCGCGGACGGCGCAGACGGGTGGTGGGAAAGGCGGCTTGGGTGGTTTTCATGATGGGCCTTCACTGTCGGTTTAATTGCGTGATTGGCATGGAACTTCGGTCTTCTCAAGGGTAGGAATTGCCGCGCCGCACCGCTAAGACAGGCAAAACGCAAGATAAGGCCATTTGTATTGGACTGGTACGAAACGATTTTCGAGCTGATCGACATGCGCAGCTTCAGCAACCTTTGGTTCTGGATTGCGCTTGCGGTTTTATGGTCTTCGACCAGCCATTGGGTGCTTGGTGTGCCGTGGGACATGATCATTCGGGCGCGCAAAAAAAGCGCCGATGCCCAAAGTGTGGTCGATCTGCATGATCTGGTGCGGATCAATGTGAACCGGATTTTGTATATCATTCACGAGTCGGGCCTGCTGATTGCCGGGTTTGTCTGTTTCGCGCTAACCGTTCTGGGGCTGACAGGTTTTGTTTACGGCAAGGAAATTTCGCAAGCTTTGTTCTTGCTGGGGTTCCCGATGAGCCTTGTTGGCGTGTTCTCGGTGCTGACCGCGCGCAAGATCAGGCACAGCGGCCTTGAGAATGCAGCCCTTTACAAACAGCTCTACCGCCACCGGCTGATCACGCAGGTGATCGGCATGCTTTCGATCTTCGTCACCGCGATGTGGGGCATGTTGCAGAACATGAATGTCGGTGTTCTGGGCGGCTGACGCGCGGCGCGGTTGCACCCTGTGCGCCGTCCGGGTATCGGGCACAGCATGAACGGATATGACCATATCAAAGTGGGCGGCGCGCCCGAAGGGTTTGACGCACGTCTGATCCTTGATGAGGTGGCGCGCCAATCGGGCCCGGTGGCCCATGTGTCGCGCGATGACAAGCGGCTGGCGGCGATGGCCGACGCGTTGCGCTTTTTCGCGCCGGATATGCCGGTGATCCGGTTTCCGGGGTGGGATTGCCTGCCGTTTGACCGGATGTCACCAAACGCTGATATCTCGGCGGCGCGCATGGCAACATTGGCCGGGCTGGTGCACGGGATGCCCAAGCAGTTCGTGCTGCTGACCACGCTGAATGCGGCCACGCAACGCATTCCGGCCCGCGACACCCTGCAAGAGGCGGCATTCTCGGCGCGGGTGAACTACCAGATCGACGAGGACGCGTTGAAGGCGTTTCTGGTGCGGATGGGGTTTTCGCAGGCCCCCAAGGTGATGGAGCCGGGCGATTACGCGGTTCGGGGCGGCATCATCGACATTTACCCGCCGGGCGAAACCGGGCCAGTGCGTCTGGATCTGTTTGGCGATGTTCTGGATGGCATCCGCAGGTTTGATCCGGCCACACAGCGCACGACGGAAAAACTGGATCAGATCGAATTGGCCCCGGTCAGCGAGGTTATTCTGGACGAGGCCGCGATCACCCGGTTTCGGCAAAATTACCGCATCGCCTTTGGCGCGGCGGGCACCGACGACCCGCTCTATGAGGCGGTCAGCGCCGGGCGCAAACATGCCGGTGTTGAACATTGGCTGCCGTTTTTCCACGAACGGCTTGAGACGCTGTTCGATTACCTGCCCGAGGCGACGATCACGCTGGATGATCAGGTCACCCCGGCGCGGTTGTCACGGTGGGACACCATCGTTGACCAATACGAAGCGCGCCAACATGCCTTGCAGCAAAAAAGCCGCGAGGGGACGATTTACAAACCCGTGCCGCCCGAGCTTTTGTATCTGGATGATGCTGCATGGGAGGCGGCCTTGCAGGGGCGGCGGATCTTGCAGTTTGCCCCCTTGCCACAGGCGACCGGACCGGGGGTGATTGATGCCGGTGGCCGCATCGGGCGCAACTTTGCGCCGGAACGACAAAGCGAAACCCTGAACCTGTTTGCCGCTTTGAAGGACCACATCCAAGCCAAGATGGCCGATGGCCCGGTCTTGGTTGCCAGCTATTCCGACGGGGCGCGCGAACGTCTGGAAGGGCTTTTGGAGGACGAAGGCTTGATTGGCCCGGCCACGGTGCCCGACGCCACCCGGATCGGCAAGCACGGGCTGCATCTGGCGGTCTGGCCGCTGGAGCATGGGTTCGAGGCGCCGGGCCTGACAGTGATTGCCGAACAGGATGTCTTGGGCGACCGGCTGATCCGATCCCCGAAAAAGCGCCGGCGCGCGGATAATTTCCTGACCGAGGCGCAAAGCCTCAGCCCCGGCGATCTGGTGGTTCACGTCGATCACGGGGTGGGGCGCTACACGGGCCTTGAGGTTGTCAGCGCGGCAGGCGCGGCGCATGAATGCCTGCTGCTGGAATATGCCGAGAATTCCAAGCTGTATCTGCCGGTTGAGAATATCGAACTGCTCAGCCGATATGGCCATGACGAGGGTCTGCTGGACCGTTTGGGCGGCGGCGCGTGGCAGGCCAAGAAGGCCAAGCTGAAAGAACGCATCCGCGAGATGGCCGACCGGCTGATCCGCATCGCCGCCGAGCGCGAGTTGCGCAAGGCCCCGGTGCTGGAGCCCGAGCATCACCCGTGGGAGGAATTCTCGGCCCGGTTCCCCTATACCGAAACAGACGATCAGCTGCGCGCCATCGAGGATGTGCTGGCTGATCTTGAGGCGGGCCGCCCGATGGACCGTCTGATTTGCGGTGATGTGGGCTTTGGCAAGACCGAAGTCGCGATGCGGGCGGCCTTCGTCGCGGCCATGTCGGGACAGCAGGTGGCGGTGATCGCGCCGACAACCCTGTTGGCGCGCCAGCATTACCAAAGTTTTGCCGAACGGCTTCGCGGCTTTCCCATCAACGTGCGGCCCTTGTCGCGCTTTGTGACCCAGAAAGACGCAAACCAAACCCGCGAGGGGATGGCCAAAGGCGAGGTGGATATCGTGGTGGGGACCCATGCACTGTTGGCCAAATCGGTGCGGTTCAAGAACCTTGGGCTGCTGATCATCGACGAAGAGCAACGCTTTGGCGTGGGCCACAAGGAACGGCTGAAACAATTGCGCAGCGATGTGCATGTTTTGACGCTGACCGCCACGCCGATCCCGCGCACGCTGCAACTGTCGCTGTCGGGCGTGCGCGATTTGTCGATCATCGGCACGCCGCCTGTCGACCGGTTGTCGATCCGCACTTATGTGTCAGAGTTTGACACCGTCACAGTGCGCGAGGCGCTGTTGCGCGAACATTATCGCGGCGGGCAAAGTTTCTATGTGGTGCCGCGCGTCAGCGATCTGCGCGAGATTGAGGAGTTCCTGAAAGAGCAGGTGCCCGAGGTGTCGTATGTCATCGCGCATGGCCAGATGGCCGCGCGCGAATTGGACGACCGGATGAACGCCTTTTACGACGGCAAATACGATGTGCTGCTGGCCACCACAATCGTCGAGTCGGGGCTGGATATTCCTACGGCGAACACGATGATCGTGCATCGCGCGGATATGTTCGGGCTTAGCCAGCTTTACCAGATCCGGGGCCGGGTGGGGCGCGCCAAGACACGGGCCTACGCCTATCTGACCACCAAGCCGCGCGTGCGCCTGACACCGGCGGCGGAAAAACGTCTGCGGGTTCTGGGCAGTCTCGACACGCTTGGCGCGGGGTTCACGCTGGCCAGTCAGGATCTGGACATTCGCGGGGCTGGCAATCTTCTGGGCGAAGAGCAATCGGGCCAGATGCGCGATGTCGGCTATGAACTTTACCAGTCGATGCTTGAAGAGGCGATTGGCAAGATCAAGGCGGGCGAACTGCAAGGGCTGAGTGATGACGATGGACAGTGGGCGCCGCAGATCAATCTTGGCGTGCCGGTGCTGATCCCCGAGGATTACGTGCCCGATCTGGATGTGCGCCTTGGCCTGTATCGCCGCCTCAGCGGGCTCAGCACCAAGGTTGAGCTGGAAGGCTTTGCCGCCGAATTGATCGACCGGTTCGGCAAATTGCCGAAAGAGGTCAACACGCTGATGCTGATCGTGCGGATCAAGGCGATGTGCAAAAAGGCGGGCATTTCCAAGCTGGATGGCGGGCCCAAAGGCGCGACGATCCAGTTTCACAACGACAAATTCGCCTCGCCGCAGGGATTGGTCGAATTTATCAGCGCGCAAAAAGGGCTGGCAAAAGTGCGTGACAACAAGATCGTCGTGCGCCGCGATTGGCGTAAGGATAGCGACAAGATCAAAGGGGCCTTTGCCATTGCCCGCGATCTGGCCGAACGTGTGATTGCCGAAAAGAAAAAGGCCAAAGCCAATGCTTGAAGACGGCTTGCATGGCGTTCCGGCGGGGCATACGGCCTCGGTTGTGACGCATCTTGAGATGCAGGCCCAAGCGCCGCAGCGCCCCGAGGCTGATTTGCCGCTGACGTTGGAACGGATCACAACGCCAGACCCTGATTGGTATCTTGGGCTGTTTCGCAAGGTCGGCGCGCCATGGCTTTGGTTTGGCCGCCTGACGCTGACCCGCGACGCGCTGTTGACGGTGATACACGATGCGCAGGTTCACGTTTATGCGGTGCGCGAGGCGGGGCAGGATGTGGGGCTGCTGGAGTTGGATTTTCGCCACCACCCCGATTGTGAGCTGGCCTATTTCGGGTTGACCGAAAGCGCCGTTGGACGCGGCGCAGGCCGGTGGATGATGAACCGGGCAATCGGGTTGGCATGGGCGCAGGGCATCACTCGGTTTCATGTTCACACCTGCACGCTGGATCATCCGGCTGCCTTGGCGTTTTATCAACGCAGCGGTTTCGTGCCCTATGCGCGAGAAATCGAAATAGTAGAAGACCCGCGCCTGTCGGCGCTTTTGCCCATGGATGCCGCGCCGCATGTGCCATTGATTGGCCGCTGAGGGCTCATCAGGCCTTGCGGCCTGCCTCGTGGCTTAGCGGTTGCGCGCGAACCACTCGCGAATTTTGGGCAAAATCCAATTCCACAGCACCGGCGCACCGCGCGTGATCGGCTGGCCGACGCGGGTTTCCACCTGATCCAACGTTGCGTTGTGATCGCGCCAGCTGATCCCGCCGGACGCAAGGTTTTGATTGGGCGGCTGAAACCTGTCGAGGGCTTTGGCAAAGCGCGCATCGGGTGTTTGGGCCGCCTCAAACCCATCCCACAGGGCGCGCAGCGCCGTGGCCTGGTCGGCGGGCAACAGGCCAAAAAGGCGCGTGGCGGCGGCGTCTTCTGCTTGGGCAATGGCGCTGTGATCGGTCTGGGCGTAAAGCGGCGTGTCGCCGGCATCGATCTCGACCAGATCATGCAGCAATAGCATTTTGATCACGCGGTCGCGCGACACGCCTTGCGGGGCGTGCTCGCTCAATATCAGGGCGTATAACGCGACATGCCAGCTATGCTCGGCCGAGTTTTCATAGCGTGACCCGTCGCATAGGGTATTGGCACGGGTTACGGATTTCAGGCGGCAGGCCTCGGACAGAAACGCCATTTGCGCATCAAGTCGATCTGTTTGGCTCATTCCTTGGGGGCCTGCCCGGCCTTGGCCTGAAACGCCTTGGCGCGATCCATCAGCATCTGGCGGGCTTTGACATTGGCGCGGCGCACGCGAAGCGACGTCAGAAAAGCCTCTTCCGCTGTTTGCGAGGTCGCGCCAAGAACCTTGACCATGTCCGAGACAATCTGCTCGTCGCCGGTGGCGTCGATATATTTCAACACATCCAGTGCCAGTTGATCCGCAAGGTCTTCGGTGACGCCCATCAGATCACCGGGTTGTTTCGGTCAGCCGGCGTTTCACATACCCGGTGACCGTGTCGATCATGGTGTCCATATAGGGCTCTTTGAAAAAGTGGTCAGAGCCTTCGATTTCCTCATGCGTGACCGTAATGCCCTGCTGTTCGTGCAACTTGTTGACCAGCGACGTGGTGTCGGCGGGCGGGGCCACGCGATCGGCGGTGCCGTTGATGATCAACCCGGACGAAGGGCAGGGGGCGAGGAACGAGAAATCATACATGTTGGCCGGCGGCGAGACCGACACGAACCCTGTAATTTCAGGGCGGCGCATCAAAAGCTGCATGCCGATCCAAGCACCAAAGGAAAACCCGGCAACCCAGCAATGCTTGGAGTTGTTGTTCATCGACTGCAGGTAATCCAATGCCGAGGCCGCATCGCTAAGCTCACCAACGCCCTGGTCATACTCGCCCTGGCTGCGGCCGACGCCGCGAAAATTAAAGCGCAAGACGGTGAAGCCCATGTTATAAAACGCGTAGTGGAGGTTATACACCACCTTGTTGTTCATCGTGCCGCCGAATTGCGGGTGCGGATGCAGAACGATGGCAATCGGGGCGTCCTTTTCGCGCTGCGGGTGGTAGCGTCCTTCAAGTCGGCCTTCGGGACCGGGAAAGATAACCTCGGGCATAGAGCCTTGTTCTCCGTATATGGGTGCGCGAAATTCTTGACGAATTCGCTCAATCACCTTAGAACGTTTCTAAATTTCCTACCGGGGCCGGAGGATGCAAGCGGGATAAGCCTTGCAAGGCCCCGCGTCAATCAATTCGCGGGAGCGTGCCCATGAAACTAAGCACTAAGGGCCGGTATGCGATGGTGGCCTTGGTCGATATCGCGTTGCAGGACAATGACACGC
The DNA here is from genome assembly GCF_011601345.1 of Roseovarius gahaiensis. Lineage (GTDB taxonomy): Bacteria > Pseudomonadota > Alphaproteobacteria > Rhodobacterales > Rhodobacteraceae > Roseovarius > Roseovarius gahaiensis. The sequence goes on from NZ_JAAORB010000016.1 coordinate 22,541, forward strand.
TGGTGACGCTTGGTGAGATTTCCAAGCGGCAGGATATCTCGCTGCCCTATCTGGAACAGCTGTTCGTCAAGCTGCGCCGCGCCGATCTGGTCGCGTCGGTGCGTGGCCCGGGCGGGGGCTATCGGCTGGCCCGGCCCGCCTCGGAAATACGGGTGGTCGATGTGTTGTCGGCCGTCGATGAAACCGTCAGCGCCCTGCAAAAAGGCGCGGGCGCGTCAGGCGGGGCCAGCGGATCGCGGGCGCAATCGATGACCAACCGCTTGTGGGAATCCTTAAGCGCGCAGGTCTACGTGTTCCTGCATCAAACCCGGCTAAGCGATGTGGTCAGCAACACGCTGGCCCCGTGCCCGGCCGTTCCGACGTTGTTTTCCGTGGTGGACGAAGAATGACCCCAACATCGCCCCTTCTGTTTCCGTCGGTTTCCCGACGCGCAATGCGGGCGCACCCGTGATGGGCCGAGTCTATCTTGATCATAACGCCACAGCACCTTTGCGGCCCGAGGCGCGCGCCGCGATGATCGACGCTATGGACATCGTGGGGAACCCCTCCAGCGTGCATACCGAGGGGCGCGCGGCGAAAGCGGTAATCGAACGTGCTCGTGGGCAGGTTGCGGCCGCTTTGGGGGCGGACGGGGCGGATATCATCTTTACCTCGGGCGCGACCGAGGCGGCGGCCTTGGCCTGCGCCGGTCGCGGCCTGCACGGATCAGCGGTTGAACATGATGCGGTCAAGGCGTGGGTTTCGTCTGATTTGCAGGTGGATGCAAAAGGCCACGTCGCGGTGACAGACCCGGCGCAATCGGCGCTGCAATTGGCAAATTCTGAAACCGGGATCATTCAAACGCTGCCAGAGGGGCTGGAGGTCAGCGATATGACCCAAGCCTTTGGCAAACTTCCCTTGGCGTTCAACTGGTCGGGGTGCAAGATGGCGTTGGTATCGGCGCATAAACTTGGTGGCCCGAAAGGCATTGGTGCGCTTGTCGTCCGGCGCGGCACCGATTTGGCCGCGCAGATCAAAGGCGGTGGGCAAGAAATGGGCCGCCGGTCGGGCACTGAAAACGTCATTGGCATTGCAGGATTTGGGGCCGCTGCCGAAGCGGCAGCGCGCGATTTGGCCAACGGGGTGTGGGACCGGATTGAAGAATTTAGAAAGATTCTAGAAAATACCATTGCAGCCGATGCGAACGAGACTATTTTTGTCGGGAAAGGGGCGTCTCGCCTTCCCAACACGTCGTGTCTGATCGCGCCGGGCTGGAAGGGGGAAACCCAAGTGATGACAATGGACCTGTCTGGGTTCGCCATTTCGGCGGGATCGGCCTGTTCCAGCGGCAAAGTTCGCGCCAGCGGCGTTTTGCAGGCCATGGGCTATAGCGACGCCGAGGCCGGTTCGGCGATCCGCATATCACTTGGGCCGGACACCTCGCAGGATGACATTACACGCTTTGCCGAAACCTGGCTGAAGCACTGGAAAAAACACCGCGCCCGTGCGGCGTGAGGCCACGACCAAGGAGGTGACCAACATGGCGGCACTCGACGACACACAAGTCAAGGACGGCGTTGATCAGGAAACAGTTGATGCGGTCCGCGAAATGGCGGGCCCCTACAAGCACGGCTGGAACACCGATATCGAGATGGATTATGCGCCCAAGGGCCTGACCGAAGATATCGTCAAACTGATCTCGGACAAGAACGAAGAACCCCAGTGGATGACCGACTGGCGGTTGCAGGCCTATGAGCGGTGGCTGCAAAAGAAAGAGCCTGACTGGGCGATGCTGGATTACCCAGAGGTCGATTTTCAGGAGCAGTATTACTACGCGCGCCCCAAAAGCATGGCCGAAAAGCCCAAGTCTTTGGATGACGTGGACCCCAAGATTCTGGAAACCTACAAAAAGCTGGGTATCCCGCTGAAAGAGCAGATGGTGCTTGCCGGCGTCGAAGGTGCCGACGAGGCCCCCGCCGAGGGCCGCAAGGTGGCCGTGGATGCGGTGTTTGACTCGGTGTCGGTCGGCACGACCTTCCAGAAAGAGCTGGAAAGCGCCGGGGTTATCTTCTGTTCGATCTCCGAGGCCATCCAAAAGCATCCCGAGCTGGTCAAGAAATACCTTGGCTCTGTCGTGCCGGTCAGCGACAATTTCTATGCGACGCTGAATTCGGCCGTGTTCTCGGACGGGTCGTTTGTTTACGTGCCGCCCGGTGTGCGCTGCCCGATGGAGCTGAGCACATATTTCCGGATCAACGCGGAAAACACCGGCCAGTTTGAACGCACGCTGATCATTGCCGACAAAGGCTCTTACGTCAGCTACCTGGAAGGCTGCACCGCACCGCAGCGCGACGAGTCGCAGTTGCACGCCGCCGTGGTCGAGATCGTCGTCGAGGAAGACGCCGAGGTGAAATATTCCACAGTGCAAAACTGGTTCCCCGGTAACGAGGACGGCACAGGCGGCATCTACAACTTTGTCACCAAGCGCGCCGATTGCCGGGGCGACCGGGCCAAGGTGATGTGGACGCAGGTGGAAACCGGCAGCGCCGTGACGTGGAAATACCCGTCGTGCATCCTGCGGGGCGACGACAGCCAAGGCGAGTTTTATTCCATCGCCATCACCAACAACTATCAGCAGGCCGATACCGGCACCAAGATGGTTCATCTGGGCAAGAACACACGCTCGCGCATCGTGTCCAAGGGGATCAGTGCGGGGCAGGCGCAGAACACCTATCGCGGGTTGGTGTCGATGCATCCGAAGGCCACGAACAGCCGGAACTACACCCAGTGTGACAGCCTGCTGATCGGTGACAAATGCGGCGCCCACACGGTGCCTTACATAGAGGTCAAGAACAACTCGTCGCGGGTCGAGCATGAGGCCACCACCAGCAAGGTAGACGATGATCAGATGTTCTATTGCCGTCAGCGCGGCATGGACGAAGAAGAGGCCGTGGCCTTGGTCGTGAACGGGTTCTGCAAGGACGTGTTGCAGGCGCTGCCAATGGAATTCGCCATGGAAGCACAGCAGTTGGTGGCAATTTCGCTGGAAGGATCGGTGGGCTAAGGCCCGCCGAACCGCCGCAATGGTCATGCGCGTGCCTTTTCCCGCTGACGGGCCTGCCCGTCCGCTTCCCCGGCGGGGCACTGTCGCATGACCGGCTCGGCCACCATATCGCGCCCTGAACTGACGTTACCCGAGGCCGAGGCAGACCGGTTGCGCACAGCTTATGACGACGCGCAGGTGATCTTGGAATACGGGTCTGGCGGGTCAACGGTAATGGCGGCGGAAATGCCGGGAAAGTTTGTTTTCTCGGTCGAAAGTGACAAGGACTGGGCCCAGATGATGCGGGGCTGGTTTGCTGAAAATCCACCGGCCACGGGCACCGAGGTGGATGTGATCTGGTCGGATATCGGGCCGACTAAGGCATGGGGCTACCCCGCGTCAAACCGCGAATGGCAGCGCTTTGCGCGCTATCCGCTGGAGGTGTGGGATTTGCCCGAATTTCGCCAGCCTGACGTGGTGCTGGTGGATGGCCGGTTTCGCGCCGGATGTGCGATGGCGACGGCCTTTCGCACGCAACGCCCGGTGACGGTGTTTGTCGACGACTACGCGCGGCGCAAGCACTACCACCGGATCGAAGAGTTTTTGGGCCGGCCAGACATGACCGGCCGGATGGCTGAATTTGCGATTGAACCAATGGCTGTGCCTGCGGAAAGATTGCTGACGATAGTCGAAATGATGACGCGGCCCTGAGCCGATTGTGAATAAATATGAGGAGCTGAAAAATGCTGGAAATCAAGAACCTGCATGTCGATCTTGAAGAAGAGGAAAAGACCATCCTCAAAGGTGTGGAACTGACCGTTGACGCCGGCAAGGTGCATGCGATCATGGGGCCTAATGGGTCGGGTAAATCGACGCTCAGCTATGTTTTGGCAGGCCGCGACGGCTATGAAGTCACCCAAGGCAGCGCCACGCTGGACGGTGTGGATATCCTGGACATGGAGCCCGAAGAGCGCGCCGCCGAAGGCTTGTTTTTGGCATTCCAGTATCCGGTGGAAATTCCCGGTGTCGGCAACATGACCTTTATGCGCACCGCCGTGAACGCACAGCGCAAGGCCAAAGGTCTGGATGAGATGAGCGCAACGGATTTCCTCAAGCTGATCCGCGAAAAAGCCAAGGAGCTGAAGATGGACAGCGACATGCTCAAGCGGCCTGTCAACGTGGGCTTCTCGGGCGGCGAGAAAAAGCGCAACGAGATTTTGCAAATGGCCATGCTTGAACCCAAGATGTGCATCCTTGATGAAACCGATTCCGGGCTGGATGTGGACGCGATGAAACTGGTTGCCGATGGCGTCAACGCCCTGCGCCAAGAGGGGCGCGGATTTCTTGTGATCACCCACTATCAGCGCCTGCTGGATCATATCAAACCCGATGTTGTGCACATCATGTCGAACGGGCGCATCATCAAAACCGGTGGCCCCGAACTGGCGCTTGAAGTCGAAAAGAACGGCTATGCTGATCTGATCGAGGAGGTGGCGTAATGGCGTTGCCACAAGTGAAACAGGACGCGACCGAAGCGCGATTGGCGGCGACCGACCGGCCCGCCAAAGGCGCGGCATGGGCGGAAACCGCGCGCGACGCGGCGCTGTCCCGCGTGCGCTCTATGGGCTTGCCGCATCGCCGCGATGAGTATTGGAAGTTCACAACGCCCGATAGCCTTGTTCAGCCCGACGCCCCGGCAGCGGCTGTGCACGTCTCGGACGAGACAAATACCTTTGACGAGGTGGAGCGGCTGCATATCGTGTTTGTCGATGGTGTGTTCGATGCCTCGGCCAGCGATGAGTTGGCGCTTGAAGGCGTAAATATCGAACGTCTGGCCGATGCGGTCAGCACCGATATTCACTGGGCCAAGGATGTCTATGGCGTGCTGGAACTGCGCGGTCAGGATCCGGTGGCGCGGCCTTTGGCGGCACTGAACACCGCCTTGGCCAGCGATGGCGTGGTGATCCACGTCACCGGCAAAGCCAGCAAGCCGATCAATCTTGTGTATCATCATACCTCCGACACATCGGATGCGATCCTGCACCATGTTATCAAGCTGGACCAAGGGGCCGATCTGACGGTTTTGGAAAACGGACCAGCCGCGGCGCGGTTCAACAAGGTTATGGAGGTCGATGTGGCGGATGGTGCAACCTTCCATCACGTGCGCACCCAAGGCCGTGATCACGAACGCCGTGCGGTCACTCATCTGTTCGCCCGCTTGGGCGAGGAAAGCACATTCAAGTCCTTTACACTGACCGCCAATGGCGCTCTGACGCGCAACGAATGTGTGGTTGAGCTGACCGGCGACAACGCTGCGGCGCATGTCGCGGGGGCCTGCGTGGGCGATGGCGATTTCTTGCATGACGACACGGTTTTCATCACTCATGACGCGGTCAATTGCGAAAGCCGTCAAGTGTTCAAGAAAGTGCTGCGCAACGGCGCGCGTGGTGTGTTCCAAGGCAAAATTCTGGTTAAGCCTGGTGCCCAGAAAACCGATGGCTATCAGATCAGCCAATCCTTGCTGTTGGATGGCGATAGCGAGTTTGACGCCAAGCCCGAGCTGGAAATCTACGCCGATGATGTTGCCTGTTCGCATGGGTCGACGACCGGCGCGATTGACGAGGACGGCTTGTTTTATCTGCGTGCACGCGGTGTGCCCGAGGATATCGCAACCAACTTGATGACGCTGGCCTTTTTGGCCGAGGCCGTCGAGGAAATCGAGGACGAGAGCCTGCGCAACATAATCGTTTCCCGGCTGGAAGGCTGGTTGGACCGTCGGCTCGGCTGATGCCTGTCACAACGGATATCGCGGCCACCTACAAGGGGCCGCGGGCCGTCTTTCGGCGGCTTTTGGCTATGGACCAGAACGAAGGCCGCGCCCTTGCGCTCGTGATGGCGGCCTGCGTTGTGGTGTTCGTCGGTCAATGGCCCCGTCTGGCCCGTGAAGCGCATCTGAATGAACAAGAGCTGAACCCGCTTTTGGGCGGCGCATTATTGGGTTGGGTGTTTATAATGCCGCTGGTGTTATATGCGCTGGCCTTTGTCAGTCACCTGTTGCAACGCGGCTTTGGTGGGCAGGGTGACGGCTACACCAGCCGTCTGGCGCTGTTCTGGGCATTTCTGGCGGCAAGCCCGCTGATGTTGTTGAATGGGCTTATTGCCGGCTTTGTCGGGCCCGGACCGGGGTTGAAACTTGTTGGCGTGATCTGGATTGTCATTTTCCTTTGGTTCTGGCTGTCTAACCTGCGCGAAGCAGGCTGGGGGACATCGTGAACACCGTAAATATAAAACAGTTGTTTGTTCTGACACTAAAGGCCCCGAAAGAGGCGGGCGCACAGGTTCTGGCACTGGACCTGCCAATTCGGGGCCTGTGGTTGGCGCTGTCGCTGGTGTCGGTGGTGACGTCGATTATTTTTGCGTCGCTGATGCAGCTTGCCCCGATGGGTGAGGATCAGTTCAGCGATTTGATGCGGACCTCGCCGGCGCACAGCGCACCGTTGGTTTTTGCGCTGCTGCAATGGGCACGCGCCGTCGTATCCGTGCTTGTGATCTACTATGTTGGCCGCATGATGGGCGGCACCGGGCAGTTGCGCGATGTCTTGGCCGTGATGGCATGGCTTCAGGCGGTGACGTTTGTCTTGATGGTTGGCTTGGTGATTATGGGCGCAATTTTACCAATGCTCAGTTCTTTGGTGATCCTTGCCATGGTCATCTGGTGGGTTTGGGCTATCGTTTCACTTCTGAACGTGGCGCATGGGTTTGACAGTATGTTCAAGGCCGGCGGTGTCTTGATCGTGTCATTGCTAGGCGTGACGGTTGGCATGTCGATTTTCTTTGGGGCCATATCGGCCTTATTTGTGGGGGCCTCCTGATGCTGGATATCAATAAGATCCGGGCCGATTTTCCGATTCTCAGCCGCGAGGTGAACGGTAAACCGTTGGTTTACCTTGATAACGGGGCATCGGCGCAGAAACCGCAGGTGGTGATTGATGCCATCACCACGGCCTATTCGCACGAATATGCCAATGTGCATCGCGGCCTGCATTACCTCAGCAACCTTTCGACCGAGAAATACGAGGCCGTTCGCGGGACCATCGCACGATTTCTGGGGGTTGCGGATGAAGATCAGATCATCCTGAATTCCGGCACCACCGAGGGGATCAACATGGTCGCCTACGGCTGGGCCATGCCACGGATGCAGGCGGGCGACGAGATTGTCCTGTCGGTCATGGAACACCACGCCAATATCGTGCCATGGCATTTTCTGCGCGAGCGGCAAGGCGTGAACCTGAAATGGGTCGATACCGACGCCACAGGTGCGCTTGACCCGCAAAAAGTGATTGATGCCATCGGTCCCAAGACGAAGCTGGTGGCCATCACGCATTTGTCGAACGTTCTAGGCACCAAGGTGGATGTCAAAACGATCTGCGATGCGGCCCGCGAAAAAGGCGTGCCGGTGCTGGTCGACGGAAGCCAAGCAGCCGTGCATATGCCTGTGAATGTCGATGAGATCGGCTGTGACTTCTATGCGATCACCGGGCATAAACTCTATGGTCCATCCGGATCGGGTGCGATTTTTGTGCACAAGGATCGCATGGCCGAAATGCGCCCCTTCATCGGGGGCGGCGACATGATTCGTGAGGTCAGCAAAGACGCGGTCAGCTATAATGACCCGCCGATGAAATTCGAGGCTGGCACACCGGGGATCGTGCAAACCATCGGTCTAGGTGTCGCACTCGACTACATGATGGATGTCGGGATGGAGACCATCGCGGCGCACGAGGACGACCTGAGCCACTACGCCCAAGACAAGCTTAACGGGCTGAATTGGTTGACGACTCAGGGCACAACGCCTGACAAAGCGGCGATCTTTTCGTTCACCATGCAGGGCGCGGCCCATGCGCATGACATCAGCACGATTCTGGACAAGAAAGGCGTCGCCGTGCGGGCTGGCCAGCATTGCACCGGGCCCTTGATGGAGCATTTGGGCGTGACGGCCACCTGCCGCGCATCCTTCGCGATGTATAACACCCGCGACGAGGTGGATGCGTTGATCGACGCGTTGGAACTGGCGCATGATCTGTTTGGCTGAGCGTTAACCGGGGCCAAGCAGCCGATCAATCGGAGCATAATCATCGGTTAGGACCAAAGCGTCTTTGTCGGCCAATATGCTGTGTTCAAAGCGTTTCGACAGAACGCCAAACCGTTTTCTGTCGGGGGCGGGCAGCAGCAGGCTGTCCACCGGGCTTTTACTGTCTGAGGCGACCAGAACAAAGACCATTCGTTGCCCCGGTTCTGGCGCGCGCTGTTCCGTCCAGATTTCGACGGTTTCAAACACGTCCGATAAGGTGCGATGGATCGACGCCAGAGCCTCAAGCCGGTGTTCGAAGTCGATGACGTTCATCACGAACACGCCACCGGGTGTCAGCCGATCTTGCACCAGTTGGAAAAACTGTTGTGTGATCAGATGTGAGGGCACGGCAATATCGGCAAAAGCATCGCCCACAACCACGTCATAGCGGGTGTCGGGGCGGATCAGCAGCGCGCGGCGGGCGTCTTCGTGCAGCACGGTCACGCTATCGGGATCAAACCAGAAGTCGCGCGCGGCGGTTTGCGTCACGGAGGGGTCGATCTCGGCCACGGTCATCGGGCCGATCCCTCGGTCCGTCCATGCACGCGGGATGGAATAGGTGCCACCGCCCACAAAAAACGCCGAAAACGGCCTGTCGCCCATGCGCATCCGGGCAAGCCCGTCCAGCATGGCGGCGTGATCGGTGAACATGACGCGCGGCGCGTCGCGGGCGCTGATGCCATGTGCCAAATGGTCGATCACCATCAGGTTGACCGGACTGTCGGAAATGGCCGAAATATCTTGTGTCCGGATGCAGAAATAGCGGCTTTCTGTGTCGCATGGGCTGGATATGAACGCGGCGCTGCCCGAGATCGCAAACGCAATTACTGCCGGCACAAAAACGCCTGCCGAATTCAACTGCCGCGCCAATCCAAAACAAATCAGCGCCGCCACGACATAGCATATGGCGACGATACTGATGGTCAGCGCGCTGCCCAACCACGAGATAAAGACAAAGCCAGCCAACAAGGTGCCTGCGATTGCGCCGATCGCCCCCGCAGCGAACATGGCCCCAAGCGCGCGACCTGATTTATCAGCCCCGCTGACGGCAATCTGCGCCAAGACCGGGGCTGGCACACCGGCAAAGAAAGACGGCGCAAAAAACGCCGCTGCGCACAGCACCGTGATGCCCCAAACCGGATTGGCCACAACATCCAGCACCGGCATAGCGGTGAGCCGCAAAACGCCCCCGGCGATGGCCGTGGTCAGGGCGGCGGCCAGCAAGGCCCACCCGGTCGATGCCATGGCACGCGGAGCAGGGCGCTCGGCCACGCGGCCGCCCCACCAATGCCCGGCGGAAAACCCCGCCAACACAACGGCGATGATCGCGGTCCATGTATAAAGGGACATGCCGACATAGGGGGCCATCATTCGGCCTGCCACGATCTCGACCACAAGACTGGCCGCAGAAACGGCGCCTTGCAGGGCAATCAACAACCAAAGCGGGGCATTCAGCATTCAAGTCTCATTCATCAAACTTAACAATTGCAGCCATAACGCCGCATCTGCCCCGCAGGTGCAAGCCGGAACATCGGGGCTTTGATATCCCATGTCAGGCCCGCGCGCTTTGGCCTGTGCCACAACAGGCAAGTATATGACCGCCGGACAACGCGCGGCCCCAAGAGTGCCAGAGCCTATCTTTGAGCGCCAGTGACTTAGAAAACAAACCGCGCCACGGTGAAAATTATACGGTGCAAAATATCCAGAAACGCCCCGGAAACTATGGGATTGCACAGGGTTTTGGGACAGGTTAGAAGGCGCTTATACGCGGTCCTGTAGCTCAGCTGGATAGAGTACTTGCCTCCGAAGCAAGGGGTCACAGGTTCGAATCCTGTCAGGACCGCCATTTCCAAACTGTCAGATGTCGCGCAAAACTGACTTTTGTGTCACATCACTGACCCAGATTACTGCCTCAGAATTACAAAGCGCACATTCACGCCTTAGGGCGGCTAAGGGCTGGTCAGGGCCCCAATCGGCCGCTGGAACAAGCCGCGCATCGCCTGACCGTGGGCTGGCGATCCGACCTGCGAGATGCAGAGCTTTATGCCTGCCTAGTCATTGCTTCAGTCAGGCCACGCACCAAGCCCCGCCAAATCGCCAGACCGCGGGACGGTCAGGCGATGCGCGGCGGCCTTCGGCCTTGATTCCGAGTGGGGCATCGAAGGACCGGCAGCAAATTCCGCTCTGCCAGCTAGACTGACCCCGCGTAAAGGTCTGCTCTAACCTGTCCGGCGGCTTCGGGCCACGTCGGCTTCGGGCTGTAACAGATGACGTCCTGCCCAAAGCTGCGCTCTCCTACCAATCCGTGCCCGGCACGGCGGCCAACAGGCTGCGGGTGTAGTCGGCCTTTGGGGTGAGGAACACCTCGGACACGGGGCCAATTTCCACCAGCTTGCCGTGCTGCATCACCGCCACACGGTCACACAACTGGGCGGCCACGCGCATATCGTGGGTGATAAACATCAACGACAGGTTCAGCCGCTTTTGCAGGTCGCGCAGCAGGTCAAGCACCTGTGCCTGAATGGACACATCCAGCGCTGACACGGCCTCATCCGCGATGATCAGGTCAGGGTCCATCGCCAAGGCGCGGGCGATGCCGATGCGTTGCCGCTGACCGCCGGAGAACTCGTGCGGGTAGCGATCGGCGGCGCCAGCGTCCAGTTCGACGATTTCCAGCAACTCGCGTGCGCGGGCATAGGCCTGCGCCTTTGGCACGCCTTGCACAATCGGCCCTTCGGATAAAGCATGCAGGATTTTCTTGCGCGGGTTGAGCGAGGCGTAAGGATCTTGAAAGATCATTTGCACCCGGCGGCGGGCGCTGCGCAATTCCGCGGCGGTCAGGCTGTTCATGTCCTGACCATCAAGGATCACCTCGCCGCTATCAGCCTCGACCAGCCGGACGATGGCGCGCCCGACTGTGGATTTGCCCGAGCCGGATTCGCCGACGATGCCCAAAACTTCGCCGCGCGCGATAGTGAACGAGACTCCGTCAATCGCCGTGACACTGCGCTTGGGTTTGAACATGCCTCCCGAGGTGACAAAGGTTTTGCGCAGATCACGCACCTCAAGAACCGGGGCGGAGGTCACCGGAACGGGGGTTGGCACGCTATCGGTGGGAATCGCTGCAAGCAGGGCTTGTGTGTAGGCGTGCTGCGGGGTGGTCAGCACATCATCGGCGCTGCCCTGTTCGACGATGTCTCCATAGCGCATGACGATCACACGGTCGGCGATTTCGGCGACGACGCCGAAATCATGGGTGATGAACATCACCGCCATGCCGTGGCGCTGCTGGATTGTCTTGATCAGGTCAAGGATTTGCGCCTGTGTTGTCACGTCAAGCGCGGTGGTGGGCTCATCCGCGATCAGGATCGCCGGATCAAGGGCCAAGGCCATCGCGATCATGGCGCGCTGCCGCTGCCCGCCGGACAGTTGGAACGGATAGGCGCGGATGATCTTTTCGGGGTCGGGCAGGCCGACCTCTTGGATCAGGGCCAGTGCCTTTTCGCGCCGTTCGGTCGGGGTGTGGCGATTGTGGGCTTCGAACACCTCGGTGATCTGGTCGCCAATGCGCATCAGCGGGTTGAGCGCGGTCATCGGCTCCTGAAAGATCATGCCGATCCGGTCACCGCGCAGTTTGCGCCGCTCGGTATCGGGCAGGGCCAGCAGATCGCGGCCCTCAAAAATGGCAGAGCCTTGCGCCACCGCTACCTGATCGGGCAACAGGCCCATCAACGCATTTGCCGTCATCGACTTGCCCGAGCCGGATTCACCCACGACACACAGGATCTCGCCGGCGTTCAGATCGAATTCAACATTCTGAACGGCATAGTCGCGATCCGCCCCCGGCGGCAGGGAAATCGCAAGGTTGCGAATGGAAAGAACGGGTTCCATCGGTCAGCGTCCCTTTCTGGCCAAGCGCGGGTTCAGCGCATCGTTCAGGCCTTCGCCGATCAGGTTCAGCGCCAACACGGTCAACAGGATCGCCACACCTGGAATAAAGCTCAGCCACCATGCCGAGCGGATCACCGTGCGCGCCGCGCCGATCATGTAACCCCAGCTCATGATATTGGGGTCACCAAGCCCAAGAAACGACAGCGAGCTTTCCAGCAAGATTGCCGTCGCCACCATCAGCGACGCCATCACGATGATTGGCGACATCGCATTGGGCAGCACATGGCCAAACAGGATGCGGCTATTCGACAGCCCGGCCAGCCGCGCAGCATCGACGAATTCGCGCTTGCGCAAAGACAGCACCTCGGCCCGGACGAGACGCGCCACCGGGGGCCAACTGACAATGGCGATGGCCAATGTGATGGTGGGCAGGGTCGGCTCTAGGATCGCGACAAGAACGATCGCCAGTGCGAAATTGGGGATGGTCTGAAAAAACTCGGTAAAGCGCATGGCGCCGTCGTCGATCAGGCCGCCGTAGAAACCGGCAAAGGCCCCAAGCGGCACCCCGATCAAAAGCGCCACCAGCGTCGAAACCAACCCAACGATCAGCGACACCCGCGCGCCATGCACCAGCCCGGCGGCCACGTCACGGCCCAATGTATCGGTGCCCAACGGAAAGCCTTCGGTGCTGAACGGCGGCAGGAATGGCCGCTGCACCATTTTCCAAGGGCTGTCGGGATAGATCAGCGGCGCGAACACGGCCAGCAAGATCACCGTGATCAAGATCAGCGCGCCGATAACAGCGCCGCGATTGCGCGAAAAGCGTTTGAGGAAATCCATCATCGTTTAGCCTCCTCAAATCCGCGGGTCGATCAGCCGATAGACTATATCGGTGATGATATTGAAGGCGATAACCATGGCCGCAGACACAAGGAACACGCCCAGCAAGGTGTTGTAATCCCGGGCGGTCAGGCTTTCGAACATCAGCCGTCCAATGCCGGGCCATGCAAACACCGTTTCGGTCAAAACCGCACCGCCAACCAGTTGGCCCGCTTGCAGGCCTGCCAGTGTGACCACCGGCAACAGGGCGTTGCGCAGGATGTGGCGGCGGCGGATCGTGCCCTCAGTCAGTCCCTTGGAACGGGCGGTCTTGACGAAATCCATCTGGCTAACCTCAAGCACCGAAGACCGTGTCATGCGCAGGTAAACGGCCATGAAGAACAGCCCCAAGGTCAGCGCGGGCAGGAACAAATGTCGTAACCGGTCGAGAACCATCTCAAAGCCCGACAGATCTGCGCCGACGGTCCCGTAACCGAAGGCCGGAAACCAACCCAGCTTGACCGAGAACAGGACCACCGCCATCAGCGCCACCCAGAACAGCGGTGTGGCGTAAAACAGCAGCGCCATCGAGGTGATCGCGCTGTCGCCCCATTTGCCTTGCCGTGCGGCGGCGGCCATCCCGAAGACCACCCCAAGAAGCAAGGACATGCCAAAGGCGGTCAGCGTCAGCAGCAAGGTAGCGGGCAGGCGATCAAGGATCAGGTCCAGCACCGGCATTTGCTGGCGGTAGGAATAGCCAAGGTCCAGTTGCAAAACGCCCGAGACATAGTTCCAAAACTGCACGTAAAGCGGCTGGTCGAGCCCGAATTGTTCGCGCAACTGCTGGATGAACTGTTCATCGGCTGCACCTGCTTCACCCGCCATGACCATGGCGGGGTCACCGGGGGCGGCATGGATCAGAAAGAAATTCAGGATGACGATCAGCAAAAGGGTGATCAGCGCCTTTGCGGCACGCCCAAAAATCGCGGCGGCAAGTGTCATTCAATTAAACCTGACGGGTTGTCTGTTGAGACGGGACATCTGACCTGTCGGCCCAACCAAGGGCCGGGCCGACAGACGTTAAGCGGTGCGTTTATTGTTCGATCCACGCGTCGCGCAGGCCGTCATTCACGCCGATGGCCGTGGTGACCAGATCCTTGACCTCGCAGCGGTAGATCGTTGGGAATTCGATCTCAAGCAGCCATGCGACCGGCACATCGTCGACCAATTGCTGTTGGATCTTGGTGTACAGCTCTTGGCGGGCTTCGGGTGTCGCGGCAACCGCGGCCTCGTCAAACATGGCGTCCACCTCTTCGTTGACATAGCCTGCCACGTTGTTCCAAGGGCTGCCCTTTTCGATGTTCGAGCTAAGGTAGCTACGCGACACCCCCAAAGCCGGATCGCCGTATTGATACAGGTAGGTGAAGGCGATATCGAAATCCCAATCGGATTGTTTCTGGTTCCAGCCCGCCACATCGGTGGCCACGACGGTGCTGTTGATGCCAACCTCGTCAAGGTTCTGCTTCATCGCCTCGGCCCAACGCTGCCATGTTTCGCCATAGGGCAGGGGCAGGATGCGGACCTCTTCACCGTCATACCCGGACGCGGCCAGCATTTCCTCGGCCTTTTCGGCGTTGTGATCATACATGATCGTATCGTCGGTGTAGAAGTTCGTCTTGGACGAGACCGGGCTGGTTGCGACTTTGCCAAACCCGTTCCAGATCACGTCCCTGACAAATTCGCGGTCCATGGCATACATCACCGCCTTGCGGAAATTCTTGTCTGCGGTCGGGCCTTCGCGGTTGTTCATCCACGCCATGGCGTGCGGGGCGAAATATTCCCAGCCCTTCCCGGTTGAGCAGACGCCGTCCATCTCCACCAAGCGTTTCACATCCCAGTTTTCGACCGAACCACCGGGCAAAACATCAACCTCGCCGTTTTCAAAGGCAACCGCGCGGGATGCGGCATCGGGGATGATGCGATAATAGACTTCGTCCAGATAGGGCTGATCATCGAGGTAGTAATCTTCGTTCTTGACCAGATGGATATAGTTGCCCTTTTCCCATTCGTTGAACTTGTAAGGCCCGGTGCCGATGGGTGTGTTGTTGGCAGGGTTGTTCAAGTAATCGGTGCCTTCATAGATATGCTTGGGCAGGATCGGCATGGTGCCGGCCTCGAACACACCGATAAACGGGCCAAACGGGTTTTTCAGTTGGAAAACCACGGTGTGGTCATCAGGGGCGGTGATCGATTCTACATGCTCAAGACTGACCCGCAGGCGCGGGTTGGTTTCGCGCAACAGCTTGTCCACGGCAAACACCACATCAGCCGAGGTGAACGGTTCCCCGTCATGCCATTTGACATCCTCATGCAGCTTGAACGTATAGGTCAACGCATCCTCGGAAATCTCCCATGATTTCGCCAAGGACGGCTGTGGGTTCAGATCGGTATCGTAGCGCAGCAGGCTTTCAAAGATATCGCCCGCCACGAGCTGGGTCGGGGCGTTCTGAACCATTCCGAGCATCAGGCTGGGTGGTTCGGGCTGAAGCACGATATCAAGGCGCCCACCGGAGTCTTGCGCCGCAGCCGGCAGGCCCATTGCAACTGTTAAAAGCGATGCGGTTACAAGGTTTCTCATATGTATCTCCCTATTGAAATGGGCCGGGTGCCGCACGCGGGCTTATGATAAAGCCATGTGCGCTTGCCGGACTATCTCGTTCATGCCATGCCGATGGTTCCGGTCTTTTGGCGGTCTGTTGTGTCTGGGGCGGGCAATGCCTGCCCCTCGCGTGGAGATAGGTTCATCGGGGCCGCTGGCCAAAGTCAAGCAAAATTGTCGACAGCCGACAATCATGGCGATAGCGTTACGTCATGAACCGCGACGCTGATCCACTTTTCAAGCCGCTTGCCCGCGATGCGCTGTCGCAACGCATCGCGCAAATGCTGACCGATGCAATTGTGTCCGGGCGGCTAAAACCCGGTGACAGGGTGGCGGAATCGGTGATCGCGCGGGATTTAGGCGTCAGCCGCGCCCCGGTGCGCGAGGCCGGACGGCTGCTGGAAAGTGCCGGTTTGCTTGTGTCCAAGGCCAACCGCGGATTTTTTGTGCGCACCATCGACGCGACCGACCTCGATTCGCTATATGAACTGCGCCTGTGCATCGAACGCGAAGCGATTGCGCGGGTCGTGCGCGAAGGCCGTGTTGCGCAGATCATGCCGGTTTTGCTGGCGCAGATCGAAGAGATGATAACCTCGGCCAGCGAGAATCAGTTGATCTATCAGATCGGCGTGGATTTGCAGTTTCACCGCTGCATCGTCGAGGCGAGTGGCAATGGACGGTTTTTGACGGTGTTCGACAATCTGGCGTCTGAAATTCAAGCTTGCACCGCATTGATCGAGCGTGTGTTTGACGAACCCGGACTGGTGGCACGCAATCATTTTCTGATCATCGAGGCACTGGAAACCGGCAATGAAGATAGGGCGCGCGCCGCGATGGAATATCACATCGGTGTCGCGCGCAAGGCGGTTGTCGGGCATTTCAGATCATTGGAAACCGGTGCCGCGCAATAGGGCGGTTGCGCCGTTCTAATTGTTGCCCGACAGGCCGCGCGCGGCGCGTGCCAGATCGGTAATTGTAGCCCAATTCTGGGCTTTCACGGCTTCCGACGGGGCTACCCAACTGCCGCCGACGCACAGCGTGTTGGACAGGCGCAGGTAATCCGGCGCGTTGGTTGGGCTGATTCCGCCGGTCGGGCAAAATGTGGCCTGTGGCAGAGGTGCACCAAGCGCTTTCAGCGCGGCCGACCCGCCCGACGCCTCGGCAGGAAAGAACTTGAGCATGTCATAGCCGCGCTCCAGCAGGTGCATGACCTCGGTGGCGGTGGCCGCGCCGGGCAGCAGGGGCAGGGCGGTGGCCTCGCACGCGTCCAGCAGGCGGGGCGTGCTGCCCGGTGACACGGCAAAGCGCGCCCCCGACCCTTTGCAGGCTGCCACATCTTCGGGTGTCAGAACCGTGCCCGCGCCGACGATTGCGCCCTCGACCTGTGACATTAAGTGGATCGCCTGAAGGGCCGCCGGGGTGCGCAGGGTGACCTCAAGCACCGGCAGGCCGCCCGCCACAAGCGCCTGCGCCAATGACGCGGCGGTGCTGGCATCGTCGATCACCAGAACAGGGATCACCGGCGCAAGGCTGCACAGGGCGCGGGTTTGGCGGCTGGCCTCTTGCGGGGTCATGCCCTTTGTCATGTCTGCGGCTCCGTCGGCAAAAGCGGCGAGGCGCCCAAGGTGGCGGGGCCTGCGGATTGGCGGAAAAGCTCGAACAACTCGCGCCCGGTGCCGTGGGTATTGGCCGACAGATCGGGCGTGGCTGCTTCGCGGTCTAGCGCGCCGTCGGTCAAAACCTCAAGCCGTCCGGCGCGAGCGTCAACACGTAGAATATCGCCATCCTGCAAGCGCGCCAGCGGGCCGCCAAGCGCCGCCTCGGGGCTGACATGCAGCGCGGCGGGCACCTTGCCCGACGCGCCCGACATGCGGCCATCGGTGACCAGTGCGATCTTTAGCCCCCGGTCCAGCAGGACCGACAAAATGGGGGTCAGCCCGTGCAGTTCCGGCATTCCGTTGGCGCGCGGCCCCTGAAAGCGCACCACCACGATGCAATCCCCGGTAAACTCCCCGGCGCGAAACGCGGCCTTGACCTGTTCTTGATCCTCAAAGATGCGCGCGGGCGCTTCGATCATGTGCAGATCGGGGGCGACGGCAGACACCTTCATGATCCCGGTGCCCAGATTGCCCGCCATGTCCTGTAGCCCGCCGGTGGCCTTAAAAGGGTCAGATGCAGGGCGCAAGATTTTCTCATTCCCGGATGTGTCAGGGCCATCTGTCCAGACAAGGGTATCTTGGCTCAGCTTCGGCTCGTGCGTGTAGCGCGACAGCCCCGGCCCGGCGACGGTTTTGACATCGTCCTGCAACAGACCCGCATCCAGCAGTTGGGCGATCATGTATTGCAGGCCGCCTGCCGCGTGAAAATGGTTCACGTCGGCCAGACCGTTGGGATAGACCTTGGCCATCAGGGGCGTGACGGACGAGACCGCAGCAAAATCCTCGGGCAGCAGGATGATCCCCGCCGCCCGCGCCATGGCAGGCAGGTGCAGCACAAGGTTGGTTGACCCGCCTGTAGCCATCAGGCCAACCATGCCGTTCACAAAGGCGCGTTCATCCAACACCTCACCGGCGGGCGTATAGGCATTGCCAAGCGCCGTGATCGCAAGCGCGCGGTCGGTCGCCGCACAGGTCAGCGCATCGCGCAGCGGCGTGCCGGGGGTGACAAAGCTGGCTCCCGGCAAGTGCAGGCCCATAAACTCCATCAGCATCTGGTTGGTGTTGGCGGTGCCGTAAAAGGTGCAGGTGCCGGGGCCGTGATAGCTGGCCATTTCGGCGGCCATCAATTCATCACGGCCAATCTGGCCCTCGGCGTATTTCTGGCGCACTTTGGATTTTTCGTCGTTGGGCAAGCCCGAGGTCATCGGACCGGCAGGCATGAACACCGCCGGGATGTGGCCAAAGGTGGCCGCGGCGATCACAAGCCCCGGCACGATCTTGTCGCACACACCCAGAAACGCTGCCGCATCAAAGGTGTTATGGCTGAGCGCCACACCGGCCGCCAGCGCGATGACATCGCGCGAAAACAACGACAGCTCCATCCCCGGTTGGCCTTGGGTGACGCCATCGCACATCGCCGGAACCCCGCCCGCCACTTGCGCCGTGCCGCCCGCTGCGCGCGCGGCTTGCTTGATCAGCTGTGGAAAGCTTTCAAACGGCTGATGCGCCGACAGCATATCGTTATAGGCGGTGACGATCCCCAGATTAGGCGCGCGTGTCGCGGCAAGGCGGTCCTTGTCGTCGCCCATCGCGGCATAGGCATGCGCGGCGTTGCCACAGCTTAGATGCGCCCGGTTTGGCCCAGCATGCGCGGCAGCCTGTATGCGCGCAAGATATGTCTCGCGTGTCTTGGCCGATCGGTGGCGAATGCGGTCTGTGACGTCCAGAATTGTGGGGTGGAGTGGCATGATATGGTCCAGTCCGTAACTATGATGGCGACGTGCCTGAAGTGGCGTTAGCGGTAACATACCACTGCTTGTGCCAAGGTTCAAACGCTGCGCCGCGCCGCTGACGGCTGGGGCGGATCAATAATCTTTCTCGAAATAGATACCGATGCCGGTATTGCCTTCTGAATTCAGCCGTCCTTTGACGGTGACATTGCGCGACAGATCGATGTTGAGGTCGATTTGTTGTTCGCCGCTGCTGTCGGCGCTGATCTCGGAATAAATGTTTTCGCTGATATAGGCCCCAGCACTGAGTTGCGTGGCCCCTGTGTCAGAGGTTGTGACATCAAGGTTGCTCAGGCCGACGGATTCGCGCAGCCCGCCCAGCAACCCATCATCAAGCCGCCCGGCCAGCGTGGCCACCGCCGCCGCCAACTGCGCGGCCTGAAACGGCGAGATACTATCAAGGCCACGGCCAAAGATCAGGCGGGCCACGACCTCTTCTTGCGGCAGGTCCGGGGACGAGGTGAAGCGGATGTCCGGCTCGCTGGCCAGACCTTCGACAACCACACGCAAGGTCACATCATCGGCATCAGATTCGGCAACGAAGCGCAGATAGGGGTCGAACGCGCCGCGCAGATCAACGCGCCCCTCCGTCAGGGTCAGGCGTTTGCCCAATATATCCAACCGGCCACGGATCAATTCGAACATGCCGCTTGGCACAACGTCATTCGTGGTGCCGGTCACGCGCAAGCGCCCGCCCAGTTCCGCATCCAGCCCGCGCCCCCGCACGAAAATTCGGTTGGGGGCAAGGATCGTCAGGTCAAGCCCGTAAGCGGGGCCTGCCGCATCGGGCTCGGCCTGCTGAATACGGCCCGCCCGGCGGCGGGTTTCGGTGACAGCGGGCGGTTCGTCGACATGTCGGATTTGCGGTAACAACCCGACGTTGGCCAAGTTCGAGGACGGCACACGAATCTCGGTGTCGCCCAGTTGCAACTGTCCACCGATCTGCGCGCCACCTGCCAATGGCCCGGTCATGGAAACAACTCCGCTGACCTTGGTCTTGTACAAATCCGGGTCGCTGTGGCCCAAGGCGTTCAGCAGCACGGTCAGATTGGCGGAATAGGGCGGCTGCAGGTCGATCGGGCCGTTCACGGCCAATGATCCACTTTCGCGGCCATCGGCGGTGATGCTGATCTCGGCGCTGCCGTTGCGCAGGTCGATGCCGCCTTGCAGATTTGCAAAGGCGGCGGACAGCGTCGGCAGGGCAACGCGCCCATCGGCCAGCGTGACGCGCCCGGAAACAGACCCAAGCGCCGGTGCGCCGGACACGCGCAAATCAAACTCAGAGCGCCCTTCGACAGATCGGGGCGCAATGAACCGGTTGGCCAATTCCAAAGGCGCGGCCCCGGTCAGGGCAAGCTCAAGAGATTGGCCCAGATCGCGAATATCGCCCGAAACAGTCGCGGTGGTGCCCGCCGGGCCGGAGGCGTGCAGATCAACGCCGATGTCACGGCCCATGTCATCGCGCAGCACAAAGCTGCCGGTGGCCTGTGCGGGCCCATCAAAGCCAGGCGTCAACAGCGCCAGATCCGACAGGCGCGCGTTAACATCTATTGGCGCGCCGGGTGTGCTGCCGTCTGCTGTGACAGAGACACGCGGCCCATCAAGGCGCAGCGTGCGTAGGCTGATACCCTCCGGCGCGCGGCTGGCATCAAGGCTGGCACTGATTGCCCCGGTCAACATATCGTCCAGCGTCGCGATCCCCGTGCGCAGGTTTTGCCCGGTCAGATCGGCGCTAAGCGTGGCGCTGTCGCCTTTGATCGCGCCATCGCCTTGGGCCTCAAGCCCCAGTTGCCCGCCCAATGAGCGCTGTGCCAAGCGCGAAAACCGCGACAAATCATCGGCCTTCAGCGACAGCGCGCCACTGACCGGCAGGCTGGGATCGGTCGGGTCCAGTGTCCCCGACAAGTTCAATTGCGTTTGCGCCAGTGCCGCTTGGACATCGTCAAGCCGGATCACGCCGCCATCCCTCCAACCCAGACCGCCCTGCACGGTCAGCGGGCCATTCAGACGGGGCTCGGCCAAGGAGATATCGGGCAGTTCGGCACTGATCTTCAGATCGGCGGCGGCTGGCGTGATCGTTCCGTTGATCTGTGCTTTGATTGCGGAACTGGACAGGGAAAGACGATCAAGGGTGGTGCCGGTTTCGTCGCGCCGGGCCGCGATGATCAAGTCGGTTTGCGGCTTTAACAGGCCATCAAGACGCGGCTCACCCACGGCCAGACCGGTGGTTTGTGCGCTGATATCCGCGTCGAATGCACCGCTGAGCAGCGTGGCGTTGCCCGACACCGTGGCCTGCGCCGCGCCTTGCAGATCGCGGCCAGCCAGCGGCGCAAAGCGCGCAAGGTTGCCAAGACTAAGATCGGCTGTCCCGGTGATGGGAACACCCTCGCGCAGCGCGTCCAGCCGGGCATCGGCCCGCAATTCCGCATCACCGCTTGATACCGTCAGTCCTGAAATGCGCAAGGGCGCATCATCTTGCCACGTCAGCCCAAGCGCGCCGTGCGGGGTGGGGCCAATGGCCTGCGCCAGATCGGCGTTGTCATGGCTGACAGCTTTGGTGGAAAAGCTGATATCGGCGCTGACATCGCGGGGCACCTGCGGGCTGATACGCCCACGGGCTTCAAGATTGGCTTGGCCAACGCGCACCCCGTCGTGCCGCAGATCGCGCAGGCGCAGGTTGGCCGTCCAGCGATCTCCTTGTGCGGCATCGTAATCGGCCTGAATATTGGCCCCTGCGATCCGGACAGCCGCGCCCGGGACAGGCAAACGAACCAGACCGCTCGGGCTGCCGATCCGGCCTGACACCGCAAAGCGACGCGGCCAATTGCGCGAATCCAGTGCCAGCTGTCCTGACAGGGCCATTTGTGCGGTGCGCAAGCTGAAATCATCCAGAACGGTTGCACCCTCCGTGGTGCGCCAGCCGTTCAGCTTTAATGTTGAGCGTCCGTCGAAGAAGGCCTGCAGTTCGGGCGTAAAGAATGGCTGTATGTCGCCATTCAATTGCGCGCTGAAGCGTTGCGCAATCCTATCGTTGCCCGGGTCTTCTTCGGTATCTGTGGCAGGTTCGGTGCGCAGGGTGCCCTCAAGGTGGCGAACGCCATTGCGGGTCAGGGCCAACCGGGCCTCAAAGGCATCCAACGGCCCTGCGCCTTTCACCGTCAATCCAAGGGCGGGACGTTCGGGCAGGTTCATCATCCCCGAAAGAATGCCGCCTTGCCCTTCGTTCACCTCAAGGTCTAGCGACAGCTCTTTGGTAGTGTTGGAATATCCTGCCGCAAGCGCAAAGGTGCCCTCGCCGTCGAGACGGTCAATATCCAGATCGGCCTGACCGTCCCCATCCGCCAAAGACAATGACCCAAGCACGGACAGCTCCAACGCCTCGCCCAGAATGGGGGCGCCAAGCGAAAAGCTGCCAGCTTGCAATTGGTCGATGCGAACAGACACTGGCAAATCGGGCAGGGCAAACGGCGCGGCGGCCGCGTCCTTGGTATCCAGCCCATCTTTGCTGACGGGAAGGCGGGGCAAAATGATTTGATCGGCGCTTAGTTGGTTGACTTCAAGGCGACCGCGCAACAGCGCGCTGCGTGTCCAGTCCAGCGTCACCCCCCGCAGGGTCAGCCATATGCCCTCGGCGTCGGCGATTGTCATCTCGTCCAGCGTCGCCTGAGAGGACAGCGCGCCTTCAAAACCGCTGATCCGCACCTCGCGGCCCGCAGCAGACAGGTTGTCTTCGATGAAACTTTGCAAAATGCCGCGCTCGCGGAGGTCGTCGGCGTCTTGCGCCACGACTGGGACCGTCCAGACACAGACAAGGAGTATGCTCAGAAGTTTACGCATCAAAAGGCCTGCCCGATGCCAATATAAAGCTCAATATCCCCGCGGCTTCCCCCATCGACAGGGGTGGCCACATCCACACGGATCGGCCCGATGCCGGTAGCATAGCGCAGACCCAGCCCGATGCCGCTATGCCAATCGCCGTTATCCGCGCTCCAGCTGTCACGCCCGACAAACCCGACATCATAAAAGGCCACAGCCGAAAAATCGCCCCTGAGCGGCGCGCGCACTTCACCTGAAAACGCCATGAAAGAGCGCCCGCCAACGCGCCGCCCGCCACCCAGATCAATCGCCAGATCCTGATAGGGCAGGCCGCGCACGGTGCCCGCCCCGCCTGAGAAGAACAGCATGCCGGGTGGCAGCTCTGTCAGGCTTGCGCCGTTGACCGATCCGATTTGCGCCCGTGCGGCCAGCACAAAACGATCATCCTTGCCAAAGCCCCAATAGCCGCGGGCATCCCCCATGACCCAAGCCCCGGCTGTGTCTTCGTTCAATCCAACAAACGGGGTCACATTCATATCAAGGTAATAGCCGTTGCGCACATCCAGCGGATCATCGCGGCTGTCCCATGTCAGGCTGACCGGCAGCAGCAGATGTTCCAAGGTGCGCGAGCCCAGATCGTCGTCGATCTCGGAATAGCGATAGGCGATACCCGCTTCACCGGTCAGCGTGTCGTTAAAAATATGAGTGACGCCGCCGCCAACTTGTAGGCTGCGCTCGCGATAATCGGGTTCGTCTTCTTCTTGCAGCGTGGCCTCAAGGTAAACCCCGGTGTCCGGCGTAAACGTGGCGGGCCGGTCAAATCGCCCGGACAATCGGTAATCAATGCCACCCGAGTCGCCGCCGATGCCTTTGACCTCGCCTTCGATCCGCAAGCGTTCAGCGCCGCCCAGAAGGTTACGGTGCATCCAGAACGCCGAAAGCCCAAATCCTTCCAGTGACGACAGCTCTAATCCCGCGCCGATGCGGCGGGGCTTGGCATCAACCAGCCCGGCGTCGATATCAAGCCGTTGACCGGGGCTGATGGTGTCGGCCTCGGTGAGCTTGACGGAACTGAACGCACCGGTGCGGCGCAGCCGTTGTGCGGCCTCCTCCAGATCATCGGGTGAAAACACCTGACCCGAAGGCAGCCCCGCAATTGCCCGGATACGTTCGGGCCTGACGGCCCCCGTGTTGGGCACCTGCAATTGCCCAAACCGCAGCCGCGGACCGGGTGTCAGGGTGATGTCAGCCGAAAGTCGGCGCTGCGTGTGGTTGGCGGTGATGTCCTGAGCGGCGATCTTGGCCTTGGCATGGCCAAGTGCACGCCAGCCGTCCACGCCAGCACGCGCCGCATCACCGATCAGATCGCTTGGCGCGGGCTGGCCCGGTGCAAACCCATCTGGCAACTCGGTGCCTTGGGCCAAAGGTGTCACGCGGGCGGTCGAGAAGGCAAATTTTGGCCCGGATTGGACCAGAATGGCAATCTGGCTGACCTGATCGGGGGGCGAAAGCGGCGGAATATCGGCAGCCTCGCGGCCATCGACGGCGATATTGACGGTGCCGCTGTAATAGCCCGCTTGATACAGCACCCCGACCATCCGCGCGTAATCCGCCTGCGCGGCGGCAAGGAGATCCTGACGCGTTGCCGTGTCACGCTCAACCGTGTCGCCCACGGTTGATGCAGCGCGCAACCTGTCGCCAAGGTCATCCGGAGCGCCGGGCGCGACCAAGCCCCATTCGGCCGCAAGGGCAGGGGCCGCCCATAGCCCCGAGCAGAGCACGAGCGCCCCCAAGCGCGTCAGAAATGGCCGCGTGATTCCCAAAAATACCCCCATGACTGGCCAAGTCATACCTTGATTTTGCAGCGAATAAAGGCCGGTTTCCACATCTTTGGCGGAAATCAGCGTATGGTCACTTTGGGATCAACTGGCCTGTTGGCTCTGTTTCAATTCGGCTTCCAACGCTTTTTCAACGGCACCCCGAGGCCGCGTAAAGCGGGCCAACAAATTGTATAGAACCGGGGTAACCACCAGCATCAAGACCGTCGCCAAGGACAACCCCGCGATGATGACCGTGCCGATGGCGTTGCGGCTTTCGGCCCCGGCGCCGGTTGCCAGCACCAGCGGCAATGCGCCCAGAACGGTTGAAATCACCGTCATCATGATCGGTCGCAGACGCAGCACAGCAGCCTGCAAGACGGCATCGCGCACCTCAAGACCTTCGTCGCGAAGCTGATTTGCGAATTCGACGATCAAGATGCCGTTCTTGGCCACCAGCCCGATCAACAAGATAATCCCGATCTGACTGTAAACATTGAGCGACAGCCCCCCAAGGGCCATCGCATAAATCGCCCCGGCCACCCCGGCAGGCACGGTCAGCAGGATCGTGATCGGGTGCAAAAAGCTTTCGAATTGCGCGGCCAGCACCAGAAACACGATCAGCAGCGACAACGCAAACACAAGGCCCACACCGGCTGATGTGTCCTTGAAGGTGCGCGATTGCCCTTCGTAGCCCAGTGCGGCTTCGGCGGGCAGGATCTCGTCTGCCGCCGCCTCGATCTGGCCCAAGACGGTGCCCAGCTCGGTGCCGGGGGCCAAGGCACCCGACAGCTGGATCGAAGGCAACCGGTCAAACCGGCGCAACGACGGCGCGGCGGCGTTTTCATCTAGCGTGACCAAAGCCCCGAGTGGCACCAGTGTTTGACCATCGCCGGACCGCACAAAGATGTTGTTGATATCGGACGGCGTGCGGCGATCAGCCTCTTCGGCCTGCGCGATAACCGGGTATTCGCGGCCCCGACTGACAAATGTGGTCATCTCTCGTGACGCCAGCATGGTCTGCATAGTATTGGCGATGGTCTCGACTGAAATGCCAAGATCGTCGGCGCGTTCGCGATCAATCGTGACATCCAGTTGCGGTAGATTTTGTTCAAAGTTGATCTCTGGGTTGACCAACCCCTCAATCTGTTCGGCCCGGTCCAGCATTTGCTGTGACCAGTCTTTGACGCTATCGAAATCCGGCCCGCCGATCACCACGCGAACGGGTGTGGAACTTCCGCGCAAGCCAAGACCGGCCGGCGTGACCGGAAAGCCCCGCGCAATGGTGACTTCGGCCATTCGCGGCGCGATGCGGCCGACCACGTCGGATATCGGCACATCGCGGTCCTCCCAGGGGACCAGCCGGAACACCACAAACGAGCGAAACGCCCTGTTCCCCCATCCTGTGAAGGTGAACACGGTTTCGATGATCCCTTCCTCGCGCAGCGGTGCAAGGATGTCTTCGACCTGACGGGCGGCTTGATCGGAATAGGCGACAGTGCTGCCTTGCGGGGCGCTGAGCGGCACAAACCCGACACCGCGGTCTTCGCGCGGGGCCAGTTCGCGGGGCAGGGTGTCGTAGAACACATACGCGCCCGCTGTCACCGTAAACCCAATCGCCAGCACCACAAGCGGCGCGCGCAGGGCGCGGGCCAAAAGCGCGGCATAGCCGGTTTGCAACCATCCACGCGGCGCATATTCATCGGTTGGTGCAACACCCGTGCCGGGTTTGAGCACTTTGGATGCGAGCGCGGGGCAGGCCGTCAAAGCCACAAAGGTCGAGATCGCCACCGTGCCGGCCATGACCCAGCCAAACTCGACAAACAGTTTACCAACCTGGCCCGGCATGAATGACAGGGGCACAAACACCGCAATCAGCGTGACCGAGGTGGCCAGCACCGCAAAGGTCACCTGCCGCGCGCCTTTGACGGCGGCCACAAGCGGGGTTTCCCCGTTTTCGATCCGGCGTTGGATGTTTTCCAGAACCACGATGGCATCGTCGACCACAAGCCCGATGGCCAGCAGTAGAGCCAGCAACGTCAGGGTGTTGATCGAAAACCCCCAGGTGGCGATCAAGATCACGCATCCAAGCAGCGACACAGGGATGGTGATTGCCGGGATCAGCGTGGCCCGGACGCTGCGCAGGAACAGCAAGATCACCAACACCACCAGCACCAGCGAGATCACCAATGCGGTGACAACCTCGCGGATCGACGCGCCGACAAACAGCGCGTCATCCGAACCGATGATAATTTCCATGCCCTCGGGCAGGGTGGGGGTCAGACGCGCCACCTCGGCGCGCACGGCGTTGGAAATCTGAAGGGTGTTGGATTGGCTTTGACGTTGAATCGCCATACCCACCGCATCGCGGCCATCGCTGCGGGCAATGGTGGTGTCGCTTTCCACCCCCGGTTCGACCCGCGCAACATCGCGCAGGCGCACCGGATAGCCTGCCACACGATCCAGCACGACATCGCGGAAATCCTCGATGCTGGCCAAGCGGCTATCAAGACGCACGGTCAGCTGTCGGTCTTGCGATTCAACCTCGCCTGCGGGCAGTTCGACATTGTTGCGGCGCAGGGCCTGTTGCACATCTTCGACCGTCAGCTTGCGCGCGGCCAGTGCGCGGCGGTCCAGCCAGATACGCACGGCAAAGGCCCGGTCGCCATAGACCCGGACGTTGGCCACGCCATCCAGTGTGGCCAGTCGGTCGATGATGAAACGGTCGATGTAATCGGTGATTTCGGGCGTTGTCATCCGGTCGGATGTCACGGCCAGCCGCATCACCGGGTCGGCATCGGCATCGGCCTTTTCAACCTCGGGCTGATCGGCCTCTTGTGGCAGGTTGTCCCGAATGCGGCCCACGGCATCGCGCACGTCATTTGACGCCACGTCGATATCGCGCCCGGCGTCGAATTCGATGGTCACGCGCGAGCGGCCCTGACGGCTTTCGGAACTGATCGAGCGGATCCCCGCGATCGACGCCACAGCGCCTTCGACGGTTTCGGTAATGTCGGTGTCGATCACTTCGGGGGCGGCACCACGGTACGTGGTGGTGATCGAGACAACCGCATTATCGACATCGGGCAATTCGCGCACCGGCACATCGCGCAGGGCGCCAATGCCGAACACGATCAGCAAAAGGCTGGCGACGGCCGCCAGAACCGGGCGTCGTACGGAAATGTCGGACAAGGTCATGTGTTGTCGCCTTCGGCTGCGGATTGTGCCGTATCGGCGGCGCCGTCTGGGGCATTCAAGACCCTCACGGCGCTTCCGTCACGCAACGTTTGCAAGCCGCGCACGGCCACCTGCTCACCTGCCTCTATCCCGTCCAACACCGCCACATTCCCGTCGCGGCGTTGGCCGGTGGTGACCGTACGACGCGACGCTGTGCCGTTTTCGATGACGAAAACATAAGTTTCGGCGGCCTGAAACACCAACGCCTCTTCCGGGATCACGACATGCTCGGCCTCGGACAGGACCAATTCCAACGAGACGAACATACCGGCGGGCAGGGTGCCTTCGGGGTTCGGCAGGATGGCGCGGGTGCGAAAAGAGCGGCTGACCGGATCAATCCGGCTGTCTTTGGCGTCAATCTGCCCCTCGAAACGTTGGCCCGGAAAGGCCACGCTGCTGGCGGAAACCGGCTGACCTTTGGACACCTGCGAGAAAAGAGTTTCCGGTAGTCCAAATTCAATCTCGACCTCTGCCAGATCGTCCAGGCGGGCGATCATCGTGCTTTGGTCGACACGCGCGCCGATATCGACATCGCTGAGCCCGACCACGCCCGAGAACGGCGCGGTGATGGTGCGTTCCTCAAGGCGGCGGGCGGCCCGGTCAAGCTGTGCCAAGGCCTCGGCCTTGCGGGCTTCGGCCTTTTGCAAGGTGGCCTCGGCGGCGGCATTGCTGAGGCGTAGTTGACGGATACGGGTCAAGACCTGCTCGCGTTCCTTAAGGCGCGCCTCGGCCTCGGCCAGATCGGCGCGCGCTATGGCATCATCCAGACGCACCAGAACCGCGCCTTTTTCAACCAGTGCGCCGGGCGTTATCGCCAAATCCACAATGCGCCCCTCGGCTTCGGGAACGATGTCGATGGATTGCAGGGCGCGCGTGGTGCCGACGGCTTCGACGGTTTGGCGTAACGTAGCGGTTTCAGCAAGGGCGATTTCAATGACCGTCTGGCGCCCACCGGACCTGTTGGCCGATCCATTTTCGGCTTCATCACCCGGCAGCATGTAGCGGTTATAACCCTCGTATCCACCATAGGCCAAAGCGGCCAGCAGGCAGATTGTCAGAATTTGCTTCCAGATCGGCATTATCGGTATGTCCCGCATCATCATCGCGAAAGGTTTTCAACGAACTATCTAGCGAACCTATAGCAGGCGGGGCAATTGGCAACTCACAAAGGTGTGGCGCTGTTGCGCGCATCTCATCGGTGTTGTCCGCTGTGCTTTTATTATAACAGGTTTTTTATGGTCTGGGTGCCTGATCGGTGCTGACCAATGTGGCTGTCATGTTGGTCAGGGTGACGGGCAGCACGTCTGCCAATTCCTGCAGGGCCTGATCAAGCGCGCGGTGGTCTTGAAGCCACGCCGACTCTTCTGCCTGTGCCAGCAGCGAATGCGCGCGCGCGGCCCCCAGAACCGCCGCTGATCCTGCCAGCTTGTGCAGTTTGCCTGCAAATCCAGTATCGGCCTTTGTGGACTGTGCATTCAGGCTCTCGACAATGGTTTGGGCTTCGGTTGCGAACTCGTCGACAAAGGCTGTAAGACGATGCAGCGGAACGCTGCTGCGCAGATCAGTCAAGGCGTCGGTGACGATGTCAGGCCGGTCTGCAGCGGCGGTGTCGGGGGGGATGTGTGGGGCTTTTGATTGCGGTCCGAAATCATCGGTCAGGGCACGCAAATCTTCAAGTTTCAGAGGCTTTGTCCAAACTTCATCGATCCCGGCGGCAACCATGGCTGTGCGATCCGTCTCCGAGAAAAATGCTGTCAATGCAACGATACGTGGCTGAGAATTCTGGCCGATGGCCATGCGGATGCGACGGGTTGCCTCGATCCCGTCGATATCAGGCATGTTCACATCCATGATGATCAGATCATACGGCTGGGCCGTCGCCATGGCGACGCCGTCGCGCCCGCAGTTGGCCAGCGACACGGTATGCCCGTCCGAAACCAGCATCCGTTCAATGACAAACCGGTTGATGGCGTTGTCTTCGACCACAAGAATGGTCTGGCTCCGAGCCTGCTGTTTGGCTGGGCTGGCGGTGTCGATGGTTTCGCATTCGACGTTTGGAACCTGTGGCAATGGAAGACGCACCCAAAACACGCTGCCCTGACCTTCAAGACTTTCGGCCCCAATCTGTCCGCCCATCAGGGTCACCAGATTGCGCACGATGCCAAGGCCCAGACCGCTGCCTTCAACCGCGTCATGCCCCGCAGGCGAAAGCCGCACATAATCATCAAAGATGCGCGACATGTCGTTTTGCGCGATACCTATGCCGGTATCGGTAACCTGAAATTCAATGACATCGTCGGTCTTGCCATCGGTGGGAAGTCGGCAGGCCTCCAAGGTGACCTGTCCGTTTTCGGTATATTTGATCGCGTTCGAGATCAGGTTCAGCAAAATCTGTTGGACCCGGTCTGGATCGCCATACACGCTGCCAAATCCGAGGCTGCCCTGTGTAAGCGACAAGTCAGTGTTGCGCGCGCGGGCTTTGGACTTTTGGGTGAAAATCAGATCTTCCAGCAAACGGTCCAGATCAAAAGGCACCGGCGAAAGGTCAAGTTTCGGACCACCTGACCGGCTGACGCCCATGGCATCCTCGATCTGACCCAATAGAATTTGCGCCGAGGATTTCATCACATCCGCATAGCGCGCCTGATCCGGGCGCAGCGGCGTTCCCTTGAGCAGATCAAGCGCGCCTATGACGCCATGCAGCGGGGTGCGCATCTCGTGGCTTATGCGGGCCAAAAACGTGGCTTTGGCACGTTCGCCCTGCAAGGTCTTGTCGCGGGCCGCGCGGATTTCGGCATCGGCGGCCAGCCGATCCGTGATGTCGCGCAGAAAACACACGCAAACCTCATCGTCGGGGTGCGATGCTAGATTGGCAGAAACTTCGACCGGGACCAATTTCGCGTCATGGCGGCGCGCGGTCAGAACCGTCGGCAGCTTGGTGCCTGCGCGACAGGCTTGCAGCAAAGTCTGGGCCGGCACGGGCGTGCACTGACCCTGATCGTCTTTTTCGGACAGGATATCCGCGATGTTGGGGGCGCGCTTGGCAGCACTGGCCCATTGCAAGGCCCATCCGAAAAGATGCCGCGCCGTATCGTTGGCGTCCACGATCTGGCCGTCGTTTTGAAATACGACAACCGCATCTTCCGAGGTGTTCAAAATCGTCTTGAGACGTTTCAGGGTGCTCTGGTTTTCCAGCGCTCGGAACCGATACAGCAGGAACAAACGCCACAACAACACCATCAAAGACACCAAGGTTACCACAAGCAACAGGCTGAGAAGCGTTAACTGCATCAGCTTTTGGGTCAACGCCTCGCGTTCCGCATCGCTGCGGGTTGCATCTATGGCGATGCCTTCCATGGAAATGGCACGCGTATCTGGCGCCAAGGCGTTCACCGCTTGCAAAATGCGGTCTTGCTGCGCCGCCAGCGTCTGATCGTCGGCATCGAACACGGGGATCAGGGCCTTTAGCTGGGTGTGCAGCGACTCCAGCCGTGGGTCTGCATCGGTGCCGCGAAGGACGGTTTGATAGGTTCGGCTGCCTTGCAAGGTGTTGATACGATTATACAGCGCGTTAGAGCGTGTCGCGTTTAATCGGTTTTGTATCCTGCTGCCTTGAAGAAGTTGTAGCATTCCTCGTCGGTGAAGAGG
>NZ_JAAORB010000017.1 GCF_011601345.1 Roseovarius gahaiensis
ATGTTAACGAAACAGGTGGGTCAATTTTACTCGCTCATAACCCACCCAAGTGGGTCAATTTTGCACGCCGATTCACACGCCAGCGCCGACGCCTTCAACCAGGATCTGTCCGGATGGACTGTCAATCCGAATGTTATTTCATGCGCAAACTTCGATAATGCCGCTGGAGCTCTCACACCACCCAATTTCTCGAACTGCACTCCGTAAACCGGAACAGATAAGAGATAGATCAACGCCGCCTTCGGGCGGCGTTTTTCTTTGAGCGCTGTGGCGGCTGAGATCCCGCCATGAAACGGCCTGCTGGATCCAAACCTGAGGACATGGCGTGACGGTTCCAGCAGAATGGGGCCGCAACGAAGCGACCCCACTTTGCTCCTACCTATCACCCTCATGAATAGTACTACCAAAGAGCTCGATTGCCGTTGAGAGCATACAAGCGATCGTCTCAAGCGCCGCACCGTCTCGCGTCGTGCGCCAGCGTTGGCCGTATGGATCAACAGGACGGTTGCGCGCGTGAGTCGCTTCTCCGCGCAAGCGTTCGGCGCCCACGCGGCGCAAAACATGCGGACGCATAGCCCAACAAGCCGCAAGTCGGGCCGCATCCGTCCCGCCCGGGTCCAGCATGTCGTGATAAGTGGAGACGCTGGGGGAAAAGACTGGCGCTGTCTCATGGGCCTGAAAATCGAGCAGATCCAGCCACCGGCCGGCATAGAGCGTCAAGACACGCGCTTGCGCCAGCTTTGTCGATTGACTGCCCTGCATCACACCGCCTCCCGCACGTTGACGACCCCGGCCAGTCGCAGGGCTTCAAGTGCCCGCAGGCCTTGGCAAAGCGCCTCGGAGCATCGTCGCGCGACATCGGCCCGCGGATCATCCGGATGGATGGCCGCAAAGCGCTTGGCCTCTGGGCTGCCAAGTACGGTGGTAAAATCGAGGCTCAATAGCCTATGCAGGGCAAGGAGCTCTCCTCGGCGGGCGCCGAGGTCGTGGCCATTCTGAACGATCGCAACGATACTGCGGGCGCGCTTGGCCCATTTCTGGCCACCGAGCAGCTCGGCCGAGGCGACAAGACTGTCGCCCTCTGTGCGGAGCCAGCGCAGAAAATCACCAAGCTTGTTCATGTGCCGGAGCAGGGCATGGATGTCGGGAATATGCTTCAAGGGATCACCTTTCCTTGTGGAAATGCGCACCCCGTCATGGGGCGCGTCAGAAGATCCCTGCTCCGGTTAGATTGTGTAGATGTTTGTGTAAGTGAGACCGGCCAGGGTGGGGGCTGTCCGACGCGGCCTCATCAGGAGGGCCGCGTCAGGCAGCCCCACCCAGCTTCGGTCATATTCTGGACCAGAAGGTCTGTTTTCAGGGCCTGCCAAGGGAGTTCTCAAAAAGTATCTGCTTTACAGATACCTAGACTCCCTTGGCAAAACTACCGCCGACGCGTGGCAGAAAAATCGGCCGATTTGGCATAACTATGCCCGCAACGACAGTTTCAAACCCGATCCGTCTAGCCGCATTTAGAGTGCCCGCAGCTGGCGCAGGTCATGCAGCCTTCGATCATCCGCATGTCGTAGCTGCCACACGCGGGGCAGGACGGGCCGCGCGGGGCGTCGAGGTTGACCACCGATTGCGTCGGGTCGGTTTTCAGGCCCAGCCCCTCGCCCTCCAGAAATCCGATCGAGATCATGTGCTGTTCCAGAATGCCACCGATGGCCGCAAGGATCGACGGGATGTATTTTCCCTGCATCCATGCCCCGCCG
This sequence comes from Roseovarius gahaiensis, assembly GCF_011601345.1. Classification (GTDB taxonomy): domain Bacteria; phylum Pseudomonadota; class Alphaproteobacteria; order Rhodobacterales; family Rhodobacteraceae; genus Roseovarius; species Roseovarius gahaiensis. The sequence continues at coordinate 1,755 of NZ_JAAORB010000017.1, forward strand.
CGCGGATCGAACACCGCCTTCAGTTCTTCGACCACAAAGCTGACATCGCCGCCGCGCCGGAACACCGCCGAGATCATCCGAGTCAGCGCCACCGTCCACGCGTAATGCTCCATGTTCTTGGAGTTGATAAACACCTCGAACGGGCGGCGATGGCCGTTCAGGACGATATCGTTCACGGTGATATAGATCGCGTGGTTGCTGTCGGGCCATTTCAGCTTGTAGGTCGCGCCCTCCAGTTCCGTGGGTCGGTCTAGCGGCTCGGACATATACACCACTTCGCCGCCCTCTTGCGGCACTGGCGCGCCGGTTTCGCCGGGGGTTTCATCGGTGGCCTCGGACACGCTCAGCACGCTGCCCGTTACATCATTGGGGCGATAGGTGGTGCAGCCTTTGCAGCCTGTTTCATAGGCTTGCATGTAGACATCCTTGAACGCCTCAAAGGAAATATCGGCCGGGCAGTTGATCGTCTTGGAAATGCTGCTGTCCACCCAAGCCTGCGCGGCGGCCTGCATTTTCACATGGTCCAGAGGGGCCAAGGTTTGCGCGTTGACGAAATGCTCGGGCAGGTCCGCGTCGCCAAATTTTTCGCGCCACATCTGCACCGCGTAATCCACCACCTCTTCTTCGGTGCGCGAGCCGTCTTTTTGCAGCACCTTTCGGGTGTAGGAATAGGCGAACACAGGTTCGATCCCCGAGCTGACATTGCCCGCATACAGGCTGATCGTGCCGGTGGGCGCAATGCTCGTCAAAAGGGCGTTGCGAATGCCGTGTTGGGCGATGGCCGCGCGCACATCGTCATCCATGCCCTTCATGTTGCCAGATGCCAGAAACGCTTCGGCCTCGAACAGCGGAAACGGCCCCTTTTCCTTGGCCAGTTCCACGCTGGCCAGATAGGCCGCGCGGGCGATCTGTTTGAGCCAGGCTTCGGTTTGCGTGGCGGCCTCGTCGCTGCCATAGCGCAGGCCGACCATCAGCAGCGCGTCAGCCAGCCCTGTGACCCCAAGACCGATGCGCCGCTTGTTGCGGGCCTCTTGGCGCTGCGCCTCCAGCGGGAAGTTCGAGGCATCAACGACGTTGTCCATCATCCGCACGGCAGTGGCCACCAGATCATCCAGCATGGCCTCGTCTAGTTCAGCACCTTTGCCGAACGGGTCGCGCACCAGCCGCGCCATGTTGATCGACCCCAGCAGGCAAGCGCCATACGGCGGCAGGGGCTGTTCGCCGCAGGGATTGGTCGCGGCAATCGTCTCGCAGTAATTCAGGTTGTTGGCGGCGTTGATCCGGTCGATGAAAATCACCCCCGGCTCGGCGTAATCATAGGTGGCCTGCATGATCGTGTTCCACAAATCGCGCGCTTGCACGGTTTTGTAGACCTTGCCGCCAAACTCCAATTCCCACGGGCCGTCAGCCTTGACGGCCTCCATGAAATCATCGGTCACCAGAACCGACAGGTTGAACATGCGCAGCCGCGCGGAGTCGGATTTGGCGGCGATGAAATCCTCGATATCGGGATGGTCGCAGCGCATGGTGGCCATCATCGCGCCCCGGCGACTGCCCGCACTCATGATGGTGCGGCACATCGCATCCCAGACATCCATAAAGCTTAGCGGGCCGCTGGCGTCGGCGGCCACGCCATGCACCTCGGCCCCCTTGGGACGGATCGTGCTGAAATCATAGCCGATGCCGCCGCCCTGCTGCATGGTCAGCGCGGCCTCTTTCAGCATCTCGAAGATGCCGCCCATGCTGTCGGGGATGGTGCTCATCACGAAACAGTTGAACAGGGTCACGCTGCGGGCCGTCCCCGCCCCTGCGGTGATCCGCCCCGCAGGCAGGTATTTGAAATCCTCCAGCGCGCTATAGAACCGCTCTTCCCACTTGGCTGGCTCGGCCTCAACCTGCGCCAACGCACGGGCGATCCGCCGCCACGTATCCTCGACCGTTTCGTCAAGCGCTGTGCCATCGGCTTCTTTCAGACGGTATTTCATATCCCAGATGGACTGGGCAATAGGGGCGGCGAAACGGGTCATGGCGCGAATCCTGTTTGGAAGGGAACACACACAATAGCTTGAAGCCCGGCGCATTTCCACTACCCTATGTGCCCATCACAATAGGAATCGCAGGGCATGGCCAAACTCCACCTCATCAAGCTCAGCGTCGGCTCGGACAGCATCGAAAGCCTGATCACATGGCAATCGTCCAACCGCGCCAAAGGCGCAGATGGCTTACCGCGCCATATCACGCGCATGTGGCCCAAACGTGCGGCCGAACTGCTGGATGGTGGGTCGATCTATTGGGTGGTGCAGGGCCTTGTGCAATGTCGCCAGCGCCTTTTGCGGTTTGACGAAGTGACAGGCAGCGACGGCATTCGGCGCTGTGCCTTTGTGCTGGACCCTGAAATCATCCGCACCACCACTGCGCAGAAACGCCCGTTTCAGGGCTGGCGCTACTTGAAACCCGGCGATGCCCCCGCGGATCTGCCCAGCAGCCGCCAATCCGAAGACAGCCTGCCGCCTGACCTGTCTGCGGCGCTGGCCGATATCGGCGTGATCTGACACCCACCTCACAGGGATGTGACCGACCCCTGTGCTGATTGCGGGGAAAACACTGATAAATCGGCATTTTTCAGCGCATGACCCAACGTTCACATGGCGGGAACGTGCCGGGATCACGACCGTTGGTTGAACATTTATCCACGAATGCTCAGGTCTGGAATGCTGGCAAGACCTCATCACTTGCCACGCACGGCCTGCTGACACTGCAGGCGACACGTGAAACGAGCAGACCGCAGTTCAGCGGATATAGCAGGACAAACGCAAAAGGATTTGATCCCATGTTGAAATACAGCACATTGATCGCCGCTACATTGGCCACGGCCTCGGGCCCGGCCCTAGCAGGATCGGCCACATCCCCCGCCCCCGAACCCGAGATCACGGCCCCTGCCCCCGCGCCCGCCCCGGCCAGCCCCAACTGGACCGGCGGATATGTCGGCGGGCAATTCGGCTATGGCAATGCCGACACAAACGCACCGGGCGTTGATGGGGATGGCGCCATCGGCGGCCTGACCGCAGGCTATGACTATGATTTCGGTCAGTGGGTCATCGGCGGCGGCCTTGATTACGACTGGGCCGATATCAGCCTTGGCGCGGGCAATCCCGACCTTGAAAACATCTTCCGCGTCAAACTGCGCGGCGGCTACAAGATCGGCAATGGCCTGCTGTATGGCACCGGTGGCTGGGCACAGGCCGATACCGACACGCTGGGCGATGACGACGGGTATTTCGTGGGTGCCGGCTATGAGCATATGGTCACTCAGAACTTTTCATTGGGTGGCGAGGCGCTCTATCACGAGTTCTCGAATTTCGGCACCAGCACCACCGATCTTGATGCTACCACCGTTCAGGTTCGCGGCACGTTCCGGTTCTAAGGGCTTGGCGGGTGGCCCATCCGGGCCAGACATCATTACGGGCGCGTCTGCAATGGCGCGCCTGTTTTGTATGCACGTTTATATGCACGGTGCTAGAACAGTCTAATCCGGGCACAGTCACGCGCGGGTCAAAAGGCCGGGGACACCCCAGACGAAATCTGGCACTTAACCGGGGTGTGGCTGCCGACGGCTCAGTCCAATTCCAACTGCTTCAACAGGGTCTTGAGCGTCTTGCGGTCCGCGTCGTCCATCGGCGCTTTGCGCGCCCGGAACAGCGTCGCCTGTGATCGTAGGATCAGACCGTCTTCCAATATTTTCAGATGGTTGGCGCGCAAAGTGTCACCAGTCGAGGTGATATCGGCAATCGCTTCGGCGGTTTCGTTCTTCACAGTGCCTTCCGTGGCGCCTTGGCTGTCGACCAACTGGTAATCCGCAACCCCGTTTTCACGCAGAAACTCGCGCACCAAACGGTGATATTTGGTGGCAATTCTCAAACGAAACCCGTGGGTTATCCTGAATGCTGCGGCGGCGGCATCAAGATCGTCCAAGGTGTTCACATCGACCCAACACCGGGGCACCGCCAGCACCAGATCGGCCTGACCAAAGCCAAGCCCCGCCAATTCCGCGACCGTGCGGTCCCATTGGCCGAGCTTGTCATGCACCAGATCGGTGCCGGTCACGCCCAGATGAATCCGCCCCGCCGCCAATTCGCGCGGAATTTCCCCGGCGGACAGCAAAACAAGCTCAATATTATCAATGCCTTGGACATATCCGGCATATTCCCGTTCCGATCCTGCGCGGCCCAGTTCGATGCCGCGTTGGCCGAACCAGTCAAAGGTCTTGTCCATCAGCCGCCCCTTGGACGGCACACCCAGCTTGAGGCTCATGTCAGCCCCTCCAATTCCACCACCAGCCCGGGACGCACCACGCCCCCCACAGCCGGAATTTCACGACCCCGCCCAAGTTGGCGGGTCAGCGCGTCATAACGCCCACCGGTGGCCACGGGCGGTAGATCAGGCCGGGTTTCAGCGTAGAATCCAAAGACGAACCCGTCGTAATATTCCATGTTGGTGCGCCCATAGCTGGCCTCGAAATCCAGCTTGGTTGTGTCTATGCCACGCTTCTCCAACGCCTCAAGCCGCTCGGCCAAACGGTCCACAGCAGGCCCGATCGCCGACAAATCCACGGCGATATCGCGCAAATGTTCCAACGCATTGTCCGAGGTTTCGCGCACCGACAAGATCGCGTCGATCAACGCCACCTCGTTTTCCGAGATCGGATCGCTTACCGCGTCCTCTTGCAAGGCTTTGATGCGGCTGAGGATTTCTGCTTCGCGCCGCATGCCGATCATGGGTGCGGCACCGGCCAGCGGGTCGGCCATCGCCAACAGGGCCGCGCGGCTTTCGGGCATCGCCATCCGGCCCGAGAAGCGGTCCATCAACGCCCGAAACCGGCGTGGCCGCCAGATATGGCGGCGCAGGGCGTTCTTGCGCCGCTCGGTCGTGCGCAACCCGTCCACAGCCGCCATCAAGATGCCGATATCTCCGGTAGCGGCACGCAGGCCCAGTGGCTTCAACGTGTTGTAAAGCAGCGAAAAAACACGCGCATCCGCCGTCTGTGGCGCGGCGCGGTCAAACAGTTCGAACCCCACCTGCATATATTCATTGGCGCGGTCGGGGTCGTCCTCTTGGCGGCGAAACACCTCGCCGGAATAGGTGTAACAGGCCGGTTCCGCGCCGTGCTCCATGTGCATCTGCACCACCGGCACGGTGAAATCCGGGCGCAGCATCTGTTCGCCGCGCAAGGCATCCGATGTGATATAGGCCCGCGCGCGGATATCTTCGCCATACAGGTCCAACAACACTTCGGCAGGTTGCAGCACGGCGGTTTCCACCGGCTGCGCGCCCTCAGCCTCGAACATGGCGCGCAGGCGCGCGGCCTCGGCCCGGATGGCGGCGCGATCGGTCATTGGTCCTGCCCGTCCAGCATGTCGCGCAGTTTTTCAACCAGCTGGGCGCGCGGCACCTCAAACTGGCTGGGGCGCTCTTTCCATTCTTCTAGGGTGGCGTTTTCGGCAATCTTGGCCCCAAGGATCAGGTCTTTGATCTGCACGACGCCGCGGTCGAACTCATCGCTGCCCGCAATCACCGCGACCGGGCTGCCACGCCGGTCGGCATATTTCATCTGGTTGCCGAAATTCTTAGGGTTGCCCAGATACACCTCGGCACGGATGCCCGCGCGGCGCAGCTCGCCCACCATATCCTGATACTCGGCCATCCGGTCGCGATCCATCACCGTGACCACCACAGGCCCCGGCACAGTGCCGCCAATCCGGCCCTTTTCACGCAGCGCGGCCAACAGGCGATCCACCCCGATGGACACGCCCGTGGCGGGCACCGCCTGCCCGGTGAAGCGCTTGACCAGATCGTCATAACGCCCACCGCCCGCAACACTGCCAAACTGGCGCTTGCGGCCTTTTTCATCAAAGATTTCAAAGGTCAGTTCCGCCTCAAACACCGGGCCGGTGTAGTAGCCAAGGCCGCGGACAACAGAGGGGTCGATGACGATGCGATCCGGGCCATAGCCTTGGGCCGCCAACAAATTGGAAATGGTTTCAAGCTCTTGCACGCCTTCAAGGCCTACAACGCTATCCCCGACAGCAGCCCGCAGGTTTTCCAGCGTTTGTGCCGCGCTGTCACTTTTCGACGTCAGGAAGGCCAAGACCGGCCCCGCCTGTTCATCGCTCAGCCCCACGCCGTCGATATACGCCCCCGAGGCATCCAGACGCCCCTTGCCCAGCAATTCGCGCACGCCGGATTCGCCCACCTTGTCGAACTTGTCGATGGTGCGCAGCACGGCATCGCGCGCCGCGCCTTCGTCAAGGCCCATGACCTCAAGCACACCGTTCAGCACCTTGCGGTTATTCACCCGCACGATGTAATCGCCGCGCGGGATGCCCACCTGCTCCAACGTGTCGGCCAGCATGGCGCAAATCTCGGCATCGGCGGCGACCGAGGGCGCGCCCACGGTATCGGCATCGCATTGATAAAACTGCCGATACCGCCCCGGCCCCGGCTTCTCATTCCGCCAGACCGGCCCCATCGCATAGCGGCGGTAAGGTGTGGGCAGGTCGTTGCGGTGTTGCGCATAAACCCGCGCCAAGGGTGCCGTCAGGTCATAGCGCAGCGCCAGCCAATCGCCGGGCTTGTCGCCCTCGGTATCCTCTTGCCACGCAAAAACGCCTTCGTTCGGGCGGTCCACATCGGGCAGGAACTTGCCCAGCGCCTCAACGGTTTCGACCGCGCTGCTTTCCAGCGCCTCAAAGCCATACAGGTGGTAGACCTGCGCAATTTTTTGCAGCATTTCGGCGCGTTCGGTCACTTCCGCGCCAAAATAGTCGCGAAAGCCCTTGGGCGTTTCGGCCTTGGGGCGGGGCTGTTTTTTCTGCTTGGCCATTGTTCGGGTCCATCGCCATGTGCTGTTTGTCGCAGCGTCTAGCGGATGGGGCCAGCGGGGGCAAGCTGTGGCAAGGGATCGGCGATTGACGAAAGCCACGCAAACCCGCTAGATCGCCGCATGGACGCGCTTGAAGAACAGATTGCCCACCTGACCCGCACCGTCGATGACCTGTCCGACGTTGTCACGCGCCAAGAGCGCGAGATCGCCCTATTGACGCACCGGGTGCAACTGCTTTTGGAACGCGAGGCGACGCGGGAACAAGACCAAGGTGGCAGCATCGCCTTGGGCGATCAACCGCCGCCGCATTGGTAAAGCCTAAATTTCTTCCACGGTCAAAACCCCACTGAGGCTTTTGATCGCGCCCTTGAGTTGCGGGGTCACCGGGTAGTCTTCGCCTGCGTCGATTTCGACCTCGCCGGGCAAACCACTGCCCATCAGGCAAAAGCGGATCGGTCCGCGCCCGCCAGATTTGGCCGCGTGCGCCGCGCCTTGCAGAACCGAGGCCACCGACGGGATAGCCGTTTCCGTTTCGACAAAAATACGCAAGCCGACCGCGCCCGCATCCGCCACGACACCGTCGATCGGCTGGACCGAGCGGCCCAGCAATTTCAACTGGTCGCTTTCCATCGTCGCCTCGGCGGTCAGAACCACCTGCGTTCCGGTCTCAAGATACTCGCGCGATTTTTCCAGCGTTTCGGAAAACAGCGTCACCTCGTAGCCGCCTGTCGTGTCGGACAATTGCGCAAAGGCAAAGCGATTGCCGCGCGCTGATTTACGTTCCTGCCGTCCGGCCACAACGCCCGCCATCTTGACCAGCACCGCACCCTTTTGTGCGGCCAACACTGTCACCTCGTCCAGTGTTTTGACATCCTGACGCTTGAGCGCGCCCATGTAGTCATCCAGCGGGTGCCCCGACAGATAAAACCCGATCGCCTTGAATTCTTCGGTCAGGCGTTCGGCGGGCAACCAATCCTCGACCGGCGACAGACGCGGTTCGGGCAGATCGTCGCCCGCCTCACCGAACAAGGACACCTGATTGGAGTTTTTTTGGTCATGGATGGCCGCCGAATAATTCATCAGCGCCTCGATGCTGTCGAACACCCGGCGGCGGTTGCGGTCAAGCTCGTCAAAGGCCCCGGCGCGGGCCAGCATTTCCAGCGGGCGCTTGCCGATCCGCTTCAGGTCGACCCGGCGGGCGAAATCGTAAAGCGTGGCAAAGGGTTTATCGCCGCGCCCGTCGACGATCAGGCGCATCGCCTCGACGCCCACATTTTTGAGCGCGCCAAGCGCGTAATGCAGCACCCCGCCGCGCACCTGAAACACCGCGTCCGAGCGATTCACGCACGGCGGCGCATAGGGCAGTTTCAGCCCTTTTTTAACTTCTTGGAAATAGACGGCCAGCTTGTCGGTCAGGTGAATGTCGCAGTTCATCACCCCGGCCATAAATTCAACCGGGTGATTGGCCTTGAGCCATGCGGTTTGATACGAAACCACCGCATAGGCCGCCGCATGCGATTTGTTGAAGCCGTAGTTGGCAAATTTTTCCAGCAGGTCAAAGACCTCTTTCGCCTTGGCTTCATCCACGCCGTTGTCCATCGCGCCCTTGGTGAACTTGGGCCGCTCCGCGTCCATCGCCTCTTTGATCTTTTTACCCATGGCGCGGCGCAGCAGGTCGGCGCCGCCAAGGCTGTAACCCGCCATAACCTGCGCGATCTGCATCACCTGTTCCTGATAGACGATGATGCCTTGGGTTTCCTCAAGGATATAATCAATCAGCGGGTGCACCGATGAAATCTCGCGCTGGCCGTTCTTGACCTCGCAATAGGTGGGGATGTTTTCCATCGGCCCCGGACGATACAGCGCCACAAGGGCCACGATATCCTCGATACAGGTGGGCTTCATACGCTTCAGCGCATCCATCATGCCCGAGCTTTCAACCTGAAACACCGCAACCGTCTTGGCCCGTGCATAAAGCTGATAAGTCTTTTCGTCGTCCAGCGGGATTTGCCCGATATCGTTCTCGGCCCCCTCGAACGGCTCATAGATCGCGCTGCCATCTTGTGCGACGTGCAGATCGCGCCCCTCGGCATGGATTTGTTCAATGGCGTTCTGGATCACCGTCAGGGTTTTCAGGCCCAGAAAGTCGAACTTTACAAGGCCCGCCTGCTCCACCCATTTCATGTTGAACTGGGTGGCGGGCATATCTGACCGTGGGTCTTGGTACAGCGGCACCAGCTCGTCCAGTGGCCTGTCGCCAATCACCACCCCGGCGGCGTGAGTCGAGGCGTTGCGCAGCAGCCCTTCGACCTTCATGCCGTAATTCAGCAACCGGTCCACCACCTCTTCATCGCGCGCGGCCTGTCGCAGACGATCTTCCTGTTGCAGCGCTTGCGAAATCGAAACCGGCTTGACCCCTTCCACCGGGATCATCTTGGACAGCTTGTCGACCTGCCCATAGGGCATTTGCAGCACCCGCCCGATATCGCGCACCGCCGCCTTTGAAAGCAGCGCGCCAAAGGTGATGATCTGCCCCACCTTGTCGCGCCCGTATTTCTCTTGCACGTATTGGATCACCTCTTCGCGGCGATCCATGCAAAAGTCGATGTCGAAATCGGGCATGCTAACCCGTTCGGGGTTCAAGAACCGTTCGAACAGCAGGCTATAGCGTAGCGGGTCAAGGTCGGTGATGGTCAGGGCATAGGCCACAAGGCTGCCCGCCCCCGACCCGCGCCCCGGCCCAACCGGAATATCATGATCCTTGGCCCATTTGATAAAGTCGGCCACAATCAGGAAGTAGCCCGGAAAGCCCATCCCCTCGATGATGCCCAGTTCGAACTCCAGCCGTTTTTCGTAGTCCTCCACCGAGGTGGCATGCGGAATCACCGCCAGACGTGCCTGCAACCCAGCCTTGGCCTGACGGCGCAATTCGTTCACCTCGTCATCGGCGAACTTGGGCAGAATCGGGTCGCGCTTGTAGCAGCCAAACGCGCAGCGCTTGGCGATTTCGACCGTATTTTCCAACGCCTCGGGCAAATCGGCAAACAGCGTCGCCATTTCCTGCGGCGTTTTGAAATAATGCTGCGCGGTCAAGCGGCGGCGCGGGTCTGCCTGATCGACATAGGCGCCATCAGCCACGCACAACATCGCATCATGCGCTTCGTACATGTCGGATGTGGGAAAGTAGACATCGTTTGTGGCCACCAGCGGAATGTCCATGGCATAGGCCATTTCGATAAACCCACGCTCGGTCTGGCGCTCGGCCTCGGGCGCGCCGCTTTCGCCGGGGTGGCGCTGCAACTCCATATACAGACGGTCGCCATAGGCGCTGTGCAGCCGGTCGACCAGTACTTGCGCCGCCGGGCGATGGCCCGCGCGCAACAGGCGGCCCACCGGCCCGTCGGGGCCACCGGTCAGGCAAATGATCCCCTCGGCGTGGCGCTCCAGATCCTCGGGCGTGACATGCGGCAATTGGCCATCCCCGCGCAGATACAGGCACGAGTTCAGCTTCATCAGGTTTTCATAGCCGCGCTCATTCTGGGCCAGCAGAACCACCGGTGCGGGCGGCTTGAGCCGCTCACCGGGCTGCGCCTGCACATATTCCAGATCAACCTGACAGCCCATAATAGGCTGCAATCCCACCGCCTGCGCCGTGACGGAAAATTCCAGCGCGGCGAACATATTGTTGGTGTCGGTGACGGCCACGGCGGGCATACCTGCCGCTTCGCAAAGACCGGGCAGCTTTTTCAGCCGAATAGCCCCCTCCAACAGGGAATATTCAGTGTGGACGCGCAGATGAATGAATCGGGGATCGGTGCTCATGTCCGACAGAGTAACCGCAGGCGCGACGGGGCGGAAGATCCGGCGGACATGGATTTGTTATATTCTGCCCAACTGGGCAGCACATGCCGCTTTAGCGCGCGCAAAAGCCCTGCCCCCCATTGCCCCCCATGCCATCCCTGCGCTAGTCAGTGACATCAACCGCACTTCGCGCCATCAGGGGATCGCCGCGTGACCGACGCCTTGCTTACCATCTCGGGATTGACCAAGGCCTACCCCGGGGTCAAAGCCAATGACGAAGTGTCGTTTGATATCGCGCCGGGCGAGGTGCATGCGCTTCTGGGCGAAAACGGGGCGGGCAAATCCACCTTGGTCAAGATGATCTACGGACTGGTCAAACCCGACAGCGGCCAGATGACCCTGCGTGGCAAACCCTACACCCCGTACGAACCGCGCGCCGCGCGGGCTGCGGGCGTGGCGATGGTGTTTCAGCATTTCTCGCTATTCGATGCGCTCAGCGTGTCGGAAAATATCGCCCTTGGCATGGAAACCCCGCCCCCAATGCGCGATCTGGCCCGCCGCATCCGCGAGGTCAGCGAAACCTACGGCCTGCCGCTGGACCCGCATCGCGCGGTCGGCAATTTGTCGGCGGGGGAACGTCAGCGGGTGGAAATCGTGCGCTGCCTGCTGCAAGAGCCGCGCCTTTTGATCATGGACGAGCCGACCAGCGTGCTGACCCCGCAAGAGGTGGACATCCTGTTCACGACCCTGCGCAAACTGACCGCCGAGGGCGTGGCCATCCTGTATATCTCGCATAAGCTGGAGGAAATCCGCGCCCTTTGTGACCGTGCCACGATCTTGCGGCACGGGCGCAATGTGGGCACCTGTGTTCCGGCTGAGACCTCGGCCCGCGACATGGCCCAGATCATGGTCGGCGCCAGTTTTGCCGCCCCCGCCAAAGCACGCCACGACGCGCATGGCCAAGTGATACTGGACGTTTCAGGGTTATCGGTGGCCTCGCCCAGCCCCTTTGGCACCGCGCTCAAGACCATTCACCTGACTGTCGCGCGGGGCGAAATTCTGGGCATCGGCGGGGTCGCTGGCAACGGACAGGACGAATTGCTGGCCGCCCTGTCGGGCGAATTGCGCACCGCGCCGGGTGCGATCCGCTTCAAGGGACAGGCGATTGGCCAGTTGTCGCCAACACAACGGCGCCGCCTTGGCCTTTTGGCCGCCCCCGAAGAACGCCTTGGCCACGCCGCCGCCCCCAATCTCAGCCTGACCGAAAACGCCCTGCTGACCGGGGCACAACGGCGCGGCCTGCTGACACGCGGCTTCATCCGCTGGCCCGAAACCCGAGCCTTCGCGCAAAAAATCATCGACCGCTTCGATGTGCGCACGCCCGGCCCCGACACCGCCGCGCGCGCCCTGTCCGGCGGCAACCTGCAAAAATTCGTCATCGGTCGCGAAGTGCTGCAAGACCCCGAGGTTCTGATCGTCAATCAGCCAACTTGGGGCGTCGATGCCGCCGCCGCCGCCGCGATCCGGCAGGCGCTGCTGGATCTGGCCGCCGGTGGTGCCGCGATTCTATGTATCAGCCAAGACCTTGACGAACTTATGGAAATCTCCGACCGCTTCGGCGCCCTCAACGAAGGTCGGCTGTCCGATATTCGCCCCACCGCCGATCTCAGCCTTGATCAGATCGGCCTGATGATGGGCGGCGCGCATGGCATGGAGGTGGCCCATGTCTGATCCATCACGCATCGCCCGGGCTTCATTGTTCCAAAAATACTCCGGGGGAGTCGCGCCCTGCGCGACGGGGGCAGCGCCCCCCTGCCCCGCCTGCCAAATCCGGGCCCGCCTGCCATGAAGCTGCAACTTGAAAAGCGTCCCCAGCCCTCGCGCCGCTGGATTTATCTTTCGCCGCTTTTGGCGGTAGTCATCACCATGCTGGTCGGCGGGGCCTTGTTCGCAGCGCTGGGCAAAAACCCGGTCGAGGCCATCGCCACCATTTTCTGGGAGCCGCTTTTTGGCGAGTTTGCCTTCTATTACCGCCCCCAGCTTCTGGTAAAAGGCGCGCCGCTGATCTTGATCGCAATCGGCCTCAGCCTCGGGTTTCGGGCGGGCATCTGGAACATCGGGGCCGAGGGGCAATATATCATCGGCGCCCTGTCCGGGGCGGGCGTGGCGCTGGCGTTTTATCCGCTCGACGCATGGTTTGTCTTCCCGCTGATGGCTCTGGCCGGCGCTTTGGGCGGCTGGGCATGGGGGATGATCCCCGCCGTCTTGAAACTGCGGTTCGGAACCAATGAAATCCTTGTGTCACTGATGCTGGTCTATGTCGCCGAGCAACTGCTGGCGGCCATGGCGCTTGGGCCGATGAAAAACCCCGACGGCATGGGCTTTCCCGGCAGCCGCAACCTGCAAGACTACCCCGCCGCCCATAACGCCGACCTGATCACCGGCAGTGGGCTGCATTGGGGTGTGGTTGCAGCACTGGTTGCGGTGATCGCGGCCTATATCCTGCTCGGGCGTCACATGCTGGGCTACCAAATCCGCCTCAGCGGCGAGGCCCCACGCGCCGCGCGGTTTGCCGGGGTCAAACCGGGGCTTTTGACCCTGTTCTGCCTTGGCACATCGGGCGCGCTGGCCGGGCTGGCGGGCATGTTCGAAGTCTCCGGCCCCGCCGGGCAAGTCAGCATTGATTTCAACGTGGGCTACGGCTTTACCGCGATCATCGTGGCCTTTCTGGGCCGGTTGCATCCGGTGGGCATCGCATTGGCGGGGCTATTGATGGCCCTGACCTATATCGGCGGCGAGATTGCACAGGGCAATCTGGGCCTGCCCGCCGCTGCAATCCAGATGTTTCAGGGGATGCTGTTGTTTTTCCTTTTGGCGGTCGATGTGCTGACCAATTACCGCCTGCGCCTGTTGCGCCGACCGGAGGCCGCGTGATGGATCTGTCCTCGATCAACCCGATCCTGTTGCTGGCCTCGATCATGGCAGCCTCGACCCCGATCCTGCTGGCCGCGATTGGCGAGTTGATCGTTGAACGCTCGGGCGTTTTGAACCTTGGGGTCGAAGGCATGATGATCACCGGCGCGATCTGTGGGTTCGCGATTGCGGTAGGCACAGGCTCTCCGGCGATTGGATTTATCGGCGGGGCCGTCGGCGGCGCGCTGCTGTCGCTTTTGTTTGCGCTGCTGACACAGGTGGCACTGGCCAATCACGTCGCGTCGGGGCTGGCGCTGACGCTGTTCGGGCTGGGCCTTAGCTCTTTGCTGGGGCAGGGCTATGTCGGGGTCAAACCGCCGCCGACGCCAAAACTTGATATCCCGGTCTTGGGCGATATCCCGCTGCTGGGGCCAATCCTGTTTTCCCATGATCTGATGGTCTATGTCGCGCTGGCGCTGGTCGCCGGGGTTTGGGCGATGCTGAAATACAGCCGCGCGGGCCTGATCTTGCGGGCTGTGGGCGAAAACCACGATGCCGCCCATGCCCTTGGCTACAAGGTGGTGCGCGTGCGGATCGCGGCGATTGCCTTTGGCGGGGCCTGCGCGGGGCTCGGCGGGGCCTATCTTAGCCTTGTGCGCGTGCCGCAATGGACCGAAGGCATGACCGCCGGGATCGGCTGGATCGCGCTGGCGCTGGTGGTGTTCGCCAGTTGGAAGGCGGGCCGTGTCCTGCTGGGCGCGTGGCTGTTCGGCGGGGTCAGCGTGCTGCAATTGAACCTGCAAGCCGCTGGCGTGGCCATTCCGGTCGAATACCTTTCAATGTCGCCCTATGTGATCACCATTTTGGTTCTTGTCATCATGTCGGCCGACAAGTCCCGCGCGCCTGCATCGCTAGGCCGCATCTTTCATGCCTCGCAATGAGGCGCTGCCAACCAACCACGGGAGTAACCACACATGACCCTTAAAACCATCCTGACCGGCGCCGTCATGGCGCTTGGCCTGACCGCCGCGGGCGCACAGGCCCAAGACGACACAACCAAGGTCGGATTCATTTATGTCGGCCCCATCGGCGATGGCGGCTGGACCTATGAACACGATCAGGGGCGTCTGGCCGTCGAAGAGCATTTCGGCGATCAGGTGGAAACAGTGTATCAAGAAAGCGTGCCCGAAGGCGCCGATGCACAGCGCGCGATCACGCAAATGGCGCTGAACGGGGCCGATCTGATCTTTACCACCTCGTTCGGGTTCATGGATCCGACACTGGCCGTGGCCAAGAAGTTTCCCAACGTGAAATTCGAGCACGCCACCGGCTATAAAACCGCGCCCAATGTTTCGACCTATTCGGCGCGCTTTTATGAAGGCCGCGCCATTCAGGGCCATATCGCGGGCAAGATGACCAAGTCGAATATCGTCGGCTACATCGCCTCGTATCCGATCCCCGAGGTGATCCGTGGGATCAACGCGGCGTTCATCCACGCCCGCAAGGTCAACCCCGATGTCGAATTCAAGATCATTTGGGCCTACACGTGGTTCGACCCCGCAAAAGAAGCCGACGCCGCGACCGCGCTGATCGAACAGGGTGCCGATGTGATCTTGCAACACACCGATTCCACCGCGCCGCAGGCTGCCGCCGAAAAAGCCGGCGATGTTGTGACCTTTGGGCAAGCGTCGGACATGGCCGAATACAAGCCCTTCCCGCGGGTGAGTTCGATCATCGACGATTGGAAGCCCTATTACATCGCCCGCACCCAAGCGGTGATCGACGGCACATGGACAAGCCAGCAAGTCTGGGATGGCATTGGCCCCGGCATGGTGGGCATCGGTGAGATCACCGAGGCCGTCCCGGCGGATGTCCGCGACGAGGCTTTGGCCCTGAAAGAGGCAATTGCTTCGGGCGAGTATCATCCGTTCACCGGCCCGCTGAAAAAGCAGGACGGATCGGATTGGTTGGCTGACGGCGAAACCGCGGACGATGGCACATTGCTGGGCATGGATTTTTACGTCGAAGGTCTGAACGCCGAAATCCCTCAGTAAGGCCGCCGGTCACAAATTCTGGCCCCGGTGCAGCACCGGGGCCTTTTTATTGGGGTACAAAGCCAACCCTCCCCCTTGCCCACAACCGCCAAAGGCTAGGCCGCGCGGTACAGGGCAGCGATCTCAACACCCCGTAGGGTGCGCATTCATGCCCACCTTTGCAGCGTGCCGCGCATCTACGGGCCGCAATGCACAGGGAGGAGTGTTTGCAAAGTGGCACCGTGGTTGACCATTTGCGGGATGGAGCAGACGCCGGATCAAGCCGCACATTGCCGACGCGCGCGATGGCGACGCTACAATGGGGCTGGGCACTTTATGTCAGCCAAATCCGAACGAAATCAAAGCGATGCGCCCAGCGTCACCAAATCGCCGCCGCGTGGGGGCGCGTCGGCGATGCGCGGCGGGCTTCGCCCCGATTCCGCGCAGGCGCTTCGCATTCCAATATCCCCTCCGGGGCTGAAACTGGCAATTTACCAGCCCCCGAAAACCCAAATCCGCAGAAAACCAGCCGTGTGCTCTGTTAGCCTGCCGAAAGGCAGTGAAAAGTACCGACGCAATACCAACGTTTACCAATCTGTTGCATACAGGGGTTTGTCATTTCAAAACCAACTCTTAACCCCTTTTCACAGCCCCCTCTTTCCAACCTCTCGAAACCGTGCCACTTTCTGCCCATGACCCAGATCACCTCGCCTGATGGCACGCCTTCCAGCCGCTTTGTCTTTGGCACCATGCAATTTGGTGGCCGCGCCGATGAGGCCGAAAGCCGCGCTATGTTTGACGCCTGCATTGATGCCGGCATCACGCATTTCGACACCGCCCATGTCTATACCGACGGCGCAGCCGAACAGATGCTGGGCCGTTTCGCGGCCCTGATGCGCGACCGGCTGATCATTGCCACCAAGGCGGGCTATACCGGCGGCGCGGGGCGGGCGAACCTGCTGGACCAACTGGAACAGTCGCGCAAGCGGCTGGACATGGACCAAGTCGATATTCTGTATCTGCACCGGTTCGATCCTGACACCGACCTGCGCGAAACGCTAGAGACCTTCGCAGGCCTACGCGATCAGGGAAAAATCCGTTACATGGGCCTGTCGAATTTCGCTGCATGGCAAGTGATGAAAGCCGCCTGCACCGGGGCTGAATTCGGACTGCAGCCCGCCATCTTGCAACCGATGTACAGCCTTGTGAAACGTCAGGCCGAGGTTGAAATCCTGCCGATGTGCCAAAGCGAAGGCATCGCCGTCGCGCCCTATTCGCCGCTGGCGGGCGGGTTATTGACAGGAAAATACGCAACAGGCGGCAGCGGGCGCCTAACCGAGGATGACCGCTATGCCGCACGCTATGGCCAAAACTGGATGCACGACACCGCGCGCAGCCTTGCAACGCTGGCTGCGGATATGAACACCCACCCTGCAACCTTGGCCGCCGCATGGGCGGCCCGCCACCCCGCCTGCCCCATGCCGATCCTGTCGGCGCGATCCGCGCAGCAATTGCAGCCGTCGCTGGACGCGATTAACTTTGCGATGAATGACGATCTGTATGCGCAGCTCTCTGCGCTGAGCCCGAAGCCACCGCCAGCCACCGACCGACTGGAAGAGGTCTGATATGCCACAACGTCGTGATTTGCCCGAGACGGCCTCGACCGCGACACCGGGTGACGGCGCGCGGCTGCACGCGCCAGCGGCCGAACGTAACGCCGCGCAAATTCTTGATCTGTTGCGCCATCAAGGCCCCGAAACCGGCCGCGTTCTGGAACTGGCCGCGGGCACCGGGCAACATGCCGCCATCTTTGCCGCCGCCCTGCCGGGGCTGGAGTGGCAGCCCTCGGATATTGATCCAGACCGCCGCGCCAGCATCGACGCATGGGCCACCACCGCCAACGCCCCCAATCTGCGACCGGCGATCGAACTTGATGCCACCGCCCCCGGCTGGGGCACGGCACAAGCCGGGCAGAATATGATCCTGTTGGTCAACCTGATGCACCTGATCAGCACGCCCGAAGCCAAGACCGTGATTGCCGAGGTCGCCAAAGCCTTGGCCCCGCAAGGCCGATTTATCCTCTATGGCCCGTTCCTGCGCGATGGTGACGCCACATCAGAAGGCGACGCCCGTTTTGACGCCAGCCTGCGGGCGCAAGACCCCGAGATCGGCTACAAGGACGATTTTGACGTCATCGACTGGCTGCACGAGGCCGGGCTGGATTTGGTGGACGTTGTGGAAATGCCCGCCAACAATCTGGCCTTGGTCAGCCAGAAAGCGTTTTAAAGCGTTCGCGCCAAAATACCCGACCACGCGAAAACTCTGATCTGTATCAATGTGTCAGCCTGCGATCATGATAGGAGGGCGTAAATACATATTGGAGATCGAATATGACATGGTCTGACACACTGAACGACACGCGACAAAACTTGCGTGCTTTGAACAAGGCAATCCCCGACACAGCGCAGGCGTTTGGCGCACTTGGCAAATCGGTCAAGGAAGGCGGCACGCTGGAGTTCAAAACCAAGGAATTCGTGGCCCTTGGGATTGCCGTCGCCACCAAATGCGAGGATTGTATCGCCCTGCATATCGAGGCGCTGATCCGCTGCGGTGCAACCCGCGATGAAATCAGCGATGTTTTGGGCATGTGTCTTCAGATGGGCGGCGGGCCGTCGATGATGTATGCGGCCAAAGCCTTGGCCTGCTACGACGAACTCAGCGCACAAAGCTAAGCCCCTCACGCTAAGCCGACAGGCAAACGCACGGGGCCATGGCCCTTTGGCCCCGAACGCGGTGGCCGATCTTTTGCGCTACGCCCTGTAACCATGTGGCCTTTGCCGCAGGTTTGCAGGATGGCCGTGCCTTTTCCCCTTATAAAGCGCGGCTGCATTTGGTTGAGTGCCCGTAGTTTAAAAAGTGCACAGGGGAAATTTGAATGTCGATCATGAAATTGTTGGAACAGGCTGGCGGCGGTCAGGGCCTTGCGCAGCTGGCAGGCCAATTTGGACTGGACGAAAGCAAGGCGCAGGAACTGACCAAGATGCTGGCCCCGGCGATTGGTCAAGCGGCCAAGAAACGCGCCGAACAGGGCCAGACAGACACCGTTCTGGGGGCCATGAAAGGCGAGGCGCAGGCGGGCTTATTTGACACCCCAAGCGCGGCCGCCGCGCCCGAAGCGATGGCACAGGGCCAATCCTTTCTAGAGCAACTGTTGGGCGACCGCGCCGCCACCGAAGGACTGGCCGCCGAGGCGGCGGACCGTGCCGGAGTGGATCAAGGCACCGTGGCCCAGTTCCTGCCCGCATTGGCGGCGATGGCCCAAGGCGGATTGCAAAAGCAAATGCCTGACAGTGCCATCGACGGTATGTTGGGCGGCGGGGCAGCCTCTGGTTCGGGCGGCGGCCTGATGGGAATGATCGGTGGCCTGTTGGGCGGCAACAAGGGCGGTGAAACGTCCGGGCCGGACCTGTCCATGCTGACGAATATGCTTGATGCCGATGGCGACGGATCAGTCATGGACGACATTCTTGGCAAATTCATGAAGTAAACCAAGGATCGGGCAGGCCACTGGCCTGCCCTTTCGATTGCTGGCAGGTCAGGTCGGGGCGTGCCAGCGATCCGAAAAATCAAACGCCGCGTCATAGCCAAACAGCGCCGCCGCACCACCGGTGTGCAGAAACACCACGCGTTCGCCTTTCTTGAAATGGCCTTTGCGGATCAGGTCAATCAACCCCGCAGCGCCCTTGGCCGAATAGACCGGATCTAGCAAAATCGCCTCAAGCTCGGCAAACATGCGGATCGCTTCAAGCCCGCTTGCCGTGGGGATGCCATAGCCCTCGCCGACATAGTCGGTATTGGCCACCACGTCTTCACGCTGCACCACGCCGGCGCAGCCCAGTTTTTCGGCGGTGGCGCAGGCCAGATTATACACGTTTTCCTCTTGCTTGGGCTTGGGGGCCCGCACGCCGATGCCCAAAAGCGGGATTTGCGCATTCATCGCCTGTAGGCCCGTGATCAGACCGGCCTGCGTGCCTGCGCTGCCGGTGGCGTGCACGATATGATCAATCTTCAGCCCCGTGCCGTTGACTTGCGAGAGCAACTCGAACGCGCAATTCACATAGCCCAAAGCCCCTGTCGGATTCGAGCCACCGCCGGGAATGGTATACACCTTTTTGCCATCCGCGCGCAGCGTGTCGGCCACGGCCTCCATCTCGGCGTTCATATCACCGCCAGCGGGGCGTTTTTCGGTGGTGGCCCCATGCAGATGATCCAGCAAGACATTGCCATTGTGATTGTAATTCGGATCGTTCGATCCGGTGCGATCTTCCAGCAGAATATGGCAGGGCATCCCCAGCTTGGCCGCAAAGGCCGCAGTTTGGCGCGCGTGGTTCGATTGCGTCGCGCCTTGGGTCATCACCATGTCCGCGCCCTGCGCCTCGGCCTCGGCCATCAGGAATTCAAGCTTGCGGGTCTTGTTGCCGCCGGTGCTAAGCCCGGTGCAATCATCCCGCTTGATCCAAATCTCGGGCCCGCCCAATTCGGCGCTGAGCCGGTCAAGACGTTCCAAAGGGGTGGGCAGATGGGCCAGAAAGTGGCGTGGGAAGCGGGCAAGATGCATTGGTCAGACCTCATTATAATGCGTTACGCTCATGTAAACCGGCATTTGTTCCGGCATCAAATTCGAAATTCGCAACTCAAAGTGCAAATATTGCAATTTATAGGCACTCCCCCTACACAAACCCCATGCGACTGGATTGGCTGGAAGATATACTCGCAGTGCTTGATACCGGCTCTCTTGCCCGCGCGGCAGAGGCCCGGAACCTGACCCAATCCGCCTTTACCCGGCGCATTCGCAGCATCGAAAACGGGGTTGGCGCGCCCTTGTTTGACCGGTCGCGCAAGCCGGTGCAACTGCTGCCAAACATTCGCGCCTACGAAGACGACATGCGCCGCATGGTCCGTGATCTGCGCCATTTGCGCGATGGGTTGCGGCAATCGGCCACCGGCACTGGGCACGAGGTGGCGTTGGCCTGTCAGCACGCCATCACCACCACCGTTTCGCCGCGCTTGGTGCAGATCCTGTCGGATGAGCACACGGTGCGCATCCGCTCGGGCAATCGCGAGGACTGCCTGTCGCAACTTGTAACGGGTGACGTCGATATCGCGGTGATCTACGATTCACCGCATGGCCCGCCCCGCGCCGACAGCCGTGCCTTTGTCGAGCTTTCGATTGGCACCGAACCCTTGATTGCGGTCTGCGCACCGGGTTTGGCCGAGACACAACCGGGCCAGCCCGCGCCGATCATCGCCTACCCCGCCGATGTGTTTCTGGGGCAGGTTTTGGATCGGGGTATTCTGTCGCGCCTTCCTGCGGGAACATCGGTTGTGCGGAAGGTTGAAACCGCGCTGACCCTTGCCGCCTGTCAATACGCGCTGGACGGGCTTGGCATCACATGGTTGCCGCAATCGGTGGCAGAACAGCCCTTGGCCCAAGGGCATCTGGCCCACGCCGATCTGAAGACGCCAGACCTGATGCTGGATGTGCGGATGATCCGCTTGGCCGATCCGATCCGGCCTGCGGCGCTGGAGTGTTGGGACACGTTGCAAAACGCATTGCACGCGCCGGAATGAAAAGGCCGGGCGCTTGGCCCGGCCTGTGCATGGTTACCCGTCGACTCGGATGACCTCGTTCTTGGGGTCATAAGGGCTGTCTTCGGTGACTTCGGCATCCCAAAGCTGGTTGAGGATTTTGACCTGTAACTTGGTGCCCGGTTCGGCCTTTTCGGGGCTGACATAGCCCATGCCGATGGACTTGCCAAAGGCCACCGAATAGCCGCCCGATGTCAGACGGCCCACGCGCGTGTCGCCATCATACAGAGCCTCGGCGCCCCATGGGTCGGCATCGTCGGGCCCGTCAATCAACACCGTGATGCATTTGAACCGCACGCCGATGTCGTTCATCGCGTCCTTGCCCTGAAACTCTTTGGACTGGTCCACGAAACGCGGCAGATCAGCCTCAAGCGGGGTGGCGTCGCGGCCCAACTCGTTGCCGAAGGCGCGATAGGATTTCTCTTGGCGCAGCCAGTTCTGAGCGCGCACGCCCACCAGTTTCATGCCGTGCTTTTTGCCAGCGTCTTCCAGCAAGTCAAACAGGTAGTTCTGCATTTCGATCGGGTGGTGCAATTCCCAGCCCAACTCGCCGGTATAGGCCACACGGATCGCACGCACCGGGCACATGCCCAGTTCGATATCCCGCTGGCTGAGCCACGGGAACCGCTTGTTCGACAGGGCGGTGTCAGGGTCGGCGTCCTTGATCACCTCTTTCAGCACATCGCGCGATTTTGGCCCGGCAATGGCGAAGACCCCCCATTGCGTGGTCACGTCCTCAACCGCGATATAACCGAACTCGGGCGCTTTATCCTCGGCGCATTTGCGCAGGTAATCCCCGTCATAATCGGTCAGCGCGCCGGAGGACACAAGGTAATAGCTGTCTTCGGCCAGACGCACGATGGTGTATTCGGTGCGCGTGGTTCCCGCAGGTGTCAGCGCATAGGTCAGGTTGATCCGCCCGACCTTGGGCAGCTTGTTGCAGGTGAACCAATCCAGAAACGCCGTGGCGCCCGGCCCTTTGACCGTGTGCTTGGTAAAGGCCGTCGCGTCGATCAGGCCCGCGCCTTCGCGCACGGCCTTGGCCTCGTCCACGGCATATTGCCACCAACCACCACGGCGGAAGCTGCGGGCGTTGTGGTCGAAATCGGCAGGGGCATCGACGGGGCCGTAATAGTTGGGCCGCTCAAAGCCGTTGACCACACCGAACTGTGCGCCGCGTGCTTTCAGGCGGTCATAGCTGGGGGCCGTGCGCAGCGGGCGGCACTTCTCACGCTCTTCATCCGGGTGATGCAGGATATAGACGTGCTCATAGGCTTCTTCGGATTTGCGCGCCGACCATTCGGTGGTCGTCCACCCGCCAAAGCGTTTGGGGTCAAGCGACGCCATGTCGATCTCGGCCTCACCTTCGACCATCATCTGCGCCATGTAATAGCCAGTGCCACCGGCGGCGGTGATCCCAAAGCTAAAGCCCTCGGCCAGCCACATGTTGCGCAGGCCGGGCGCCGGACCGACAACCGGGTTACCATCCGGCGTGTAGGCGATCGGGCCATTGTAATCGTCTTTCAGACCCACGGTTTCCGAGGAGGGAATCCGGTGGATCATCGACATGTATTCTTCTTCGATCCGCTCCAGATCCAGTGGGAACAGATCGGCGCGGAAACTGTCGGGCACGCCATATTCGAAACAAGCCGGCGCGTTCAGCTCATACGGGCCAAGGATCCACCCGCCACGCTCTTCGCGGACATACCATTTGGAATCCGCGTCGCGCAGCACCGGATGTTCGCCATGTGTCTTGCGATAGTCAACCAACGCCGGATCGGGTTCTGTCACGATGAACTGATGCTCGACCGGGATGACCGCGCTTTTGATGCCCAGCAGACGCGCGGTGCGCTGCGCGTGGTTGCCCGTGGCGGTGACGACATGTTCGGCGGTGATGACGATCTGTTCCTCCGACGGCACAAGGTTGCCGCCCTTTTCCACCATCTTGGTGCAGGTGACTTCCCATGCCTCGCCGTTCCAGTGATAGGCATCGGCCTGCCACTTACGTTCGATCGCGACGCCACGCTGGCGCGCGCCTTTGGCCATGGCCATCGTCACATCGGCCGGATTGATATAACCATCGGTCGGGTGATAGATCGCGCCCTTCAGATCATCGCAATTGACCAGCGGCCAGCGGTCCTTGATCTGGGCCGGGGTCATCCATTCGAACGGGACGCCGACGGTTTCTGCGGTTGACGCATAGACCATGTATTCGTCCATGCGTTCATCGGTCTGCGCCATGCGCAGGTTGCCAACCACCGAAAACCCGGCGTTCAGCCCGGTTTCTTCTTCAAGCGTCTTGTAGAACTTGACCGAGTAGTCGTGGATATGCGTCACCGCATAAGA
This sequence comes from Roseovarius gahaiensis, assembly GCF_011601345.1. Classification (GTDB taxonomy): domain Bacteria; phylum Pseudomonadota; class Alphaproteobacteria; order Rhodobacterales; family Rhodobacteraceae; genus Roseovarius; species Roseovarius gahaiensis. Next base: position 25,377 of record NZ_JAAORB010000017.1, read on the forward strand.
CATGTTGAACAGCGGCAGCAATCCGGCGGCGTGCCAGGTTGACCCGCTGGTCAACTCGTCGCGTTCCAACAACATGACATCATCCCAACCGAACTTGGCCAGATGATAGGCGATTGACGTGCCGATGGCGCCGCCACCGATGATAAGAGCTTTGACATGGGTCTTCATGGGCTGCGACTCCTTGGGTAGCCAGTTAGCACCTGTTTATCAGGCCTGTTTCAGCGCGCAGGGTCCAGCCGACACAAGAATGCGCAAAACCGACGCGTTTGCCGACACTTGCCCCTTTAAACATCATACGAAAGACAAAATGGCCCACCACGCCACTGTGACAACCGCAGGCTTGCGCCCGCCTTGGTCGGGGGCGTATCGTGGACGCATGACCGCAACCTCAAAACGCCTTGATCGCCAAGACTGGCTGACCACCGGGTTCACTGCCCTTGCCGAGGCGGGCCCCGACACCCTCAAGGCCGAGCCTCTGGCCCGCAAACTGGGCACGACCAAAGGCTCTTTCTATTGGCATTTCAAGGATGTGCCAGACTATCACGCCGCCCTGCTGAGCGCATGGGAAGACCAAGACCAAAGCAGTGCACAGGCGCAACTGGACCGCGAGGCCACACCGGTCAGCAAATTGCGCGCACTGGCACAAAATATTGCCGACCCGAAACATAATCTCGCGGTCGAACCGGCAATACGCGCATGGGCCACCGGGCACACGGGTGCCGCGCAAGCGATTGCGCGGGTTGACGCGTGGCGACTGTCGCTTGCCCAATCCCTGCTGGCAGACACCGGCATCGGCAATCCCGAGATGGCGCGCATCATTTGCGCGGCTGCGGTGGGCATGGCGTCGATGGGCGAAATCCACCGCGACGACAATCGCGCAGCTATCGGATCGCTGGTGGATTTGGTTCTGGCGCTGCGGTGATACCCGCACAGGTGCCGCCGGATGTCGGTGACAGACGCATTGAATGCCGCATTCAACGCCGCATGGCTGGGGCAGCCATGCTAAGCGCTGCGACACCACGCCACAGCGAGCCAGCCAAGGTGCCTTTAGATGACTGCCGATGTGATCCCGAAAAACTACGTTTTCCTGTTGCTCGATGGATTTTCGCCGCTTGGGTTTCACTGCGCTGTCGAAACATTGGCCCACGCCAACCGCCACCATTCCGATGTCACCTACTACACGTGGAACATCCTGCACGAACGTGAAACCCATGCCGTTGGCTGGAACGGGTTTCGCGTGCCCTGCGATGCCGGGCTGATCCCTCTTAAGCGTGATGATGTGCTTGTGGTGGTCGGCGGGGAAAACATCGACGAGGCCACAACGCCCCCTGTGATCAACTGGCTGCGCCGGGCAGCCCGGTCTGGCGTGACCATCGGCGCGATATCCTCGGCGGTCTATACACTTGGCAAGGCGGGCCTGCTGAACGAGCGTCAGGTGACGACCCATTGGGAATATCACGCATCGCTGTCGGAAATCATGGCGCAGGTCAAACTGGTCGACAACGTCTTTACCGAAGATGGTAAGATTTTCACCTGTGCGGGGGGTGCGGCTTCAATGGATTTGATGCTGCATCGCATCCTGCGCGACTATGGCGAGGACTTGGCCGGATGGGTGGCCGACCAGATGATCTATACCATGCCGCGCAGCACCCAGCATGCGCAGCGGATTTCAGTGCTGAACAAAACCGGCGTCAAACACCTGAAACTTGCCCAAGCGGTCGAGCTGATGGAGGCCAATCTGGAAGAGCCCATCACCCCCCAAGACATCGCCGCCTGTGTCGAACTTTCGACCCGGCAACTGGAGCGGCTGTTTTCCAAATACCTAGGAACTTCGCCCAAAAAGCATTATTTCCAACTGCGGCTGGAAAAGGCCCGGCAATTGCTGATGCAAACCGATTTGCCGGTCATCGACGTGGCCATTGCCTGTGGGTTCCAGTCACCGTCGCATTTTTCCAAAAGCTATCGCGCCGCGTTTGGCCTGACACCGCGCGAAGAATCTGCCGGAACCAAACTTGTTTGGCCCAGCACGTGACCTGACCACCGCGCCGCCCGCCTACGGCACCGCTGCCCCCCCGGCATCAAGCCCCGCAACACGGCAAAACCGATCTACAAACCTTTGCCGCGCGGCCGGAAGCGGCTTGTGGCCCAGTTCGGGGGCCAAATGGCTCTGTAGAAAATGGCCCGTCACGCGAAACCCCTCCAACACCTCGGTATCCGGGGCAGGCCCCGCCCCCAACAGGCAGGCCGGCAAAGGCAGCAAGCGGTCTGCCCAGTCTCCGGCACCGGCCCGCGACACCGCCCGCCCGCTGCGCGGGGACACATAGCTTAGGTCGTTGGCCTGCGCGCCCATGACCGCACAGGTGCTAAGATCAAGGCCAAAGCCCATTTCTTCCAGCAGGGCCAATTCCCAATTCAGATAGGCCAGCGGCCAGATATCGGATTGCCCCAGAAGGTCCAGCAATTGCTCGGTCTTATCGTATAACCTGCGATGCGCCTCGCGTTCGGGCAGGCAAAACAACAATAGCGCACAGACGGAATTTAAACCTGCAAGTGCCAGCCGGTCGCCCATCGACGCCGCCGCGCGCGAGCGGACAGGTTCTACCGTGAAGGTGCCAATGTGGTCCTCCAGCCGCGCGCGCCATGCCAGATCAAGCTGCGCACCGGGCTGCAGCACAGGTGCCAGTTTGCGCGAGGTGCCGCCGCGCACAACCCCGGAATGCCGCCCCTGCTCGGGGGTGAACACCTCGATGATCGCGGATGTTTCGCCATGCGTCCGCGCGCTTAGCAATATGCCCTGATCGCGCCAGTCCATGCGCCCCTCCTGCCCGGTCTTTGCCGCATGTGACACCAGAACGCCCGCCATGCCAAGCCGAACCAGACGGGTCGCGCCCGTTCATGTGACCCTCGTGTTCTGCACCTGACACAAGTTTCCCCGCTCGCCCCTGATGCGCTTCAACCGTTTAGCAAAGATACGAGCGTCAGCTGTGCGCAGGGAGCGGGGTATGCAAAGTGGCGCCACCGCGGACCTTTTGCGGGATGGATCAGACGCCGGATAAAACCACGCATTGCCGACGCGCGCGGTGGCGAACCTACGATGGGGCTGGGCACTTTATATCAGCCAAATCCGAACGAAATCAAAGCTATGCGCCCAGCCTCACCAAATCGCCGCCGCGTGGGGGCGCGTCGGCGATGCGCGGCGGGCTTCGCCCTCGACTCCGCGCAGGCGCTTCGCATTCCAACGTCTGCGCCGCGGCTGGAAAGCCGTCATCGGACCTTTCCACTCGGAAAACTTGCCTCCTGACCTCAAGCTTGCCGTCACACGGGCATCTTGCGTCAGGTGCAGAACACTAGCGCACCGAGATGACTGTGCACTCGGCCTGCTGCACCACCTTTTGCGCCACGCTGCCCATGACCATCCGCCGCACCCGGCCCAATCCGCGATGCCCGACCACGATCATATCCGCGCCAACGTCTTCGGCCATGTCCAAAATCGTGTCAGCGGTGTCGCCTTGACCACTGCGGGTAGACACCTGATCCACCCCCAATTCTTTGGCCCGGTCGGCCCCACGCTTTAGGATTTCATCCCCGATCAAGGTTATGATCCGCACCGCGTTGTCGCCCGGCCGACTGTCGTCAAAAAGCTTCATTATATTGCCGGGCACATTTGGAAAATCCGCGCCCGATTTTTCGCGCACGGATTCTACCAGATGTTCAACGCGGGCCATATGCGCCAGCTCTTCGGGCGGGCGACCGAAATGCAGAATGTGGCCAATTGTCAAAGGCACATCGAACTTGGCCGCAAGTTCCGCAGCCAGATCAATCGCCTTGCCGGCTGTTTCCGAACCGTCAGTTGCCACCAAAATATGTTTTTTCATAACTGTGTCTCCCCTTGTCAGACCACAGCCATCCTAAACAGGGGACTTTGGAGGCCGCATTGACGCGCATCAATCGCGTTACTCGGCCAAGCCATCCTCGTCCAGAAGGTGCCGCCCGGCACGATCTTCGACCTCGATCACCCATAGATCGGGATCGAACCCGCGCTGGCGCGCCACGGCCTCGTCCACTGCACCCTCGCAGCCCTCGGCCAGCACGGTCCATTTCCGCGCGCCGCTTTGCAGGTCAAACGCCCGTTGAAACAGCCGGGCCGATCCGTCCAAGGTGTTGAGCTTGACCAGAACCGCGCCTGCGGTATCGTCACCATGCGCCACAACAAAGGCCGGGATATCCGCAAGACGCAGCCGCGCCAAATAGGCCTGCACCCAGAATTCGGCGGTCAGCCGCACCATGATTAGCCGTTCCCGTCGCGAAAATCCAAGCCCATCTCGGAATAGCGTTCCGACTCGTCCAGCCAGTTGGGCCGGACCTTGACCTGCAAGAACAGATGCACCTTGCGGCCCAGAAACTCTTGCAATTCTTCACGCGCAGCCTTGCTGACGGATTTGATCGTCTCGCCATGCTTGCCCAGAATGATCCCCTTATGACCGTCACGCGCGACGTAAACGATCTGCTCGATCCGGGCCGAGCCATCTTTGCGATCTTCCCAAGACTCGGTCTCGACCGTCAACTGATAGGGCAATTCCTGATGCAAACGCAGGGTCAGCTTTTCGCGGGTGACCTCGGCGGCGATCATCCGCATCGGCAAATCCGCGATCTGATCCTCGGGGTAAAGCCATGGTCCTTCGGGCAATTCCTTGGCCAGCCACTTGCGCAGGTCGGCAACGCCATGACCTTTTTCCGCCGAAATCATGAAGGTTTCGACAAAGTTAAAGCGCGCGTTCAGCTTGGCCGACAGGCCCAGCAACACTTCGGATTTCACCCGGTCGATCTTGTTAATCGCCAAGGCCACCCGGCGGCCCGTGGCCACCTCGGCCAGCTGTTCCAGAATACGCTCGACCCCTTCGGTAACACCGCGATGTGCCTCGACCAGAAGGACGATAATATCGGCATCCGCCGCCCCACCCCATGCGGCCGCGACCATCGCACGATCCAGACGGCGGCGCGGCTGGAACAGCCCCGGCGTGTCAACAAAGACCAATTGGCTTTCGCCTTCCATGGCGACACCCCGCACCCGCGCGCGGGTCGTTTGCACCTTGTGCGTCACGATACTGACCTTGGCCCCCACCATGTGATTAAGCAAAGTGGACTTACCCGCATTGGGCTCTCCGATCAGGGCAATGAATCCGGCGCGTGTGGTCATGATCTGGTGTTCCTGTGTGTCAATCCGACTGCCCTAGCTTAAAACCAATCAGATCGCCAGAACCACTGTGCTTACCTGTCCAAAGGACGTGTAAGACATTTTGAAAGGGCAAAACCTTCAGCTTGCTTCAAGACGCGCCAAAAGCGCCTTGGCCGCAGCTTGTTCGGCCTGTCGCTTGGATCCGGCTTGTGCGCTTTCGCGCGCGCCATTTTCCAGCCGTGCCTCGATTGTGAAATGTGGCGCGTGGTCAGGCCCCGTGCGGGCCGTTTCCACATAGGCCGGTGGCGGCAAGCCGCGCGCTTGGGCCCATTCTTGCAAGGCGGTCTTGGCGTCGCGCGCATCATCCTTGACCTTGTCGATCCGGCTGCCCCACAGTCGCAGAACCACCGCTTTGGCCACATCGAAACCGGCATCGCGATAGACGGCGGCAATCACCGCCTCCATCGCGTCCCCCAAAAGCGCCAGTTTGCGCCGCCCGCCCGACAGCATTTCAGAACGTCCCAGTTTCAGCACCGCGCCCAATTCGATCTCGCGGGCGACATCGGCACAGGCCTCTTTGCGGACCAAGGCATTGTATCGCGGGGCCAGCAGCCCCTCTTCTGCCGCTGGATCACGCTCAAGCAGCGCCTCGGCCATGACCAAGCCCAACACCCGATCGCCCAGAAATTCCAGCCGCTGGTTGTCGTCACGGGTGGCCGACGCCATCGAGGAATGCGTCACCGCCCGCACCAATAGCGCGGGCTGTGCAAACCGGTGGCCAAGCCGTTCCTCGAATGCTTTCAATTCGGCCGACAGCTTCATCGCGCTTGTCCTAGTCCAACTTCTTGAAGAAGCGATCACCGCGCCATGTCCAGAAGAACAGCATCGACCGCCCGGCAGATGAAAACACCACCCGGCCCGCGCGACCGATCAGGTTTTCATAGGGCACGAACCCAACGCCGCCAACGGCTTGGGGAAAGCGCGAGTCGGTCGAGTTGTCACGGTTGTCACCCATGAAAAAGTAATGCCCTTCGGGCACCGTATAAACACCGGTATCATCCGACCGTTGCGGCCCGATGTTCAGGATTTGATGTGCCTGACCATTCGGCAGGGTCTCGATAAAGCGCGATTTCTCGCAGGTTCCGCCCATGCCGACCACACCATTTTCACAGCGCGGGCGAATCCGCATCGGGCCTTGCGGCTGGAACTCTTCCTCGAAGGTTCCTGCGGGCTCCACCGCAACCGGGTCACCATTCAGATACAGACGCCCTGCGCGCATTTGCACCCGATCGCCGGGCATACCAATCAAGCGCTTGATGAAATCCGCGCCGGTTACAGGGTGGCGGAACACGATGATATCACCGCGCTCGGGCTCGCCGCCCAACAGGCGCGTGTTGTCTCCATCCAGAAAGCCGCAGATGTCGCGCGCGTCGATATCAAGCCCCACCGCCGGGATTTTGAGAGAGGGGCACGACGCATAAGAATAGCCATAGGCCATTTTATTGACGAACAGAAAATCCCCGATCAACAACGTGTCTTTCATCGAGCCAGAGGGAATCCAGAACGGCTGAAAAAACAGGGTGCGGAAAATGCCCGCGATCACAAGGGCCCAGAAAACGGTTTTGATCGTTTCCCAGATCGAGCTTTTGGATTTGGCTTCGCTGGCCATGGGGCCTCCGCTGCTTGGCATTTGCGCGCTTCATGCGGCGCGGGTGTCGGGGAGTCAAGTCAGCCCCACGCCAAAGCGCCGTGCAATAGACGATGCCGCAAGCGCAGGTTGACAGGCGGACGCCACCCCAAAAGACCCGAGATTCAGGGCGTCGGCTGTCTTTTCGCGCCTTGTCACCCGTTTCAGCGCTTCACCCCGGTGCTTCAAAACGCTAGAACGCCCCCAATCAGGCAGGAGCAGATCAATGAGCACCCCAAACCCCGTTGTCTTGTGCATTCTCGACGGATGGGGTCTGTCCGACCAAACCAGCGCCAATGCCCCGGCCTTGGCGGATACGCCCAATTTTGACCGCATATGGTCAGACTGCCCGCATGCCACGCTGATCACCCACGGCCCCGATGTGGGCCTGCCCACCGGGCAGATGGGCAATTCCGAGGTTGGGCATACGAATATCGGCGCGGGGCGTGTCGTCGCCATGGACTTGGGCCAGATCGATCTGGCGATCGAGGACGGTAGTTTTCAGAAAAACGATGCGTTGCAACGTTTCATTGCCCGTCTGATATCAACCGGCGGCACCGCGCATTTGATGGGCGTGATGTCGGATGGCGGTGTGCATGGGCATCTTGATCATATCCTCGCCGCTGCGCACATCATTGCCGACGCCGGTGTGCCCGTGGCATTGCATGCCATAACGGACGGGCGTGACGTGTTGCCGAAATCCGCGCGTGGATTTCTATCCACCCTCGAAGACGGCCTGCACGGAAACATCGAGATCGCAACCGTCTGCGGGCGTTACTTTGCCATGGACCGCGACAATCGATGGGATCGTGTGCAAGAGGCGTTCGAGACGATCATTCACGGCAAAGGCCCCCGCGCGGAAACCGCCCGCATCGCGATCACCAATGCCTATGCCCGGTCCGAGACGGACGAATTCATCGCCCCGACCGTGATCGGCGGTTATGCCGGGGCGCAAGATGGCGATGGCCTTTTTTGTTTGAACTTCAGGGCGGATCGGGCGCGCGAAATTCTGGCCGCCATCGGTGATCCCAAGTTTGACGGGTTTGACACTGGCACACGGCCCGAATGGGCCGATCTGCTTGGCATGGTCGAATATTCCGACAGCCATAACGCCTACATGAATACGGTGTTCCCGGCGCGCGGGATCGTCAACACCTTGGGCGAATGGGTGGCCAAACACGGCAAGCGGCAGTTCCATCTGGCCGAAACCGAGAAATACCCGCATGTCACCTTCTTTCTGAACGGCGGCAAGGAAGAGCCGGAACCGGGCGAAGATCGCTACATGGCCCCCTCGCCCAAGGTGGCCACCTACGATCTGCAACCCGAGATGAGCGCCGAAGAGGTCACCCAGCAATTCGTTGGCGCGATTGAGGCGGGCTATGATCTGATCGTGGTGAATTACGCCAATCCCGACATGGTGGGCCACACCGGTGACCTGCGCGCCGCGATGACCGCCTGCGAAGCGGTCGATCAGGGCTTGGGCCAAGTGCTGGACGCATTGCAGGCGCACGGCGGGGCCATGATCGTCACGGCCGATCACGGCAATTGCGAAATGATGGTAGATCCTGAAACCGGCGGGCCGCACACCGCGCATACACTGAACCCGGTGCCTGTTGTGATGGTCGGCGGCCCGGATGGCGCGCGCCTCAAATCCGGGCGGCTGGCCGATCTGGCACCGACCCTTTTGCAATTGATGGGATTGCCGCAACCCGACGAAATGACGGGGGAAAGCCTGATTTCATGAAACGGATTTTGGCTGTCACGGCACTCTGCGTTTGGGCCAGCAGCGGTTTGGCCCAAACCGCCGATCCCGCAGCCGATGCGCGCGCAGCCGCCGAGCGATTAAGCCGCGCCAGCGAACTGCTGGACAGCGCGGAAAGCGCGCGCAATCGGGTCAAAGCCCTGTCAGAAACCGTGCGCGCCTATGAAGACGGGCTGCAAGCCATGCGGGAAGGGCTACGCCGCGCCGCGATCCGCGAACAGACCCTCAGCCGCGAATTGCAATCCCGCGAAGACGAGGTGGCGCAATTTTTGGGTGTGCTGATGGGCATGGGCGGAACCCCGGCACCGGTCTTGCTGCTGCACCCGTCAGGCCCGGTGGGAACGGCCCGCTCGGGCATGATCATGGCCGAGGTCGCGCCGGCGCTGGATGCCCGCGCGCAAGACCTGCGCGACAAACTGGAAGAAGTCACCGTGTTGCGCGCGCTGCAACAAAGCGCCGCGAACAAGTTACAAGATGGGCTGACCGGCGCACAACAAGCGCGCACTGCACTAAGCCAAGCGATTGCGGATCGCACCGATTTGCCACGCCGCTTCAACGAAGATCGGGTAAAAACCGCGCTGCTGATCGCGTCGACCGAAACCCTTGAGGGCTTTGCCAGCGGTCTCAGCCAGATCGCGGTGGATGAGGTTCCCGGCAGCCTGCCGGGAATTTCCGGGCGCAAGGGACAACTTCCAATGCCCGTGCAAGGCAGCATTTTGCGCCGCGCTGGCGAATCCGATGCGGCGGGCATTTCGCGGCCCGGCATCGTGCTGGCCACACGCCCAAACGCATTGGTCACGACCCCCGCCGCGGCAACCGTGCGCTATCGCGGCCCGCTACTGGATTACGGAAACGTGATCATACTGGAGCCACAGGCCGGAATTTTGGTGGTGCTGGCCGGGTTGGACGTGGTCTATGGTGACATCGGACAAGTCTTGCCCGGCGGCAGCCCCGTGGGGTTGATGGGCGGGCCCGAGACTGGCAATGATGTGCTGTATACGGGCGACGGGGCCGAAACGGGTGCCAGGCAGACTGAAACGCTCTATGTAGAGCTGAGGGAAAATAATACTCCGGTCGACCCGCTGGAGTGGTTCATGACAGACAAGGATAACTGACCAATGAAAAAATTCCTGATGGCCGCAGCCGCCGGAACGCTGGCCGGTGTCGTGGTGACCACACAGGTGGCCGCACCTCTTTTGGCGCAAGAAGCCACGAAGAATACAAGCGTCTACGAACAACTTGATCTGTTTGGTGATATCTTTGAACGCATTCGGTCGCAATATGTTGAAGAGGTCAACGAGGCCGATTTGATTGAGGCCGCGATCAACGGCATGCTGACATCGCTTGACCCGCATTCAAGCTACATGTCGCCCGAAGCCGCAGACGACATGCGCGTCCAGACCCGCGGTGAATTTGGCGGCCTTGGCATCGAAGTCACTCAGGAAGAAGGCTTTGTCAAAGTGGTCTCGCCGATTGACGACACCCCCGCCGACGGTGCGGGGATCGAAGCTGGCGATTTCATCACCCATGTGGATGGCGAAAGCGTTCTGGGCCTGACCCTGAACGAGGCGGTTGATCTGATGCGCGGGCCGGTCGGAAGTGAAATCATCATCACCGTCGTGCGCGAAGGCGAGGCCGAGCCGTTCGATGTGTCGATCATCCGCGACACGATCAAACTGACGGCCGTCCGCGCCCGCACCGAACGCGATACGGTGGTTCTGCGTGTGACAACCTTCAACGATCAGACGTTTGACAATCTTGAAAGTGGGCTGGCCGAACAGTTCGAGGCCGCTGGCGGTGCCGAGAATATCGACGGGATCGTGCTAGACCTGCGCAACAACCCCGGTGGCCTGCTGACGCAGGCGATCAAAGTGTCGGACGCATTCCTTGAAAAGGGTGAAATCGTCAGCACACGGGGCCGCGATCCCGAGGGTGGCGAACGTTTCAACGCGACGGCGGGCGACCTGACCAACGGCAAACCCATCGTTGTTTTGATCAATGGCGGATCGGCGTCGGCGTCAGAAATCGTTGCCGGTGCGCTGCAAGATCATCGTCGTGCGATCGTTGTGGGCACCAACAGCTTTGGCAAAGGCTCGGTTCAGACGGTCATGCCGCTGCGTGGCGATGGGGCGATGCGCCTGACCACGTCGCGCTATTACACCCCGTCCGGGCGCTCGATTCAGGCGCTTGGCGTTTCGCCCGACATCGTGGTCGAGCAGCCCCGCCAGTCGCCCAACACCGCCGAGGAGGAGCAGACAACGCGCCCCAGTGGCCGCTTTGAATCCGACCTGCGCGGCAGTCTGAACAACGACAGCCTGTCCGAAGATGAAACTCGCCAGATCGAGGAAGAGCGCGACCGCGCCGAGGCTTCGGCCAAGCTGCGCGAAGAAGATTATCAACTGGCCTACGCCATTGATATTCTGACAGGCATGTCCGCGCTTGGCCCGCAGGACTGATCGATAAAGCTTGCGGCGTCGCCTGATCGGGCGGCGCCGCCTGTACTGGCCCACTTGCCGCGGAGGCCCCGGATGACCCCCCAAGACATCGCCAAGCTGCCCTATCGCCCCTGTGTCGGGGTTATGTTGGCCAATGCCGATGGCCGCGTGTTTGTTGGCCAGCGCATTGATCAGGACGCCACAGCCTGGCAGATGCCACAAGGCGGGATCGACCCCGGCGAAGCGCCACGCGATGCGGCATTGCGTGAGCTGTGGGAAGAAACCGGCGTATCCGCCGATCTGGTCACGGTCGAGGCCGAAACCAGCGGGTGGATTCCTTACGAGCTGCCGCATGACCTTGTGCCGCGCATCTGGAAAGGACGCTACAAGGGGCAGGAACAAAAATGGTTCCTGCTGCGGTTTCATGGCCGGGATTCGGATGTGAACATCGAAACCGAACACCCGGAATTTGCAAAATGGCAATGGCTGGCCCCGGATCAGCTGATCGCCAACATCGTGCCCTTCAAGCGGGTCGTTTACGAACAGGTGATGGCCGAGTTCGGAAACAGGATTTGATCCGGGCGCTGCTTGTCGTCTTGTTGACGGGGCTGTCTGGCCCGGCCCTTGCCCTGTCTTGCCTAACCCATGATGCGGCCCGGACATTCCAACAGGCCGCCAAGGCCGAGGCCGCCTATATCGTGGTGCATGGTGCGTTGCAGTTCGACGAAACACGCCTGCCCAAGGTAGACATGGCCAATCAACACCAAACCCCATCCGATACATTGATCGCGGCGCGGGTCACGGGCAAGGCCCTGTCGCATGACGGGTTCGAGGTTCCCTTTGACCGCAAGATCACGCTGAATGCACAGTGCTTTGGCCCTTGGTGTGCCGGGGCGACATCAGGCGCGAATTATCTGGCGTTTCTTGAAAAGCGCGCGGATGGCTTCACGCTCAGGATCACGCCCTGCGGCGGGTTCGGCTTTGCGGCCCCGTCCAAGGTGAGGCTGGATACGGTCAAGGCCTGCTTTCGCGGCGCGGCTTGCGATCCGGACGCCCCCCACTGACGACAAAATTCAAATGTGACTCGCAATAGAACAAAACGTGAATATATAGTCGCCGTATCATGTTTGCCGAACTGTCCATCACCTCGAATTTCACCTTTCTGACCGGGGCATCGCACCCCGAAGACTATGTGCATCGTGCCGCCGCCTTGGGCTTGCCCGCGATTGCCATTGCCGATGACAATTCGGTCGCGGGGATTGTCCGCGCGCATTCCGCCGCGCGCGAGATTGCCCGGCAAGTCGCCGAACGCCGCAAGATCGAAGCGCGCGATGGCCCCATCGGCCCACCGTCGCCCTGCCCCACCACACCGGATTGGACCAACACCCCCCGCCTGATCCCGGCCGCGCGGCTGTGTCTGGACGACGGGCTGGTGCTGACGGCCCTGCCCCAAGATCGCACCGGCTGGGCCAGCCTGTGCCGCCTTTTGACGCTTGGTCAGCGGCGTGCGAGCAAAGGGCACTGCCACCTGACGCTGGATGACGTGCTGGCAGGCGCGGCGGGCGTGCATCTTTTACTGCACCCGCCAGCGGGGCTGGATGCCGCCGAATGGACGGCGCAGGCCACCCGGCTGACGCGGCAGCTTGGTGGGCAGATGCATCTGCTGATGGCCCCGCGCTATGATGGGCAGGACAGCGCGCGCTTTGATCGTCTGGCCGATCTGGCCCACGGCCTAGGCCTACCCACACTCGCAACCGCTTGCCCCCGGATGCATCATGGCCAACGCCGCAAGCTCGCCGATGTCCTGACCGCGATTCGCACGGGGCGGCGCGTGGACGATCTGGGCCGGGCGGCCTTGGCCAATGCCGAATGCCGTCTGCGCAGCGAACCCGAGATGCTGCGCCTGTTCGCCGGTCACGAAAGCGCCGTGCACCGGGCCGGGGCCTTGGCCGACAGGCTGACCTTTTCGCTGGACGAATTGCGCTATGAATACCCAAGCGAGGTGGCGCAAGGCGAAACACCGTCACAGCGCTTGCGCCGCTTGGCGCTGGACGGGTTGCACTGGCGCTATCCGCAGGGGGCCCCCGACAAGGTGCATACCCTTCTAGAACACGAACTGACTCTGATCGCCAAACTGGGGTATGAGCCGTATTTCCTGACCGTCCACGACGTCGTCGCCTTTGCGCGGTCGCGTGGGATTTTGTGCCAAGGGCGCGGGTCGGCGGCCAACTCGGTTGTCTGTTATTGCCTCGGCGTGACCTCGGTCAGCCCCGAGATCGGCACAATGGTGTTTGAACGCTTCGTCTCCGAGGCCCGCGACGAGCCGCCCGATATCGACGTGGATTTCGAACATGAACGCCGCGAAGAGGTGATTCAATGGATTTACGAACGCTACGGGCGACACCGCGCCGGGCTATGCGCCACGGTCATTCATTATCGCGGCAAACGCGCCATCCGCGAGGTGGGCCGCGCCATGGGGCTTGGCGGCGATACTATCTCGGCGCTGTCCTCGCAGCTTTGGGGGTTTCATGCCGCCGGGCAACTGGAACGCCACCGGATGCGCGAGATCGGGCTTGATCCGGATGATGCGCGCCTGCGCCAAACGATGGAACTGGTGCACGAGATCGAAGGCTTTCCGCGCCACCTGTCGCAGCATGTCGGCGGGTTCATCATGACCGAGGGGCGGCTGGACGAACTGGTGCCCATCGAAAACGCCAGCATGGACGGGCGCACCGTCATTTGCTGGGACAAGGATGACATCGACGCGCTTGGCATTCTCAAGGTCGATGTTCTTAGCCTTGGTATGCTGACCTGCATCCGCAAAGCGTTCGACCTGTTGCGCCACCATCATGGGCGCGATGACACGCTGGCCACCCTGCCCCCCGAAGACCCGCGCGTTTACGATATGCTGTGCCGCGCTGACAGTATCGGCGTGTTTCAGGTGGAAAGCCGCGCGCAGATGAATTTCCTGCCCCGGATGCGGCCGCGCTGTTTTTACGATCTGGTGATCGAAGTGGCGATCATTCGCCCCGGCCCCATTCAGGGCGACATGGTGCATCCCTATATCCGCCGCCGCAATGGCGAGGAACGCGTCAGCTTTCCGTCGGACGCCTTGGGCGCGGTTCTGGGAAAGACACTGGGCGTGCCACTGTTTCAGGAACAGGCGATGCAGATCGCCATCACCGGCGCGGGGTTTTCCCCTGATGAGGCCGACCGCTTGCGCCGGTCGCTGGCCACGTTCAAGAAACACGGCAACGTCAGTGAATTTCGCGATCGGTTTTTGCGCGGCATGAAACGCAATGGCTATGACATGGAATTTGCCGAACGCTGCTTTTCGCAGATCGAAGGCTTTGGCAGCTATGGCTTTCCCGAAAGTCACGCCGCAAGTTTCGCGCTGCTGGTCTATGCCAGTGCATGGATCAAATGCCACCATCCCGGCATTTTTGCCTGCGCGCTGCTGAATTCTCAGCCGATGGGCTTTTACGCGCCTGCGCAGATCGTGCGCGATGCCCGCGACCATGGGGTGACGGTGCGCCCGGTCTGCATCAATGCCAGTTTCTGGGACAATGTGATGGAACCCGATGAGGCGGGCGGTTTGGCGCTGCGGTTGGGGTTTCGGCAAATCAAAGGCCTGTCCGAAGAGGATGCCGTTTGGATCACCGCCGCGCGCGGCAATGGCTATCGGCAAGTGGGCGATGTCTGGCGCCGGGCGGGCGTTTCCCCGGCCACTGTCACCCGTCTGGCCGAGGCCGACAGCTTTGCCGCGCTTGGCCTGTCGCGCCGCGAGGCGTTGTGGCAAGCCAAGGCCTTGGCCGGGGACAAACCCCTGCCGCTGTTCGAGGGCGACATGGATGGCGAAGCGATTGACGAGCCCGCCGCGCATCTACCCGCCATGACACTGGGCGAAGAAGTGGTCGAGGATTACGTGGCCATGCGCCTGTCGCTCAAGGCGCATCCGATGGCCTTGTTGCGCGATCACCTGACACCGCCGGGATCAGGCTGATCCACCGCTTGCACAGATGGGTTTGCAAACATACCATGCAGCAGCCGCAAATCTGCAAAGCCCACATCTGCACAAGCCGGAGTCCCATGCCCACACAGAAACTATATGCCGGGGCCAAACTGCGCGAAACGCGCCAACGCCTTGGCCTGACGCAAAAGGATTTCGCCATCAAACTGGGCGTCTCGCTGCCCTATCTGAACCAGATGGAGAACAACAACCGCCCGGTCAGCACAACCGTGGTGCTGGCCTTGGCGCAGGAGTTTGGCTTTGACGTGACCGAACTGTCCACCGGTGACGCCGAACGCATGGTCAGCGACATGCGCGAGGCGCTGGCCGATCCGGTTTTTGCCGACGACCCGCCACCGCTGGCCGATCTGCGGCTGACCGCCTCGAACGCGCCGGCGCTGGCGCGTGCGTTTTTGCAACTGCACCGCACCTATCGGCAAACCCATGAACGGCTGGCCAGTCTGGACGAGGCCTTGGGGCGTGAAGATTCGCGGACCCAACCCAGCCCGTGGGACGAAGTGCGCGATTTCTTTCACTACTGCGACAATTACATCGACGCGGTCGATCATGCCGCCGAACGCTTTGCCACCTCCGCGGGGGCGCAGCGCCCAATCCACGATCTGGCCATCGAGAAACTGGCCAATCTTGGCATCACCGTCACAGGATCGGACAGCGGCAAGTTGCGCCATTTTGATCGTGACACCAAAACCTTGCATCTATCGTCGCGGGCCGAGCCGGAAACCCGCACCTTTCAGATGCTTCTGCAACTGGCGCTGCTGACGCAGGACAAACTGCTGGACGCCACGCTGGATTTGGCACGGTTTCAATCCGACGCCGCCCGCGCCATCGCCAAGATGGGTCTGGCCAATTATTTCGCCGGGGCCGCCTTGATGCCGTATGGCGCGTTCTTGCAAGCCGCGCAGGACACCCGGCATGACCTTGAAATTCTGACCAACCGGTTCGGGGCCTCGATCGAACAGGTCTGCCATCGCCTGTCCACCTTGCAACGCCCCGGCGCCAAGGGCATCCCGTTCTTTTTCGTCCGGGTCGATCAGGCCGGGACAATCACCAAGCGGCATTCGGCCACGCGATTGCAATTCGCCCGGTTCGGCGGGGCCTGCCCGCTGTGGAACGTGCATCGCGCGTTCGAGACGCCGGGCCGCTTTCTGCGCCAATTGGCCGAAACGCCTGACGGGGTGCGATATATCAATCTGGCGCGGGATGTCAGTAAAGCGGGCGGCAGTTTCGGCGCGCCTGTGCGCCGGTTTGCCATCGCGCTTGGCTGCGAGGTCAAACATGCCGACGCGTTGGTCTATGCCGATGATCTGGACCTGACCAATGCGCGCGCCTATGAACCCATCGGCATTTCCTGCCGGATCTGTGAACGCACTGATTGTCATCAACGCTCGGTTCCGCCACTGGAACGCCGCCTGCAAGTCAAACCGGATGAGCGCGATGTCCTGCCCTACACCGTCGGCTGACACAAAAACGGCGGCCGGACTATCCGACCGCCGCCTCACGAACCCTAAAGGTCGAACGCTTCAGGCTTTGAGCATGCTGTAAAGCTGATCTTTCAAGGCCGCACGTTTCTTGCGCATCTCGACTTCGGCCAGCTCCTCGACTGGTTCAACATTGGTTTCAGCGCGGTGCACGGCGCGGTTCAACTCGTGATACTCATCCGCCAATTTGGCAAAATGCGCGTCCGAGGTTTTAAGCTCGGTGATCTTGTCAGCCAGTTCAGGGAATTCTTCGTGTAGTTCGTGGGGGGTATGGGACATGTCGCGGCGTTCCTTTTCATTACATCCGACACGACGCTAAAGGGCGCTGCCCTGTGTGGCTTTGATCCGGATCAAACCACTACGCCATTTGACTATTTTCAGCCCTGTCAGCGTTGTGCGGTTTGCCAGTCGGGGTGCATCCAAGGCTGCGCGTTATCCGACGGCAATGGCGACCGCCCCAAAACATGATCCGCCGCCTTTTCGCCGACCATGATAGACGGCGCATTGAGATTCCCGTTGGTGATGCGCGGGAAAATGCTGCTGTCGGCCACCCGCAGCCCATCCACTCCGATCACCCGCGCCGTGCTGTCGACCACGGCATCGGGATCATCCCGGCGGCCCATACGGCAGGTGCCGCAGGGGTGATAGGCGCTTTCGGCATGCTCGCGAATAAAGCTGTCCAACTGGTCGTCGCTTTGGACATCCGCACCGGGCTGAATTTCATGCCGCCGGTAAGGGGCAAATGCCTCTTGCGCGAAAATTTCACGTGTCAGACGGATGCATTTGCGGAAATCGCGCCAGTCGCTGTCTTGGCTCATGTAGTTGAAGCGGATCACCGGATCATCGCCGGGATCGGCACTGCGCAGGCTGATCCGCCCGCGCGACGCGCTGCGCATCGGCCCGACATGCGCCTGAAACCCGTGCCCCTCGGCGGCGGCCTTGCCGTCATACCGCACGGCAATCGGCAGGAAATGAAACTGGATGTCGGGATAGTCCACGCCCGCATCCGAGCGGATGAAACCGCAGCTTTCAAACTGGTTCGACGCCCCCGGCCCGCGCTTGCCAAGCAGCCACTGCGCCCCAACCCATGCCTTGCCTGGTAGGTTCCAGTATTTAAACAGGGTCACCGGTTGGCTGGCCGCCATCTGGATATAGACCTCAAGATGGTCTTGCAAATTACCGCCCACGCCGGGCCGGTCGGCCACCACATCAATCCCATGATCGGCCAGATGCGCCGCAGGCCCGATGCCCGACAACATCAACAGCTTGGGCGAGTTGATCGAAGACGCCGCCAAAATCACTTCGGCGCGGGCGCGCACGACCTCTCGCTGCCCCTTACGGAGCATCTCGACACCGACGGCGCGGCCTTCTTCGATCACGACACGCTGCACCAGACCACGCACCAGATCGCAGTTCTCGTGCTGCAACGCGGGGCGCAGATAGGCCTTGGCCGCCGACCAACGCTGACCGTCCTTGACCGTCATCTCGAACGGGCCAAACCCTTCTTGCTGTTCGCCGTTATAGTCAGATGTCAGCTGATACCCGGCCTGCCCGCCTGCTTCGATAAAAGCCCGCGTTAGCGGGTTAGACATTGTCCCGCGCGTGACATGCAGCGGGCCATCCTTGCCGCGCCAGTCGCGATCACCGCCATGGCCCGCATCGCTCCAGTTTTCCATGCGCTTGAAATAGGGCAGCACATCGGCATAGCCCCATCCATCGGCCCCCTGATCGCGCCAGTGGTCAAAATCGCGGGCATGGCCGCGCACATAGACCATGCCGTTGATGCTGCTGGAGCCGCCAATTACCTTGCCGCGCGGACAGGCCAGCCGCCGCCCGCCAAGCTGCGGCTCGGGTTCGCTTTGATAGCCCCAATCATAGCGCTTCATGTTCATCGGATAGCTGAGCGCGCCCGGCATCTGGATGAACGGCCCGGCATCGGTGCCGCCATGTTCGATGACCAGCACGGATTTACCCGCCTCGGCCAACCGGTAAGCCATGGCGCAGCCGGCACTGCCCGCGCCCACGATGACGTAATCCGCTTCCATGTCACGTTTCCTTGAAACAAGCCTTCAGAATGGCGCTTCGGTTTCGCCCATACGGACAAACACCGATTTGAGTTGGCTGTAATGCTCGATCGCCGCCTTGGAGTTTTCGCGCCCCACGCCCGACGCTTTGACCCCGCCGAACGGCACTTCGACCGGCGCGTCATTGTAGGAGTTCAAAAAACAACTGCCCGCCTGCAACTGCTCGATCACGCGGTGGCCGCGCTGCACATCGCGGGTATAGACCCCGGCCGACAGCCCGTATTCGGTGGCGTTGGCGCGCGCGATCACCTCGGCTTCGTCGTCGAAATCCAGCACGCTGAGGACGGGGCCGAAAATTTCCTCGCGCGCGATGGTCATGTCATCGGTCACATCAGCAAAAATCGTCGGCTCAATCCAACACCCGGCCCCGTCGATCCGGTGGCCGCCGCTGATCAGCCGTGCGCCGTCGGCTTTGCCAGCCTCGATATAGTTCAGCACGATCTGCAACTGGCCTTCGCTGACCATGGGGCCGAAATTGGTGGCCTCGTCCAGCGGATCGCCGATCACGGCCTGCTGCGTGCGTTCGGCCAATCGCGTCAGAAACGCCTCTTTGAGGCCGCGTTGCACAAACACCCGTGTGCCGTTCGAACACACCTGACCAGACGAATAAAAGTTGCCAAGGATGGCCCCGCCAACCGCATCTTCGAGGCTGGCATCGTCAAAGATGATGAGCGGCGATTTACCGCCCAATTCCATCGTCACATGCTTCATGCCCTCGGCCGCACTGGCATAGACCTTGCGGCCCGTTGGCACCGATCCGGTCAGCGACACCTTGGCGACGCGCGGATCGGTGACCAGCGGTGCCCCGACGGTCCCGGCCCCTTGCACGACGTTGAACAGCCCCGCAGGCGCGCCTGCCTCGATCAGGATTTCGGCCAGTTTCAAGGCCGATAGCGGCGTGGTTTCAGACGGCTTGAACACCATCGCATTGCCACAGGCCAGCGCAGGCGCAGCTTTCCAACACGCGATTTGAGTTGGGTAGTTCCATGCGCCAAGCCCGACGCACACGCCAAGCGGTTCGCGGATGGTATAGGCCCAATCCCCGCCCGGTAGCGGAATATGCTCGCCGGTCAAACCCGCCGCGACCGAGCCGAAATATTCCAGCGCATCCGCCCCGCTGGTGGCATCGGCCACCAAGGTTTCCTGCAACGGCTTGCCGGTGTCGTAGGTTTCAAGCACCGACAGGTCGTGATTGCGGTCGCGCATGATATCGGCTGCGCGCCGCAACACGCGGCCCTTCTCCATGCCCGACAGTTTCGCCCAGTCCACTTGAGCCGCCTGCGCGCCGCTGATCGCCTGTTCGATCACCTCGGGCGTGGCTTCGTGCAGCGTGGCGATCACCGCGCCCGTGGCCGGGTAGATCACCTCTATCGGGGGGCCGTTTTTATCTTCCAGATAGGCCCCGTTCACGAAATGGCTGGCCTCGGGTTGGGTTGCATAGGTCATGTTTGCCTCCGGCGGGAGTATTTGGGGAACAATGAAAGGGCTATTCGCCACGCGGAAACCGCTGGCTGTCTTCGACCGTGTTCAGGTCCATGTGCTTGCGCATGTAGCGTTCACTGGCCTTTTGCAGCGGCTGGTAATCCCAAGGGTAGTAGCCGCCCTTGCGCAGCGCCTCGTAGACGACCCATCGGCGGGCCTGACTTTCGCGCACCTCAGCGTCGAACTGATCGAGGCTCCAACGGGCATCCGCCATGTCGCTGAACTGCTTTAACGTTTCGGCATGGGACGGGTCAGCGGCCAGATTGGTCAATTCATGCGGGTCGGCCTGAAGATCGAACAGTTGGTCGGGGTCAAGCGGGCAACGGGTGAATTTCCAACGGCCCTGACGCAGAGAAACCAGCGGTGCATATGACGCCTCGGCGGCGTATTCCATGGCGACCGGGGCCGCGCGCGTTTGCCCCTGCCCGAGCGGCACCAGCGACTGACCTTCGGTCCACGGCGCGACCTCGTCCATCGACACGCCGGCCAGATCGCACAGCGTGGGGCAAACGTCGATATTGCTGACCGGATCGGTGACAAGCCCCGCCTCCATTCCCGGCGCCGCCACCATCAGGGGCACCCGCGCGGAGCCTTCGAAGAACGACATCTTGAACCACAGACCGCGCTCGCCCAGCATATCGCCATGGTCGGATACGAACAAAACGATGGTGTCGTCCTGTTGTCGTGTTCCCTCAAGCGCCTCCATGATTTGGCCGATCTTGTCGTCCAGATAGGAAACATTGGCAAAATAAGCTTGGCGTGACCGGCGGATATCGACATCGGTGATCTCGAACGACCGCCAGTCATTGGCGTCAAAAATGCGCTTGGAATGCGGATCGTGATCGTCGTAGTCCATCGCCGGAACCGTTGGCTCAAGATGCGCGCAATCCTCGTAAAGATCCCAGTATTTGCGCCGCGCGACGTAAGGGTCATGCGGATGGGTGAAACTGACGGTCAGGCACCATGGCCTGTCATCATGGCCCCGGCCCAGATCGTAAATCTTGCGGGTCGCGTGATAGGCCACCTCATCGTCATATTCCATCTGGTTGGAAATCTCGGCCACCCCGGCCCCGGTGACCGACCCAAGGTTGTGATACCACCAATCAATCCGCTCGCCGGGTTTGCGGTAATCCGGGGTCCAGCCAAAATCGGCAGGGTAGATATCGGTTGTCAGGCGTTCTTCGAACCCGTGGAGCTGATCGGGGCCGACGAAATGCATCTTGCCCGACAAGCTCGTCTGGTATCCCGCCCGCCGCAGGTGATGGGCATAGGTGGGGATATCGGCGCTGAATTCGGCGGCGTTGTCATAGACCCGGCTGCGCGACGGCAAAAGCCCTGACATAAAGCTGGCCCGCGCCGGCGCACAAAGCGGGCTGGCGGTGTAGGCGTTGGCAAACCGGGTCGAACGATCTGCCAAGGCGCGCAGGTTGGGGGTGTGCAACCAATCCGCCGGACCATCCGGAAACAAGGTGCCGTTCAACTGATCAACCATCAAAATCAAAATGTTGGGTCGCGTCATGTTACGCCTCCGCTGTCAGGGATGTGTCGAGATAGTGCAGCAGCACGTCGATGGCCCCGTCCGGGGCCAAAGCCTCGGCGCGGAGCGCTTGCCGGATATACAACCCGTCGATCATCGCCGCCAAACCACGGGTCAGGTGATTGGCATGGTCGGGTGCAATCTGGCGCAGCGCGTAATGCAGGTTTGACCGCAAGCGCCGCTGATAGATATGCAACAGCCTGAGCGCCGGTTGCGAGGTCTGCGCCTGCACGTAAAAATTCAACCATGCCGATACCATTTCAGGCCGAAACTGGGCCGGGCCGAAACTGGCGCGAATGATCGCCTCGATCCGGTCGCGCGGGGTTTTGGCCATCGTCAGCGCACCGCGCACCTCCGCGCCATAAAGCGTCAGGATGTGGCGCATCGCGGCAGCAAAAATCTGCTCTTTGGACCCAAAATAATGATGCGCAAGGGCGCTGGACATACCAGCGCGGCGCGCGATCTGACTGACGGTCACATCCAGAGTGCCGCGCGCGCCGATTTCGTGAATCGTCGCCTCGACCAAAGCCGCGCGGCGTATTCCCTCCATTCCGAGCTTGGGCATCATTCCGTCTCCAAACTGCCTTGCCCTGTTGGGGGTATTCATGTTTAATTGACTCGTCAATCAATAAAAACGGACAGAAATGAGAAACCAAGCAACACCAAAAGAAATCTCGGCAATTATAGCGTTGCACGTCATCGCCACGTCATCATACTGTCGGAAATGTATCGAAGGTGTCGTATTGAGGCCAATTGAACGGCAATCTTGACCGACATTTTGCAGCCCACCCTGTCGCTTGATCGGCATATCGGGGAACGGGACATTCGAACGCCAAGTGACAATAGGGAGAATTACACGATGGCATTATTCAAAGACGGCATGTTAAATCGCCGCGGATTTCTGAAAACCACAGCAGCCACCGCGATGGCCGCATCTTTGCCCATGGGCGGCGCCATGGCCGCCCCTAAACGCGGCGGACATCTGCGTGTCGCAATCGGCCACGGCCAGACAACCGACACGCTGAACCCCGGCACATATGAAAACAGCTTTACCACGTCGCTGGCCTATACCATCCACGGCCACCTGACCGAGGTTGCACAGGACGGTTCGCTGATCCCGGAACTGGCCGAAAGCTGGGAAGCCTCGCCCGACGCCAAGGTCTGGCGCTTCAAGATTCGCCAAGGCGTGACCTTCCATTCAGGCAAAACCCTTGAGCTTCAGGACGTGGTCAATTCGATCAACTTCCACCGCGGCGAAGATTCGACCTCGGCTGCCGGTCCCATCGTGGCCCCGATTCAAGATATCGCGACCGAAGGCAACGACACCATCGTTATCACGCTTGATGGCGGCAATGCCGACTTCCCGTTCACGCTCAGCGATTATCACATCGCGATCTGTAAGGCCGACGGTGACAGCATCGACTGGAAATCGGGCGATGGCTGCGGCAGCTACAAGCTGATGGATTTCAACCCCGGCGTGTCCTACACCGTGGAACGCCACGAAAACCACTGGCGTGATGATGTCGCATGGTTCGACAGCGCCGAGGTGTTCGCCATCGTCGATCAGAACGCGCGCACCACGGCCATGGTCTCGGGCGATGTGGATGTGGCCGACCGGCTTGACCTGAAAACCGTTAGCATGCTGGCCCGCAACGAAAACATCCAGATCAACTCGGTCGCCGGGACGCAGCACTATACCTTTGCGATGGACACACGCGCCGATCCGTTCTCGGACAATCATGTGCGTCAGGCGCTGAAATACGGCGTCAACCGTCAGGAATTGGTCGACAAGATCCTGTTTGGCTACGGCTCGGTCGGCAACGACCACCCGATTGGTCGCGGGCAGCGGTTCTATAATTCCGAGCTTGAGCAGAAAACCTACGATCCCGACAAGGCCAAGTATCACCTCAAGCAGGCCGGGCTGGACAGCCTTGATGTTTCGCTGTCGGCTGCAGATGCCGCCTTTGTCGGCGCGGTTGATGCGGGAGTTCTGTATCAATCCTCGGCCAAGGCCGCGGGCATCAACCTCAAGCCCGTGCGCGAGCCGAACGACGGCTATTGGTCGGATGTCTGGATGAAGAAACCCTTCGTCTCCGTCTACTGGTCGGGCCGCGTGGTCGAAGACCAGATGTTCTCGACCGCTTACAAATGTGGCGCGTCGTGGAATGACAGCTTCTGGTGCAATGACCGCTTTGACGAATTGATGGTCAAGGCCCGCTCGGAACTGGACGAAGACAAGCGCCGCGAGATGTATTGGGAAATGCAGGATATGGTGGCAAACGAGGGTGGGGTTGTCATCCCGATGTTCGCCAACTGGGTCTTCGGCAATTCCACCAAGGTCGGCCACACCGAGCAGATGAGCTCGAACTGGGATGTGGACGGCATGCGCTTTATCGAGCGTTGGTGGTTCGTCTGATTTTCAGCGGTATTAAACCCGTTTGACATGAAACGCGCCGACGCAGACCATTGCGTCGGCGCAACTGTCAAATCCATACGCGACCCAACAGGAGGATTCGAATGTCCATGAAATACACCCTGACCGCAGCCGCGCTTGTGGCCGCTGGCCCCGCCCTTGCCGATTGTGGCACCGTGACTTTTTCCGATGTCGGCTGGACCGATATCACCGCCACCACCGCCGCCACCACATCGGTGCTTGAGGCATTGGGCTATGACACCGACATCAAGGTGCTTTCGGTGCCCGTGACCTACACGTCGCTGGCCGAAGGCGATATCGACGTGTTCCTTGGCAACTGGATGCCCACAATGGAAGGCGATATCGCCCCCTACCGTGAGGCCGGCACAGTGGACACCGTGCGCGCCAACCTCACCGGGGCTAAGTATACGCTGGCCACCAACGCCGCGGGCGCCGCGCTTGGGATCGCCGATTTCGCCGATCTCGCGGATCACGCCGAGGCGCTTGAAGAAACCATCTACGGGATCGAGCCGGGCAATGACGGCAACCGCCTGATCATGGACATGATCGAGGCCGACGCGTTCGGCTTGTCAGGGTTCGAGGTCAAGGAAAGTTCCGAACAGGGGATGCTGGCACAGGTCAGCCGCGCTGACCGCCGCGAAGAGCCGATCATCTTTCTAGGCTGGGAACCGCACCCGATGAACGCCAACCACGACATGACCTACCTGACCGGTGGCGATGATTGGTTCGGCCCCGATCTGGGCGGCGCGACCGTTTATACCAATACCACGGCTGGTTATGTCGAAAGCTGCCCCAATGTGGGCAAGCTGCTGCAAAATCTTGAGTTCACGCTGGCCATGGAAAACGAGATCATGGGCGCGATCCTGAACGATGGCACCGACCCGGCCGAAGCCGCCACCACATGGCTAAGCGCCAATCCCGGCGTTCTGGACGACTGGCTGGACGGCGTGACCACCCGCGACGGTGGCGATGCCATGACGGCGGTCAAATCCAGCCTCGATCTGTGATCCTTCACTTGCCATAAAGACCGGCCCGCCCCTTTTCGGGGCGCGGCCATGACCAACGGTTCCCCCATTCAAAGGATAGCGCGTGACCTGGCTTACCGACACCAAGATTCCAATCGGCAACGCGGCCGAGGTTTTCTTTGAATGGATGCAGGACAACGCGGCGGCGTTTTTCGACCAACTGGCTGCGGTGATGGAGGCGCTGATCGACGCTTTTCTCTGGGTGCTGCAAACCCCGCACCCGATGATCCTGATCGCGGTTTTCGTCGCGCTGACATGGATCTTTCAGCGCAACTGGAAGACCTGTGTTTTCGTGGCCCTTGGGTTCTTCTTGGTGCTCAACCAAGACTATTGGGAAGAAATGACCGAAAGCCTCACGCTGGTTTTGTCAGCTTGCGTGTTCTGCATGGCCATCGGCGTGCCCATCGGCATTGCCGCCGCGCACCGCCCCCGCTTTTACCGGGGCCTACGCCCGGTGCTGGACCTGATGCAAACCCTGCCGCCCTTCGTCTACCTGATCCCGGCCATCGTCTTCTTTGGGATCGGCATGGTGCCGGGGCTGATCGCCACGGTGATTTTCGTTGTTCCGGCGCCAATCCGGCTAACATATCTGGGCATTGCCTCCACCCCCAAGCCCCTGCTTGAGGCCACGCAGGCCTTTGGCGCAACGCCACGCCAGACCCTATGGAAAGTGGAATTGCCCTACGCCCTGCCACAGATCATGGCCGGGCTGAACCAGACGATCATGCTATCACTGTCGATGGTGGTGATCGCGGCGCTGGTGGGCGCGGACGGGCTTGGCGTTCCGGTGCTGCGTGCGATCAACACCGTTAACATCTCGCTTGGGTTCGAATCCGGCCTGATGATCGTGGTGGTGGCCGTGATCCTTGACCGGATGCTGCGGCTGGGAGACAACAAATGACCGATGCCGTGCAGTTCGACGCCGTCTCGATCGTGTTCGGCGATCGGCCTGACCGCGCCCTGCCCCTGATGGATCAGGGGATGGACCGCCCCGAAATCCAGTCGCGCACCGGACAGGTGTTGGGCGTGCATGATTGCAACCTGACGGTCGGTCAGGGCGAAATCGTTGTGCTTATGGGGCTGTCGGGCTCGGGCAAGTCCACGCTTCTCAGGGCGGTCAATGCGCTCAACCCGGTGACGCGCGGCGCGGTGCATGTCAATGATGGCAACGCCATGGTCAATGTCACCAAGGCCGATGCCGCCACCCTGCGCCGCATCCGGCAAAACCACGTCGCCATGGTGTTTCAGCAATTCGGGCTTCTGCCATGGCGCAGCGTGCGCGACAACGTCGGATTGGGCCTTGAATTGGCCGGTCTGCCGCGCACCGAACGCGCCGAACGGATCACCCATCAACTTGATCTTGTCGGCCTGTCGGATTGGGCCGACCGCAAGGTGGGGGAGTTGTCCGGCGGGATGCAGCAGCGCGTCGGCTTGGCCCGCGCCTTCGCCACCGAGGCGCCGATCCTTTTGATGGACGAGCCGTTCTCGGCGCTTGATCCGCTGATCCGCAACCACCTTCAGGATGAACTTCTGGACCTGCAACAAAAGCTGGCCCGCACGATCATCTTCGTCAGCCACGATCTCGACGAAGCGTTCAAACTGGGCGACCGTATCGCCATTATGGAGGGCGGGCGCATCGTGCAATGCGGCACCCCACAAGACATCTTCACCAACCCGTCCACCGATTACGTGGCGGACTTCGTGGCCCATATGAATCCGCTCGGTGTGCTGTGCGCACGCGATGTGATGGAGACGGCCACCGGTAAACCCGATAAAACCGTCTCGCCCGGCACCACGATCCGGCAGGTCATGGAAGCCAGCCAAGGCCATGACGGCCCGATCGGCGTGGCGGACGGTGACGCGCTTGTCGGGCAGATCACCCGCAATGGCATCCTTGCCAAACTACTTGACCCACGCGGCTGACAGCGTCCTGCCCGCTTCATTGTTCTTCAAATACTCAAATCTGCCCAACAGCAACCGCAGGTGCGCCGATGATCAACCGCGCTTGACTTCCCGCGCCGGGGATTGCAGGGCAAGGGCACAGATCACGGAGACATCACATGAGCACCGGCAAACCGAAAACGCCCAAACGGCAGCAAGTCTATACGCTTCTGGTCGAGATCGGCCGCAAAGACGGCGATGGCCTGCCCGACAAGGCCACGGGCGCGGCGCTAATGGTCTATGCCTCGGGCGTGGACGAAGAAGAAGCCGTGCGTGAAACAGTGGCCGTTTTGAAACAGGCCGACACCGCACCGCTGGATGTCACGGGCTACGGCACGCTTGAGGAGCGCCAAGCCGAAGGCCACGATATCAGCGAGGAAGAACGCGGCCTGATGCAACGCGCCCTGGATGAAAACGCGGTGATCGTCGCCCAGATGACACCGTTTTTCGAAGACACCCCGGCCGGAAATACGACCCTGCACTAGAGCGTGTCGCCCCTGATCAGATTCAGGATTCCCATGATGCTTGCTTTGTGATTCCATGCTTTTGAGGCATATA
>NZ_JAAORB010000018.1 GCF_011601345.1 Roseovarius gahaiensis
GGCATGAGGAAACTGACCGTTCTGACGCTCAATGTCGATAAAGGTGCGATAGCGCCCTTCCTCGTGCAGACGGTTGATCGCGTCTTCCAGCTTCGCAGAGTAATCCACTGGCGTCTCCTCCTTCGGTCTTTTGCGGCCCCCTGTTCCGGGCCGTTGTCGCATTGCAGGCGACATATTCATTAACGGTGATGCATATAGATGTCCCACCCCTCACGCAACAGGTTACAAATTGCCGCCCCCCCATTCTTTGACATCGATCAAGCCCGCTGGACAGCAGCGTGTCACCTGATACGCTATTTAAAACTTATATAAATTCAAGGATCGCAAATGTCACTGGACGCCGTTCTGGCCCGCATCGACGACCAACTGCCCGCCGCAACCGACCGCCTTATGGGGTTGCTGCGCATCCCGTCCATCTCGACCGACCCAACCTATGCCGGGCCGTGCACGCAGGCCGCCGATTAGCTGGTCAATGACCTCAACAGCCTTGGCATACAGGCCGAAAAGCGCGAAACACCGGGGCATCCGATGGTTGTTGGGCATGTCGACGGCGATGGCCCGCACCTGTTGTTTTATGGCCATTACGATGTGCAGCCCGTCGACCCGCTGGAGTTATGGGACAGCCCGCCGTTCGAGCCCAAGCTTGAAGATACCCCCAAAGGTCAGGTGATCCGTGGCCGGGGCAGTTCGGACGACAAAGGCCAGTTGATGACATTTGTCGAGGCCTGCCGCGCATGGCGCGACG
Source organism: Roseovarius gahaiensis (assembly GCF_011601345.1). GTDB lineage: Bacteria > Pseudomonadota > Alphaproteobacteria > Rhodobacterales > Rhodobacteraceae > Roseovarius > Roseovarius gahaiensis. Next base: position 746 of record NZ_JAAORB010000018.1, read on the forward strand.
TCAACGGCACCCTGCCTTGCAAGATCACGATCTTTTTCGAAGGCGAAGAGGAATCAGGCTCGCCGTCGCTGGTGCCATTTATGGAACAAAACGCCGATGAATTGCGCGCCGATATCGCGTTGATTTGCGACACCGGCCTGTTCCAATCGAAAACGCCAGCCATTGTGACCATGCTACGCGGGATGGTGACCGAAGAACTGACGATCACGGGCCCCAAGGTCGATCTGCATTCCGGCTTTTTCGGTGGTTTGGCGATGAACCCCATTCGGGCGCTGTCGGGCATTCTGGCCGATCTGCATGACAGCACGGGCCGCGTGACGATTCCCGGATTCTACGATGGTATCCCGGAGCTGACCGATGAGGTCCGCGCCCAATGGGAGGGTCTGAATTTCGACTGGCAAGATTTTCTAGGTTCGGTCGGACTCAGCCAACCGGCGGGCGAACAGGGGCGCATGCCGCTTGAAATGATCTGGTCACGCCCCACCGCCGAGGTCAACGGCATCTGGGGCGGCTATACCGGCGACGGTTTCAAAACCGTGCTGCCCGCGCAAGCCCATGCCAAGATCAGCTTCCGCCTTGTCGAGGGCCAAGATCCCGACACCATCCGCGATGCGTTTCGCGGTTTCGTGCAGGCCCGCCTGCCCGACGATTGCAGCGTCGATTTCAAAGCGCATGGCGGCTCGGCGGCATCGGTCATGGAAACCAGCGATCCGGCCTTTGAGGCCGCCCGCCAAGCCCTGTCGGATGAATGGCCCGACGAGGCTGCGTATGTTGGCTGTGGTGGCTCGATCCCGATTGCCGGGCATTTCCAATCCATCCTTGGCATGAACGCCATGCTGATCGGCTTTGGCAAAGACGATGACGCCATCCACTCTCCGAACGAAAAATATGACCTTGAAAGCTTTCACAAGGGTATGCGCAGTTGGGCACGCATTCTTGATGCGCTAAGCAAAGAGTAAGGCTCCGCCATGACAATACCCGGTTTCACCTGTGATACGCGCGCGCCGAACGCGGTGGATATCACCTATAGCATCGGCGGCGCGGGTCCGCCTTTGGTTTTGCTGCACGGGTTCCCGCAAACCCACGCCATGTGGGCACAGATTGCACCTGATTTGGCCACGACTCATACGGTTATCTGCCCTGATCTGCGCGGCTATGGCGACAGCGGCAAACCGCAAGACATGGCCGCCTACAGCTTTCGCGCCATGGCGCGCGACGTGTTGGCCCTGATGGACCAGCTTGGCTATGACAGCTTTGCCGTGGTGGGCCATGATCGCGGCGGGCGCGTGGCACACCGGCTGGCCCTGGACGCGCCGGATGCCATCACCCGGCTGGCCGTGCTGGATATCGTGCCCACGCACACCCTGCTGGACGATTTACACGCGCAAGTGGCCCGCGCGTATTACCACTGGTTCTTTCTGGCACAGCCCGCGCCGTTCCCGGAAACCATGATCGCCCACGATCCCGACGCCTATTACGAAAGCTGTCTTTTGGGTTGGGGCAAAGCCGACCTGTCACAATTCGACGCGGCGCAACTGGCCGCCTACCGATCTGCATGGCGCAAGCCCGACACCATCCGCGGGATGTGCAATGATTACCGCGCCACCTTGGCGGTGGATTTTCAAGACGATGCCGATGATCTGTCGCAGCGCGTCACCTGCCCCACCCTTGTGCTATACGGCGCCGACGGGGCTATGGCGCAGCATTACGATATGGCCGCTGCTTGGTCGGACAAGTGCACGGATGTTCAGACGTGTGCCATTCCCGGCGGGCATTTCTTCCCCGACACGGCAGCACGGAAAACCGCGACCGCGCTTAGCGCGTTTTTTGGCTGATCTCGCGCGCAAGCTTGGCCACGGCCAAGGCCCACGGAAGGGAATGCAACAGCAGATCGAACCAGTCAATCGGACGCACCAGATCGCCCGCGATCAGCATTTTCAGCTTTTCCCAGATATGAGGCTCGGGGATGACAGGCGCTAACCCCAACGTCGCGCAAAGCGCCAGCACGATGAGCCACGGCAGTTTGTCCAAAATACGGGCCATGCACGTCGCATCCAGTTCAAGGGAAACTTAAGTGGCGCGGTTGACGGGGCTCGAACCCGCGACCTCCGGCGTGACAGGCCGGCACTCTAACCAGCTGAGCTACAACCGCGCTTTCACGACAAGCGAACCTTGGGGCAGTGGTGGCGCGGTTGACGGGGCTCGAACCCGCGACCTCCGGCGTGACAGGCCGGCACTCTAACCAACTGAGCTACAACCGCTCACTGCCCGCTCGATCTCTTGAGCGTGTGGCGCTTATTAGGCGCAGCGCGCGGTGCCGTCAAGCGCCGTTTGGGGAAATTTCACCAGCTAGCCGCCATGTTTTGAACCAACCCGACAGCGACCTGCGCCACAGGGTCGCAAACCCTCTTGCCGACCGGGGTCCGGCGTCTACTTACCGACTTATAAATTGCAGCAAGGAGGACGGATATGTTCAAAGGTTTCTTCAGCGCGATGCTGATCGTCACCGGGATTCTGGTGGTTCTGCCCGCGCTTATGATTCTGGCTCTTGAGGGGCCAGATTGGTTGGAGCAATGGCAACTCATGTCGCCCATCCTGTAACACCCCCGGCGCGGTTGGTTTGCTAACCGCGCCGCGCCGTGTTGCCGGTTCTTTTAAAGTCCAACGTTCCATGGGGAATGGTGGGTCGTGAGAGGCTCGAACTCCCGACATCTTCGGTGTAAACGAAGCGCTCTACCAACTGAGCTAACGACCCGGTGCGCGCGTCTTAGCCAATGCCGACGCCGCGCGCAAGAGGCTGTTTTCCGCTATTGGCCACAGACCCAACCGCTAAGCCAAACACCTCAAACAAAAGAAAACGGCGCGCCCGACTGTCAGGCACGCCGTTTGAAAATTCATGGTGGGTGATAAGAGATTTGAACTCCTGACATCTTCGATGTGAACGAAGCGCTCTACCACTGAGCTAATCACCCGTTGGAAAGCTATTTAGCGTCACTCGGCAGCGTCTGCAACACTCTCTTTCGCATTATCTTGGGTCGCGTCATCGCCATGATCCAGCGCCGGTGACGCGCTTTTGCTTTGGCGGATCTTGGCCACGGTGATACGCGCATTCGGCGTGTCCTTGGTGCGCTGCTGCTTGATCTTGCCAAAGGGCTGCAAATTCAATTCGCGCCCTTCAGCGATGGCTTCACCGAGGATATCGATCATCGCCTCGACCACTGGTTTTGCGTATTTCTTGCGCACATCCGAGCGTTCGGTGACAAGATCGACCAATTCTTTCTTTTTCAACTCAGGCGCAGCCGTCTGCGGCGTGGCCTCGTTGACTACGGCCGGATCGGGCGTAGAGGTTGCAGCGGGCTTTGCCGGTTTGGGGCCCGACGATTTGGGGGCCGACGATGCTGTCGCCAGCGTTGACGGCGATACAGACGCTTTCAGGGGGCTTGTTTTGGCCTTGGTCGGGGCGGTCTTGCGTTTGGACATTTGACACTCTCTATCATGACTGCTCTGCGCGACACAGTAACCGCAAGCCCCTCTTATGGCCAGCCGTCAGTTGACGCCTCTCAACTTGCGACATAATATTTTGACCGCATATGTTGGGGATAAAAATCATGAAAACCACCGTGTTTACCGTGCTCGCCCTCGCCGCATTCAGCGGCGCAGCCATCGCAAGCGGCTTGTCAGATCCGGTTGTGACACCCGAAGTCATTGCCGCAGATGCGGTCGATACATCGGATAAAATCGGCGGGCTGGTTGCCTTTGTGACGGTGTTGCTGATCATTCTGGGTGCTGCTGGCGTCTGATACAGTGGACGGCGTCCGCACCTAGAGGCGCTTTGAGAACAAAAAAGACCCCGCCACGTATCGCGGCGGGGTCTTCGTGTTTTTCGATGTCCGCAGACCTGCAGAGCGTGGTCCACGTCAGTGGGCCGTTGCGGCCTTGCCACGGCCCTCGGCCTTCAGCGCGGCTTCGGCTGCGGCCGCCTCTTCGGCCTCTTCATCCCATTCCACCGCTTCGGGCGTGCGCACCAGCGCCAACTTCAGCACATCGCGGACGTGATCCACCGGGATGATGTCCAGCCCCTCTTTCACGTTGTCCGGGATTTCGATCAGATCCTTTTCGTTTTCACGTGGGATCAGAACCGTTTTGATGCCCCCGCGAAGGGCCGCCAGCAGCTTTTCTTTCAAGCCACCAATGGCCAACGCGTTGCCGCGCAAGGTGACCTCGCCGGTCATGGCGATATCCTTGCGCACCGGGATGCCCGTCAGCACGGAAACGATCGACGTGACCATCGCCAAACCGGCGCTTGGCCCGTCCTTGGGCGTGGCACCTTCGGGAACGTGGACGTGGATATCCCACTTTTCAAAGCGCGGCGGCTTGACCCCGATCTCGGGCGCGATGGACCGCACGTAAGAACTCGCGGCATCGATCGATTCTTTCATCACGTCGCCCAAGGTGCCGGTGGTCTTCATCCGGCCCTTGCCGGGCAGGCGCAACGCCTCGATGTTCAGCAACTCGCCCCCGACCGAGGTATAGGCCAACCCGGTGACGACACCGACCTGATCCTTTTCTTCGGCCAGACCATAGCGGAACTTCTTGACGCCCAGATAATCCGTCAGGTTCTCGGGTGTCACCGTGATTGCCTTGTCCTCACCCTTGATGATCCGGGTGACCGCCTTGCGCGCGACCTTGGCGATTTCACGCTCAAGGTTCCGCACACCAGCCTCACGGGTATAGTGACGCACGATATCGGTCAGCGCCGCGTCGGTCAGCTCGAACTCGCCTTTCTCCAGGCCGTGGTTCTTGACCTGCTTCGGCAGCAAGTGCTGCTTGGCGATCTCGCGCTTTTCATCCTCGGTGTAGCCGGCCAGCGGAATGATCTCCATCCGGTCCAGCAATGGCCCCGGCATGGTATAGCTGTTGGCCGTGGTCAGGAACATGACGTTCGACAGATCATATTCCACCTCAAGATAGTGATCCACGAAGGTCGCGTTCTGCTCAGGGTCCAGCACCTCAAGCATGGCCGATGCCGGATCGCCGCGAAAGTCCTGACCCATCTTGTCGATCTCATCCAACAAGATCAGCGGATTGGTCGTTTTGGCCTTTTTCAGCGCCTGAATGATCTTGCCCGGCATCGAGCCGATATAGGTGCGGCGGTGACCCCGGATTTCGCTTTCATCGCGCACGCCGCCAAGGGAGATGCGGATAAACTCGCGGCCCGTCGCTTTGGCCACGGATTCCCCAAGGCTGGTCTTGCCCACGCCCGGCGGGCCGACAAGGCACATGATCGGGCCTTTCAGCTTTTTCGAGCGCTGCTGCACCGCAAGATATTCGACGATCCGTTCCTTGACCTTTTCAAGGCCATAATGGTCGGTATCGAGGATTTTCTCGGCGCGGCCCAAATCCTTTTTGACGCGCGATTTCACGCCCCACGGGATCGACAGCATCCAATCCAGATAGTTGCGCACCACTGTGGCCTCGGCGCTCATCGGGCTCATGTTCTTGAGCTTTTTCAGCTCGGCCTCGGCCTTGTCGCGCGCTTCCTTGGACAGCTTGGTGTTGGCGATCTTGTCTTCAAGCTCGGCCAGTTCGCCTTCGCCCTCTTCGCCATCGCCCAATTCCTTCTGAATGGCCTTCATCTGCTCATTCAGGTAGTATTCGCGCTGCGTTTTCTCCATCTGCGACTTGACGCGCGTCTTGATCTTTTTCTCGACCTGCAAAACGCTCATCTCGCCTTGCATCAAGCCGTAAACCTTCTCAAGACGTTCGCTCACGCTCAGGGTTTCCAAAAGCTCCTGCTTCTGCTCAACCTCGATACCCAGATGCCCGGCCACCAGATCGGCCAGTTTCGCGGGCTCTTCGGTGTCGCTGACAGCGGCTAGCGCTTCTTCGGGGATGTTTTTCTTGACCTTCGCGTAGCGCTCAAACTCATCACCGACGGTGCGCAAAAGCGCCTCAATGGTGGCTTGATCGCCCGGCATCTCTTGCAGATACTCGGCGCGCGCCTCGAAAAAGTTCTCGTTGTCCAGATATTCAGCGATCCGCACCCGCGCCACGCCTTCGACCAGCACCTTGACGGTGCCATCGGGCAGCTTCAGCAGTTGCAGCACATTGGCCAGCACACCGGCCCCGTAAATGCCGTCAACGTCGGGATCATCGACGCTGGCATCCATCTGGCTGGATAGCAGAATTTGCTTGTCGTCTTGCATGACCTCTTCCAGTGCGCGCACGGATTTTTCGCGCCCGACAAAAAGCGGCACAATCATATGTGGGAACACCACAATATCGCGCAGCGGCAGGACTGGGTAAGAGGCGTTAAGAGGCTCTTGCATGCTCGTTTCCTTGTTCTGGGCAGATGATCCGGGCCCCTGTTACAGGCAGCCGCGCCCATCTCCGCGTTTCCTGAATGTTAACTTGGGGCGCACCCGCTCAGGTTTCAACCGATTTGATGCAGAATGCCCGCCGCGCCAAGGCATCACAAGGGTTGTTTACGGGCTATTTTCGAAGATTACGCGTCAGACTTGCGCGATGCCGGTGACTCGATCAGGCACAGCACTCAGCACATCCGATTATAACGGCGCGATATCGCCCGCTTCCCGGCCCTTGTGAAAGCTGGCCTCCCACTCGGTAAACATCCCTTGGGCAATCGCCTGCCGCATCCCATCCATGATCTGCTGAAAGTAATGCAGATTGTGCCAGGTCAGCAGCATCGAGCTGATGATTTCTTGGCTGCGGAACACGTGATGCAAATAGGCGCGGCTATAGTTGCGGCAGGCCGGACAGGTGCATTCATCGTCAATCGGGCGCGGGTCGTCCTGATGTCGGGCGTTCTTAATGTTCAACTGACCGTGCCGGGTGAACACCTGTCCCGTGCGCCCACTGCGGGACGGCAAAACACAATCCATCATGTCGATGCCGCGTTTGACAGCGCCCACGATATCATCGGGCTTGCCCACGCCCATCAGGTAGCGCGGCTTGTCGTGCGGCAAAAACCCCGGCGCATAATCCAGCACGCCGAACATCGCCTCTTGCCCCTCGCCTACGGCCAGACCGCCAACCGCATAGCCATCGAACCCGATCTCGGTCAGGGCCTTGGCGCTTTCTTCGCGCAGTTCGGGGGTGACGCCGCCCTGCATGATGCCAAACAACGCATGGCCGGGCCGGTCGCCGAACGCCTCTTTCGAGCGCGCGGCCCACCGCATCGACAACCGCATGCTGTCGGCCACCTGTTTGTCGGTCGCAGGCAGTGCCGGGCATTCATCGAAACACATCACGATGTCGCTGCCCAACAGTCGCTGAATCTCCATCGAGCGCTCGGGCGTCAACTCGTGCTTGGACCCGTCGATATGGCTTTTGAAGGTCACGCCCGCCTCGGTCAGTTTGCGCAGCCCGGCAAGGCTCATCACCTGAAAGCCGCCGCTGTCGGTCAGAATGGGCCGATCCCAATTCATGAACTTGTGCAGCCCGCCCAAACGGTCGATCCGCTCCGCCGTGGGGCGCAGCATCAGGTGATAGGTGTTGCCCAGCAAAATATCCGCGCCCGTCGCGCGCACGTTTTCGGGCAGCATCGCCTTGACCGTCGCCGCCGTGCCCACCGGCATAAAGGCCGGCGTGCGCACATCACCGCGCGGGGTGCTGATCACACCTTTGCGCGCCATCCCGTCCGTCGCTTGCACTTGAAAGTCGAATTTCACCACAACATCCCGCTTTTGCCGTCTTTCCGCCCCCCTTATTGTGATTTAATCTGCCTTGAAAACCCCGCGCCTTCATTTCAAGTGAGTTTCGCAATGACCGAACAACAAATTCTGGATCTTCTGGCGTCAAACCTGATCTGGGTGCTTCTGGCGATCCTGATCTTTGTCGTGATTTTCAAAGGCATCCAGATCGTTCCGCAATCCGAGCAATACGTCGTCGAACGCTTTGGCCGCCTGCGCGCGGTTCTGGGGCCGGGGATCAACTTCATCGTGCCGTTCCTTGATGTGGTGCGTCACAAGGTGTCGATCCTTGAACGCCAACTGCCCAATGCCAGCCAAGATGCCATCACCCGCGACAACGTGCTGGTCGAGGTTGAGACATCCGTGTTCTACCGCATCACCCAACCGGAAAAGACGGTTTACCGTATCCGCGACGCTGACGCCGCCATTGCCACCACGGTCGCAGGCATCGTACGCGCCGAGATTGGCAAGATGGACCTTGACGATGTTCAGGCCAACCGGTCCGCGTTGATAACAACCATCAAGGCGGCCGTCGAAGACGCGGTGGACAATTGGGGCATCGAGGTGACGCGCGCCGAACTGCTGGACGTCAACCTTGACGAAGCCACCCGCGCCGCCATGCTGCAACAGCTTAACGCCGAGCGTGCCCGCCGCGCCCATGTGACCGAAGCCGAGGGCAAAAAACGCGCCGTTGAACTGGAAGCCGAAGGCGAGCTTTATGCCGCCGAACAAACCGCCAAGGCACGACGGATTACCGCCGACGCCGAAGCTTATGCCACCGGGGTCGTGGCCAAGGCGATTGCCGATAACGGGCTGGAAGCCGCGCAATATCAAGTCGCGCTCAAACAGGTCGAGGCGCTGAATGCCCTTGGCAGCGGTCCGTCCTCGCAAACCGTTCTGGTCCCCGCACACGCGCTAGAGGCCTTTGGAAACGCCTTTAACATGCTGAAAGGCAAATCATGACAGAACTTTGGACATCATGGTGGGTTTGGCTGGCCGCTGCCCTTGGGCTGGCGATCCTTGAAACCCTGATCCCCGGATATGTCTTTCTGGGCATCGCAATCGGCGCGGCCATGATGGCATTGATCGTGGCGCTGCCGCTGTCGATTGGCCTTGCGGCCATACTGGCGATTTTCGCGGTTCTGTCTCTGGTCGCTTGGTTGATCCTGCGGCGTGTGTTTCGGGCCCGCAATGATCAAAGCCGCGTCATCCATGACGATATCAATCAATAGCCACGGCCGCCCCCTTTGCGAGCGGCATGGCCTACAAAGCCCATTACCCAAGGGATATCACCTGCTTTCATCCCGTCTAAATTGCGTTATGGTCGACGGCTAAGGTGCCGCCAGACACAACGGCAAAATCAAAAGGGACAGGCATATGACCGACATACCCGATCCATCGCAACAACTGCAATTCGGGTGGGAGGAGTGGATCTCGCTTCCGGATCTGGGCGTGCCCGCCTTACGGGCCAAAGTGGACACCGGCGCGCGCACCTCCGCGCTACATGCGTTTGACATCGAAACCTTTGGCCCCGCCAGCAAACCCAAGGTCAGGTTTACCGTGCACCCGATCCCCGGGCGCGATGATCTGGTCATTCCCTGCTCGGCACCGATCATCGACCGCCGCGAAGTGACATCGTCGAATGGCGAAAAGGAAATGCGCTATGTCATTGAAACCAATCTGGAAGTGAACGGTGACTGCTGGCCGATCGAAATGACGCTCACCAACCGGTCGACCATGCAATCGCGCATGTTGCTGGGGCGTCAGGCGCTCAAGGATCATATCACGATCGTGGCGACCGACCGGTTTTTGCAGCCCGAGCTAAGCTATGATGTCTATCACACCGCCAAGATGCGCCGCGAAGCGCCCAAGCGGTCCTTACGAATCTGCGTGCTGTCGCGCGAAGATAATTACTCCACGCGCCGCCTTGTCGAAGAGGGCGAAAAGCGCGGCCATTCGGTTGAGGTGATCAACACCACGCGGTGCTACATGGCCATCAACGCCATGGCCCCCGAGGTGCATTATGATGGCAAGCGCCTGCCGCGCTTTGATGCTGTGATCCCGCGCATTGGTGCGTCGATCACCCCCTATGGCACCGCCATCATCCGCCAGTTCGAAACCATCGGCACTTATTGCGTCAACCCCTCGGCTGGCATTACCGCCAGCCGCGACAAACTGTATGCCCATCAGCTTATGGCGCGCGCCAAGATCGGTATGCCCAACACCGCCTTTGCCGCATCGCCCAAAGATACAGGCAACCTGATCGGGCTGGTCGGCACCGCGCCTTTGATCGTCAAACTGCTGGAATCGACCCAAGGCAAAGGCGTTGTGCTGGCCGAAACAAAAAAAGCCGCTGAATCGGTGATCGACGCGTTCCGCGGATTGAAGGCGAACTTTCTGGTGCAGGACTTCGTAAAGGAAGCCGCAGGCGAAGACATCCGCTGTCTGGTGATCGGCGGCAAGGTTGTGGCGTCGATGAAGCGCACCGGCGCCGACGGCGATTTCCGCTCGAACCTGCATCGCGGCGGATCGGCCAAATCAGTTCGGATCACCAAGGAAGAACGCGACACCGCCCTGCGCGCGGCCAAGGCATTCAACCTGAACATGGCCGGCGTGGACCTTCTACGCTCGGAAAATGGGCCCAAGGTGCTTGAGGTGAACTCATCCCCGGGGTTCGAAGGCATTGAAAAATCCACCAACAAGAACATCATCGGAAAGCTTTACGACAACATCGAAGAGCGCGTGCGCCCTACCCCCGTTCGCCGCCGCCGATCTGCCAGATCCGATTGAAGGGCGTCCAGCCCGACACCTTCAAAACAGTGCGACCGTCGCGTCCTTTTGGTGCCTTTTGCTGCCGTGCAGCAAGACCGCATCCATTTGTTTTGCTTGCTGTTCACCGCGCCCCTCTGGACGGCAGGCCACATAAATCCTATATGTTTCGTCAGGAACACTGCAGGAGTCGTCCATGACCCATAGCCCCGAACCGCTCGAAGGGACGCCGCTGATCGCGCCCTCCAGCACCGAACACCCGCTTTACGATCAGATCGTTGAAGCGTGCCGTTCTGTTTATGACCCCGAAATTCCAGTCAATATCTACGATCTAGGTCTGATTTACACCATCGAGATCGACGGTGAGAACGCGGTGCGCGTGATCATGACCCTGACCGCACCGGGCTGTCCCGTGGCCGGTGAAATGCCCGGCTGGTTGGCCGAGGCGATCGAGCCGGTGGCCGGCGTCAAACAGGTGGATGTTGAATTGGTTTGGGATCCGCCCTGGGGTATGGACATGATGAGCGACGAAGCCCGGCTTGAATTGGGTTTCATGTAATTACTTCAATAGATTGAAAGGGAAAGCTGATGTTCGGAATTCCCGGAAAGCAGGCTGTTAGCATAACGCCAGCCGCTGCCACACAGATTGCAAAACTGATGGACAAAGACGGCCATCAAGGGTTGCGCATCGGCGTCAAGAAAGGCGGCTGTGCTGGCATGGAATACACGATGGAATATGTGGCCGAAGTCGACCCGCATGATGAAGTGGTTGAACATGAAGGTGCGCGGGTCATGATTGCGCCCATGGCGCAAATGTTTCTGTTCGGCACGCAGATCGACTATCAAACATCCTTGCTGGAATCAGGGTTTGTGTTCAACAATCCTAACGTAACCGAAGCCTGTGGTTGCGGTGAATCCATCAAGTTTGAAGGCATGTAAGACACGCCTGTATTCCACTGATATCAAAAGATAAAAAGGACGCTTAGGCTTATGGTGCGCAAACTTGCCGCTGGCAATTGGAAGATGAACGGAACCCGCGCGGCATTGGCCGAACTGCAAACCTTGGCGCAAGCGCATGACAGCCCGTCGGTTGATATTTTGATCTGCCCACCTGCCCCGTTGCTATTTTCAGCGGCGGAGATGGTTAAAGGTCAGGCCATTGATATTGGCGCACAGGATTGCCACCCGGCGGCCTCTGGAGCGCATACCGGCGATATCGCAGCGCCCATGATCGCCGATTGCGGTGCGACGGCCGTGATCCTTGGCCATTCAGAACGACGCGAAGACCACAATGAAACCGACGATCTGGTGCGCGCCAAGGCGACGGCGGCCCATGCCGCGGGGCTGACCGCAATCATATGTATCGGTGAAACGCTGGCGCAGCGCGACGCGGGGCAAACCCTTGGTGTCATCGCCGCACAGCTAGAAGGCTCCACCCCCGACAGCGCCAAGGCAGACAACACCGTCATCGCCTACGAGCCTGTGTGGGCCATCGGCACGGGTAAGGTGCCCAGCCTTGAACAAATCGGCGAAGTGCATGATTTCATGCGTCAAAGCCTATCCAAGCGCTTTGGCACCGACACCGCCAAGGGCGTGCGCCTGTTGTATGGCGGGTCTGTCAAACCCGCCAACGCGGCCCAGATCTTTGCGGTGGATAACGTTGATGGTGCCCTGGTCGGTGGCGCAAGCCTGTCGGAAGGTGATTTTACCCCGATTATCAAGGCCCTAAGCGACAACTCTTAAGGTCATAACGGCAGGTGCGTGGTGGATTTGATTTCCTCCATCGACAAAAGCGCTGTGACGTTGTGCACTTTCACCTCGGAAATTAGCGCCTGATAGAAGCTGTCATAAGCGCGGGCATTGGCCACACGCACCTTTAGGATGTAGTCGATATCACCTGCCAGCCGGTGGGCCTCTTGCACCTCGTCGCGATCCAGCAGCGCCTTGAGGAATTTCGCCTGCCAGTCTGCATCATGCTCGGACGTGCGGATCAGCACGAAAAAGCACGCCTCGAATCCAAGCGTCTCGGCATCCAGCAAAAATGTCTGTTGCTTGATGATTCCCGCATCGCGCATTTTGCGAATCCTGTTCCAGACAGGGGTCTTGGAACTGCCCACAATCTTGGCGATTTCGTCCAAAGATTGGCCGCCGTCGCGCTGCAGCTGCACAAGAATTTTCCGATCCAGATCGTCGATACGAACAGTCATTTTATGTGTCACCTTTTTGTGGAACGCCCCCATACCAATCCGCCATTTTTGGAACAAAAATCCTTATTGTCGTAGGTATATGGCAATTTATCGGGAATATTTCCTATATTCACAGCAAGGTCAATCAAGTTTCCGGGGTGGTCCCATGCAGCATTTTCCAATTTTCATGTCAGTCGCGGGCCGGCGGATCGTGGTCGCAGGCGGCGGCGATGCGGCGGTTGCGAAATTGCGCCTTCTGCTAAAGACCGAGGCGCGGCTGAACGTTTTCAGCACGCACCCAGCCCCGGAGATCGAAAGCTGGGCCAATGATCATCGCATGACACTCTACCGGCGGGATTTGGCCCCCGGTGACACGCTCTGCGCGGCGCTGTTCTACGGCGCCAACGAAGACGCGGCCGAGGATGCGCGCACCGCAGCCATCGCGCGTGCGGATGGCGCGTTGGTGAATATCGTGGACAACCTGCAAGACAGCCAGTTCATCACCCCGGCCATCGTGGACCGCGACCCCGTGACCGTGGCCATCGGCACCGAAGGGGCCGCCCCCGTGCTGGCCCGTGCGATCAAGGCCGATTTGGAGGAAAAACTTCCTTCAACCCTTGGGACGTTGGCCCGGATCGGCAAGGCGTTTCGAAAAATGGCCGACGTTTTGCCCATGGGTCGCGCGCGTCGTGACTTTTGGGCTGAATATTACTTTCACGCGGGGCCACATGCCGTCACGACCGGTGGCGAAAACGACGTGAAGGATAGCTTGCAAACCCTTTTGAAAAAACACTTAACCGCCGCGGAAACGCCGGGGCATGTGGCCTTTGTCGGGGCTGGTCCGGGCGATCCGGAGTTGCTGACACTCAAGGCACGCAAAGCCCTTGATGCGGCGGATGTGGTGATTCATGACAGGTTGGTCACCCCGGATATCCTAGAGCTTGCCCGCCGCGAAGCCACGGTGATTGATGTGGGCAAACAAGGATTTGGCCCGGCGATGGCGCAGGACAAGATCAACCAGTTGATCGTCGCCCATGCCTTGGACGGCGCGCAGGTTGTTCGGCTCAAAGGTGGCGATCCCACGGTATTCGGGCGGCTGGACGAAGAGATCGCAGCGCTTGAGGACGCCGGGATCGGCTGGCACATCGTGCCCGGCATCACCGCCGCGTCGGCCAGCGTTGCAGCCATGGGCCAAAGCCTAACCCAACGGGGCCGCAACAGCGCCGTTCGCCTACTGACCGGGCATGACATGAAAGGCTTTGCCGATCACGATTGGCAAACGCTGGCCCGGTCCGGCGAGGTTGCCGCGATTTACATGGGCAAGAAATCGGCCCGCTTCATCCAAGGCCGCCTGATCATGCACGGGGCCGACCGCGTCACGCCGGTCACGGTGATCGAAAACGCATCGCGCCCCGATCAACGCTGTCTGGCCACCACATTGGAAACCATGGCGCAGGATCTTTCGGATGCGTCAATCACCGGGCCTGCCTTGCTGGTTTATGGCTTGGCCCCACGTGCCGCACAGGCGGCCCTTTCCTCTTTGAAACAGGAGCTTGCCTGACATGCCCCAAGCCTTCACACCCAAAGTTGTCACCGCCAATGCCCTGCTAGAGGGCGATGTTGTCTATCAAACCAGCGATGATCGCTGGACGCGGCATCTGTCTCAGGCCGAAGTGATCACCGATGAGGCCAACGCAAACCTGCGTCTGTTGATGGCCGAAGGTCAGCCAGACGAAGTGGTCGGGGTGTATCTGGCCGATGTCACACCCGGCCCGGATGGTCCCGAACCCACCCATTTCCGCGAGGAGTTTCGCCGCACAGGCCCCTCGAACTATGCCCATGGCAAACAAGCGGAGCCCGCAGATGTATAATTATTCCGAATTTGATGCCGCCTTTGTGGCCGAACGCAACCGTCAGTTTCGCCAGCAGGTCGAACGCCGTATCAGCGGCGCATTGACCGAAGACGAATTCAAGCCGCTGCGCCTGATGAATGGCCTCTATCTGCAATTGCATGCCTACATGCTGCGCGTGGCGATTCCCTATGGCACGCTTGACAGTGCCAAGATGCGGCAACTGGCCTATATCGCCGAGCGGTGGGACAAGGGCTATGGCCATTTCACCACCCGGCAAAACATCCAGTATAACTGGCCGAAACTGCGCGATGTGCCGGATATGCTGGAGGCTTTGGCCCAGGTCGAGATGCACGCCATTCAGACCAGCGGTAACACCATCCGCAATGTCACCGCCGACCATTTCGCCGGGGCCGCTGCCGATGAAATCGCCGATCCGCGCCCGGTGGCCGAATTGATCCGGCAATGGTCCACCGATCACCCCGAATTTCAATTCCTGCCCCGCAAGTTCAAGATTGCCGTCACCGGCAGCCCAAATGACCGTGCGGTGATTAAGGCGCATGACATTGGCCTGCAAATTGTTGATAGGGACGGTCAGCAGGGCTACCGCGTGATTGTGGGCGGTGGTCTGGGCCGAACGCCGATGATCGGCAAAATCTTGGCCGAGTTCATCACCCAAGACGATCTTTTGCCCTATCTGGATTCCGTCGTCAGCGTCTGGAATCAGATCGGGCGGCGCGACAACAAGTATAAATCCCGCATCAAGATCACCGTGCATGAACACGGGATCGACGATATTCGCCAGCGGGTGGAGGCGCGGTTTGCGCTGGTTCGCCCCAGCTTTGGTGGAATTGACGTGGCTTTATTCGATCAGATCAAAGCCGCCTTTGCGCCGCCGGCTTTTCGCAGCGCTAGCACAGACGATTACCAGACGGCCTATAGCGCCGATCCGGTCTTTCGGGCGTGGTGCGACACGAACTTGGCCGACCATCGCGCGCCGGGCTATGCCATCGTGCAGATCAGCCTCAAGGCGCATGGCGCAACACCGGGCGACGCCACGGCGGACCAGATGCGCGTGCTGGCCGATTTAGCCGAGTTTTACGGCCATGACGAATTGCGCATCAGCCATGAGCAGAACGTGATTCTGCCACATGTCCACAAATCCGATTTGCCCGCCGTGCATGGCATCTTGAAAAAGCACGGGCTGGCTACCGCGAATATCGGGCTGATTTCCGATATCATCGCCTGCCCCGGCATGGATTACTGCGCCTTGGCAACGGCGCGGTCGATCCCGATTGCACAGCAAATCGCCACACGGTTTGACGAATTGAAGCTGGAGCATGAGATCGGCGATCTGAAGATCAAGATTTCGGGCTGCATCAATGCCTGCGGGCATCACCATGTCGGGCATATCGGGATTCTTGGCCTCGACCGGGCGGGTGTGGAAAACTACCAAGTCACGCTTGGCGGCGACCACACGCAGGACGCCGCCCTTGGGCAGCGCACCGGGCCGGGGTTTTCCGCCGACGAGATCATCCCCGCGATTGAGCGTATCGTTTATACCTATCTTGAGAATCGCCACGAGGCGTCCGAGCCGTTCCTGCAGACCTTTCGCCGGATTGGCATGGCCCCCTTCAAGGCGGCCCTTTATGACAAGGTCAACGCCTATGCCGCGCAGTGATCTAGCCCCCCGCGTGGCGCGGCTGAACGCGCGCTATCGCCACCATTCGGCGACCGCCGTTCTGGAACACGCGTTGCATGATCCAGACGCGGGGTCGCTGGCGCTGGTCTCAAGCTTCGGGGCGGAATCGGTGGTGTTGCTGCATATGGTATCGGTCGCACGCCGTGACACGCCGGTTATCTTTATCGACACGCAGATGCTGTTTGCCGAAACGCTGGTCTATCAACAGGAATTGGCCGAGAGATTGAACCTGAGCGATTTGCGGATCATCCGCGCTTGGGACGCCGAGTTGCAGCGGCACGATCCTGACGGCCGCTTGCATCAAACCGCCCCCGACGCCTGCTGCGCTTTGCGCAAGACCCAGCCATTGCAAGACGCCTTGGCCGGTTTCGACGGCTGGATCACCGGGCGTAAACGCTATCAGGGCAACAGCCGCGCCGATCTGGAGTTTTTCGAGGTCGAGGACGCCACCGGCCGGATCAAGGTGAATCCGCTGGCCCATTGGGCCCCCGAAGACCTGCGCAGCTACATGGAGGAAAACCGCCTGCCCCGTCATCCGCTGGTGGCCAAGGGCTATCCGTCCATCGGCTGCGCGCCCTGCACCTCTCGCGTGCAAAATGGTGAAGATCCCCGCTCGGGCCGCTGGCGTGGGCAACAGAAAACAGAATGCGGCATTCATTTCGTCAACGGCAAGATTGTCCGCCAAGGAGAAAACGCATGAGCATCATCGTCACAGACACAGGCTTTGTTCCCGACGATTGGGCCGGTCCGTTCTCGGCCCTTGAAGACGCCCGAAGCGGACATGGCATCGACGTGCCCTCCAGTGCCGACCCGATGGAATTGGCCGGGCGGCTGTCTGACATCCCGCTGATCCGGGTGGATTTTCCCAGCTTTGCTGATGGCCGCGGGTTTACCATCGCCCGGCAACTGCGGCTGATGGGCTATAAGGGCCGATTGCGCGCGCGCGGCCATGTGATCGCCGATCAATATGCCATGGCCCGGCGCGCGGGATTTGACGAGGTGGAAATCGCCGATGATCTGGCGGCCCGGCAGCCCGAAGATCAGTGGCTATTCCGCGCCGATTGGCGGGCAAATGACTATCAAGCCCGCCTGCGCGGTTAACACCCCTTCACCTGACCTGAATCAAAGATTAGTTAGAGGTGTCGGTTTAATCAAATCGGCAAATGCAGCAATGAACGAGATTAGCAAAGTGACCGAAGCAGCAGCCAAGGCCGTCAACAAACCCGCCCTGCCCGACGCGCAGACCGTCACCGAGGTGACCCATTGGACAGACCGCCTGTTTTCTTTTCGGGTGACACGGCCCGCGTCCTTGCGGTTCCGCTCGGGCGAGTTTGTGATGATCGGGCTGATGCAAACCGACGAAAAGACCGGCAAGGAAAAACCGCTTTTGCGGGCCTATTCCATCGCATCGCCGTCTTGGGATGATGAGCTTGAGTTCTATTCGATCAAGGTGCAGGACGGCCCGCTGACCAGCCGCTTGCAGCATATCGAACCCGGCGATCAGATCATTTTGCGCCCAAAACCCGTGGGCACGCTTGTGCATGATGCCCTGTTGCCGGGCAAGCGTGTGTGGTTCTTTGCCACCGGCACCGGCATCGCGCCCTTTGCGTCGCTGTTGCGCGATCCGCAAACCTATAGCGATTACGATGAGGTGATCATCACCCACACCTGCCGTGAAGCAGGCGAATTGGACTATGGGAAACAGTTGATCGACAGCATCCGCAACGACGAGATGCTGGAGGAATTGATCGGCGAAGGCTTTCACGAAAAGCTGCGCTATTACCCCACCACCACCCGCCAAGAGAGCGCCAAAATGGGCCGGATCACCGACCTGATGCGCTCGGGCGAGGTGTTTGAAGATTTGGGCGTCGCGCCACTGGCCCCTGAGACGGATCGTGCGATGGTCTGCGGGAATCTGGCCTTCAACCTTGAGATAAAGGAGATGCTTGAGGAATACGGCCTGCGCGAAGGTGCGAATTCTGCACCCAAGGAATACGTGGTCGAAAAAGCGTTTTTGGACTGACCAAAATCCCAATTTTCAAATACAAAAAAACCCGCGCCAATCTGGCGCGGGTTTCATTTCGTTTGCGGCCCTCGGCTTACATGCCAAGCGCGTCGCGGGCCTTTTCAAGCGTGGTTTTCAACAGGTCGGGATTTTCCTGCGCCTGCTCCAACGACCGCTTCAAAAGTGTTTTCTCCATGTCGCCAAGCGATGAATTTTCGATCGCCTCGGCGGCCTTTTCCATGTTGAAACCATCGACGGTCATCCAGTCGGCGACGCCGTTGGTTGCGGTTTCGGTCGCCTCCGCCTGTTCTGCATCAACGGCCTCATCGGTGGCCTGATCCGCCTCATCCGTTGCGCTTTCGACAGAGTCGACAGTGGTGTCTGCGGCTTCGGCGGCCTCTTCTGCCACCTCATCGACAGCCTCTTCGGTGGCATCTGCCGCGCTATCGGCAGTTTCGGCTGCTGTATCGACGGCACTATCAACCGCATCGCCTGTCGCCTCGGCGGCTTCAGAGGCGGTTTCGGTGGCGTCATCGACCGCGTCTTGCGCCGCGGTGGCCGCGTCATCGGCGGCGTCCATTGTCGCGTCAGCGGCGTCGCCAGCTGCCTCTGTCGCGGCATCGACGGTATCTGTCGCGGCTTCGGTTGCAGTCTCAGCCGCTTCGCTTGCGGCGTCTGCCGCGCTTTCGGCGGTGTCTTCCACGGCGGTCGCGGCATCGCTGGCCGCCTCGACAGTAGAGTCAACGGCGTTTTCGGCAGCATCACCTGCCGCAGTCGCCGCGTCCTCCAGTTGGTCTGGCGCATCCACTGTCGTGTCCGAGACCTGATCGACCACGTCTTGCGGCGATTTGCCGGTAAACAGCATGTAACCGCCAGCCAGCACGACAAGCGCCAGAACGATCCAAAGCAGGTTTCTCATTTTATGGTTCCCCTTAAAAATTTCGCGCGATCTTACGCCACGCATCATACAACTTTCAGATGACAATTAAAAAAGAAAGCGACAAGGGGGAATATGGGGCGGTTCGGCTCAGGTAAGCCTATTTTGCAACTTGAAAGCACCGGACAGCACGGTTACCGTATGGCTTCGGAATAGTCTAACAACTGAAGGATCAAAGCCATAGCTCGCAGACCGCATAACGCGCCCCCGACCCGTGAAACAGGACCACTTATCAACGATAAAATCCGCGCCCCCGAACTTCGCCTGATCGGCGCAGACGGCGAAAATGTTGGTGTTGTAACACCAGAGCGCGCGATGAGCATGGCCGAAGAGG
Organism: Roseovarius gahaiensis; assembly: GCF_011601345.1. Lineage (GTDB taxonomy): Bacteria > Pseudomonadota > Alphaproteobacteria > Rhodobacterales > Rhodobacteraceae > Roseovarius > Roseovarius gahaiensis. The sequence continues at coordinate 20,241 of NZ_JAAORB010000018.1, forward strand.
CCGGGTTGGATCTGGTTGAAATTTCGCCGAACGCCACACCGCCGGTCTGCAAGATCATGGACTATGGCAAATTCAAGTATGAACAACAAAAGCGCGAGGCTGAAGCGCGTAAAAAGCAAAAGATCATCGAGGTGAAAGAGGTCAAATTTCGGCCCAACACCGACACGCATGATTATGATGTCAAAATGCGCAACGTGCTGAAATTCCTTGAAAACGGTGACAAGGTAAAGGTGACGCTGCGGTTTCGTGGCCGCGAGATGGCGCACCAAAGCCTTGGCCGTGAGCTTCTTAATCGCGTCGCCGAAGACATCAAAGAGGTGGGCAAGGTTGAAAACATGCCCAAGATGGAAGGCCGTCAGATGATCATGGTGATCGGCCCGGTGGCCCGCTGATCATCACAGAGCTGCTGTGGGCAAACCCCATGGTATCCCCGTGGATTTGCTACACAAACGGCCTGATCGCCAGATTTCGGCACCTTTTCTGAATACATCAGCACCCCTTGCACCCCGCCGTGCAAGGGGTGTTTTTTGTGCGTCGTCTGTGATCCAAGCAACAGATACACGGCCAACATAAATCGCCAAGCACCGAACCAAACTTCAGGAGATCCCAAGATGTGGGAAGACCGTTTTGCCACACCCGAATATATCTTTGGTCAAGAGCCGTCCGTTTTTCTGGCGGAAAATGCCCATCTACTGACAAAGGGCGCAACCGCCTTGGCGGTGGCCGATGGCGAGGGCCGTAATTCGGTTTTCATGGCCCAGCAGGGTATGACGGTGACGGCGCTGGAATACGCCCCGTCTGCGATAGCCAAAGCCAAGGCACTTGCCGAGCGGCATGGCGTCGCCGACCAGATCACATTCCTGCAGGTTGACGTTATGGAGTATGACTGGCCCGAGGTTTACGATCTGGTGGCGGGTATTTTCATTCAGTTTGTCGGCCCCGAAGATCGGGCGCGTTTGTTTGACGCCATGAAGTCCAGCGTTGCGCCGGGTGGGTTGATGATGCTGCATGGCTATACGCCCCAGCAAATCGAGTATGGCACAGGTGGCCCGCCCAACCCGGCGAACATGTATACCCAGACCATACTGCGCGACGCCTTTTCAGGGTGGGAAATCATCCGCTGCGCCGAATACGAGCGTGAGATTCAAGAAGGCACAGGTCATTGTGGGCAGTCCGCCCTGATTGACCTGATCGCGCGCAAGCCCCTGCGCACCGATTGAAACCGCTATTGCGCGGCGGGTTCCAGCACAGTGACCCCGACGGCGGCAGCGCGTGCAAGATCCGGGTCCAGCGACATCGGGATATATTCGCCGCGCCGCCACAACTGCGCCATGTCATCGTAATGGCGCGACAAGAAGTGCCCCGATTGCCCCGTTGAGGTGATGAACACGCTGCTATCGGGATCGGCAAAGTCATAGACCCCCCGAAAGCCCGCGCCATGGACGTTTTGGAACGGATCGGGGCCGCTGCCCTTGGTCCGGCCCCGCAACAAGGTGTTATCGCCACCCGAGGTGGATTGCCTGATGTTCACAAAGTAGCGCAACAGCGGCACCTCGCCCAGAACCGGGTGATCATGGGTGGCCTGATGGGCATCGCCCCACCGCAGGCTTTCAAGCGCTGTCCCATAGGTCTCGTTGATCCAGACAAGCGCGTCGTCAAGCGCCAGCCGGGCGATATCGGTGCAGGTTTCTGTCCGGGTCGATCGCCGCACGTCACACCACGCCGACGCTCCGTCGATATCGCGATAAACCCGTTCGATAAACACCGGATCGGGGTGGCGAAATTCACGGGCCAGCGGCCCCAGATCATCGCGCGTCAGGCGATCTTGCAGGGCGCGCAGCCACGCGGCATAGATCAATGGCTCGGGCATATGTTCGTTCATCTCGCCGTTCCATTCGGACAACAGGTCAAGCGCGCGCTGGCGCTGCCGGTCCGGGGTGCCCTCTGGCGCGGCCTCGCCGGTGAACCACAAATCCTTGCCAATCAGCGGCAAAAGCGACCGGGCGGTAAAGCTGACGGTATCAAGCTGCGCTTCGATAAAGCTGTCGCGGGTGTGCACTGCGCGGGTTTGCATCAGCCGGCGCCAGCGATGCACGCGCTGCGTATCACCCCAGACAAAGCTGACATGCAGCGGAAATGGCCTGTCGACCGTTTTGTTGTTTGTATTGCCCAACACCCCGCCCGAGGGCGCGATGAATTCGGGATTGGCCGAATAGGGGCTGGTGCCTCGCCAGCGGTTTTGCCGGACCCACCCACGCGCAGGCATACGCCCTTGGGTGTCGTGCTGCGCGTTGCGGCGCGGCATCGCGCCGATGGTTTTCAGTGCGATCGTGTCGTGATCGACAAGGGTCAGGTTCTGCGAGGGCGCAACATAAAGCTGTCCGGCGGCCAATGCTTCATCAACCGAGGCCGATTTCATCAAACGCATGCCCGCGGTCATCGTTGTGTCGGCATCCGTTAGCGCCGTCCATGACAGCGCGGCCACATGGCCCGACGGGGTGATGGTGGCCAGATCGTAATGCGAGCCGGGCAGCACCGGCCCGTTATCTGTCCAGCGCAACGTCAGGGTGATCGGATCAGCATCCTTGATCCGGATGATCGTTCTTTCGGTCCGAAACGGCTTGGGGCCTTCCGGCGTCAGGTATTCATCTGGATCGTCAGGGTTGAGTTTTTCGATGAACACATCCTGATCATCCATGTAAGACGAGGTGATCCCCCATCCCAGATCATGGCTGCGGCCGGTCATCACCACGGGCAAGCCGGGGATGGTGCCGCCAATCACCCCACCGCTTTGCAAATCCAGCCGGGCCAAATACCAGATGGCCGGGGCGGTAAATCCAAGATGCGGATCATTGGCCAGCAACGCCCCCCCCGAGGCCGAGCGCGCAGGCGCTGCCGCCCATGCATTCGAGGCCCCGGCAAAGGCGCGTTTCTTGAACGGCGACAGCGGGTGCTGGTCTTTTTGTGGCAGGGCGGCGTGGCGCAACCCTTCGGCCCCCGGCATCAGCGCGGCATAATCAGGCAGGGCCGCGATCCCGCTGCCCGGCGCCTCGGGCAGTATATCGGCAAGGCGCGCCTCGTCCTCCACCTCAAGCGAGGTGCGGGCATAGAGCACCTCGTTTTCCAGATGCGCCGACAGTTGCACCGCCATCAATTTGATGATGGCGATGGAATCGGCCGGCTGCCACGGGGCAATCGGCGCATTGAACAAAAACATCTCGGGTGCGCCACGGCCAAGGGCGCCGTCGTTGATCTCGGTCAGGCGGGCGTTCACACCAGCCGCATAGGCGCGCAGCGCCTGCTGCGTGGCCTCATCCTGAGCCGCAACAGACCTGCGCGCCAGATCGTAAAGCCCATACCGGCGCATCAGCTTGTCAATATCGATGGTGCGTGGGCCAAACACCTCGGACAGGCGGCCCTGCACGGTGCGGCGCAGGGTCACCATCTGCCACAGGCGGTCTTGGGCATGGGCGTAGCCAAGGCCGAAAAACGTGTCGTCGTCAGAGGCACCGAAAATATGCGGCACATTGGCATTGTCGCGCACAATCTCGACCGGGGCGCTGACCCCCTTAACGGCAAGCTGCTTGTCATAATCCGGCAGCGACCGCGACAACAGGAAATACAGCCCCACCACCGCCAGCAAAGCCAGCAGGATCGCGCCGCCTGTCAGCCGCAGCAGCCATTTGAAAATCAGCACCATGCCCCTGCCCCGGTTTTTCCTTGCATCCGCTCATGGGATAGTCAGAAATCACCTTCGAGACAATGAAAAGGGAGAGGACGATGACGAAACTGGCATTTCTAGGCCTTGGTGTGATGGGCTACCCGATGGCGGGACATCTGCAAGCGGCGGGCCATGACGTCTGCGTCTATAACCGAACTGGGACCAAGGCCGAAAAATGGGTGGCCGAACATGGCGGGCAAATGGCCGCCACACCGAAAGAGGCCGCCGAGGAGGCCGATTTTGTCATGGCCTGTGTCGGCAATGACGATGACCTGCGCGAGGTGTGCCTTGGCCGCGACGGTGCCTTTGCCGGGATGCGCGACGGCGCCGTATTTGTCGATCATACCACGGTGTCGGCCAAAGTGACCGAAGAGCTTTATGCCAAGGCGCAAGAAGCGGGGTTGAATTTCGTCGATGCGCCGATTTCAGGCGGGCAAGCGGGCGCGGAGAACGGGCAGCTTTCGATCATGTGCGGTGGCGATCAGCCCGCCTATGACGCCGCCGAGCCGGTGATGACGATCTATGCCAAGCTGTGCCGCCGGATCGGCGAAACCGGTGCAGGCCAGATGACCAAGATGTGCAACCAGATCGCCATTGCCGGGCTGGTCCAAGGCCTGAGCGAAGCGCTGCATTTCGCCGAGCGCGCCGGGCTGGACGGGCGCGCGGTGGTCGAGGTGATCAGCCAAGGGGCGGCGGGCAGCTGGCAGATGGCGAACCGCTACGAGACCATGCTGGACGACGAATTTGACCACGGTTTCGCGGTGGACTGGATGCGCAAGGATCTAGGGATCTGTCTGGCGACCGCCAATGAAACCGGGGCATCACTGCCGGTCACGGCGTTGGTCGACCAGTTCTACAAGGATGTGCAAAACATGGGCGGCGGTCGGTGGGACACCTCAAGCCTGTTCAGACGGCTGCGCAAATTGTCGGAGTGAGGACACTTGGCTGAGTGAAGACAATGGGGGCGCTGCCCCCGTCGCAGCAAGCTGCGACTCCCCCGGAGTATTTTGGGAACAATGAAAGCCGAGATATAGTGGAACGCCCCGCCCTGTGGAAAAGGCGGGGCGTTTATTTGTGGTTTTGGATTATCCAGCGGCGGCGACAGCGCGTTTAGTCATGACGGCCACCAGATTCGCGCGGTAATCGCCCGAGCCGTGCAGATCGGCAATCATCCCGTCCCCCGACAGGGTGAGGTCTTCGATCGCGTCGGGCGAGAAGTTTGCGCCAAGCGCCGCCTCGGCCTCGGACCAGCGGAACACGCCTTCCTCCGAGGCACCGGTGATTGCCACGCGCACCCCGTCGGCATATTGCGCCACGAACGCGCCCACCAAAGCAAAGCGCGAGGCGGGCTGTTCGAACTTCATGTAGGCGGCCTTTTGCGGCACCGGGAACTTGACCTCGGTGATGATCTCGCCCTCGTCAAGCGCGGTGGTAAACATGCCCTGAAAGTAGTCATCGGCGGCGATTTCGCGTTTGTTGGTGACGATAGTTGCGCCTGACCCGAGAGCGGCGGCCGGATAGCAGGCCGACGGATCGTTATTGGCAAGGCTGCCGCCGATGGTGCCGCGATTGCGCACCGCCGGGTCACCGATTTGCCCGGCCAGCGCAGCCAGCCCGGGATAGTCGCCCGCGCCTTTGACAACCTCGTCATGGGTGGTGGCCGCGCCGATGCAGATGCGGCCTGCGTCATCCTGACAAATGCCTTTCAGTTCGTCGATGGCGGTCAGGCTGACCAGCGTTTCGGGCATGGCAAGGCGCTGTTTCAGCGTCGGGATCAGGGTTTGCCCGCCGCCAAGCGCCTGATGCTCATCAGACGCGGCCAGCAGTTTCACCGCATCGGCCAGCGTGGTCGGGCGTTCGATATCGAATGCATACATTTTCCGTTTCTCCTTACTTGGCCGATTGGATGGCTTGCCAGACGCGGCCCGGCGTCACCGGCATATCGATGTGATCTAGATTGATGCCACCCGATTGCACCGCATCGACCACGGCGTTGATCACCGTCGGGCACGATCCGATGGCCCCGGCCTCGCCGCAGCCTTTCACGCCAAGCGGGTTGTGCGCACAAGGCGTGCCGTTGGAATGATCCACCGTGAAGAACGGCATGTCATCAGCGCGCGGCATGGCGTAATCCATGTAGCTGGCCGACAAAAGCTGGCCGTTTTCGTCATAGGAACAGTTTTCAAGCAGCGCCTGCCCGATCCCTTGGGCCAATCCACCATGCACCTGTCCGTCCACGATCATTGGGTTGACCACATTGCCGAAATCATCGGCGGTGGTGAACCGTTCGATCGTGACCCTACCAGTTTCGGGGTCGACCTCGACCTCGCAGGCATAGGCGCCAGCCGGGTAGGTAAAGTTGTTGGGATCGTAGAACGCCGTTTCCTCAAGCCCCGGTTCGATGTCTTCGAGCGGGTAGTTATGCGGCACATAGGCCGCCAGCGTCACATCGCCCCAAGCCACCGATTTATCGGTGCCCGCCACGGTGAACTGGCCGTCTTTCAGTTCGATATCAGCCTCGGCGGCCTCCATCAGGTGGGCGGCGATCTTGCGTGCCTTGTTGATGATTTTTTCGGTGGCGCGCACCATCGCCGAGCCGCCGACCGCGATCGAGCGCGAGCCATAGGTGCCCATGCCCATCGGCGTGTTGGCGGTGTCGCCGTGTTCGATCTCGATCATCGATTCGTCGATCCCGATCATGTCGGCCACCACTTGCGGGAACACGGTTTCATGCCCCTGCCCGTGGCTGTGGCTGCCGGTCATCACGGTTATGCCGCCGGTGGCGTTGACCCGCACGGTGGCGGATTCGTAAAGCCCGGCGCGCGCGCCCAACTGCCCCACCAGATGCGAGGGCGCGATGCCGCAGGCCTCGATAAAGCAATTGATGCCAAGGCCGCGCAGCTTGCCGGTCTTTTCGTTTTCGGCGCGGCGGGCGGCAAAGCCGTCAAAATCGGCATTGGCTTCGAGTTTATCCATCAGCCGGTTGAAATCGCCCGAATCGTATTCGACGGCCACTGGCGTGGCGTAGGGAAACTCGGTGATGAAATTCTGCCGCCGCAGGGCAATCGGGTCGACCCCCAACTCGCGGGCGGCCTTGTCGATGACGCGCTCCAATTGATAGGTCGCCTCGGGGCGGCCCGCGCCGCGATAGGCATCGACCGGCACGGTGTTTGTAAACACCGCCTTGACGTTCACATAGACCAGCGGCGTCTTGTAGTTGCCCGCCATCAGCGTGCCATGCAGCCATGTCGGAATCGATGGCGCGAAGGTGGACAGATACGCCCCCATGTTGGCATATGTCTCGGTGCGGACAGCAGTAAAGTTGTTGTCCGCATCCAGCGCCAATTCGATCTTGGTCACGTGGTCGCGCGCTTGCGCGTCGCTGAGAAACGCCTCGGACCGGGTGCAGGTCCATTTCACGGGGCGGTTCAATTCGCGCGCAGCGTAGGTGCAGAACGCCTCTTCGGCGTAGTGGTAGATTTTCGAGCCGAACCCGCCGCCCACATCCGGGGCCACGACGCGCAATTTGTGTTCGGGGATGTTGAGCACGAAAGCGCCCATCAAAAGGCGGATCACATGCGGGTTCTGCGAGGTGGTATACAGCGTGTGCTCGCCGGTGCCGCGGTTGAAATCGCCCACGGCCACGCGCGGTTCCATCGCATTGGGGACAAGGCGATTGTTGACCAGTTCCAGCGTGGTGACATGCGCGGCAGATTTGATGGCGTCATCGACGGCCTGCTTGTTTTCTTCGACAAACCCCCAATCGAAACACAGATTGTCTGACAGATCGTCATGCACCTTGGTGCTACCATCCTCAAGCGCGGCCTTCATATCGATCACAGCGGGCAGGTCTTCGATATCAAGCTCGATCGCCTCGGCGGCGTCGCGCGCCTGTTCACGGGTTTCGGCCACGATGGCGGCAATCGGATCGCCCACATGGCGCACTTTGCCTTCGGCCAAAATCGGATGGCGGGGCTCTTTCATTACCTCGCCGAACCGGTCTGTCACCTGCCAGCCGCAGGGAATGCTGCCTGCGGTTTCAAAATCCTTGCCGGTGAAAATACGAATGACACCGGGCATCGATTCAGCGGTGCTGGTGTCTATGCCGTTGATCTTGCCATGCGCCACGTCCGAGCGCAGGAAATGCACATAGGCTTGGCCGTGCAGGTTGATATCGTCGGTATAATTGCCGATCCCGGTCAAAAACCGGGCGTCTTCGCGCCGTTTGCTGCTGGCGCCGATGCCTCCGTCCTTGGGCATGTTGGGTCTCCTCCCTGAAGGGCTGCGACTTGCGCAGCCGGTGCCGCCTTGGGCGGCTTATACGGTCATGTCATTCGGCGGCGATGGTTTCCACATCCTGCCCGGATGCGGCCATGATCGCCTTGACGATGTTGTGATAGCCGGTGCAGCGGCAAATATTACCTTCAAGATAGTCGCGCACCTCGGCCTCGGTGGGTTTGGGGTTTTCGGCCAGCAGCGCCTTGGCCGACATCACCATGCCGGGCGTGCAAAAGCCGCATTGCAAACCGTGATGCTGGTGAAAGGCATCTTGCACCGGGTCCAGCGTGCCATCGGGGGCAGCGACGCCTTCGATGGTCAGCACTTCGGTGCCCTCGGCCTCGGCGGCGAACATGGTGCAGGCTTTGACGGCTTTGCCATTCACATGCACCACGCATGCGCCACACTGGCTGGTGTCGCAGCCGACATGCGTGCCGGTCAGATTGAGTGAGTCACGCAGAAATTCGACAAGCAGTGTGCGGCCTTCGACATCGCCGGACGCGGGCTTGCCGTTCACGGTCATGTTGACCTGTGGCATTGAGGATCCTCCCATTTGGCTTTTCTTATGTTAGCTGAGTGAGAGTTAAGCACGGGTCCGGCCAGTTGAGAACCCGGTTTTTCATTTTACCTGCCGGGGTTGGCGTGGCTGTGGGCGTGTGGGAATTTCCTTGAGCAAGCCGCCCACGCCCATCTGCGCCATGGCGGCACTGTCCACCGGCACCCCGCAGGCCACACGGGCCAACACCCAATCGGCCCCATGCAACACCGGTGAGCGGGCACTGTTTGGCAATCCGATCACCGGCCTGTCACCGATTTGGCCCAGAAACAGCAGATTGCCGGGATCGACCGGCAGGCCAAAGCGTTCCACCCTCCCCCCGGCAAGGCGCAAGGCCTGCGGGGCCGTGTCATGCGCATCCGAGGTGGCCGAGGCGGTCAGGATCAGCACGATATCGCCGCGCGCGTTTTTGATCGCTTGGGCCAGTGCATGTTCGTCATGCGGGCAATGCAGGGTTTCTGTCAGCTCCATGTCCAAGCCTTTGACGCGCGCCGCGACGGCCTCAAGCCCCTTTTCTCCGGGGCTGCCGGGAATGTCGGTCAGAATCAGGCTGGCGGTGTCATAGACCGGCGTGGCCAGCCGGATGGCGCCGCTGGCCTGCTGCGCGGCCTGCTGCACCGCCTGCACAGATACGCCGTAGGAAATGATCTTGATCGTCGCGGCCATCCCGCCCGGTTGCAACTGATGGTAGGGCGCGACGGTGGCCACTGTCAGCATTGGATCAACGGCATTGGCGGCGTTGATCCGGTCCGCATCCAGCACGACAACACCGGCACGATCTGCAATCAGGTTGACCCGGCCGGTAAACGGCTGTGTCAGGTGCAGGTGTTCCGAGCCGTCCAGCAAAGCGCGCGCCAGATGGTCGGCGGCGGCATCTTCGTGCATGTCATCGGGATCAAGCTGGGCCACGGTCACCTGATCAACCCCGGCGGCGCGCAATTGCGCCAGGTGATCCGGCCCAAGCACCAGCCCCTTGCGCAGCCGCTGGTCGGGAAGTTTCAGCGAATGCGCAAGGATCGCACCTGCGGCCTGCGCGACGGGAACAGGGCCAAATTTCATGCCCCCTGCCTTAGAACGCGGGTCATTTCGGCCAGAATGCTGATGGCAATCTCGGACGGGCCTGCCGCGCCGATATCAAGCCCGATGGGGCCGTGGATCAGGCCAATCTGATCATCGCTATAGCCCTTGTCGCGAAAGCGTTCGACGCGTTTGGCATGGGTCCGGGTTGATCCAAGCGCCCCGATATAGAACACCTCGCTGGCCAGCGCCTGTTCCAACGCTGGATCATCCAGTTTTGGGTCATGGGTCAGCAGCACCAGCGCGGTGCGGCTGTCCAGCCCATAGGCCTGCACGCCCTCATCCGGCCAATCATGCGCGATGGTTTCACCGGGAAAGCGGTCTGCGCTGCCGAAACTTTCGCGCGGATCAATCAACAGCGGATCATAGCCCGCGATCCGGGCCATCGGCACAAGCGCCTGCGCAATATGCACCGCACCCACGACAATCAGGCGCAGTGGCGGGTTATGAATATTGACGAAGGTTTCGCCATCCTCTTCAAAGCCCGAGCGATCCATGCGGAAGCGTTCGGAAAACCCATCATAGAACAATTTGCGCGGCGCATTCATCCCGGTCACATAGGCCACCGGCTGGCGCGCGGCGCGGGCCTGAACCAAGCGCTCTAGCATATCCTCGGGCATCACCGCGCCTATGGGTTCGACAAACACCCGGATGGTGCCACCGCAGGCCAGCCCCACGGCAAAGGCATCGCCATCGCTGACGCCATATTCCAGCATCACCGGCGTGCCGTCTTCGATGGCGTCCAGCGCCTCGGCCACCACCGCGCCTTCGACACAGCCGCCCGAGACCGAGCCCGCGATCTCGCCCGCGCCGGAAATTGCCAGTTGGCTGCCCACGCGGCGCGGCGCGCTTCCCCATGTCTGCACCACCGCGGCCAGCGCCGCCCCCTTGCCCGCGCGGTGCCATGCAAGGGCGGTTTCGGGGATATCGTCAAATCGCTGTGTCGTCATGGTAGGCCTCCCTGTCCAGCAATATGGCGTCGGTGGCGCGGCGCGACAAACGAAAAAGGCCGCCCCCGGTCAGGGGCGGCCCAATGTCTTGGCAAAACCGAGTGCGGTTATTCGGCAGGCGCAACAGCCTCGCCCCCGCCGCGCAGGCGTTCGGGCAAGGCGATGGCAATGGCCACAAAGGCCAGCCCCATGACGATCCCAAGAAGATCGCCCGAAATCGACAGCAGGCTGTCATAGCCCGCGCCCGGCACCGCGCCAAGCGTCAGCTTGGAGCCGTCCAGCAAGCCCGCGGCGTCCCATGCCGGGTAGGTGACCATATAGGCCGCCGCGCCCAGCAGACCGCCCGCGATGAAAAACAGCGCGTCCTTGCGCCCCGAGGCCGCGGCGCAGACGCCGGTGCCGGGGCAATAGCCCGCCGCCGCCCAGCCCGCGCCCAGCATCAGACCCCCGATGAACACACCGGCATAAGCGGTTTTCACGCTCATGTGGCCGACATCGACAAGGCCCAGCATCTGGCCGCCAAACATCAAGACAGACGCAGTGCCGATGGCCAGAAGGATGGTTTTCATCAAATGCAGGTTGGTCAGGGTCAGCATCTTGCCGATCCAGTTGGGGTTCGTCGCCCCGATCCGGTCAAGCACCGCACCGAAGGCGGCACCGATCACGACAGCTAGGATAATGGATGTCATGGCTTAGCCCTCCTGCTTGTACATCATGATGGCCACTGGAACTGCGGCAGCAAAGGCGCCTGCAGCAAAGATATAGCCCGACACAGCGGTCTGCATCATGCCCGACATCATATGCCCCGAGGTGCAGCCGCCAGCCAGACGCGCGCCATACAGCACGACAAAGCCGCCAATGAAAGCGACAGTGTAGCGTTTCACCGGCGTGTCGCCGTAATTGGCATACCAGATCGCGGGCAGTTTGCGTTCATCCGCGCCGATCCCGCCGCGCGCCATGGCCGACAGAAACGCGCCCACTGCCATCGCCAAAACAAAGACAAAGCTGTAGTTCAGCGGGTTGGCGGCATTGGCGGCATATTTCCCATCCGACTTGGCGAGATAAGCGTTGGACGATGTATAGCCATCATCGGTTTGGGTGATCAGATCAGGCACGGCCACATTGCCGATGATCGCATCCAGAATGACGAATTGCGTGGACACGCCAATCGGCTTGACCAGCAGCACCGCCAAAAAGAACACGAGCCCCAGGACCACCCCACCGGTTTTCCAGTTGAGGACCATTTTGGTTTTCCTTCCAAATTTTACATTCTGTTTATTGAATATAACGAGGCAGGGAAGATTGCAATGATCTATAATCGCTCTGCCAACACCGCGCGATCAGGCAGCGCTGTCCATAAGACGCAGCAACCTTGCCTTTTCGCCGGTGTCATCGGCCCGCGAAATCGCCTCGGCCAACTCTTCCAGCGTGGCGATGGAGTGGCCCGCGCGGAACGCATCGACATGCGGCAGCATGGCACGAATGCCGCTGGCGCGCGGCGCAAAGCCATCCCACCGCAACAGCGGATTGAGCCAGATCAGGCGGCGCGCGCTGAGGTGCAGACGCTCGACCTCTTTTTCCAAGGCCGTCGCATTGCCCCGGTCCAGCCCATCGGTGATCAACAACACCACCGCGCCCTGCCCCATCACCCGGCGCGACCAGTCCCGGTTGAAGGCATGTAGGCACTCACCAATGCGCGTGCCGCCCTCCCAGTCCTGCGCCTCGTGACCGGCGGCCGCAAGCGCCGCGTCGACGTCGCGGGTGGCAAGGTGGCGAGTGATGTTGGTCAGCCGCGTCCCGAAGGTGAAGGCATGCACATGCGCCCAGCCCGCGCCTTTTTCATTGGCCACGGCATGCAAGAAATGCAGCACCATGCGGCTATATTGGCTCATCGAGCCGGAAATATCGCACAGCACCACCAAATTGGGCCAGCGTGGACGCGGTTTCTGCAAATGCACCTGACGCATTTCGCCACCCCGCCGCATGGCCGCGCGCAAGGTGCGGCGCGCGTCGATCCGGGTGCCTTGCAGGCTGGCCTGACCGCGCCGCGATGGCAGCGGTTTGACCGGCAAGCGCAGCCGGGCCAGCATCCGCTTGGCCTGCGTGATCTCGGCGGTGGACATCTGTTCGAAATCCAGCGTGCGCAGGCGCTCTTCGGCCGACATAGTGGCCGAGGCGTCGATCTCGATCACCGTTTCCTCGGTCTCCTCGTCTCCCTCTGGCGTGGGCGTCTCGGGGGTCTGGCCATCAAGCAACGCCTCGGCCGCGCGTTTTTCAGCCGATTGCGCCGCGCGATCCTCCTGCACACCGCGAATGGCGGGCAGCATCATCGACATCATATGCTCCATGTAGCGCGGATCGCGCCAGTAGAGGCGGAATATCTGCGCATACACCGCACGGTGTTCGGGGCGGTTCACAAAACAGGCGCGCAGGGTATAGAAGAAATCGGTTTTCGAGGTGAACCCCGCCGCCTGCACCGCGCGGATCGCATCAATCACCCGGCCCGGCCCGATGGGCAACCCCGCCCGGCGCAAGGCGCGCGCGAAATGGGTGATGTTATGAGTCAGCCGGGGTGTGTCCGGCAGATCGAGCGCGGGATATTCAGGCATGTTCGCACTCAAGAGACATCGCACCAGGACTGGCAGGCCGCGCCCTGACGTGACCCGATCCCTTTTTTTGAGTATTTTTGGAACAATGAAGCATCATGTCGGCGCCAGACTTGCGCGGGCCTCATCGAGTATGCGCTTGGCCTCGGAGCCCTGAAGTTTCTGGATATCGTCTTGATATTTCAAAATCGCGCCAAGGGTGTCGGAAATAACCTCGGGGCTGAGCGAGACGACATCGAGCGCCAGCAGGCATTTGGCCCAGTCGATGGTTTCGGCGACGCCGGGTTTCTTGAACAGATCCTCTGTGCGCAGTTTTTGGACAAAGGCCACCACCTCTTGGCTGAGGGCCGCAGCGGCCTCGGGGGCGCGGGCGTGCAAGATGTCAATCTCACGAACGAAGCCGGGATAGTCGACCCAGTGATACAGGCACCGGCGTTTGAGCGCGTCATGCACTTCGCGCGTGCGGTTGGAGGTCACGATCACGATCGGCGGCTCGGGGGCGTGGATCGTGCCAAGCTCTGGAATGGTCACCTGAAAATCACTGAGCGCCTCGAGCAAAAACGCCTCGAACGGCTCATCTGTACGGTCAAGCTCGTCGATCAACAGCACCGGGGCGCCGCCCGGTTGTGGGCGCATGGCCTGCAAGAGCGGACGTTCGATCAGGTAATCTTGGGTAAACAATTCGTCCTTGAGGGCGGTGCGATCAGCGCCCGCGCCTTCAAAGCCCATCGCCTCGGCGGTGCGGATGGCGATCATCTGTTCGGCGAAATTCCATTCATAGACCGCGCTGGCGGCATCCAAGCCTTCGTAGCATTGCAGCCGGATCAGGCGTCGGCCAAGGCCCGCGGCCAGAGCTTTGGCGATTTCCGTCTTGCCGACACCGGCTTCGCCTTCCAAGAACAATGGCCTGCCCAGCGTCAGCGCCAGGAACACGACCGTGCCAAGCGCGCGGTCGCAGACGTAATCCTGCGCGCCAAGCATGGTCTGCACATCATCGATGGAGTTTGGTTTGTCAGTCATTCACGCCTCCCGCCGCACTGACACAGACAAGTGCATGGCAAGGCCTGTCCCGTCAAGCGGTCCGGAATTTGGATGACGGGTGCAATAAGACAAAAACCTCTTGGATTTTCCAAAGTTTCGCCAAAGTTCGCATATAGACGTCACACGTAATGAGTGGCGCACGCCGGACCGCGGCCCGACGGCAAATGACGAGGACCAAGCAGCATGCAAGACACCCCCCGGAGTTTCGACACCGCCCTGACCGGACTGGGCTGGTCGGACTGGTTGCGCACGGCCGACGAGATTGTCGAAGCCGATGGCCATGTCGAAAACCTTGGTCCCGATCATGCTGCGGTGTTCTACGAAGACAAACCTGTTCTTCTGGTGACCTTCGAAACTCACCACGGCATTGCCGCGCTGTCGCAACCGGCCCACCCGATCGGCTGGACCATGGTCAAGGCGTTGGGTTGGTCGCATTTATGCGTCGTGGCCAATGGTGATACATGGTTTCGGGATCGCCATGTCTATGGCTATTTCGACCGTCTGGCCGATGATGGGTTCTTTGATGAGTTCGAGCAGGTGATATTCTATGGCGCAGGCGCCTGTGGCTATGCGGCGGCGGCGTTTTCGGTTGCTGCACCGGGGGCCAAGGTGTTGGCGCTACAGCCACAGGCCACGCTGGACCCACGCGTGACGGAATGGGATGACCGCTACAGCCATATGCGGCGCACGGCGTTTGATGATCGCTATGGCTACGCGCCCGACATGCTGGATGCCGCGACGCGCGCCGTGGTGGTCTATGACCCCGAAATTCCGCTCGATGCCATGCATGCGGCGCTGTTTACCCGGCCCAACGTCATGAAATTACGCATGCGCCATCTGGGCAATCAGTTGGAACATAGCCTGATGGGCATGGGGGTTCTGCTGCGTATGCTGGCACAATTGAGCGCCGACAAACTTGACCAGCCGTCGCTGGCGCAGCTTTATCGTGAACGGCGCACCCACGCGCCCTATCTCAAGCGGGTCTTGGCGAAACTGGAACAGGCGGGACGCCTGAGGCTTGTCGCCCTGTGGTGTCAGTGCATCTTGCGCCGCACACCGGGGCCGCGTTTTCGTCGGGCTACGCGAGCCGCCTATAACGCGGCCGAGGCGCAGGGCGTCGCCATGCCAAAGCGCGAAGTGGATTAACCGGCCCCGACGGCCCTGCGTTTTTTTGCGTTTGTCGCATCTGGCACCGCATCGCGCAATTGTGTAAAGCACAGCGCATGAGCCAGACCCTGACCGTGAGACGCCCCGACGATTGGCACCTGCATCTGCGCGATGGCGCGATGCTACGCGCCGTCCTGCCTGAAAGCGCGCGCCATTTTGGCCGCGCCATCATCATGCCCAACCTTGTGCCGCCTGTCGTCACTTCGGACGAGGCCCGCGCCTATCGCGACCGGATCATGGCCGCCTTGCCCGAGGGCAGCGATTTCCGGCCGTTGATGACGCTGTACTTGACCGAAGACACCGACCCGGCCGATGTTGTGCGTGCCCATACCGAAGGGCTGATCTCAGCGGTCAAACTCTACCCCGCCGGGGCCACCACCAATTCGGCCAGCGGTGTGCGCGATTTCGACCGGGTGCGCGGCGTGCTTGACGCAATGGCCGAAGTGGGCTGTCCGCTGTGCGTGCATGGCGAGGTGACCGATGCCGATATCGACATCTTTGACCGTGAGGCCGTATTCATCGACCGTGTGCTTGATCCGATCCGCCGCGCCACACCCGGCCTGCGCGTGATCTTGGAACATATCACCACACGTGACGGGATCGAGTATGTCAAATCCGCCGATCACGGTCTGGGCGGCACCATCACCACGCATCACCTGATCATCAATCGCAACCATATTCTGGTGGGTGGGATCAAACCGCATTACTACTGCCTGCCCGTCGCCAAACGCGAAGAGCACCGCCTTGCCCTGCGCGCCGCCGCGACCAGCGGCGATGCCCGGTTTTTCCTTGGCACCGATAGTGCCCCGCATACCGATGCCAACAAGCAAAGCGGCTGCGGCTGTGCCGGCTGCTTCACCGCCACCAATACCATGTCGATCCTTGCCCAAGTGTTCGAGGAAGAAAACGCGCTGGACCAGCTGGAAGCTTTCACATCCCGGAACGGCCCCGACTTCTACCGCCTGCCGGTCAACGACAGCACCCTGACCCTGACCAAGAGCGATCAGCCCATGGATTATCCGGCGCAGATCGTCACCGGCGATGGTCCTGTTACTGTTTTTGACCCAGGCTTTCCCCTGTATTGGCAGGTCAGCTGACCGCTTTCTTCGTGCTGAAATATCATTGCCCGAGGCATGAAACCTACGGTGCCCGGCCTGCAAAGGACAAAATACGATGATCCCGACCTCCTACCCCGCGCCCCAAGAAATCGCCCGCCTGACCGCGCGGATGCTGCTGGAAATCGGGGCTGTGCATTTCAATGCCGATGAACCGTTCACACTGGCCAGCGGCCTGCCGTCGCCCACCTATATCGACTGCCGCAAGCTGATCTCGTATCCGCGCATCCGCTCCACGCTGATGGATTTTCTGACCGTCACCGTGATGCGCAACGCCGGGCTTGAGGCATTCGACAACATCGCCGGGGGGGAAACCGCGGGCATCCCCTTTGCCGCGCTGGTGGCCGAACGCATGGCCCTGCCGATGACCTATGTGCGCAAGAAACCCAAGGGCTATGGCCGCAACGCCCGGATCGAAGGGGACATGCGCGACGGTCAGCGTGTGTTGCTGGTCGAAGACCTGACCACCGATGGCGGCTCCAAGCTCAGCTTTGTGGACGCGATCCGCGACACGGGTGCGACCTGCGAACACACAGCGGTGATTTTCTACTACGGCATCTTCCCGGAAACGGAAAAGACATTGGGCGACCACGGTGTGGCGCTGCATCACCTGTGCACATGGTGGGATGTTCTGGCCGAGGCTCGGGCGCAAGGCGCGTTTGATACCGCAACGCTGAACGGTGTCGAATCGTTCCTCAACGACCCCCGCGCATGGCAGGCCGCGCGCGGCTAAGCGCGCCCGACCAGAAGCGGATAAAAAATATTTTTGCTGCTTTATGGTCACGGACATGGCGGTGCCGCCTGACTGCGCCACATCATACAGCGGCAATTCCGGGCTGCACCCCTAAATCATGTGTGCTACTTTATACACAGATCATCCACAGGTTTGTTCCCATTGCCGCCGCATGTTTGGCCCAGCTAAGACCACGTCCCAGAAGGATCGGGGGATACCATGAATGAAGTCGCAAGTTTCAACGCCGCCGGCATAAACCCAGGCACCGATGCCGACGCCGCCCAAGCCATGCCACATTCAATCGAAGCCGAGCAGCAGCTTTTGGGCGCGCTTCTGACCAACAATGACGTGTATGACCGCGTCGCCTCGATCATCCAGCCACATCACTTTTATGACCCCGTCCATCAGCGCATCTATGAAACCGCGGTGGCCCGCATCGCCAAGGGCAATCTGGCCTCGCCGGTCACGCTCAAGGCGTTTCTGGATGACGATGAGGGGCTGAAGGAATTGGGTGGCCCGGCTTATCTGGCCAAGCTGGCGGGCGCGGCGATCAGCGCGTTTGCGGTGCGTGACTATGCCCAGATGATCCACGACATGGCAATCCGGCGCGAATTGATCGGCCTTGGCCACGACATCGTCGGCAAGGCCACCCGCGCCGAGGTGGAAAGCGAACCGCGCGACCAGATCATCGAAGCCGAACAAAAGCTCTATAAACTCAGCGAACAGGGCCAATCCGACAGCGGGTTTCAATCGTTCCTCAAGGCCGTGACCGATGCGGTCAACGTCGCCAACGCCGCTTATCAACGCGAAGGCGGCTTGGCCGGGGTATCGACCGGGCTGATCGACATGGACAAGAAACTGGGCGGACTGCACAAATCCGACCTTCTGATCCTTGCCGGTCGCCCGTCGATGGGCAAAACCTCGCTCGCCACCAACATCGCCTATAATGTCGCCAAGGCCTACAAGCGCGGCACCCTGCCCGATGGCACCGAGGGCACAGTCGATGGCGGCGTGGTGGGCTTTTACAGCCTTGAAATGAGCGCCGAGCAATTGGCCGGGCGGATTTTGGCGGAAGCTTCGGAAATCTCCTCGCACAAGATCCGTCAGGGCGACATGGAAGAAAGCGAATTCCGCCGCTTCGTCGAAGCCGCCAAAGAGCTGGAATCCTGCCCGCTGTTCATCGACGACACCCCAGCGCTGCCGATTGCGCAGCTGGCCGCGCGGGCGCGGCGGCTGAAACGCATTCACGGGCTGGATTTGCTGATCGTCGACTACCTGCAACTGGTGCGCGGCACCTCGGACAATCGGGTGCAGGAAATCGCTGAAATCTCGATGGGCCTCAAGGCGATTGCCAAGGAACTGAATATTCCCGTCATGGCCCTGTCCCAGCTGTCACGTCAGGTCGAAAGCCGCGACGACAAGCGCCCGCAACTTTCCGACTTGCGCGAATCCGGCTCGATCGAACAGGACGCCGACGTTGTGATGTTCGTGTTCCGCGAAGAATATTACGTGGAACGTGAAAAACCATCGGATGAGAAGCTTGATGAAATGGCCGCGTGGCAAGAACGCATGTCACGCCTGCATGGCAAGGCCGAGGTGGTCATCGGCAAACAGCGCCACGGCCCCATCGGCACGGTCGAGCTGAGCTTCGAATCACAGTTCACCCGCTTCGGCAACCTGATCAAACCTTGGCAGCAAGGTGCCGAGCAGGACTTCTAGGCGCAGGCGCCGGGTGTTGCAGCAGCTGCCCCTTCATTGTTCCAAAAATACTCAAACCGGCACGCGGGTGCGGCCCGGGTGCCGCGCGTGGGGCTTCTGATCCCGGTTGCAGCCTGTTTCCTCTTGACCCTTGCCCGCATCCTGTCAAAACCCGAGGCCATGAGCAGCGCAACCTTAACAATTGATCTTGATGCCATCTGCGCCAACTGGCGCGCATTGGACGCCCAAAGCACCAGTGAAACCGCCGCCGTGGTCAAGGCTGACGCCTACGGGCTCGGTGCCGACCGCGTGGCCCGCGCGTTGGCCAAGGCGGGCGCACGCACGTTTTTCGTCGCCATCGCCGAAGAAGGTGCCGCTCTGCGTCAGGCGTTGGGACCGGGGCCCGTGATCAACGTTTTTTCCGGCCATATGGCGGGCGATGCGGATATGATCGGCGATATGGACCTTGTGCCGATGATCAACTCGCTTGATCAGATGATCCGCCATGTCGAAGCCTTGCCGGGCCATCCGTTTGGCGTGCAGCTTGACAGCGGCATGAACCGGTTAGGGATGGAGCCTGCCGAATGGGCCGCCACCCGCGAGGTGGCGCTGTCGCAAGCGCCCACCGTTCTGATGAGCCATCTGGCCTGCGCCGACGATCCCGACGATCCGATGAACCGACAGCAGCTTGAGTGTTTCCGCGACATGACCGCCGACACTGGTGTGCCTTTGTGCTTTGCCAATACCGGCGGGGTGCTGATGGGGCCAGAGTTTCACTTTGACCTGACGCGCCCCGGCATCGGCCTTTACGGTGGCCTGCCGTTTGCCGACGCGCAGCCGGTGGTAACGCTGGACATTCCGGTGATCCAGTGCCGCGATCTGGAACCGGGCGAAACCGTGGGCTATGCCAACACCTTCACAGCAACACGTCCGACCCGCATCGCCACCGTGGCGGCGGGCTATGCCGATGGCATTCACCGGGCGATGGGGGCCAAAACCCATATGCTGGCCGATGGCGCGCCCTGCCCTCTGGCGGGCCGCATCTCGATGGATTTGATCGGGGTGGATGTGACCGATCTGGGATACGATCCCAAATCCCTGCAATTGCTGGGCCGCGAACAGGGCATCGATGTCTTGGCCGACAACGCGGGCACAATCGGCTATGAAATCCTGACCGCGCTAGGATCGCGCTATACACGCCGGTATCTGGGCGGATGAGGCTGATCACCCGCCCCCTTGGTCGCCTTGGGCGGCAGGTTCTGGCCGCGCTGGCGATGATTGGCCGCATGACGATGTTTGCCGGGCAAACCGTGACCCATCTGGCCCGCCCACCGTTTTACGGCCGCGAATTTCTGCACGCGCTGATGCAGATCGGGTGGCTGTCGCTGCCAGTTGTGGGCATGACGGCGCTGTTTACCGGCGGCGCGCTGGCGCTGCAAATCTATGCAGGCGGCGCGCGGTTCAACGCCGAAACGGTGGTGCCGTCGATCGTGGCCATTGGCCTGACGCGCGAATTGGGCCCGGTGCTGGGTGGGTTGATGGTTGCGGCGCGCGTGGCGTCGAGCATTGCCGCCGAAATCGGCACCATGAAAGTCACCGAGCAGATCGACGCGCTGACCACGCTGTCGACCAACCCGATGAAATACCTCACCCTGCCCCGCGTTCTTGCGGCGACACTGGCGGTGCCGGTTCTGGTGGGGGTGGGCGATGTTCTGGGGATCATGGGCGGTTTTTTGGTCGGCGTCGGTCGGCTGGATTTCGGCGCTGGCACCTACCTGCACAACACGATTGATTTTCTTGAGGCGTGGGACGTCATATCGGGCCTGATCAAGGGCGCGGTGTTTGGCTTTATCGTGGCCTTGATGGGCTGCTATTACGGCATGCAATCGGGCCGCGGCGCCCAAGGCGTGGGCCGCGCCACCAAATCCGCCGTCGTGGCGGCCAGCGTGTTGATCCTGGCGTCGAACTACCTTCTGACAGAATTGTTTTTCTCGGCATGATAGACCTGCGCGGCGTTCATAAGGCATTTGGCACCAACAAGGTGCTGCAGGGGGTGGACCTGACCATTCCCACCGGCTCGTCGATGGTGATCATCGGCGGCTCGGGCACCGGGAAATCGGTGGCGCTGAAATGCATTCTGGGCTTGATCCGCCATGACGCGGGCGAAATTCTGCTGGACGGCAAGGACGTGACCAAAGGCGACCGTGACGCATTTCTGGCGCGCTTTGGCATGTTGTTTCAGGGCGGCGCGCTGTTTGACAGCCTGCCAGTATGGCAAAACGTGGCGTTCCGCCTGCTGCGCGGCTCGCTCAAGCGGCCCAAGGCCGAAGCCCGCGAAATCGCCATCGAAAAGCTGCGCCGCGTCGGCCTGACGCCGGAACAGGCCGATAAATTCCCCGCTGAGCTGTCGGGCGGGATGCAGAAACGCGTGGGCCTTGCCCGCGCCATCGCCGCCGAGCCCGAGATCATCTTTTTCGACGAGCCGACCACCGGGCTTGATCCGATCATGTCGGGCGTGATCAACGACCTGATCCGCGAAATCGTCGTGGAAATGGGCGCCACCGCCATGACCATCACCCATGATATGACATCGGTGCGCGCCATCGCCGACAACGTGGCGATGCTGCATGACGGGGTGATCCAATGGACCGGACCGGTGGCCGATATGGATGCCTCGGGCGACCCCTACCTTGATCAGTTCATCCACGGCCGCGCCGACGGCCCGATCGAGGCGGTGCGATAGCCGCGATGCAAGCCGTTTCGAAACGGCTTGGCAAAAATCTTCGAAGATTTTTGCGCGCAATCGTAAGCTATGTGACACTTAAACACCCGGATAGGCGAACCTGATGTTGAAATACGCAAACTTGGCGCTGTTGATCCTCTACCCCGTCGCTTGGTTTGCGCCGCTCTTGCGCGCGGGGATTGACCTGCCGCTGTTCGGCCTATCCGAGATCAGCGTTGTTTCAGGCCTGCAAAGCCTTTGGGACACCGACGTCGTGCTGGCGCTGATCGTCACCGCCTTTGCCCTGTTCGCGCCTTATCTGAAAACCATCGGCCTTGCGCTTGTTCATTTCGGCCTCATGCGCCGCAAGGTTCTGCCGGTGCTGCACATTTTTGGCAAACTGGCGATGGCCGACGTTTTTCTGATCGCGGTCTATATCACCGTCCTCAAGGGCATTGGCTTGGGCCGGATCGAGGTGGCTTGGGGGTTATACCTGTTCACGGCATGCATTCTGGCCTCGATCGGACTCAGCTATTTGACCGACAAGCGCCGCCAGAACAGAGCAAATGTTGACAGATCGGCAACAAAAACACCCGAAAACCGCTGCAAACCCTGACTTGACACAAAGTTAATCGCGCGCGCCCTAGTAATTCCTCCCAAACCGGCGAAAAATCGCTTATATTGATGTGATAGGTCTTTCTGGGGGGAAAGTCGTGCCAAGCCAAATCAAACCCTTTGTCGGACTGTGCGCGCAGCTTTTGCAGCGGCTGGCGGTTGTGATTTTTGTCCTTGCGGCCGTGGTTCTCTATGGGGTGACCTTGATGGCTGCATTTGGGGCCGTGCCATGGCTTGAGATTCAAGCGTCGGTCGGCGGTGTGCTCTATGAAAATGCCGGGCAGATCGCGCAAATCGGGGTGACGGGTCTGGCGGTTTTGCTGTGCTTTTACCTGCCAAGCAATGCACGGATCATGCGGCTGGAGACCTCGCACCGGCGGTTCGAGACCGGCATGCACGATGTGGCGCGCGCCTATGCGCTGGCCCATGCCGCCGACCGCGAAGGCCTGTTTCGCATGTCCTCCGAGTTTGACGCGGTGCGCGAGCGGCTCAACTATCTGCGCGATCATCCCGATCTGCAAAGCCTAGAGCCAGCGCTGTTGGATGTGGCTGCCCAAATGTCGCATATCAGCCGTGAATTGGCCGAGGTCTATTCAGACGAACGGGTGGACCGCGCGCGCGCCTTCCTGACCCAACGCCAACAAGAGGTGGACGCCTTCAATGCCCGGCTGGATCACGCCAAGCAGGTGTGCCGCTACCTGAAACATTGGGCGCATGAGGTTGATCTGGAAGAAAGCGTTGCGGTCAGTCAACTCAATCGCCTGCGCGACGACCTGCGCGATATTCTACCTGAACTCGGCCACGAGGACGTGGTCGATGCCGGACAGAGGGTTCTTGATCTGTCCAAGAAAGCCGCTGAATAGGGGTTTGACGGCCCGCCCCCCTTCGGGCAAGAGCATCCTATGGCGAAACTTAACACCTTTACCTGCTCGGCCTGCGGGGCCTCGTTCTCGAAATGGTCGGGCCGCTGCGATGGCTGCGGCGAATGGAACACCATCGTCGAGGAAGCACCGCTTTCGGCCGGGCCCGCGTCGAAATCTTTGGGCGCGAAACGCGGCACACCGATCACGCTGACCGATTTGTCAGCCAAGGAAACCCCGCCGCCGCGCACCGGCTCGGGGATGGATGAGTTGGACAGGGTTCTGGGCGGCGGCCTTGTGCCAGCCAGCGCCATCCTTGTCGGCGGGGATCCGGGCATCGGCAAATCGACCTTGCTGCTGCAAGCCGCCGCGCGGTTCGCACAAGCGGGTCTGAAAACCTTCTATATTTCCGGCGAAGAGGCCAGCGCGCAGGTTCGGATGCGGGCGCAGCGCCTTGCACTGGCCGACGCACCGGTGAAACTGGCCGCGGCCACCAGCCTGCGCGACATCCTCACGACCCTTGAAACCGAAGCCCCTGATCTGGTGATCATCGATTCGATCCAAACGGTCTGGGCCGATAACGTGGACAGCGTGCCCGGCAGCGTCAGCCAAGTGCGCGCCGCCGCGCATGAATTGACAACCTTTGCCAAGCGCAAGGGCTCAAGCGTCGTGATGGTGGGCCATGTCACCAAGGACGGCCAAATCGCCGGGCCGCGCGTTGTCGAACATATGGTCGATACGGTGCTGTATTTCGAAGGCGAACGCGGCCACCAGTTTCGCATTTTGCGCAGCGTCAAGAACCGCTTTGGCCCGGCTGACGAAATCGGTGTGTTCGAGATGACCGGCGCCGGGCTGGCCGAGGTGGCCAACCCGTCCGAGCTGTTTTTATCGGGGCGTGGCAACCCGGCCCCCGGTTCGGTTGTGTTCGCCGGGATCGAGGGCACGCGGCCCGTTCTGGTGGAAATGCAGGCGCTTGTCGCCCCAACCCCGCACAGCCAACCGCGCCGCGCGGTGGTGGGCTGGGACAGCGCGCGCCTGTCAATGATCTTGGCCGTGCTTGAGGCGCGCTGCGGCATACCCTTTGCGGGGCTCGACGTTTACCTGAATGTCGCGGGCGGCATCAAGATATCCGAACCGGCCGCCGATCTGGCCGTGGCCGCCGCGCTGCTGAGTGCGCGCGAGGACACCAGCCTGCCATCGGAGACCGTGGTTTTCGGCGAAATCAGCCTGTCCGGCGCGCTCAGGCCGGTGGGCCAAACCGAAAACAGGTTGAAAGAGGCGCGAAAACTTGGTTTCACATCAGCTATTGTGCCGACGGGCGGAAAACCCGGCGGTGATGGCGGGCTGACACTGACGCGCATGAGCGATCTGACAGCTTTTGTAGGTGAAGTTATCGGCGCAGGGTAAACAAAGCGTCGCAAGGGACAGGACGGAACATATGGACGGTTTCACCATTATCGACGGCGTTGTGGCGCTTGTCATCGTCTTGTCGGCCCTGCTGGCCTATTCGCGCGGTCTGGTGCGCGAGGCGCTGGCGATCGCGGGCTGGGTCGTGGCCGGCCTTCTAGCTTTCATCTTTGCGCCGCAGGTCGAACCACTGGTCAAAGAGGTGCCGGTGATCGGCGACTTCATCGCCGACAGTTGCGAATTGTCGATGATCGGGGCGTTCGCCTTGGTCTTTGCCGTGGCCTTGATCGTGGCATCATTCATCACCCCGCTGTTTTCGTCGCTTGTGCAGCGCTCGGCACTGGGCGGTGTGGATCAGGCGTTGGGCTTTTTGTTCGGCGTGGCGCGCGGCATCCTTTTGGTGGCGATCGCGTATTTTGTGTACGAAACCGTGGTCACCAGCCAGAACATCGCGGTGATCGACGATAGCCGCTCGGCCCGGGTTTTTAGCCGGATGACCGAAAAGGTACAGGACGGGAACCCCGAACAGGCGTTGGGCTGGATCACCCTGCAATACGAGGAACTGGTCAGCGCCTGCGATGCGCCCGCTGCGCCAGAAACAGACACAACCGGCAACTGAACGCCGCTTTGATCGCCGGAGGTCAAATGCAAACGTCCCCTCTGCTGGCCATGCTGCTGGTGATCACCGCCGGGGCTGCAATTGCCTTGCAGTCACCTCTGAATGCCGCGCTTGGCCGCCATATCGGCAGCAGCCTTGGGGCCGCGACCGTGTCTTTCGGGATTGGATTTGCCCTGCTGCTGGTGGTGACCATCGCATACGGCCATGGCGATCGGTTGCTGGAGTCAGCCCACGCCCCGCGCATCTTGCTGACCGGTGGTGTTCTTGGTGCTTTCCTTGTCTGGGCCACCCTGTCCAGCGTGACCGTGCTGGGCGTTCTCACGATGAGCGCCGTTCTGATCCTAGGCCAGATCGCGGCAGCGCTTGTGATCGATCATATGGGGCTATTCGGCGTGGCCCCGCGCGAGGTGTCTCTGACCCGCTTGTTGGCTGCGGGGCTTGTGGCGGCCGGGGTTGTCCTGTCGCGGTATTGACCGGGTCACTGTTCCTCCCTGCCCGCCCTAAACCCTGTCAAACACGGCCCCTGACAATCGTGTGATAGTTTCGTGACATATCCACGCGTAGCCACTAAGTAGGGATCACCGAGACATACCGGGATTCGGAGCCACCCTTTGTCCAAATATATGCCCCCCGCCCATCCTTTCGACGATGACAAGCTGAAAGAAGAATGTGGCGTCTTTGGCGTGATCGGTCTGACCGACGCGGCAAATTTCGTAGCCCTTGGGCTGCACGCCTTGCAACATCGCGGACAAGAGGCTGGCGGCATCGTCAGCCATGATCCCGATCAAGGTTTCAACAGCGCGCGCCGCTTTGGCTATGTGCGCGATAATTTTACCCGACAAAGCCTGATGGAAACCCTGCCCGGCCCGTTGGCCATCGGGCATGTGCGCTATTCCACCGCCGGATCAAAAGGCCCGGCGCAAATCCGCGACGTGCAGCCCTTCTTTGGCGAATTTGCCATGGGCGGCGCGGCGATTGCCCATAACGGCAACATCACCAACGCCGAGGCGCTGCGCCGCGAGTTGATCGAGCGCGGGTCGATTTTTCAGTCCAGTTCGGACAGCGAATGCATCATTCACCTGATGGCCCGCTCGCTACAGCGCACGATCCCCGAGCGCATGGAAGACGCGCTGCGCCGTGTTGAAGGCGCGTTTTCGATCGTTGCCATGACCCGCACCAAGTTGATCGGTGTGCGCGACCCGTTGGGCGTGCGGCCTTTGGTGCTGGGCCAAGTTGGTGACGGCTGGGTGCTGAGTTCGGAAACCTGCGCGCTTGATATCATCGGGGCGCGCTTCGTGCGCGAGGTTGAACCCGGCGAGATGGTGGTGATCACCGACAAGGGCGTCGAAAGCCACTTTCCCTTCCGCAAGCAATCGTCGCGCTTTTGCATCTTCGAACATGTCTATTTCTCGCGTCCCGATTCGATCATCGGGGGCCGCTCGGTCTATGAAAATCGCCGCCAGATTGGCGTGGAACTGGCGAGAGAGGCCCCTGTCGACGCTGACCTCGTGTGTCCCGTGCCCGACAGCGGAACGCCCGCAGCGATTGGCTATAGTCAGGAATCGGGTATCCCCTACGCCATGGGAATCATCCGCAACCAATACATGGGCCGCACTTTCATCGAGCCGACCGAGCAAATCCGGAACATGGGTGTTCGCCTGAAACTGAACGTCAACCGCGCACTGATTCAGGGCAAGCGGGTGATCTTGGTGGATGACAGCGTGGTGCGCGGCACCACCAGCCGCAAGATCAAGGAAATGATCCTCGATGCCGGCGCGAAAGAGGTCCATTTCCGCATCGCCAGCCCGCCCACGGCGTGGCCTTGTTTCTACGGGGTGGACACGCCGCAGCGTGAAAAACTGTTGGCCGCGACCATGAGCGAAGAAGAAATGCGTGAGCATCTCAATGTGGACAGCCTGAAATTCATTACGCTCGACGGGCTTTATCGCGCCGTGGGCGAATCTTCAGGCCGAAATGCCAAATGCCCGCAATATTGCGATGCGTGTTTCTCGGGCGAATACCCGGTGACGCCCTCGGACATGATCGAAAAAGGGTTTGAAATGAAGGCCGCCGAATAACGGCGGCTTTCGCCTATGCCTGGCGCGGCCGCCTGCAAGGGCGGATAAGCGGCACGCTGCCTGCACGCGCCGAATGTGGCACTATCCTGCCGACACCGACACCCGCCTTTTGCATCGGCCCGGCGCACCCTTTAGGGGACGCGAAACCGCAGTCAAAACAGGCGCTTTCGCAACATGACGCAATCCACCACAGCCACGACACCCACAATCAAAGCCGCAGCCACGCAGAAAAACGCGCTGCCCCGCCGTGGGCTTGTGTTGCTGGGCACTTTTGTGAAACCCGACGGGCCTTATGCGCTGATCCGCGGCAGCAATGGGAGGATCACCCGCGTGCGCCCCGGTGACAGTGTCGGCGGGCTGCGAATCACCGGCATTGAGTCCGGCCTTGTGCACACCAACCGCAACAACCGCCCCGGCCGGCTCCGTATCGCGGGCGAATAAACCGCATCCTTTGGCCTTGACCTTGGCCTGATTTCTGCCAAACCAATGGCTATGATTGACCGTATCGCCCTCATCACTGGAGCATCGCGCGGCCTTGGTTTTGCCATGGCCGCAGCGCTGGCTGACACACACCATATCGTGGCCGTAGGCCGCACCACCGGCGCGCTTGAGGAACTGGATGACCGCATTCAGGCCAAGGGCGGACAAGCCACGCTTGCGCCAATGGACATTACCAATGTCGACGCCATGCGCCAACTGTGCCGCTCGATCCATGATCGTTGGGGCAAGGTGGATATGTGGGTTCACACAGCGGTACATGCGCCGCCCTTGGCGCCCGCAGGCCAGATGGATGAAAACGACTGGCAAAAATCGGTCGATGTAAACG
This sequence comes from Roseovarius gahaiensis, assembly GCF_011601345.1. GTDB lineage: Bacteria > Pseudomonadota > Alphaproteobacteria > Rhodobacterales > Rhodobacteraceae > Roseovarius > Roseovarius gahaiensis. The sequence continues at coordinate 48,310 of NZ_JAAORB010000018.1, forward strand.
TCACAGCCTCGGGGCGTTTGATTCCCTTTCTGGCCCCGCTTTTGGGCGAAACCGGCCAGGCGCTGTTTTTCGATGACCCGCACGGCGGCGAAAAGTTTTTCGGCGCCTACGGGGCCTCCAAGGCGGCGCAAATCGCGCTGGCGCGGTCGTGGCAGGCCGAAACAGCGCGCACCGGCCCGCATGTGCATATTCTGGCCCCGAAACCGATGTCCACGAATACCCGCGCACGGTTTTTCCCCGGTGAAGATCGCGCCGAGCTGGTCAGCGCCACCGACGAGGCCCGCCGCCTGTTGGCCACACTCGACTAATCCCGCCCCTCAAATGCTTGCTGCACCTGCCTTGCCCGGATAGACAGGCAAATAAAGCAGGCATTGAAAAGAGGTACGGGGCATTGCGCATTCTGATCACCAACGACGACGGCATCAACGCGCCGGGACTGCAAGTTCTTGAAGAGATCGCAAACGATCTTGCCGGGCCCGAGGGCGAGGTTTGGGTCGTGGCCCCCGCGTTTGAACAATCCGGCGTCGGCCATTGCATTTCCTACACCCGGCCCATGATGGTCAGCCAGATGGGCGACCGTCGCTTTGCCGCCGAAGGCAGCCCCGCCGATTGTGTGCTGGCCGCCATGCATGACGTGATGAAAGACGCGCCGCCCGATCTGGTGCTGTCAGGCGTCAACCGGGGCAACAATTCAGCGGAAAACGCGCTGTATTCCGGCACGCTTGGGGGCGCGATGGAAGCCGCGCTGCAAGGGGTGCGCGCCGTAGCGCTTAGCCAGTATTACGGCCCGGCTGTGACCGACGCCCCCGACCCGTTCGAAGCCGCCCGTGTGCATGGCCTGCCCACCCTGCAAGCCTTGCTGGATCGCGGCGTCTGGACCGCTGACGATTACGGCATTTTCTACAACATCAATTTCCCGCCGGTCCCGGCGGCGGATGTAAAGGGGATCAAGGCCGCGCGGCAGGGCTTTCGCCGCGACATGGGCTTTGGCGTGCAGCCTATCCATTCGCCCTCGGGGCGGCGGTTTTTGTGGGTCACCGGTGCACCGCAACAACAACCCACCTCGCCCGGCTCGGATGCGGATGTAAACCTCAAGGGCTATATCTCGGTCACGCCAATGCGCGCCGACCTGACGGCCCATGACGCGCTGGAGGCCCTCAAGGCAATCGAATGACCGGCCAAGACCTTGATATCGCCGAACGCAAGATGCAGTTCCTGTTCGCCCTACGCTCCAAGGGCGTAACGGACACCCGCGTTCTGACGGCGATGGAAAAGATCGACCGCGGCCCGTTCATTCGCGGCTATTTCGCCGCCCGCGCCTACGAAGACATGCCCCTGCCTATTGCCTGCGGCCAGACCATCAGCCAGCCCTCGGTCGTCGGCTTGATGAGCCAAGCACTGCGCGTCAGCCCCCGCGACAAGGTGCTGGAGGTCGGCACCGGCTCAGGCTATCAGGCCGCCATCCTCAGCCATCTTGCGCGCCGGGTCTATACCGTGGACCGCCATAAGCGGTTGGTGAACGAAGCCAACGCGATCTTTCAAGATCTGGATCTGACAAACATCACCGCCGTTACCGCCGATGGCAGCTTTGGCCTGCCTGATCAGGCCCCGTTTGACCGCATCCTTGTCACCGCAGCCGCAGAAGACCCGCCCGGCCCGCTCTTGGCGCAATTGAAAATCGGCGGTATCATGGTGCTACCGGTGGGCCAGTCAGACGCGGTGCAAAGCCTGATCCGCGTAACCCGCAGTGAAACGGGCTTTGACTATGACGAGCTAAGGCCGGTGCGTTTTGTCCCGCTGGTCGAAGGGTTGGGGCGCGACGGGTAAGAGTATGATACACGATCGGCAGCCAAACCTATCCGACGGCCCAGCAAAAAACGTGGTAACGAGTGAGAACAGGCCGCCCCGGCCAACAAGGGGCGCAGGAGCATGAGGACAAGATCGAGATGACATTCCCCCTTCGCAAAGGCCCACTATTGGCAAGTGTCGCGTGTTTGGCGCTGACAGCCTGTGACCAACCCATGGATTTCGACCTGCGTGGCGCGTTCGGAAACGCCCCCAGCACCGCGCAGGCCGCGCAAAATGCCACGGCCGACCGCCCAGCGCCCGACAGCCGCGGGATCATATCCTATCCGGGCTATCAGGTGGCGGTGGCCCGACGTGGCGACACGCTGGCCAGCCTTGCCGCGCGGATCGACGCCGATGTCGAAACGCTGGCGCGCTACAACGGGATGCAAACCGGGGATTCGCTGCGCAAAGGCGAAATCATCGCATTGCCCGGTCGCGTTGCCGAACCAACCGGCGGCCCGATCCAACCGCCCGGCGAAGTGGATATCACAACGCTGGCCGGTGACGCGATCAATCGCGCGCCTGATACGGACTCGGACAAAAGCCGTAACGCGCCATCCGAACAGACCGGCGCTGAACCGATACGCCACAAGGTGGAACGCGGCGAAACCGCCTATACCATCGCCCGGCTATACGACGTATCCGTCCGCAGCTTGGCCGAATGGAACGGGCTGGGCTCGGATTTCGCGGTGCGCGAAGGCCAGTTCCTGTTGATTCCCGTGGCCTTGCCCGGTGACACAACAGACCCTTACCGCGACAGCAATACCGAGGAAACACCCGCCCCCGGTGCCGGATCACCCACGCCCGAGCCGCCCTCGGCCTCGAAACCGCTGCCCGCACAAGACACCAAACCCGCCGCGCAAGCGCCGGAAACCACCAGCGCGCCAGACCTTGGGCCTAGCCAAACCGCCGCAGCCAGTGGCGCGCGCATGGCCTTTCCGGTACGTGGGGATATTGTTCGCGACTATGCCAAGGGCAAAAATGACGGAATAGATATCGCCGCAAGCCCCGGCGCGCCGGTGCAAGCCGCCGCCGATGGCGTTGTCGCCGCGATCACCGAAGATACCAATGGCATCCCGATCATCGTGATCAAGCATCCCGACAACCTTCTAACGGTCTATTCCAACATCACCAACGTGGCCGTCAAAAAAGGCGACTCCATCAAGCGCGGTGGCAAGCTGGCCGAGATCCGCCGCGAGGGCGCCGCCGCATTGCATTTCGAGGTGCGCGATGGATTCGACAGCGTCGATCCCAACGATTATCTGGGCTGAGAGACCTTAGAGCGTGTCGCGTTTAATCGGTTTTGTATCCTGCTGCCTTGAAGAAGTTGTAGCATTCCTCGTCGGTGAAGAGG
>NZ_JAAORB010000019.1 GCF_011601345.1 Roseovarius gahaiensis
TCGAGACCGCCGAGATCGTCGAGTAACAGGGGGCGCTGCCCCCGTCGCAGCAAGCTGCGACTCCCCCGGAGTATTTTTGGAACAATGAAAGCCGGGGCGTAACTGAATAGCAGGGAGACATGATATGAGTGATATTCTGGAGCTTGGAGCGGTTGAGCTGCGGGCGCGTCTTGCGGCCGGACAGCTCAGCGCCGAAGCGCTTATGCATGCGACACTGGAGCGGGTCGAACAGGCGAATGGTGTTTTGAACGCCGTTGTGTCGATGAAAGACAGCGATACATTGATGGACGAGGCGCGCGCCGCCGATGCCGCACCCGGCGGCGGGGCGCTTGCGGGCCTGCCGATCTGTGTGAAGGATATGGCCAATGCCAAGGGGTTCCCGACCAGCATGGGATCACCAGCTTTTGCAGACAAGATCGCCGACAAGGATGATTTGTTCGTGTCGCGCATGCGCAAGGCCGGGGCGATCGTGATCGGGAAATCGAACACGCCCGAGTTTGCGCTTGGCAGCCATACGTTCAACACGGTGCATGGCGCGACATGCAACCCTTATGATGTCGGCGTGTCCTGTGGTGGCTCATCGGGGGGGGCGGCGGTTGCGTTGGCGGCGCGCATGGTTTCGATCGCGGACGGGTCGGACATGATGGGCAGCCTGCGCAATCCGGCCGGATGGAACAATGTGTACGGCATGCGGCCCAGTTGGGGCCTTGTTCCGGCAGAACCGGCGGCGGACACCTTCCTGCATCAGATTTCGACCGATGGCCCGATGGCGCGCAGCCCGCAGGATCTTGCGTTGCTTTTGAAGGTCATGGCGGGCCCTGATACGCGACAGCCGCATAGTATGCCGGTGCCCGATCTGGATCTGGCCGGGATAGATCCGGCAGAGGTCAAGATTGGCTGGCTTGGGGATTGGGACGGCGCCTATGCGATGGATGCGGGCATTTTGGAGCTGTGTCAGACCGCCTGCCAGACGCTTGCTGATTTGGGGTGCCGGGTGGAGCCTGTTCCGGCGCCTTACAGCCGCGAGGCCCTGTGGGACAGTTGGACGACATTGCGAAGCTGGACAATGGCGTCAAAGCTTTCGGCGCTGTTGGAGAACCCCAAAACGCGCGACCAGATCAAGGCGGACGCCGTTTGGGAAATCGAGCGCGGCCTGGCGATGAAAGCGGTGGATGTTCACAAGGCCAGCGTTGTCCGCTCGGGGTGGTTTCAGGCAGCGGCTAAGCTGTTTGACAGCTATGATGCCTTGGTTTTGCCGACCGCGCAGGTGTGGCCGTTTCCCATGGACTGGAGTTGGCCGACGGAGGTGGCCGGGGTCAAGATGGATACCTATCACCGCTGGATGGAGGCGATGGTGCCGGCCAGTCTGGCGGGGTTGCCCGCATTGGCGATGCCCGCCGGATTCGGGAGCAATGGCTTGCCCATGGGTATTCAGTTGATCGGTCGAAAAGGCAGCGACCGGCGGCTTTTGAACATTGCCGCCCTGTATCACGAGGCAACCCTGTGGCCGCAGAAGACTCCACCGAAATTGGCCGGTGTCTGAGCGACCCTCAGAACGTCGGGGGCGTGTTGGCCCAGAGCACGCGTGTGCGGGTGTTTCCGGGGTTGCGGTAGGCGTGCTGGCGGCTGGAATTGAAATGAAAGGAGTCGTCTGCGCGCAGGTGATACACGGTATCGTCCAGCGTCAGTTCAAGCTCGCCTTCCAGAATATACCCCATTTCTTCGCCCACATGCTGAATGTGGTCCTCGCTTGATCCGTTCGGCTCGATGATGTGGATGTTGCACTGCAGGATATGGTCCTTGGAATGCGGGATGATACGTTCGAGACGGATTCCGGTGCCTCGGCGGACCGGATCAAGATCAATGACCGGGCGTTCCCCCATGCGCGAGACGACCTGTTCCTTGCCTTTTGTTTCATCGAACAGAAGCCCGATGGTGATATCCAGCGCCTGTGTGATTCGGTGCAGTAGGGCGACAGATGGCTGGGTTTTGTCGTTTTCGATTTTCGACATATGCCCTTCGGACGTATTGGCCTGTTTTGCCAGTTGTTTCAGGGTCATATTTCGGATTCTGCGCAGCGATTTAATTCGTTCTCCGATCATGTCCCCAACCCTTATTGACCCGTGTTTTACCGGCTCTGTTCTTTCTACCGTCCGATTCGATTGTCAACTGTGCTTTAAAATTAGGCACCTTCAGGCAATTGCGAACAAGTTCGTGCAAGATACTTGCATCGGGCGGCGACCTGCGCTTACGCTTGGCGGTGTCCGCTGTTTCATAGTGCGACCATGAAAATGAATAATAGCCAGCGGTCGCGACAGTGCTTGAGTCGTCCTGCCGGGAAGCAAACACAGGGAGCCACAAATGCCTATGACTGCATTTGCAAATGTATTGAAGAAATCCGCCCGCCATGCCGTGCTGTCCGCGCCGATTGCGGTTGCGGGTCTGATGGCGGCCACAGCGCCGGCCACTGCGGAATCCGTGCTGAAGATCGTGCCGCATGCCGACCTACGCAACGTCGACCCGATCTGGACAACCGCGTATATCACGCGAAACCATGGGTATCTGGTGTTCGACACGCTTTTCGCGCTGGACGAAAACCTAGAGGTTCAGCCGCAGATGGCCGCCGGTCACGAGGTCAGTGAAGACGGCCTGACGTATACCATCACGCTGCGCGACGGGCTGTCTTTCCATGATGGATCCTCCGTGACGGCCGAAGATGTCGTGGCGTCGCTCAAGCGGTGGGGTGCGCGTGACGGGATGGGCCAGAAGCTGATGGGTGTCACCGCCAGCCTTGAAGCCGCGGACGACAAGACCGTCGTTCTGACGCTGAGCGAATCCTATGGTCTGGTGCTGCAGTCACTGGGCAAGATTTCGTCCAACGTGCCGTTCATCATGCCCAAGCGTCTGGCCGATACCGACCCGAACGCGCAGGTCGAGGAAATCATCGGCTCGGGGCCGTTCAAGTTCGTTGCTGACGAATGGCAGCCGGGCAACCAAGTGGTTTACGAAAAATTCGATGAGTACGTGCCCCGTGAAGAGCCAGCAAGTTATGCTGCGGGTGGCAAGGTGGCAAAAGTGGACCGCGTTGAGTGGCGCTATATCCCCGATGCCGCAACGGCAAGCCAAGCCTTGCTGGCCGGTGAGGTGGATTATTACGAACAACCCGCCGTCGACCTGCTGCCAATGATTCAATCGGACCCGTCGATCAACGTCGAAACCGTTGACCCGCTTGGCACCCAAGGCGTCATCCGCTTCAACTTCAAATATCCGCCGTTCGACGACAAAAAGGCCCGTCAGGCCGCGCTGTGGGCGGTGGAACAGGCTGACTACATGTATTCGATCATGGGCGACCCGGCCTATTTCGAAGAGTTCTGCGGCGCTTATTTCATGTGCGGCGGACCGTATGAAACCGATGTCGGCAGCGAAGCCCTGCGCGAAAAGGACATCGAAAAAGCCAAGGCCCTGCTGGCAGAGTCCGGCTATGACGGGCGCGAGGTGCTGATCCTTGACCCGACGGATATTCCGGTCGCGCATGGGCAGTCTTTGGTGACAGCGCAGGCGCTGCGCGAAATCGGCATGAACGTGAAGCTGGTGGCGATGGACTGGGCCACAATGACGTCGCGTCGGGCCGTTCGTGAGGCCCCGGAGGATGGTGGCTGGAACATCTTCCCAACTTGGTGGCTGGCCGCTGACCAGTTGAACCCGGTGACCAACATCTCGGTTGCGGCGTCCGGCGATACCGCATGGTTTGGCTGGCCTGAAAACCAGAAAATCGAAGATTTGCGCAACGCTTTCGCCAAGGAAACCGATGCGGACAAGCAGATGGAGATCGTTGAGGAATTGCAGGCCGAACTTTATGATTTCGTGCCCTACATTCCGACCGGCCAATACTATCAGCCGACGGCATTCCGCGACAACGTGGAGGGCGTGCTAGAGGCTCCGGTTCCGTTCTTCTGGAACATCTCGGTCGAGTAATCGTCCTTTGATCAGGCAGCGCGCGTCATCCGCGCGCTGCCGCCCCATCCATAAGGTAAGCCGGGCATGTATGCATATATCATTCGTCGACTAATCGCGACCATCCCGATCATGGCGATCGTGGCGGTGTTCGTGTTTATGTTGTTGCACCTCAGTCCGGGCGATCCGGCGGCGATCATCGCGGGTGACTTCGCCACAGAAGACCAGATCATCAAGATCCGCGAACAACTGGGCCTAAACGATCCGCTTTATATTCAGTTTGGCAGCTGGTTGGTCAATTTGCTGCAAGGGGATATGGGGCAATCCATTTATTCCGGCCTGCCTGTGACCAAGCTGATCGGTCAGCGGATTGAGCCGACACTGATGCTGACGCTGTGCACCATGGTGATTGCTATCACCATGGCTATACCGCTTGGCGTGATTGCTGCATGGAAAGTCGGGACATGGATCGACCGCATGGTTATGACGCTGGCGGTCTTTGGGTTCTCTGTTCCGGTTTTCGTGATTGGTTACCTGCTGATCCTCGGGGGGTCTCGGACGCTTGGGTGGTTCCCGGTTCAGGGCTATACCAGCATTTTTGAAAGCGTTCCGGGGTTCTTGTCGCATATCACTTTGCCGGCCCTGACATTGGGCGCGGTTTACATGGCGCTGATCGCGCGCATGACCCGCGCCACGATGCTGGAAGTCTTGAACGAGGATTACGTGCGCACCGCCTACGCCAAGGGATTGGCGACGCGCAAGGTTCTGGTCAAACATGCGCTCAAGAACGCGATGGTGCCGATCAGCACCACGATCGGTCTGGGGGTTGCCCTGCTGATCGGTGGTGTGGTCGTGACCGAAAGCGTGTTTGCCATTCCGGGCCTTGGGCGGCTGACGGTCGATGCGGTTCTGCGCACCGACTATCCGGTGATCCAGGGTGTTATCCTCGTGTTTTCATTCACCTATGTCCTGCTGAACCTGCTGATCGACCTAAGCTATGTGCTGTTCGATCCGCGTATCCGGTACTGAGCCGGCAAGCCAGAAATCCAAGGATAAAAATCCCATGAGTTTGCATGTGCAAGAACTGTCCTTTGGTGCGCGCCTGAAGCATCGCGCACGGGTCGTTGCCGAGTCTTTCAAGCGCAACCCGACCATGCTGTTCGGGGTGGTCGTTCTGTTGCTGATGGCGGTGCTGGCGTTTCTCGCGCCGTGGCTGGGCCTGCCCGAGCCGATGCAACAATCGCCGCGTGATCGTCTGCAACCGCCATCTCCCGATGCGCTGTTCGGCACCGATATGTATGGGCGGGATTTGTTCAGCCGGGTTTTGCATGGCGGGCAGGTTTCGCTGGTTGTCGGGTTGACGGTGGCGACCTTGGCCACGTCCTTTGGTCTTGCCATCGGGTTGGTGTCGGGGTTCGTGCGGAGCGTCGATGCGGTGATCATGCGGCTTATGGATGCGCTGATGTCCATTCCGTCGATCCTGCTGGCCATCGCCTTGGTGGCGCTGTGGGGCAGCAGCGTGCCCAACGTGATCCTGGCCCTGACCATTCCGGAAATTCCGCGTGTTGTGCGCTTGGTTCGGTCGGTCGTGCTGATGCTGCGCGACCAGCTATATGTGCAGGCGGCGATTGCCTGCGGCACCTCGACCCCACGTATCCTGATCCGGCATATCCTGCCGAACACCATTCCGCCGCTGATCGTGCAGGCCACATATATTTGCGCGCAGGCGGTGATTTTCGAGGCTTACCTGAGCTTTGTCGGCGCAGGGACGCCGCCAGAAATCCCAAGCTGGGGCAACATCATGGCCGAGGGGCGCATGTTCTTTTTCCAATCGGTCGGGATCATCCTGTATCCGGGCGCGTTTCTTGCCCTGACGGTTTTCGCGATCAATACGTTCGGGGACGGTCTGCGCGACTCTCTTGATCCCCGCATGCAAAGGAGGGTCTGACAAGATGACCGAAGACACTGTTCTTCTGGATCGCGGCCCGTCCGCAGATGCCGGAACTGACCCCGTGCTTCAGGTGGAAGACCTGCGCACCTATTTCGATACCCGCGATGGCGTCGTAAAGGCGGTTGACGGGCTGGATTTTTCGGTTCGACCGGGTGAAATCCTCGGTGTGGTTGGGGAATCCGGGTGCGGGAAATCCATCACCTCGCTGTCGGTCATGCAACTATTGCCGCGCCCGCCTGCGCGATTTGCCTCGGGGCGGATCATGTTCAAAGGCCGCGATCTTTTGCAGGCCAGCGAAGACGAGATGCGTCGTTTGCGCGGCAACGAGATCTCGATGATCTTTCAGGACCCGATGTCGTCGCTGAACCCTGTGCTGAGCATTGGGGACCAGCTGACCGAGGCAATTATACTGCATCAGGGGCTGTCCTCGAAACAGGCGATGGACCATGCCATCGAGATGCTGGACCTTGTACACATCCCCGAGCCACGCCGCCGCCTGAAGGAATATCCGCACCAGTTGTCGGGCGGGATGCGGCAGCGGGTGATGATCGCCATGGCGCTGTCGTGTAACCCTTCGGTGCTGATCGCGGACGAGCCGACAACCGCGCTGGACGTGACCATTCAGGCGCAGATCCTCGCGCTGATGGAGGAAATCCGCGACAAGCTGAAAACCGCGATCATCCTGATCACGCACGATCTGGGCGTGGTGGCCGAAATGGCTGACCGGGTTTTGGTTATGTATGCCGGGCGCAAGGTGGAAGAGGCGGATGTTGTCGAAATCTTCGAACGTCCCCAGCATCCCTATACGCGCGGGCTGATGCGGTCGGTGCCGCGGCTGACGACCGATTTTTCCGAAGCGCGCGAGCAAAGGCTATCGGAAATCCCCGGCATCGTTCCGGCCCTGACCAACCTGCCGAAGGGCTGCACCTTCGCCGAGCGTTGCGCCTTTGCAACAGACCGGTGCCGTGCAGAATATCCCGCCATTGAGCCCAAGAAGCCCGACCACGTTGCTGCGTGCTGGGAAAGTGCAAACCTGCCGGACTGGACCCTATGACCGAGACATCAGAGACACCGCTTCTTGAAGTCAAGAACCTGACAAAGCACTTCCCGATCCGTGGGGGGCTGCGGAACCGCGAGCAGGCGCGCGTCTATGCCGTGGACGGTGTTTCGTTCTCGGTTCACGCGGGCGAAACCCTTGGGATCGTGGGGGAATCGGGCTGTGGTAAATCCACGACGGGCAAGGCAATTCTGCGTCTTGAGGATCCGACCAGCGGACAGATTTTGCTAAAAGGCAATGATATCACCCATATCTCTCGCCGGGAAATGCACCCGTATCGCCAGCAGATGCAGGTCATCTTTCAAGACCCTTACGCATCGCTTAATCAAAGGCTGCGGGCGGGCGAGATCGTGGGGGAGCCCTTGGGCAATTATGGCAACCTGACCCCGACAGAGCGCCGTGAAAAGGTGGCTGACCTGTTTGCGCGGGTTGGCTTGCGTCAGGACGCGATGCACCGGTTCCCCTATGAATTCTCGGGCGGGCAGCGCCAGAGGCTGGGGATCGCGCGGGCGCTGGCCCTGAACCCCGAGATTATCATCGCCGACGAGCCGGTTTCGGCGCTGGACGTATCGGTGCAGGCGCAGGTCGTGAACCTGATGATGGACCTGCAAGAGGAGCTGGGCCTGTCCTATTTGTTCATTGCCCATGATCTGGCCATCGTTCAGCATATCAGCCACCGGATTGGCGTGATGTATCTGGGCAAGCTGGTCGAGATCACGGACAAGCAAAGCCTGTTCCGCTCGCCCCAGCACCCTTATACCGAGGCGCTGCTTGAATCTGTGCCCATTCCCGACCCACGCAAGCGCAAGGCGCGCAAGGTGCTCAAGGGGGATGTGCCAAGCCCGCTGAAGCCGCCCAAGGGCTGCAATTTCAATACCCGCTGTCCCTTTGCCGTGGACCGTTGTTTCAAAGAAGAGCCCGAGCTGCGCGAGGTCGCGCCGGGGCACATGGCCGCGTGCCATCTTCGCTGACCCATCTTGCCGGAGACCAAAATGACTGACCTGACCGGACTGGACCTGACCCGCAAACTGATCGCCTTCAACACGATCAGCCCACCGGGCGACGAGGCCGAATGCGCGCGTTTTATCGCGGACCTGCTGGAAACTGCGGGGTTTCAGATCGCATGGCATGATTGGCAGCCGAACCGGCCCAACCTGATCGCGACGCTGCCTGCGACCGAAGAGATGGCACGCGGTGCGATTGTCTATTCAGGGCATCTGGATACCGTGCCGCTGGGGCAGGTGGACTGGAGCGAAGATCCTTTTGCGGGCGAGATCAAGGATGGCCGCATGTATGGCCGTGGGACATCGGATATGAAAAGCGGTGTGGCGGGTTGTATCATGGCCGGGCTTGCACTGGCGCAAGAGCCGGTACGCCGCGCCGAGGTTAAGCTGATCTTCAGTGCCGGGGAGGAAACCGGCTGCGAGGGTGTGCTGGCGCTGGCCGAACACCCGGATCTGTTGGGCACCTGCGATGCGCTGGTCGTTGCCGAACCCACCGACAACCGCCCGTTCATCGGGCACAAGGGCGCTTTGTGGATGTCTCTTGTCCACAAGGGGGTCACGGCGCATGGGTCGATGCCGGAAAAGGGAAAAAATGCCATTTTCGCCGCCTGTGCCTCGATCGACGTGCTGCGCGGGTTCGATTTCGGCGTCGAGGCGCATCCTGTCATGGGCGGCCCGTCGTTGAATGTCGGCAACATGAGCGCGGGCCTGAATATCAACTCGGTCCCCGATCTGGCGCGTGTCGGCGTCGATATCCGCTCGACCGTGGGGCAGAGCAATGCGCAGATCAAGGCGCAACTTGGCGCGCTTTTGGGTGACGATGTGGATATCGAGCCTATGACCGATATGGATCATGTCTATACGGACCCTGATCACCCGTGGATGCAGCAGGCGTTTTCCGTTGTAGAAGAGGTGACAGGCCAGCGGCCCGAAGTCGGGACGGCCACGTATTTCACCGATGCCTCGGTTCTCAAACCCGCCATGGGTGACCCTGCGACGTTGATCATTGGGCCGGGCGCAATGGCGATGGCGCATCAGACGGACGAATATTTTGAAACCGCGCTGATGGACCCATGTGTCGAGGTCTTCACCCGTCTGGGCCGACTGCATATCATGTGAGAATGTCAGACAAGACCCACTGCCTGAACTGTGGCAGCAAACTGAAACGCAATACATCGATTTGCCCGCAATGTGGCGTGGCGCAGCCGGTCAGACCCGTTGGGGGGCTGATCGGCCTCATCGTTCTGCTTGCGCTATTGGGGGTGTCGGTGCTGGTGGCGATCTTCTGAGGGACGCTATCTCGCGACTGTCGGTGCTCCGCATGTCCGTGTCCCCCCCGGTGTGGGGGCACAGCCGGTTGCGCTGACCGCCTAGTCGGAACGCATGACACAACACCCTTGCGGCGCAGATATTTGAAGCAATACGAAAACGGGGGTTCCCCGCCCTGCGCCACTGACGAGACCGGCACGCAAGAGCCGGGTGAGCGGATATAAAAAACCCCGGCGAATAGTATCGCCGGGGTCTGATATGAACTTGGCCGAGAGGGCTAGTTCGTGATGATTTCCGGTCCCATGAACGTATTGGGCAGGAACGTCGATATGGCCGGGATGTAGGTCACCATGATCAGGAAGACGAACAGCACCGCCAAGAACGGCAGCGCCGCGCGCACGACGCTCATCATTGGCATCCCCGCCACACCCGATGTGACGAACAGGTTCAGGCCCACAGGCGGCGTGATCATGCCGATTTCCATGTTCACCACCATGATGATGCCCAGATGGATCGGATCAATGCCCAGTTCCATGGCGATCGGGAACACCAGCGGCGCCACGATCACCAGCAGCCCGCTGGGTTCCATGAACTGTCCGCCGATCAGCAAGATCACGTTGACCATGATCAGGAACATCACCGGGCCGAAACCTGCGCCCAGCATGGCATTCGCGATCTGCTGCGGAATCTGCTCATCGGTCAGCACGTGCTTGAGGATCAGCGCGTTGGCGATGACGAACAGTAGGGTCACCGTCAGCTTGCCGGCTTCAAACAGCGTATGGCGTGTGTCGCGATGGAAAAACGCGGTCACGATGGCGTAGGGCTTGCGGAACAAAGATGTGTTGCGCCCATCCCCTTCGGTCGCCAGCGGCCCCATGTCCTTGTAGATGAAGCTGGCGATGAAGAACGAATAGACGGCGGCCACGGCGGCGGCCTCGGTCGGGGTGAAGATCCCGCCATAAATGCCGCCAAGGATGATGACGATCAGGAACAACCCCCACGCTGCATCGCGCCCCGAGGCAAAGATTTCACCCCAGCCCAGCCAATCGCCCTTGGGCATATTGCGAATGCGCGCGATCACGTAAATCGCCGTCATCAGCATGCCGCCAGCCATCAGGCCGGGGATCACACCGGCCAGGAACATCCGACCCACTGATACTTCGACCGCGGCGGCATAGACCACCATCACAATCGACGGTGGGATCAGGATGCCCAGAGTGCCGGCATTGGCGATGACGCCTGCGGCAAAATCACGGGTATAGCCCACCTGCCGCATGCCTGCGATCACGATCGAGCCGATGGCCACAACCGTCGCCGGGCTTGAGCCTGACAGCGCGGCGAACAACATACAGGCGAACACGCCCGCAATCGCCAGACCGCCATGCAAATGGCCGACGCAAGCGATGGAAAACCGGATGATCCGCTGCGCCACGCCGCCTGTTGTCATGAAACTGGAAGCCAAGATGAAGAACGGAATCGCCAGCAGGGTGTAATGCCCCTCAAACGCCTCGAACAGGGTTTGCGCGATCGAGCCTAGAGAGCTGTCCGAATACCATAGCAAGAAAAGCGTCGAGCTAAGCCCAAGCGACACGGCAATCGGGACACCCACAAGCAGTAGGCCGATCACCATGCAAAATAGTAGAACCACTTCCATCAGTCATGCTCCCCTTGTTGGGCCCGCACTGTATGCAGTTCGTCCTCGACCTCGTGACTGGCCACCAGACGATCCACGCGTCCCTGCCAGATGCCGACAGCCACCTGCAAGAACCGAAACACCAGCAGCAGCATCGACACCGGCAGCACCAAATAAGGGATCGCCTTGGGTATTTTTTCGTAGCTTTCGCCGTAATTGAGCAATTCTTCCAGAAACTTGAGCGGTGCGATCATCGGGATGTCTTGCACCTCGTACCAGCCTTGCCCGCGCGCATCCCATTCAAAGCCGGTCGGAAACCAACGGCCGGTTGTGGGCGGCAATTCGGCAAAAACCGACCAGTAATCCCAAGCGCCTTTCAACAGCAGCAGCGAAAAGATCAGGCAGCAGGCGACGGAAAACAGCGCCATCACCCGGCGCACCGGGGCCGACACCATGTTCAAAATGGCGTCCACACCCAGATGGGCGCGCTTTTTCACCGCGTAGGAGGCCCCCAGCAGAACAAGCCAGCCGAACATGTAAACCGTAACCTCAAGTGCCCATAGAATATTGGAATTGAACAGGTATCGCGCCACGACATTGGCAAAGGTGACCACGGTCATCAGACCAAGAAGCGCGGCGATCAGGTTTTCCTCGATCCTGTCAGTCAGGCTGTGACGGGTGTGCATTGTTTCCCCTCCCGGCTGTGGTTGCAAAACGGGCGGGCCATGCGGTGATGGCCCGCCCGGAAACACTGCGCTGTCAGGCGCGGTATTGCTTACATGCTGGCGTTGATCGCCTGCGCTGCGTCGATGTTGTCTTGGCCCACATCGTCAGTGAACTGTTCCCAGACGGGTTTCATCGCTTCGACCCATTTGCCGCGCTGTTCGTCGGTCAGCTGGCGTACTTCCCCGCCGGCATCGATGATCGCCTGCTTGGCTTCTTGGTTCACCTGGGTGGATTCGCTGTTACGCGTTTGCGTCACTTCACCAAGGATGGTCAAGAACTGCTCACGCACATCCGCGTCCAGCCCGTTCAGCCAGTCGATGTTGGTCACGACCAGATAGTCGATCACACCGTGGTTGGTCTCGGTGACCCCGTCCTGAACCTCGAAGAACTTCTTGCCGTAGATGTTCGACCAGGTGTTTTCCTGACCGTCCACAACGCCCTGTTGCAAGGCGCCATACACCTCGGAGAAGGCCATTTTCTGCGGGCTTCCGCCGATGGCTTCCATCTGGGCAACCAGAACGTCCGAGGATTGCACACGGAATTTCAGGCCGTTGGCGTCCGACGGCTCAAGCAGTGGCACGTTGGCCGACATTTGCTTCATCCCATTGTGCCAATAGGCCAGCCCTTGCAGGCCGCGGCGCTGCATGGAATCCAGCATTGCCTGACCGGAGTCGGAGGCCTGAAATTCGTCCACGGCTGCAATGTCCTTGAACATGAACGGCAGGTCGAACAGGCGGAATTGCTTGGTGAACTTTTCGAACTTCGAAAGCGACGGCGCGGCCAGTTGCACGTCACCTTGCAACATTGCTTCCAGCACCTTGTTGTCATTGTACAACGTGGAGTTCGGGAAGACCTCCATGCACATGGTGCCGTTCATTTCTTCGTTCACACGCTCTTGCAACAAAGATGCGGCGATCCCCTTGGGGTGCTTGTCGGTGTTGGTAACGTGGCTGAACTTGACGACAATCTCACCATCGTCGCAGGCGGCGCTTGCTGCCCCGGCAGAGATGGTTAGGGCCACGGCCGTGGCGGCTGCGGTCAAAAATTTCATGGTGTCTCCTCCCATTTTAAAAGACGATTTTAATCAGCGCCCGTCAGGACGCGATGCGCGCATATTTTCGCATGGCGGCTATTCGCTCAAGTCATGGCGGTTAAAAATTAGGAGTTTTTGAAAAAATAAATAAAAACAATTATTTGAGTGTGTTTTTGTGGTTTGGCGGCAATGCTGCGCGGCAGCATTGTGCGGGAACTCGCACAAGCGCTCGTCAAGTTGTGCGAAAAACCGCACGCGAGTCGGAAAGCCCGGCATCAGAAACATCGGGTCTTGCAGGTGTTGACTCACTCCCGCCGGTAATCCTCGGGCTTGATGCCGTAGCGCGCCAGCTTGTCGTAAAAGGTCTTGCGCGGCAGTTTCAGCGCCTTGGCGGCCTCTGAGGCGCGTCCGTTCTGGCGTCCCAATGCGGCGACCAAAAGCGAGCGTTCCACCCGCGCCATTTGTTCGGTCAGTCCCAGTTCGGCGGCGTCCTGCGTGTCTTCGGGCATGCCCAGCACAAACCGCATCGCCGCGCTCATCAGCGACCTTGTGTTGCCGGGCCAGTCCTGCGCCATCAGTGCTGCCATATGATCGGACGTGGGTTCTGGCACTGGCAGGCCCGCCTGTTCGGCGGCCTGCGCCACATAGTGACGAAACAGCACCGGGATATCTTCGGGCCGTTCCGACAGGGCCGGGATGCGCACCGGCATCACGTCCAGCCGATAGTAAAGCTCGGGGTTCAATTGCCCTGCCTGCATCGCGGCGGGCAGATCGGCGGTGGACCCCGCAATCAGCCGCGTCTGAGCGCCAGCCTCGATTCGTTCCAGCAAGACGTATTGCGCAGGCCGGGGAAGGGCGGCGATTTCGTCCAGAAACAGGCTGCCCCCGTCGGCAGCGGTCAGCGCATCCTGCAAGGCGCTGCTGTCCAGTTCGACAGCCGGGCGTTTGACAAACGGGCCGCCGGCATAGGGTGACATCAGGTGCAGAACTTCGGCCACAGTCGACAGGCCCGCGCCGGGTGGCCCTGTAACCAGCACTTCGGCCCCTGTGCGTGCCGCGAGGCGCACCCGTGCGCGCAAATCTTCGGCCATGCGCGAGGTGCCGCGCAGCATCCGTGCCGCCGGGTCGCCGGTTTCCAACTGCGCCTTCAGGCGTCGGTTTTCCAGCACCAGAGCGCGGGTTTGCAACGCCCGGTGCAGCACTGGCAAAAGATCATCCGCCGCGCAGGGCTTTTCCAGAAAATCAAACGCGCCTTGCCCCATCGCCTCGACGGCCATGGGAATGTCGCCTTCGCCGGTTAGCAAGATCACTGGTAACTCGGGGTCCACCGCTTGGACATGGCCCAGCAGGTGGAAACCGTCGCGCCCCGGCATGCGGATATCCGACAGGACCACGCCAGCAAAGCCCGGCACGATATGGTCCTTGGCCTCAATGACCGAGCCGACAGGAACCGCGCGCAAATCGGCCAGATCCAGCGTTTGGACCAATGCCTCGCGCACCGCGGCGTCATCATCGACGACCAGAATGGTATCAGGCGTGTCGCTCATGCGGCGGCCCCCGTGTTGGGCCCCTGATTGTTGGGGCCCTGTTCCGTTGTGGGCCAGCGCTCCAATTCCACCCGGAACACCGCGCCGCCCCCCGGCGCGTTACGGCCCTTGATCTGCCCGCCAAAGCTTTGGACCAGCCCGTAGGAAATAGACAAGCCCAGTCCCATTCCCTCGGATGCACCAACCTCTTTGGTGGAATAGAACGGATCGAAAATCTTTTCCGGCTCGTCGATGCCGGGGCCGGTATCGGCCACCTCCACCACAACGGGGTCGCCCGCCTGCACAGTAATCGCGATTCGTTTTTGCGGGCTTTCGGCCATGGCATCGGCGGCGTTCGAAATCAGGTTGATCATCACCTGCCCTAATCGCACTTCGCCGCCTTGCACATGCACAGCCCCATCTGGGCGGGCCCAGCTTACGGTGATGGAGTCGCGCGTCAGGCGCGCTTCGGTAAACTCAAGTGCCTGATCGACCACCGCCCCGATATCAACGCAGCTTACAGGTTCGCTTTCTTGTTTGGCAAAGGCGCGCAGATTGCGGATGATCCGCGCCGCCCGCGCGGCCAGATCACCGATCCGGGTCAGGTTGTCGCCTGCCTTGGCGCTGTCGCCGCGTGCCAGAAAGGTGCTGCCGTTCTCGGCAAATTGCCGGATCGCCATCAAAGGCTGGTTCAACTCGTGGCTGATCCCGGCCGAGATTTGGCCAAGTGCGCTGAGCTTACCGGCTTGCACAAGATCGTCTTGGGCCTTTTTCAGCGCGGCTTCGGCCTCTTGCCGCTCGGTGACTTCGCGGCGCAGTGCGGTGATCGCCCCCGACAACTCGGCGGTGCGCCCTTCCACGCGATGTTCCAGCCGCGCATTCGCCCGCGCCAGAACGCGCCGGCGTTCGGCTGCTTGAAACAACAGGCCGCCGAAGGCCAGGCAGATCACCGCGAACACGCTGGCTTGTAACCCGGCCACCCATCGCGCCTGCCCCACGTCCAGCAGGGCATGCCCGGTCATCCCGATAACGGGCAGTTCGCGGGTCAGATGCAGGGCGCGTTTGGGCAGGTAATCCCCCCACTCCATCTGCCATACCTCGTGTCCGCCAAGATGGCTGGCCTCGAACGCCGGGATATCACCACCCCCGGCAGGGCGCAGGCCTGCGCCATCCGGCCCGTTTTGCCAAAACAGAAGCTCTGATCGGTTTGACACGAACACCTGTCCCGTCACATCGGTGAAAAACACCGGCGGCTGCCCGCCGATCCAATCCCATTCCAGTTCCGCGATGTCGATTAGCACCACCAGCACCCCGCGCACCATGCCTTGCGCGCCAAATGCGGGGGCCGCGTAGACATAGGCCCGTTGGCCATCCTGCCCATACTGGCCATAGCCTTGGCCAAGCGCACCTTGCAGGGCGCGCTTGAAATAATCGCTGTCGCGCAAATGCAAGGGCGCATTGCCCGCGCGCGCCAGAACCCGACCGTCGGGCGCAGCATACAAAAGGCCCATCGCGCCGGTCTTGTCGGCGGCGTCCAGCAGCAGCCTGCGGGCGCCCGCGTCAGGTTGGTCGGCGCGCAGCGCGATCAGCTTTGGGTGTTCGGCCATCAAAACGGCAAGTTCCTGATAGCGGCGCAATTGCCCGGTAAAGCGGTCGGCAGCCAGCGCCAGATCGGATTCACCCTGCTTGTCCAATTGGGTCAGCGCCTGACCATAGCCATAGCGCCAGATGCCCGCGGCGCACAGGGCAACCGCCAGCACGAACAATGCGATAACCGCGAAACGGGGGCGCAGATCGGGTGTCATGGGTGTGTTCTACCAATCCCTGTTATGGCTTGACCAGCGCCAACGTTACGCCAATGGCACGGCCCGGCCCAGTGTCACGCCCTCGGGGCTGATCACCGTGTCAAAGGCCAACGCCTCAACCCCGGCGTCGCGGGCCGACGCGAATGCGGTGGCATAGGCCGGGTCGATATCTGCCGCCAATGCAAAGGTCTGCGCATCGGTGCGCTGGATCAGGTAGAGCATCACCGCCCGGTGCCCTGCGCGCGCCATTTGCGCCAATTCCGCCAGATGCTTGGCGCCGCGCGCCGTTACGCTGTCGGGAAACTCGGCCAACTCCGGCTGGCGCATCAGCGTCACTGATTTGACCTCGATATAGGCATCGCGCCGCCCCGCGCCCTGCAACAGGAAATCAATCCGGCTGTTCTGGCCGTATTTCACTTCGGCGCGCACATGCTCGTAGCTATCCAGCCCGGCGACCTCGCCCGCCTCAAGCGCCGCGCGCAGCGCGCGGTTGGGCACCGATGTGTCAACGCCGGTGAAATGCCCATTCGCATGGTCAACCAGCCGCCAGCCGTATTTAAGTTTCTTCTTCGGATCGTCATTCGGTTCGACCCAAATGCGCATGCCCGGCTCGGCCAGCCCCATCATGGAACCGGGGTTGGCGCAATGGGCGGTTACCTCTTGTCCATCGTCCAGTCTTATATCCGCTAAAAAGCGTTTATAGCGGCGGATCAGCGTGGCGGGTATAAGGGGGGTTTGAAAGCGCATGGCGACAGGCCTATACCGATCCTGACACCCGATACAAGGAGCCGCCCAAATGCCAAACCCCACCGCCGCCATGCTTGTCATCGGAGATGAAATCCTGTCGGGGCGCACCCGTGACGCCAATATGAACCATTTGGCCAAGGAACTGACCAGCCATGGCATCGCCCTGACCGAGGTGCGCGTCGTAAGCGACGACGCCGAGGCCATTACCAAGGCGGTGCAGGCGCTGAGCGCGGCCTATGACCATGTGTTCACATCGGGCGGCATCGGCCCGACGCATGACGACATCACCGCCGAAAACGTGGCCCGCGCCTTTGATCGGCCCATATCGGTGCGCGACGATGCCCGCGCCGCGTTGCAATCGCATTACGACCGGCAGGGGCTTGAGTTGAACGAGGCGCGCCTGCGCATGGCCCGCATTCCCGACGGGGCCACCCTGATCGACAACCCGATCAGCGCCGCGCCGGGTTTTCTGATCGAAAATGTCTATGTGATGGCCGGGGTTCCGTCGATCTTCAACGCGATGCTGGCGGGGGTTCTACCCACGCTGACGGGGGGCGCGCCGGTGCTGTCACAATCGCTTCAGGTGTTCCGGGGCGAGGGGGATATCGCCGGGCCTTTGGGCGATTTGGCCGCGCGCTATCCCGATCTTTCCATCGGCTCCTATCCGTTTCAGCGCGATGGCGTGTTCGGTGCGCAGATCGTGGTGCGCGGGCAGGACGGGGCCCAAGTCGATGCCGCCATGGCCGAGTTAAACAGGACATTTCCCGCATGACGCCTGAACATCTTGATGCCGTGGCGCAAGCCACATGGCCCCCCGCGGCCATGCAAACCGTTGGACCGTGGACCATTCGTGACGGGCAGGATGGGGGCAAACGCGTGTCGGCGGCCACCGCGCGGCAGCCGGTCACGGCGGACAAGCTGCCCTTGGCCGAGGATGCAATGCAGGCATTGGGACAGACCCCGCTGTTCATGGTCCGTCACGGCGATGACGCGCTGGATACCATGCTGGGTGATGCTGGCTATCAAGTGATCGACCCGGTGAATATCTATGCTGCGCCACTGGCCAATCTGGCCAAGCCACCGCCACATGCCACCACGTTCACCATATGGGAGCCTTTGGCGATCCAGCTGGATATGTGGGTCGCAGGCGGGATCGGGCCGAGCCGGATCAAGGTGATGCAGCGGGCCACTATGCCGAAAACCAGTGTCTTCGCCCGCGACGGGCAACGCCCAGCCGCCACGGGTTTTGCCGCCATCCACGACGGCACCGCCATGGTTCATGCGCTTGAAGTTACACCGTCCTGCCGCCGCCGGGGCATGGGGCGGCACGTCATGCAAAAGGCGGCGATCTGGGCGCAGGATCACGGTGCCAGCCATATTGCGGCACTGTGCACGCAGGACAATGCCGGGGCCAATGCGCTCTATGCTTCCCTCGGCATGGCGCTTGTGGGACAGTATCACTACCGCATTCAGCACAAGGCCCAGACGACATGACGACACCCGACAGCCCCACCGCCCTTGACCTGCCGATGGTCGACCCTCTGCCCGAGGATACGCAGAAATACTTCGATATCTGTCAGGACAAGCTGGGCATGATCCCCAACGTGCTGCGCGCCTATGCCTTTGATATCGACAAGCTCAATGCCTTCACGGCCATGTATAACGAGCTGATGC
Source organism: Roseovarius gahaiensis (assembly GCF_011601345.1). GTDB lineage: Bacteria > Pseudomonadota > Alphaproteobacteria > Rhodobacterales > Rhodobacteraceae > Roseovarius > Roseovarius gahaiensis. The sequence continues at coordinate 18,380 of NZ_JAAORB010000019.1, forward strand.
TGGCGGGCAGCGGCCTTAGCAAGCTTGAGCGCGAGATGATCGCGGTGGTGGTCAGTTCGATCAACCGCTGCTGGTATTGTCAGGTGGCCCATGGCGCTGCGGTGCGCGATTTGTCGGGCCAGCCCGAACTGGGCGAGGCGATGGTGATGAACTGGCGCGCCGCCGATCTGGACGCGCGGCACACCGCCATGCTGACCTTTGCCGAAAAGATCACCAAATCCAGCTCTGAAACCACCGAGGCCGACCGTCAGGCGATGCGCGATGCCGGGTTTTCTGACCGCGATATTTGGGACATCGCGAATGTCGTCGGCTTCTTCAATATGACCAACCGGGTGGCCAGCGCCACGGGCATGCGCCCCAATGACGCCTATCACGCGCAGGCGCGGTGACCCTTGGTGTTGGCCCGGCTTGTCCTGATCGTTTGCCTTGCTACGCTGGCCCCTGTGGCGGCCCGCGCGCTTGATCTGTCGATTCCGGGCAGCGCCGAGATGACCCGCGAAATCACCGAGGATATCGGAACCTACCGCCTGCCGGTCGGCCCGTTTGCCGACGGGGCCTTGCGCAGCCTGCGCGTCGAGGGGCGGATCATCCAACAGGCTTGGCGTACAGAAGCGCAGGAACTGACCACAGCGCAGCTGTTCAACCCGCTGCGCGATCAGTTGGTTGCGCAGGGCTTCCACCTCTTGTTCGAATGCGCCGCGCGCGCCTGTGGCGGGTTTGATTTTCGCTTCAACACCCGCGTCATGGCCGCGCCCGACATGTTTGTTGATTTGTTCGACTATCGCTTTTTGTCGGCCCGTAAGGCCACGCAAAACGGCACGGCGGATTATGTATCGGTCTTGGTGTCGCGCGCGGGCAGCACGGGCTATGTGCAAATCCTGCAGGTGGGGGGCACCGCCGCCGACGGGTCCGTGACGTCGGATAATGGTAACACCGCTGCACGCCCCTCCTTACCAGTCGCCCCGACCGAATTGGATGCATTCGCAACGCGTCTGACCCGTGATGGCCACATCGCTCTTTCTGATCTGGATTTCAAAACCGGGGCGTCTGAATTGTCTCAGGCCGATTACGCCTCGCTTGACGCGTTGGCCCGCTTTTTGCGGGCCGATTCGTCGCGTCGTATCGCTTTGGTCGGGCACACCGATTCGGTCGGTGGGCTGGACAACAACATCGCCCTGTCAAAGCGCCGCGCGGCGGCTGTGCTGGAGCGGCTGGCCACCCGTTACGACGTGTCCCGCGCCCAGATGGACGCCCAAGGCATCGGCTATCTGGCCCCTGTCGTCTCAAACTTATCGGCTGCGGGTCGCGAGGCCAACCGCCGGGTCGAGGCGGTGCTTCTCAACGTCGAATAAGCTGCAGCGCGGCATTTGTGACACGTCGGTTCATGCCCCGTGACACCAAGCGGTTGCGCTTTGCGCGCGCGCTTGTATGTTGCGCCGCAGCGAACATGGAGCCGGGGGCGATCCCCGGCTGGCTCTTCCGGCCGCCGATCCGCCGGATAACCTGACACACAGCGCGCCACCGCGCCATGCCACAGACCGCCCCACCGGGGACGGCCATAGGAAACGCTTTTCACCATGATGTCTTTGTATGCCTACCGCCGCGATTGGACCTCCAACATTCGCGGTGACCTTCTTTCGGGTCTTGTTGTTGCCCTTGCCCTGATCCCCGAAGCGATTGCCTTTTCCATCATCGCGGGCGTTGATCCCAAGGTTGGGCTTTATGCCAGCTTTTCGATTGCCGTGATCACAGCCATCACTGGCGGGCGGCCCGGTATGATCTCGGCGGCCACGGCCGCCACCGCCGTTCTGATGATCACGTTGGTCAAGGATCACGGGCTGGAATACCTGCTGGCCGCCACGGTTCTGGCGGGGCTTTTGCAAATCGGCGCGGGCTTCCTGCGGCTGGGATATGTCATGCGGTTTGTCTCGAAATCGGTGATGACCGGCTTTGTTAACGCGCTGGCCATCCTGATTTTCATGGCGCAGCTGCCCGAGCTTGACCCGTCAAAGGTGCCGCCGCTGACCTTTGCTTTGGTCGCGGGCGGGCTGGCGATCATCTACCTGTTTCCCCGGATCACCACCGCGATCCCGTCGCCTTTGGTGACGATCATCGTGCTGACCGGGCTGGTCGTGGTCATGGGCTGGGATGTGCGCACCGTGGGTGACATGGGCGATCTGCCCGACACCCTGCCGGTGTTCCTGATCCCCGATATACCGCTGACCTTTGAAACCCTGCAAATCATCTTGCCCTATTCCATTGCCGTGGCCGTGGTGGGCCTGTTGGAAAGCCTGATGACCCAACAAATCGTTGATGACCTGACCGACACCACCAGCGACCGCAACCAAGAATGCATTGGGCAGGGCCTTGCCAACACCGCGACCGGCTTTATCGGCGGCATGGCGGGCTGCGCGATGATCGGCCAGTCGATCATCAACGTGAAATCCGGCGGGCGTGGGCGGCTGTCCAGCTTTACCGCCGGGGTCTTTTTGCTGATCATGGTGGTTGGCCTTGGCGATATCGTGGGCATCATCCCCATGGCCGCGCTGGTGGCGATCATGATCATGGTCTCGATCGGCACGTTTTCTTGGTCGTCGATTAAAAACCTGCGCGATCATCCGCGCTCGTCCTCGATCGTGATGCTGGCAACGGTGTTTTTCGTGATTTACACCCACAACCTTGCCATTGGTGTTTTGGTGGGCGTGCTGCTGTCGGGCATCTTCTTTGCATGGAAAATCGCCCAACTGTTCCGCGTCCGGTCCGAGATCACGCCAGACGGCACGCACCGCACCTATCACGTCGAAGGGCAGCTTTTCTTTGCCTCGTCCGAGGATTTCATGAAAGCCTTCGATTTCAAGGAAGCGCCGGACAAGGTGACGCTTGATCTGAGCCGCGCGCATATCTGGGATATTTCCTCGGTTGCGGCGGTGGACATGGCCGTGCTCAAATTCCGCCGCGAAGGGGCCGAGGTGGAGTTGATCGGAATGAACGAAGCCTCGGAAACCATCGTTGATCAGCTTGCCGTTCATGACAAGCCGGGCGCGATGGATAAATTGATGGGCCACTAAAGGAGCGCCGGATAATGACAACCAATACACTGATCGCCCTTGTTGACGGGTCCGCCTATTCGGAAAGTGTCTGCCACCATGCAGCGTGGATTGCGGGCAAAGTGGGCTGGAAGGTCAAACTGTATCACGTGATGGGCCGTCGCGATGCCACTGACAAGCAAGACCTGTCAGGCGCGATCCGCCTTGGTGCGCGTACCCGTCTGTTGGAACAACTGTCCGAACTGGACGCCGAGCGCGCCAAGCTGGCCCATGAACATGGCCGCGCCATTCTGGAAGATGCGCAGGCGATCATTCAGGCCGATGGCGACATCGTCGTTGAAACCCGTTTGCGTCAGGGCGATCTGGTCGAAACCGTCACCGCCAAGGAAGACAACGGCGACATGATCGTGATCGGCAAACGTGGCGAAGCGGCTGGCCTTGCATCCGAGCATCTGGGCTCGAACCTTGAACGGATCGTGCGCGCCAGCCACAAGCCGGTTTTCGTTGCCAACCGTGCCTTCAAGACGCCCGAAAAGGTTCTGGTGGCTTTCGATGGTGGGGCCTCGGCGCTGAAGGCGGTGGATTACATGGCCCGCAGCCCACTGTTTGCGGGCCTGCATGTGACGTTGGTGTTTGCCGGCACAGAAACCGACGCCACGCGCAAGGCGCTGGACGATGCTGCCTCCACGCTGAACGCGGGCGGTTATACGGTTGAAACCCTGATGCGCAGCGGCGAGCCGGAAAAGGTGTTGTCGGCCCTGACCCAAGATCAGGGCTATGATCTGTTGGTGATGGGGGCCTATGGGCACAGCCGGGTTCGGTCGCTTCTGATCGGCTCGACCACGACCGAGATGATCCGCTCGTGCAAAGTGCCCGTGGTGTTGATGCGCTAAGCGCACAGGGGGCCGTCACAGGCGGCCCCGATACCCTTGGGCGCGCAAGCCTCAACGCGCTGCGCGCTGCGGGATCAGTTGTTGGGCGATGCCCGCGAACAACAGGTAGACACTGGTGATCACCAGCCCCCAATGCGCCCAGCTTTCGGGGTGGAAATCCACCCACGCGGCCCATCCGGCAAAGAATGTCCAGCCAAACGCCATCGGCAAGGAAATCACCCGCCAGCGTTTGGTGCGCACCGGGTGAATGAACTTGAGCGGCAGGAACATCGCCACCGCCACCAGCACCACCAGCACCAGTATGATCCATGTCGATGGCTTGACCGCGAACAGAACCAGCACCAGCATGTTCCAGCATCCGGGAAAGCCTGCGAATGATTTATCTTTGGTTTTCATGCCTGTATCGGCAAAATACAACGCGCTGGCATAGGTGATTACGATAATCGCCACCCATCCTGTCCATCCCGGCAGCAGATCGGAGCGAAACAATGCAAAGGCGGGAATGAACACATAAGTCAGGTAGTCGATGATCAGATCCAGCAGAACCCCGTCAAAGCGTGGCGCGTTCTTCCACACCAGATACCGGCGCGCCAATGGCCCGTCGATGCCATCGACGGCAAAGGCCACCACCAGCCATAGGAACATCAAGTCCCATTTTTCGTCGACAGCGGCCAGCATCGCCAGCATGGCGAACACCGCGCCTGTCGCTGTCAGCCAGTGAACCAATAAGGCTTTGAATTTAGTTTCCATTTCAACCTCTTATCGACGCAATGCACAGGCTTATCGGCCTTTGGGGTGGGTGTTGCGGTAGATTTCCATCAGGCGTGCGGTGTCAACGGCGGTATAAGCCTGCGTCGTCGACAGCGAGGCATGGCCTAACAGTTCTTGAATGGCGCGCAAGTCGCCACCCGCGTTCAATAGATGTGTGGCAAAGCTGTGCCGCATCGCATGTGGTGTGGCGCTGGCAGGTAGGCCCAGTTGCGCGCGCGCGGCCTGTGTGACCTTTTGCACCGCCCGTGGGCTAAGAACCCCGCCACGCACCCCGCGAAACAAGGGGCTATTGCCCGATAGGTCATGCGGGCACAAATCCACATAGCGCGCGACCGCCTGCCGGGCCGGTGCGATGACCGGCACAATACGTTCTTTGCCGCCCTTGCCGGTGATGCGCAGGACATCGCCCATCGGCAGCACATCCGCCGTCAGGCCAAGCGCCTCGGATATCCGCAGACCGCAGCCATACAGCAGCGTCACCACCGCCTGATCGCGTGCCGCGACCCATGGGGTTTCGCTTTGCATGTCGAGGGTATCAATCAAATTTTGCGCCGCATCCGGGGCCAAGGGGCGCGGCAGTTTGCGCTGAAATTTCGGCGCACGCGCCGATAAAACGGCGGTCGCGTCAAAGCCTTCGCGCTCGGACAGCCAGCGGTAGAAACTTTTCACGGCTGACAATTTCCGCGCCAGCGACCGCGCGCCGACATCCTCGCCGCGGGTAAAGGCCATCCACGCCCGCATGTCGCTGACACCGACGCGTGCCAATGCGGCGATGCCTTGCGCCTCGGCGTTGTGCTGCGTGATGAACGCCAAAAATCCGGCCACGTCGCGGCCATAGGCCTCTAGCGTGTTGTCAGACGCGCCTTTCAGCGCTTTCTGTGCGTCCAGCCACCCCTGCAACGCATCGCGGGCGGCAGGGCTGATCATGACAGCCAGCGGCGCATGGCCCGTTCGAAGACACCCGCAAAGAAGGCAAGCAAATCGGTGCCTTGCTGCGGCGAAAACTGGTGCGGGTCTTCGGCGCCCATGGCCAGCATACCGGGCAGGCGACCGGCGCCGAAATCCAAAAGCAGGCAGGCCTCCGAGCGGATGAACTCGGCCTGTTGGCCGTAAATCCGCGCGTCACCTTCGTGGATTTGCCGCAAGGTCACCTGCCGTGGCGCGGCGTTGCGCCCGTCTGCCAGATACTCGGCGATAAAGCCCGGTTCGGCCACCGACAACACGTCCCCCAACGTTTTGATCGTCGGATCGGCCTTGTCCTGCACGGATTCCAGCACCAGTTTCATGCTGTCCACGCGCAGGGTTTGTGCCACGTCTGTTCCAAGGTCGCGCAGGAAGTGCTCAAACTCGACCGGGTCCAGCATCCGCAAAATCGCGCGATGCACCTGATTGGTGCCTGCAAGATTTTCATAGGCGGCGGCGATCACCGAGCGGTGAGTGTCTTCCAGACGGTCCAGCCGCGCCTCAAGCCGCTCCATGGCAACACCGCGCAAATCCACGATGTTGCCGCCCATGGCGCGCTCGTTCGCGGCGATCAGCGCGCGCATAAGATCCTGATCTTCCAAAATAACATCAGGTTGCGAGATGATCTTCTCGCGCAGGGACTCGTCCATGTCGGGCTTGCTGCTCATCACCGGCCTCGGTCTTGTTTTCAGACTTTATAGCATGGGTTACAGAATTTTCTGCCCGGTTTTTTCCCAATCCTTCATGAACGTCTCAAGCCCTTTGTCGGTCAAAGGGTGGTTGGCCATCTGCTTGATCACGGCCGGCGGAGCCGTCATCACATCCGATCCGATCTGGGCCGCCTGAAACGCGTGGTTCACGGTGCGAACCGACGCCGTCAGGATTTCCGTGTCAAACGCGTAGTTGTCATAGATCTGGCGGATATCGGCGATCAGTTCCATCCCGTCCAGATTGATGTCATCCAGACGCCCGACAAAGGGGCTGACGAACGTGGCGCCGGCCTTGGCCGCCAAAAGCGCCTGATTGGCCGAGAAACACAACGTCACGTTCACCATGTTGCCTTCGTCCGACAAGACCTTGCAGGCCTTCAGGCCATCCCATGTCAGCGGCACCTTGACGGCGATGTTTTCGGCGATCTTGGCCAGCTTGCGGCCCTCTTCGATCATCGCGTCGGCCTCAAGCGCGACAACCTCGGCGCTGACCGGGCCATCGACCATCTCGGCGATTTCGCGGGTCACTTCCAGAATGTCGCGGCCTGATTTCAAAATCAGCGACGGGTTGGTGGTAACGCCATCCACCATGCCCAGTTCGTTCAACTCGGCAATGGCCTCGACGTCGGCGGTATCAACAAAGAATTTCATAATGGCGGTCCCTTGATGCGGGTTGGGGTTTTTCATCCCCGGCTTTACCTCATAGACTGAGCTGCCGAAACCCCTGACATGGAGCAATCCAAGTGCCGCCACCCGCCAAGGACTTTTTCGTCGAAGACGAGCTTGTAGGCGTGATGACCACGCAACCGCTGGATCGGCTGCTGGATTACCGCGCGCCCGAAGGTGGCTGCCATAGTGGTGCGTTTGTCGAGGTGCCGCTTGGCCCGCGAAAGGTGATCGGCGTGGTCTGGGGGCCGGGGCGCGGCGATTTCGACCGCTCGAAAATCCGGCAGGTGATCCGGGTGCTGGATGTCGCGCCGATGCGTGCCGAGATGCAAGATTTTTTGCAGCGCGCCGCCGATTACACGCTGACGCCGATGCCGGCAATGCTGCGGCTGGCCACCCGCGCGCCGGGGCTGACAAATCCGCCCTCGATGCAGAAAATCTATCGTCTGGGGCAGGGCGCGCCCGATCGGATGACCGATGCGCGCCGCCGCGTGCTGGAGGTTTTGGAAGAGTTCGGTGGGCTGGCTTTCACGCTAAAGGAACTGGCCGAACAGGCCGGTGTGACCGCGTCGGTTATCAAGGGGCTGGTCAAGCATGGCGCGGTGGTGGAAGAGGACTGCCCGCGCGATCTGCCCTATTCGCCGCTTGCCCCCGACCGCCCCGGAAAGGCGCTGACCGAAGATCAGGCCACCGCCGCCGAGAGCCTGAGGTCTGGCATTTGCGGTGGTGGCTATGGCACCACTTTGCTGCGCGGTGTCACCGGATCGGGCAAGACCGAAGTGTATCTTGAGGCCGTGGCCAACACCCTGCGCCAGCGGCGACAGGCGCTGGTCCTGTTGCCCGAAATCGCGCTGACTTCGGAATTTCTGACACGGATCGAGGCGCGGTTTGGTGCCCGCCCCGCCGAATGGCATTCGGGCGTGACGATGACCGAACGCCGCCGCGCGTGGAAAATGGTGGGGCAGGGCGGGTGCCAAGTGGTCGTCGGCGCACGCTCGGCCCTGTTCTTGCCGTTTCAGAACCTTGGCCTGATCGTCGTGGATGAAGAACACGACACGTCTTACAAGCAAGAGGACGGGGTGCTTTATAACGCGCGCGATATGGCTGTGTTGCGCGCCAGCATCTGCGGCGCGCAGGTGGTGCTGGCCTCGGCCACGCCATCGCTGGAAAGCTGGGCCAATGCGCAGGCGGGCAAATACACCCGGCTAGACCTGACCGCGCGCTTTGGTGCGGCGGTGATGCCCGAAATGCGCGCCATCGACATGCGCGCCGAAACCCTGCCCGCCAGCCGCTGGATATCGCCCAGCCTTCAATCAGCGGTGAATGCCCGGATCGACAAGGGCGAACAGGCCCTGTTGTTCATCAATCGCCGCGGCTATGCCCCTGTCACGCTGTGTCGCGCCTGCGGGCATCAGATCGGCTGTGATCACTGCGACGCGCGCATGGTCGAACACCGCTTTCAGAAACGTCTTGTCTGTCACCAATGCGGCGAGACGAAACCGATCCCCTCGGTCTGCCCCTCTTGTCAGGCCGAAGATCGCCTTGCTGCTGTTGGCCCCGGTGTCGAACGCCTGACCGAAGAGGCGCAGGCGCTTTTTCCGCAGGCGAAAATCGCCACGCTCAGTTCCGATCTGTTCGGCTCGGCCCGTGCTTTGAAAGAGCAGATCGCCCAGATTGCCGAGGGCGACACCGATCTTGTCATCGGCACGCAGCTTGTGGCCAAGGGGCACAATTTTCACCGCCTGACGCTGGTGGGCGTGATCGACGCCGATCTGGGGCTTCAGGGCTCGGACCTACGCGCGGCGGAACGCACTTTTCAATTGATGCGGCAGGTGGCGGGCCGCGCCGGGCGCAGCGATAAACCCGGCACCGCTTTGTTGCAGACGTTTCAGCCCGAACACCCGGTGATCCGGGCGATCCTGTCGGGCGACGAAGAAGGCTTTTGGCGGGCCGAAGCGGATGAACGGCGGCAGGCCGGTGTGCCGCCGTTTGGGCGCATGGCAGGCATCATCCTGTCGTCGCCCGACGCGCAGGAGGTGTTTGATTTCGCCACCGAACTGGCCCGCCGCGATGCGCCTGTTCGTGCGGTCGGGGCGCAGGTGTTCGGCCCCGCGCCTGCGCCGATTGCGCGGGTTCGCGGGCGGCACCGCGTGCGCCTTTTGGTCAAGGCGCCCAAAGGCGTGGCGCTGCAAGGGGCGGTGGCGCAATGGGTGGGCCAGTTGAAACCGCCCGCCAACCTGCGCCTTGCCGTGGATATCGACCCGCAAAGTTTTTATTGAACGCCCGATCAGGCCGGTTGGCGCACGCCGCGCTGATCGACAAGGACATCGGTGACCATTGCCCCGATCCACATGCACAAGAGGGCCAGCCAAGCTGTGCCTGCAAACACCGACCCGCCGGTCACGCCGTTGCCGATGGCGCAGCCGCCTGCCAACATCCCGCCGAACCCCATAAAGGCCGCCCCGGTCAGGGCGCGGCGCATGTTGGCCTCATCTTCAAAGCCCTGAAATTTGAACTCACCAGCCAGCCACGAGGCCAGAAACGAGCCTAAAAACACGCCCGGCACCAGACCGATGTCGAATTCCAGAATGGCCGTATTATCAAGGAAGAACATCAGCGTGCTGGCCGATGGGCCGGTGAAGGTGGCACTTTCCACCGGGACCGGATCAAACGCCACCTGCGACAGCGCGTAGGTCGACACCCAGCCAACCGCAACGGCAAAGCCCACACCCGAGGCAAAGATCAAGCGCCAGACGCCGATCTTGTTGCGTGCCGCCACGACCAGCGCCAGAACGGCTGTGGCCAAGCCAAGCATCAGCCCGAACAAGTCCGGCAGGCCAAGCGTAGCCAGCAAATCCATGTTTTGCCCGCCCGAGGTGATCCACATGCCCGCGAGCGTGTCGCGCGTCGGTGCCAGCCAGCCTGACAGGCTCATTTGCGCAACAACCGCAAAGACAAGCCCGGACACGACCGAACGCAGGTTGCCCGTCGCCGCCAGCACCAGCAACCGGCCCGAACAGCCCCGCGCCAGCACCATGCCCACGCCAAACAGCAACCCGCCGATGACCGCCCCCGACCAACTGCCGGGCACCGCCATGATGCGGGCATCCTCGGCCCGGAACAGGCCCAGATATTGCGCGCCCTGCACCCAGACCAAGGCGGTGGAAAAGGTCAGCAGCCAAACCGCGACCTTGTCGCCCATCTGGCCGCGGGCAAATTCCACCGTGGCCGCGCGCAGACAAAACCGCGAGCGTTGCGCCGCGATTCCGAAAATCACGCCGGTCAGCAATCCTAACAGCGCCGCGGCCGGGGCCTCGCCGATGCGTTCCACAAGTGTCAGAATATCCATGTCGCGCGTCCTTTGATATCTGGGCACGTAGTATTGCATGCGGAGTTTTGAATGTCTTTGATCCAGATCAGGCCAAACATGTGTCCGCGCAAATGGCTGTCACAATCCGGGGTGCGCGCCATTTTTGCCACCAAATACGATCTATACCTCTTACCAACCCTGTTTGATCGGCGTAAACCAGCGCAATGAGCACTCCTGTCCCCTTGGCCGAGGCGCGGCATTTGCCGCTGTGGCGACGCCCTGTCACCCTGCTGTTCCTGATGGCTGCGGCCATGCCGGTGGCGTTTGCCACATGGTCCGCGCTGCTGAATAATTTCGTGATCGAGGCCGCAGCGTTTGACGGCTCTGACATCGGTTGGTTGCATACGGTGCGCGAGGTTCCGGGCTTTCTGGCGGTTGGGGTGATCGCGATTATCATTTTCATGCGCGAACAGGTGTTGGGGTTGGTCTCGCTTGTGCTGTTGGGGGTGGCCACGGCGCTGACGGCGCAGTTTCCATCACTGGGCGGCATCCTGACGATTACCATGCTCAGTTCCATCGGCTTTCACTACTTCGAGACGGTCAACCAATCGCTACAACTGCAATGGATCGACAAGCTGCGCGCGCCACAGGTGCTGGGCTGGCTGATCGCCGCAGGATCAGGCGCGACGCTGGTGGCCTATGTTCTGATCGTCATGACGTGGGAGGCGTACGATCTGAGCTACAACACCGTCTACCTGCTGTCAGGCGGTTTTACGGCGCTGGTCGCGCTGTTTTGCATGTTCGCCTATCCCCAGTTCGAGGCCCCGAACCCACAGGTCAAGCGTATGGTGCTGCGCCGCCGCTATTGGCTGTATTACGCGCTGCAATTCATGGCGGGCGCGCGGCGGCAGATCTTTGTGGTGTTTGCAGGCTTCATGATGGTCGAAAAATTCGGCTTTGCCGTGCACGAGGTTACGGCGCTGTTCTTGATCAATCTTGTGGCCAACATGATTTGTGCGCCGTTGATGGGCCGCGCTGTGCATCGCTATGGTGAACGCGCGACGCTGCTGTTTGAATATGCCGGTCTGGCGCTGGTGTTTCTGGCCTATGGCGGGATTTATATGTTCGGTTGGGGCGTGGTGCTGGCGGCGGTGCTTTATGTGGTCGATCACCTGCTTTTTGCCCTTGCGCTGGCGCTGAAAACCTATTTTCAGAAAATCGCCGATCCGGGCGATATTGCACCGACGGCTGCGGTTGCCTTTACAATCAATCATATCGCGGCGGTGTTCCTTCCGGCGCTTCTGGGTTACCTGTGGTTGGTCTCGCCGTCAGCGGTGTTTGTGTTGGCGGCTGCAATGGCGTGTATATCGTTTCTTCTGGCGCTGTTGATCCCGCGCCACCCCGAACCGGGCTACGAAACCCGATTGGGCCGGGCCATTCCCACCCCGGCCGAGTGATCCCAACAACAAGGACCGCATCAATGCCGACCTTTACCGCCCTGACCACCCTGACCGTCAAAGACAACGCCGAAGCCCTTGCCGCCGATCTGGAAACGCTTCAGCCCGAGCCAACCGGGGTTGGCATTTTCGAAATGGAGGACGGCTCGGGCCTGTGGGAGGTAGGTGGATATTTCGACGAAGCCCCCGATCAGGCCGGGCTGGCCCTTTTGGCAACATTGCACGGGGCGAAACCCTTTGCCGTTTCCGAGCTGCCCGAAACCGATTGGGTCGCCAAGGTGCGGCGTGAACTGGTCCCGGTCGCGGCGGGACGCTTTTTCGTTTACGGTAGCCACGATGCCGACAAGGTGCCAGACGGGGCCGAGCCGCTGTTGATCGAGGCGGCGATGGCCTTTGGCACCGGGCATCACGGCACCACGCAAGGCTGCCTGCGTGCGTTGGACCGTTTGATTGCCGACGGGTTCGTCGCGCGGTCGGTGATTGACGTGGGCTGTGGCACTGCCGTTCTGGCGATGGCGGCGGCGCGCACATGGCAGGGCAGCGCCATTCTGGCCAGCGACATTGACGAGGTTGCGGTGGATGTGGCCCGCGCCAATGTGGCCGCCAATGGGCTGGAGGGGCGCGTGACCTGCTTTGAGGCCACGGGCCTTGACCATCCCACAACCATGGCGGCGGCACCGTTCGATTTGATCTTTGCCAATATCCTCAAAGGGCCGTTGATTGACCTGTGTCCCGAGGTGACCGCCCGGTTGGCGCCGGGTGGCATGGTGATTCTTTCTGGTGTGCTGAACGAACAAGCCGACGACGTAATCGAGGTTTATACGCAAGCCGGAAACAATCTCGTTTACCGCGAAGAGATTGGTGACTGGACGACGACAACGATGCGCCGAAACCTCTGAAATAAAACGAAAATTAAGGGAAATTTGTGGCGCTTGCCTAAGTTTTGCCACAATTTCGGCTTACAACTTCCTTTAATTTGGTCGCCACGCGAACAGACTGGGAAATCATCATGACTGACACACTTGATACATTCGATCAGCGCCTCAAGCGTATCACGAAATCGCGGTCGCGCATGCGTGACGGGTATGTTGGTCAGGTCTCAAAGGACGGGTTGATTGTCTTTCGGCCCAAACGCCGCCGCTTGGCCTTTTCGCCGCGCGGATTTGCGTTGGTTCTGCTGGGCTTTGTTGGCTTCAAGGCGCTGATCATGGCGCATCTGGGCCTGAATACCTATCAGGATCGCATTACCGCGCTGCAACAGGGAAGCATGGTTGAACAAGCCGGAGCGTTTGTCATGCAGCCCGATCCGGTGACGGTCAAAGCAGCATCATACCTGCGTCCCTATCTTAAATAATATCGCGTTTACCCATGTCTCTCGGGTTCAAAAGCCCTGCGCCACGGTCCCGGCGCAGGGCTTTTACATTCACAGGTCGCAGCGGCGGTGAGTGCCGTGCGGTCAGATGATACGCGAGACGTGACGCAGGTCACCTCGGCTTAGGCCGATATCTTCCAACTCGCGGTCGGTTAGTTGCGACAGGGCCGCACGGGTGCGGCGGATGTCATTCCATGCGCGGACAGTTTCAATCATCTGCGCGAAAGCATTGCGAAGGCCGCCAAGATGCGGCCGGGATGTGACGATAGCAGCCATAACAATTTTCCTTCTACGGCTTGGAATTTGGGAAGACGTTGTCTGACGCTCAGGTAGGCGGGGCGCGCGTTTGCCACAAGCTATCGTTTCCGCATAGTCCCTATGCAAACCGCGCATGACGTAAGCGGCGGGGCAGACCCCTTGCTTTTGCGTATTGCGCTTGGTCTTTGTTCCCGTTTCGTGCTAATGCTGATCCAAAGCAAAACCAAACGGTAAGGCGGGGCAGATGCGGGTAATCGGGATTGATCCGGGGTTGCGAAACCTTGGCTGGGGCGTGATCGACGTGGAGGGCAGCCGCCTGAGCCACGTGGCCAACGGGATTTGTCATTCCGACACCGGCGAATTGGGCGCGCGGCTGTTGTCGCTGCACGAACAGCTGACAGCGATTTTCCAACGCTTCGCACCGCAAGCGGCTGCGGTTGAAAAAACCTTTGTCAACAAGGATGGGGCGGGAACGCTGAAGCTGGGGCAGGCGCGGGGCATCGCTATGTTGGTGCCGGCTCAGTTTGGTTTGGCCGTGGGCGAATACGCGCCGAATTCGGTCAAGAAAACAGTGGTTGGCGTCGGTCACGCCGCCAAAGAACAGATCGCCCACATGGTGCGGGTGCAACTGCCGGGCGTTGACCTGGCAGGCCCCGATGCCGCTGATGCGCTGGCGATTGCGATCTGCCATGCCCATCATGCCCGTATGCCCGCGACGCTGGCCCAAAGGGTGCGCGCATGATCGGGCGTTTGGCAGGCCGCATTGATTACCGCGCAGCCGATCACGTTTTGCTGGATGTGCGCGGTGTGGGCTATCTGGTCTATTGCTCGGACAGAACGTTGAGGGCCCTGCCGGGGGTGGGCGAACATGTGGCGCTTTATACCGATCTGGTGGTGCGCGAGGATTTGCTGCAACTTTTCGGGTTTACCACCTTGCTGGAAAAGGAATGGCACCGCCTGTTGCTGAGTGTGCAGGGCGTGGGGGCCAAGGCGTCACTGGCCATTCTTGGCGCTTTGGGCCCCGAGGGTGTGGGCCGCGCGATTGCGCTGGGCGATTGGAACGCCGTCAAGGCCGCCAAGGGTATCGGCCCTAAAACTGCGCAGCGCGTGGTCAACGAATTGAAAGACAAAGTGCCCGAGGTCATGGCCATGGGTGTCACCGCCGTAGCGGCCACAGCGCCCGCGCAAGACGAAGACGATGTGATCGAGCGGGCGACGCCGCCTGCGCAAACCCCGGCGGCCACACCGGCCCCCCGGTCGGATGCACAGGCCGAGGCGCTATCGGCGCTGACCAATCTGGGCTATACGCCGGGCGACGCCGCAAGCGCCGTGGCGCAGGCCGCCAGCGATGATGGACAGGCCGACACTCCGGCCCTGATCCGCGCGGCGCTGCGGCTTTTGGCCCCCAAAGGATAAGCCATGGATCAGCCCGACCCGACATTGCGCCCCGATCCGCTGCCCGAAGATGCTGACCGCGCCTTGCGCCCTCAGATGCTGGACGATTTTATCGGTCAGGCCGAGGCGCGCGCCAACCTCAAGGTGTTTATCCAATCCGCCCGTCAACGCGGCGAGGCGATGGACCACACCCTGTTTCACGGCCCGCCCGGTTTGGGCAAGACAACGCTGGCGCAGATCATGTCCCGCGAATTGGGGGTTGGGTTTCGCATGACCTCAGGGCCGGTTCTGGCCAAGGCAGGCGATCTGGCGGCGATCCTGACCAACCTTGAACGCAATGATGTGTTGTTCATCGACGAAATTCACCGCCTGAACCCGGTTGTCGAAGAGGTGCTGTATCCCGCGCTTGAGGATTTCGAACTGGATCTGGTGATTGGCGAAGGCCCCGCCGCGCGCACCGTGCGGATCGAATTGCAGCCCTTCACCCTTGTCGGCGCGACCACCCGGCTGGGCCTGTTGACCACGCCCCTGCGTGACCGGTTCGGTATTCCCACCCGGCTGCAATTCTACACCGAGGATGAGTTGCATCAGATCGTCACCCGCAATGCCATCAAGATGAAAGCGCCCGCCGAGGCCGACGGCGCGCGCGAAATTGCCCGCCGGTCGCGCGGCACCCCGCGGATTGCCGGTCGTCTGTTGCGCCGTGTGGTTGATTTCGCCGTCGTCGAAGGTGACGGGCGGATCACCCGTGATCTGGCCGATAATGCGCTGACCCGTCTGGGCGTGGACAATATCGGGCTGGACGGGGCCGACCGGCGCTATCTGCGCCTGATCGCAGAAGCGTATCAAGGCGGTCCGGTGGGCATTGAAACCATCAGTGCCGCTTTGTCGGAATCCCGCGATGCGCTGGAAGAAGTGATTGAACCTTTCCTTCTGCAACAAGGCCTGATCCAACGCACCCCGCGCGGCCGGATGCTGGCGCAACGTGGCTGGCACCATCTGGGCCTTGCCCCGCCGCCAGCCAAAGGTCAGTCAGACTTGTTTGGTAAGTGATCGAAACCGTGCCTGCTCATGTGCCGATTTTGCAGGCCAAACCGTTTTGTCATTCTGGGCCTGCCGTGCAGACGGCGGCAAGTCTGTCATTGCTCGGCCTTTACTTGCTTTGCGGGCCGCTCGCAAAAGCATTCAAAGGGGCTAGAGTGGATCTTCCATAACGAGAAAAAAAGACATAAATGCACCCCATGATTGTTCCTTTGCTTCTTTTGGTCCTGTCTTGCGCGGCCATTGCGGTGGGCCTTGTCCTGCCGGATGCGCAGGATATCGTGCTGATCGCTGGGCCGTCCGCATTGGCCGCTTTGATCTTGCTGCTCAAGGCCCTGTTTGCGCCGCGCTCCAAGGCCATCCGCCCAAGCCAAGACGCGCCCGAGACTTGGGTGATCCTCGACTGTTCGAACGTCATGCATTGGAAGGATGAAACCCCGCGCGTTGAAACCCTGCACGAGGTGCTGACCGAGGTGAAGCGCCGCGGCCTGACCCCCGGCGTGGTTTTCGACGCCAATGCCGGATACCTTTTGGCGGGCCGGTTTCTGAATGATCGTGACTTCGGCCACATCCTCGATCTGCCGCGTGACAGGGTCATGGTTGTGTCCAAGGGCCATCCCGCCGATCCTACCATTTTGACCGCCGCGCGCGATTTAAAGGCGCGGATCGTCTCAAACGACAGGTTTCGCGATTGGGCCGATGATCACCCCGAACTGCGCCAGCCCGGTTTGCTTATTCGCGGGCAATATCGCGGTGACCGCCTGATCCTTGATATGGACGCGCCTGCAACGGTCTGACTCTGCGCGATATGTCCAAGGGCCCGCGTTGCCTCTTGTTACGGCGCGCCATGCGCCCCCGCCGCGTGATGCAGCGCCGCCACCGCACATGAGGCCAGCCGCGACGCCGCGCTGTCGGATCGTGAATTCAAGATCACCGGCACCCGCGCGCCCAACACCAGACCGGCGCCCTCGGCGTGGCTCATGAAGGCCAGTTGCTTGGCCAGCATATTGCCCGCGTCCAGCCCCGGCACCACAAGGATATTGGCGCGCCCGGCCACGCCGCCGGTTAGCCCCTTGGTGGTGGCCGCTGCCAGATCAACTGCGTTGTCCATCGCCAGCGGCCCGTCCACCAAACCGCCGGTGATCTGGCCCCGGTCGGCCATCTTTGACAGCGCGGCGGCATCCAGTGACGACGGGATCGCGGGGTTTACCGTTTCCACCGCCGACAGGACGCCGACGCGCGGTTCGATCTCCAAGGATTGCGCAAGGTCGATGGCGTTTTGCACGATATCCACCTTGGTTGGCAGATCGGGTGTGATGTTGATGGCCGCATCGGTCACCATGATCGGATAGGGCTGGCCCGGCACATCCATCACAAACACATGTGTAAACCGTCGCCCGATCCGCAAGCCGTTGATCTTGTCCAGCATCGGCCCCAGCAGATCGTCGGTGTGCAAATGTCCTTTCATCACCGCGGCCGCGCGCCCCTCATGCACCAGCTGGCACGCCATGGCGGCGGCCAGCTTGTCACCGCCGGGCACGTCGACCAGTTCGATCCCGGAAATATCCGCGCCGGCCTCGGTGGCCGCGGCCCGAATACCATGGGCGCGGCCCACAAGGATCGGCGTGATCAGATGCTCTTTCGCGGCCAGCAGTGCCCCGGCCAAGGAATTTGGATCATCCGGCGCGACCACCGCCGTGGGCAGGGCAGGCAGGGCATGGGCGCGGTCCAGCAAGGCGTCGAAATGGCGGTGCCGCTGCACCACCAGCCCGGGCATTTCGACATCGTCGCGGTCAAACCGCTTGGTGGGCGCCAGCACCTCGGCCGAGCCCGACACGATCAACGCGCCATCGCTGACGCGCCGCACCTCGGTGGATAGGCGCACTGCGTGATCGCTCATCTTGTCCAGCACCTCGACCTTGCAGCGCAGGTCGTCGCCCGCATGGGCGCGGTCGTGAAAATCCAGCGTTTGCCGGCGATACAGCGTGCCCGGCCCCGGCAGTCGCATGCCCAACACCGTGGCAATCAGCGATCCCACGAACATGCCCGGCGCCACGCTTTCGGCGGTTCCGTCGCCGTCGCCATCCTCGGCGGGCAGGTGCATCGGGTTGTAATTGCCCGACGCAGCGGCAAAGGCATACAGATCATCCAGTGTGATCAGCCGGTCCAGTTCCGCCGTATCGCCGGGCTGAAGTTCATCAAAGGTCCGGTTTATCAGTTTCATCGTGTGGATCCTTTCTGTGCCGTGGCGCTTGGCCCGTCTTTGACATTCCTTGTAACACCTTCAGACGACAGAATGCACAGCGATGTAACAGCCCGGCACGACCTTTCGATATTTGTGCAAACGGCGGCAGGGTCATTGTTGCGCTGCACAAAATATCCCCGGCCTGTTTGCGGTGGTCAGCGGTTTTGATAAATGGGCGGCGAAACAAAAGAGGCCCGCAATGACATCATCGCCTTCCGCCAGCCAGATCGAAGCGCTGTTTACGCGTTCTGATGGATCGTATGCCTTTGCCCGCTGGGGCCGCCCGATTGCCCCGGTGGTTTTTGGCGTTGATGATCAAACACTGGGTATCGTCAAAGGCGCGGTCGAGGCGGTTGCGGTGATGGCCGGGCATCAAATGGCCGAGACCGACCCCGAATTGGGTGTGAACCTGATGTTCTTTTTCTTTCAGGATTGGGACGAGTTACCGCAAGTGCCCGATATGGACCGATTGGTTCCGGATCTCGTGCCCTTGGTCGACCGCCTGAAAGCCGCTGACGCCAATCAATACCGCATTTTTCGCTTTGATGAGGCCGGCGCGATCAAGGCCAGTTTCGTTTTCTTGCGGATGGACAAAGAGTTAAGCGCAGTTCCTGCTGAAACGCTGGCCCTGTCGCAGATCGTGCAAACGATCTTGCTGTGGTCTGACACGGCGTTCCGCACTGCGTCGCCCTTGGCGCATATAGCCGAAAAGCAAACAACGATTCTGCGCCCCGACATCGCGGACCTTATCCGCGCAGCCTATGATCCGGTGATGCCGCCTGCGGCCTCGGACCCCAGTCATGCACTGCGTTTGGCGGCGCGGATACGTCCGAATTAAGGCTTTGTGGTCTGTGGCGCGTCGGGCGGAAGAGGCTCTAAATATGCCTTCTGCCTTGACGAAAACCACAATATCCGCCTAATCCCAAGGTTTGGGGGTGAGTGATGCGTAAAGTTGTGTTCGGGGTTGTATGGGGTCTGGTGGCGCTTGCTGGCGTCGTTGCGCAGGCGGACAGCTGCGGTGGGCCGTATCGTGTAAAACCCGGCGAAAGCCTGTCGATGATCGCCGACCGCCTGTATGGCGACCCCACGCTTTGGGAGCGTCTGCACGCTGAAAATATGGATGTCATCGGGGCCAGCCCGGATGCCATGCGCGCCGGGATGGTGCTGACCGTGCCTTGTATGGATGGCCGCCCCAACGCTTTGACGGAACCCAAGGTTTCAGACGCGCAGGCGGCTGCCAAGGGTGGTTTGAAGGTGTTGACGGCCAGCGGCTTTGCGCCGTTTGCCGACCGTGATCTGCCCGATGGGGGGCTGATCGCCGCCGTGGTGGACGCCGCGCTGACACAGGCCGCGCCGCAGACGGGCCACACGATCCACTGGATTGAGGACCGCGAGGCGCATCTTGATCCGCTTTTGTCGAACGCCTTGATGGATATGGGGTTTCCGTGGCCAGACCCCCCGTGTGAGCAGGGTCTGCAACGCCCCGAATGCCAATCGCTTTTGTATTCCGACCCGATTTTCGAAATGCTAAGTCTTCTATTCGTCGCGGCGGATCGGGGCAAAGCCATCACCAGCCTTGACGATATGCAGGGCAAACGCCTTTGCCGCCCTGCCGGGTTTCCGACCCATGATCTGGATCGCAATGGTCGTCAGTGGGTTGTCGACGATCAGGTGACATTGCTGCAACCCGACCAAGCCGCCGACTGTGTGCAACTTGTGCTGGATGGCAGGGCTGATGCGATGGCGCTGGATGAGTTTTCAGGCCGCGTCGCGCTGCGGCAAGCTGGGGCCGAGGGAAAGATCGTCGCGCTGTCTGACATGCCGGTCGCGGTTGAAACGCTGCATGTGGTTGTGCCGAAAGCACACCCTCAGGCCGGGCAGATATTGGACACATTCAACAAGGGGCTGCTAAAAATCCGCGAAAACGGGACATTTCATGATATTCTGTCCACCCACCTGACGCCGTTCTGGGAAGGGAGTTAAGGACATGAGACACAGATGGTTTGTTGTGTCATTCCTGATGTCTTGCATGGCCGGCCCGGCGGCGGCGCAATCTGTCTGCGACGTGACGTACACCGCGCAGGACGGCGAGACACCAAGCCATGTCGCGCAACGTCACTATGCCGATCCCGCACGTTGGACATGGGTCACGGCTGCGAACCCCGATTTGGCACAGGGTCAGGCCGAGCCTTTTGCACAAGGTGATCAGGTTTTTATCCCCTGTATGGCCCCAAATACCGCCGGACCGGCGGCACAGCCTTTGCAAGACACCGGTTTGATGCTGCTGGCCCCGGATGGTGTGGCGCCGCTTGTCAGCCGCACATGGCCCGCGCAGGGGATGTTCAATGATCTGTTGGCCGCCGCCCTGTCCGAAAGCGTGGCCCCTTTGACGCATGCGATCGCATGGCAAGACAAGGCTTATGGGCTTGATCCTCAGATGCTGGCGGGCCGTGAATTGGATATGGCTGTGGCCATGGCGCGGCCCGAATGTTCAAGCGATCCAGCCCCTGCAATATGCGCTCGGTTCCATTTCTCGGACCCTGTTGTCATGGTGCCGCTCTTGCTGTTTGCTCGTGCCGATGCCAATTTCAGCTTTGACTCCACGGCTGATCTGGCGGGTCTGCGCCTGTGTCAGCCTGCCGGGCATGACGCGCAGGATGCCGATCAAAACGGCCAACCGTGGCCAAGCGATGACACGATCGAGCTTGAAACCCCCGAACGCCCCGAGGCCTGTTTTGAGATGTTGATGGAGGAGCAGGTGGATGCCGTGGCCTTAAACGCGCTGACAGGATCGTCGACGATCGCGGCGATGGGATTGAACAAGCAGGTCAAAGCGTTCGGAAAACCCCTGGCGCAGCAAACGCTACAGATCGCCGTGCCCAAGGTGCACTGGCGTGGCACGACCGTGATTTATCGTGTGAATTCCGGGCTGGCAGCCCTGCGCGCAAGTGGCCGTTACGATCAGATCGTTGATCGTCACATGGCGTTGCTGTGGAACAGATTGAACTGATCCGCTGATGCGATTGTTCGTGGCCATAGACTTGCCCGAAGCTGTGCAGGACCAGTTGGCGCAGCTTCAGGGGGATTTGGGCGTGGGACGAAATGTGCCCGTGGACAACTTGCATGTAACCTTGGCGTTTCTGGATGAGCAGGATGCACCGACGGCCACGGCGTTGCATCAGGCGTTGGCAGACATTCAGTTGCCGGGCTTTGATCTGCGCATTGCAAGTGTGGATGTGTTTGACCGGCGCGCGCCGAAACTGGTGTTCGCGGGTGTTGAAAAATCCGCGCCACTGGTCGCGTTGCGGGACAAGGTGCGCAGCGCCGCGCTTGCCGCGGATATTGACCTGCGCCGGGAACGGTTTCGCCCGCACGTCACTTTGGCGCGCTTCCGAAAGGAGATGCCGGTGCAGGACCTTGATCGGCTTGGCCTGTTCCTTGAGACGCATGGTGATCTGTCGATGCCGGCCTTTGCGGTTGAGGGCTTCGCCTTGTATCGCTCGATTTTGCGCGAAGATGGCGCCATTCATGACAAGCTGGCAGATTACCCGCTGTTGCCCCCCGACACTATGTAACGCCAGACGCGGCGGCCTTGCTGTTTTCCGGTTCAAACCATGACAGAGCCGTGATTGAATGACGCGTGACGCTCTGCTTTTCCGGGACATGCGGGGCACGCTGTAAATCAGGAGGATCACGGTGGCAGACAGGGCTTCGAACGGCGCGCACCGCTTTGATATTCGCGTCTATTATGAAGATACCGATATGGCTGGTATCGTCTATTATGCCAATTATTTGAAATTCATCGAGCGAGCACGCAGTGATTGGGTGCGGCAGATGGGGATTGACCAGAATGCCATGCGCGAAGACGGTGGGGTTGCATTTGCGGTGCGCCGGATCGAAGCCGATTATCTGACATCGGCGAAATTTGACGACGAACTTGTGGTGCACACACAGGTTCAGGCCGTCACCGGTGCCCGCTTGGTGATGGAGCAGATCGTATCACGCGGCAAAGACACCGTTTTTTCGGCTGTTGTCACCATTGTTTGCATAAATGAGGCAGGGCAGCCCGCGCGCCTGCCCGCCAATATCCGCTTGATGCTTCACTAGGCGTAAAGCCCGCCATCGAACCAGTCCGGCGTGACCGGCGGCGAATAATTGCCGGAAACGCAGCCGATCACGGGAATTTTGCCGCCGGTGATGCACAAGCCGTTGGCTTTCCCCTTTGAAATCGGGTATTTTGTTGCTCAATAAGGCCGAAAAACAAGGCCACACAACAAAAGAGCAGGCATTATGGAAGCAGAAACCCTGGCATTGGCACAGGAGATGGATTTCTCGCTGTGGGGACTTTACGCGCGCGCCACCCTGATCGTGAAACTGGTTATGTGGATTTTGGTCTTGGCGTCGTTCTGGTCTTGGTCGATTATCATTCAAAAGCTGATTACTTATCGCAAAGCCCGGCGCGAAGCCGAAATTTTCGATCGCCGGTTTTGGTCGGGGGATCCGCTGGATGAGCTGTTCGACGAAATCGGCCCCGAGCCGTCTGGCCAAGCCGAGCGGGTGTTTGCCGCGGGCATGATGGAATGGCGGCGCAGTCACCGCAATGACGGGGCGCTGATTGCCGGTGCAACCGCGCGCATCGACCGATCAATGGATGTGGCCATCGCCAAGGAATCCGAGCGCCTTCAGAGCGGGTTGTCGGTGCTGGCCACCGTTGGCTCAACCGCGCCGTTCATCGGCCTGTTTGGCACGGTGTGGGGCATCATGAACGCCTTTATCGAAATTGCCGAGCAGCAGAACACCAATCTTGCGGTGGTTGCGCCGGGTATCGCCGAGGCGCTTCTGGCGACGGGTCTGGGCCTTTTGGCGGCCATTCCAGCGGTGATTTTCTACAACAAGCTAAGCGCGGATGCAGACCGGATCGTCGCCAATTACGAGGCGTTCGCGGATGAATTTTCCACGATCCTCAGCCGCCAGTTGGATTCCTGATCCATGGGGGCGGGTGTCGTTCAGAAAACCGGCGACAACGGTCGCCGCCGCCGCGGGCGGGGACGGTCGCGGCCCATGGCGGAAATCAACGTGACGCCGTTTGTCGATGTGATGCTGGTTTTGTTGATCATCTTCATGGTTGCGGCGCCGTTGATGACGGTGGGCGTTCCTGTCGAGCTGCCCAAGACGGCCGCCAACGCCCTGCCGGGCGAAGAGGAAGAGCCGCTGACCGTAACCGTAACGTCCGAAGGTGTCATCATGATCCAGACCACCGAGGTTCCAAGTGACGAATTGGTGAGCCGCTTGCGTGGCATTGCGTCCGAACGGGACAGCACTCGCGTTTATCTGCGTGCTGACGGTGCGGTTGCCTATAGCGAGGTGATGCAGGTCATGGGGGCGCTGAACCGGGGCGGATTTGCCAATATCGGGCTGGTCACCGATACCGGCGGCCCCGATCTGAATGATCAGGGTGGCTAAAGGCGCGTGACGTGAACCTTGGACAGATCATATCAGGGGCGGGGCATCTGGCCTTGATCGGTTGGGCCGTGTTCGGCGGGGCGTTCAACTCTGATCCCATGCCGTTCGAGGTGACCGAGGTCACCGCGATTTCATCCGAAGACTTCGCGGCGCTGATGGACGGGCCGCGCGCACCGGATGCCGTTGCCAACGTGGAAACGCCCGAACCACCAGCCGAGGGCGAAGGCGCGCCAGATTTGTCGTCGAACGCCGATGCGGCCCCTGATAGCGCACAGCCCGAAGCCGCGGCCAGTTCCGAACCCGACACCGCGCCAGAAGCTCCTGATATGGTGCCGCCCGCCGATACCGAGGTCAGTGATGCGCCGCCAGTTCTTGACCCGCCGCAAGAGGATGCTGCGGCCCTTGTGCCCGAAATCTCACCCCGGCCACAGCCGCGCCCCGCGCCGCGTGTTGCGCCCGAACCTGTGGCACAGCCCGACCCCGACGTGAAGATTGACGACGTCGATCAACAAGAGGCCGCGCCGGACGAAACCTCTGAGCCTGTGCAGGAAGACACCGAGGCGACAGCGCGTGAGGAAGCCACGACCGAGATCGTTACCGAGGCCGAAGAAAACGATGTGGCCAATGCCGCGCCCCCCCGCTCGGTCCGGCCGCGCACCCGACCGGAACGCCCGGCGGTGCAAGAAGACACCCAACCCGCCGCGCGGCCCCAGACCGATGAGAGCTCCGTGAACGATGCGTTGGCCGAAGCCCTTGGTCAATCGGGTGACGAGGGGCAGGGCGCGCCGCAGGGTCCGCCGCTGACAGCCGGAGAAAAAGATGCATTGCGCGTCGGGGTGCAGACTTGCTGGAACGTAGGCAGCCTGAGTTCCGAAGCCTTGCGCACGACCGTTGTTGTTGCAGTCAGCATGAGCGAAGACGCCAAACCCGTCGCCAGTTCTATCCGTATGCTAAGTGCATCCGGTGGCAACGAGGCGGCGGCCAAACAAGCCTACGAGGCCGCACGACGGGCGATTATCCGCTGTGGTGCCGGTGGCTTCGACCTGCCGGTGGAAAAGTATGACCACTGGCGAGATATTGAAATGACGTTCAATCCGGAGAGAATGAGGATCAAATGATGCGTGTACTACTGAGCCTCGTGTTGGCCTGTCTTGTTTGGGCTATGCCCGCTTTTGCCCAAAACGGGCCGCTTCGGATCGAGATTACCGAAGGCGTGATCGAACCCCTGCCGTTTGCCGCGCCCGATTTTGTATCGGACAACGCGGCAGGTGCAGAAATGGGCCGTAAAATCGCCGAAGTCGTGGCCGCCGATCTGGCCGGCACAGGCCTGTTTCGTGAAATTCAGCCCGACGCCTTCATCAGCCGGGTGACCAGTTTTTCCAGCCCGGTGCAATACGCAGATTGGAAGGCGATCAATGCCCAAGCGTTGATCACGGGCGCGGTCACCGTCGATAGCGGCGGCAAGTTGGTGGTGCGCTTTCGTTTGTTCGATGTGTTCGCAGGACAGGAATTGGGCGACGGCCTGCAACTGGTCGGCACGCAAGACGGATGGCGGCGCATCGCGCATAAGGTGGCGGATCAGGTGTATAGCCGGATCACCGGCGAAGCGCCGTATTTTGACAGCCGTGTTGTCTTTGTGGCCGAAAGCGGCCCGAAGGATCAGCGCTCGAAACGGTTGGCGATCATGGACTACGATGGTGCCAATGTCAGTTACCTGACCGATAGCGCCTCGATCGTGCTGGCCCCGCGGTTTTCGCCGGATGGTAAGCGGGTTTTATACACCAGTTACGAAAGCGGCTTTCCGCGGATCTACGTGATGAATGTCGGGTCGGTTCAGCAGCGCGTATTAGAAAGCCAGGACGGGCAAATGAGCTTTGCGCCCCGGTTCGGGCCGGATGGCCAAGCGGTGGTGTATTCGGTGTCACGCGGCGGCAATACGGATTTGTACCGCATGGACATCGACAGCGGGGCCAGTACCCGTCTGACAAACGCACCGTCGATTGAAACAGCCCCCAGCTTTAGCCCGGATGGCGACCAGATTGTCTTTGAAAGTGACCGGTCCGGCACACCGCAGTTGTATATCATGCCCGCATCGGGCGGTGAGGCGCAGCGTATCAGCTTCGGCCAAGGTCGCTATGGCACCCCGGTCTGGTCGCCGCGCGGCGATCTGATCGCGTTTACCAAGCAGTCCAAGGGCCGGTTCCATATCGGGGTCATGCGCACAGACGGCAGCGAAGAACGCTTGCTGACAGCGTCGTTTCTGGATGAGGGGCCGACATGGTCGCCCAATGGCCGGGTGATCATGTTCACGCGTGAAACCCAAGGGGCCCAAGGCAGCGCCAGTTTGTATTCGGTGGACATCACCGGGCGCAATCTGCGGCAGGTGCCAACGAAAACAGGCGCAAGCGACCCGTCATGGTCGCCCTTGCAAGAGTGATAAGCGCTGCGCATTTCAAACGCGCCGGTGCTGTGGTAGAAACGGTGCAACAGTGGCACCTAAAACGAGCGGGACACGACATGACCTATCTGAGTAAAACCTTCATTCTATGCGCGGGCCTTGTGCTTGCGGCTTGCACCAACGCCGACCGGTTCGGCGATTCCAATACGGTTGATCTGAATTCATCCGGGGGTGCCGGCGCGATGGCCGGAACCGCCCAAGACCCGGCCTCGCCTGTCTATTTCCAGCAAACCATCGGGGATCGTGTTCTGTTTCAGGTGGATCAGTCCAATCTGACCTCAGAGGCCCAAGAAACCTTGGACGGTCAGGCGCAGTGGCTTTTGACCAATACCGATTACAAGGCCGTGATCGAAGGCCATGCTGATGAACAAGGCACGCGCGAATACAACCTTGCGCTTGGCGCGCGGCGTGCGAACTCGGTGCAGGAATATCTGGTCAGCAAGGGTGTTGCTGGCAATCGGCTCAAGGTGGTTTCCTACGGCAAGGAACGCCCGATCGAGCTGTGCAGCAATGAGGCTTGCTATGCCAAAAACCGCCGTGCAGTCACTGTGATCGCTGCGATCCCCAGTAGCTGATCGTGTTACAGGAGTAGCCCAAATGCGTATGTTTTTCGCCGCGTCGATCTGTGTTTGCCTCGCTTTGCCCGCCGCCGTTTCGGCGCAGGGGAAAGATGAAACGTTGGCTGATATCCGTCAGGAATTATCGGTACTTTTTGTTGAACTGCAAAAACTCAAGCGTGAGTTGAACACCACAGGCGCGGCGGGCCAGTTGACGGGTGGGGGCACTCTGATCGAACGCGTGAACGCAATCGAAAGCGAATTGCAACGGCTGACGTCAAAAACCGAAGAGCTTGAATACAAGGTCGACCGCGTGGCCGAAGACGGTGCAAACCGCATCGGAGACCTTGAGTTCAGGCTATGCGAATTGGAAGAGGCCTGTGATATCGCAGACTTGGGCGAAACCAGCACCTTGGGCGGTATCGACACAACCGCCAGCGGGGGCAACGCCGGACTTTCTGATCCCGATGACGGCTCGGGCGAGGCTGACGCGCCGCAATTGGCGGTCAGCGAGCAAGCAGATTTCGAACGTGCAAAAGCGGCGCTGGATGCCGAAGACTATGCCGAGGCCGCCGCGCTGTTCGCGACATTCCGCCAGTCGTATCCGGGTGGGCCTTTAAGTGCGCGTGCCGGCCTTTTGCGCGGCGAGGCATTGGAAGGTGCCGGGCAGATCAAAGATGCGGCGCGCGCCTATCTGGACACGTTCAGCACCGATCAAAACGGTCCCGAAGCGGCGCAGTCGCTGTATCGTCTGGGGGCTGCATTGGGCCAGCTTGGCCAAACCGAGCAAGCCTGCGTGACCTTGTCTGAGGTTGGTAATCGCTTTCCCGACGATGAGGCAGCAACGCAGGCGCAAGCTGCCATGACAAATCTGGGCTGTCTGTGACGCAAACCGCTTTGGCGTTATGCCAGCAGGTCACGGCGCGGTTTTCCCCGTCGCCGCCTGCAAGGCTTGGCGTTGCCGTGTCGGGCGGCAGCGATTCAACCGCGCTGCTGATCTTGCTGCATAAATGGCAACAAGACGGCGGCCCCGCCTTGCACGCAGTGACGGTCGATCATGGTCTGCGCCCCGAAGCGGCGGAGGAAGCCGCCCATGTGGCGCGGCTTTGCGACGGGTTGGGGGTTCCTCACGAGATTTTGCACTGGCAAGGCTGGACCGGGCGCGGAAACCTGCCCGATGCGGCGCGGCAAGCGCGGTATGCGCTTTTGTCTCAGTGGGCCGTTTCGCATGATCTGCAGGACGTTGCTTTGGGGCACACGGCCACGGATCAGGCCGAAACCTTTCTGATGCGTCTGGCGCGCGAGGCCGGTGTCGATGGTTTGTCCGCGATGCGCCCCAAACGGGCCATTGACGGTGTCACCTTTTGGCGCCCATTGCTGGACGCGACCCGCGAAAGCCTGCGTGCGATGCTGCGCGCGCGGGGTGTTGAATGGGTGGATGACCCCACCAATGAAGATCAAACATATGAACGCGTCCGTGCCCGCCAAGCCCTGACCCAGCTTGAGTCGTTGGGCCTTGACGCCACGCAGTTTGGCCAAGTCACCCAAAATCTGGCCGATGTTCGGGACACGTTGTATCATTACGCCCTTGATGCCGCCCGCAACATAGCCCGGATCGAAGCGGGTGATCTGATTTTGGATCATGCGGGCTTTTTGAATTTGCCGGCTGAAATCGCACGCCGCGTGATGCAAGAATCACTTAAATGGGTCAGCGGCGCGGCCTATGGCCCGCGGGGGCGTGCGATGGAGGGTTTGCTTGTGGCTGTGGCGCAGGGGGACGACAAGACGCTGCATGGCTGCCGTATTCTGCACAAGGGCCAAGATTTGCGCATCACCCGTGAGTATCAGGCCGTGGCAGATCAGCGCGCCGCGCCGGGGTCTGTTTGGGATGGGCGCTGGCGTTTATCCGGGCCGCAAGACTCCGGGCTTGTCATTGCAGCCCTTGGAAAAAAAGGCGCGCGCCAATGCCCTGACAGGCAGAAAACAGGCTTGCCCGCGGCGTCCCTATGGGCCAGCCCGGCAGTGTGGAACGGCGAAAAATTGGTCGCCGCGCCGCTTGCGGGGCTGGAAAATGGCTGGTCGGCGCATTTGCTTCGTGACGAAACGGCTTACTTTGACGCATTCGTTTCGCATTGAAGATAACGATGCGATCTCTATTTAAGACCTGTAGGCCTTGTGATAGGTCAACGCTACCCGAACTTTGAGGAGAATTTCCTTGGGCAACGCAAGAAATATCGCCTTCTGGCTGGTGCTGTTCCTGTTGATACTGGCACTGTTCAATTTGTTCAGCGGCCCGGGCAACACGCTCCAGAGCAAGTCGATCAAGTATTCTGAATTTATCACTGCGATTGAAGATGGCAGTGTCAGCCAAGTCACCCTTGACGGTGAAAACGTCCGCTTTCGCGGTGCCGACGGCCAAGAATATGTGACGATCAAGCCGCAAGATGCTGATCTGACCAATCGGTTGATTGACGCTGACGTTCCAGTCAACGCCGAGCCGCAGGAACAATCTGGATTCCAGA
Source organism: Roseovarius gahaiensis (assembly GCF_011601345.1). Lineage (GTDB taxonomy): Bacteria > Pseudomonadota > Alphaproteobacteria > Rhodobacterales > Rhodobacteraceae > Roseovarius > Roseovarius gahaiensis. The sequence goes on from NZ_JAAORB010000019.1 coordinate 47,508, forward strand.
CTTTCTTGATCTCGCTTCTGCCCTTCGTCCTGCTGATCGGTGTCTGGATCTACTTCATGAACCGGATGCAAGGCGGCGGCAAAGGCGGCGCAATGGGCTTTGGCAAGTCAAAGGCCAAGATGCTGACCGAAAAGCATGGCCGTGTGACATTTGACGATGTTGCCGGCATCGACGAAGCCAAAGAAGAACTGGAAGAAATCGTCGAATTTCTGCGCAACCCGCAGAAGTTCAGCCGTTTGGGTGGCAAGATCCCCAAAGGCGCGCTTTTGGTGGGCCCGCCGGGCACGGGTAAAACGCTTTTGGCCCGGGCCATCGCGGGTGAGGCCGGTGTGCCCTTCTTCACGATCTCGGGGTCTGATTTTGTTGAAATGTTCGTGGGTGTCGGCGCCAGCCGTGTGCGCGACATGTTTGAGCAAGCCAAGAAAAACGCGCCCTGCATTGTGTTCATCGACGAGATTGATGCCGTGGGCCGCAGCCGTGGCGCAGGCTATGGCGGTGGCAATGATGAACGCGAACAGACGCTGAACCAGTTGCTTGTCGAGATGGATGGCTTTGAGGCCAACGAGGGCGTTATCATTGTCGCGGCCACCAACCGTAAAGACGTGTTGGACCCCGCGCTGCTGCGTCCCGGCCGCTTTGACCGTCAGGTCACCGTGCCCAACCCTGATATCAAGGGGCGCGAAAAGATTTTGGCCGTGCATGCCCGTAAAACGCCGCTTGGACCGGACGTGGATTTGCGGATCATCGCCCGTGGCACGCCCGGATTTTCTGGCGCGGATCTGGCAAACCTTGTGAACGAAGCCGCGCTGATGGCGGCGCGCATTGGTCGGCGGTTTGTGACCATGGAAGACTTCGAGAACGCCAAGGACAAGGTCATGATGGGGGCCGAACGGCGCTCGATGGTGTTGACCGACGACCAAAAGGAAAAAACCGCCTATCATGAGGCGGGGCATGCCATCGTTGGCTTGGCGCTGCCGAAATGCGATCCCGTATACAAGGCCACGATCATTCCGCGCGGTGGTGCGCTTGGGATGGTGGTTAGCCTGCCCGAGATCGACAGGCTGAATTGGCACAAGTCCGAGTGTGAACAAAAACTGGCCATGACCATGGCCGGCAAGGCCGCCGAGATCATGAAATACGGCCCCGATGAGGTCTCGAACGGCCCGGCGGGTGATATCCAGCAGGCCAGTGGCTTGGCCCGTGCGATGGTCCTGCGTTGGGGCATGTCCGATAAGGTCGGCAACGTGGATTATGAACAAGCCCACGAAGGTTACATGGGCAACGCTGCGGGCGGGTTCTCGATTTCGGCACATACCAAAGAGCTGATCGAAGACGAAGTGAAGCGTATGATCGACGAAGCCTACGAAAAAGCCCATTCCATCCTGACCGAGAAAAAGGATGAATGGAACCGTCTGGCGCAGGGCCTTTTGGAATATGAAACCCTGACCGGGGCGGAAATCCAGCGGGTCATTCGCGGCGAGCCGCCTGAATCCGACGATGACGGCAGCGCGCCCGAGCAAGAGGACAAGCCCTCGGTCACGGCCATTCCGAAAACCAAGCCCAAATCGTCGCCCGGTCTGGGCGATGGTGGGCCGGAGCCCGAGCCTTCGGCGTGAGCGGGCAGGCTGTAACTTCCGACTGGAATCCCGGAGCCTATTCAAGGTTCCGGGATTTGCGCTTGCGCCCCGGACTGGACCTGTTGAACGCTGTTGGTCAAATGGGCGCGGGCGACGTGGTTGATTTGGGCTGCGGCCACGGTGCTTTGGCGGATGCGTTGCGCGCGCGGTCAGGTGGGCGGACGCTGGTTGGCGTCGATGCCTCACCCGCCATGTTGGACAAAGCGCGCCAATCCCACGGTTACGACAATTTGCAACAGGCCGATATCCGCGATTGGCACCCGCGCCGATCGCCGGGTCTGATTTTTTCAAACGCCGCTCTGCATTGGGTTGGAAACCACGAAACCCTGATGCCGCGGCTGGTTGGGATGTTGGGCAAGGGTGGCACTTTGGCCGTTCAAATGCCGCATCAAAACAAGGCGCCCTCGCATCGTGTCTGGCTTAGCCTCGTGGAAGAATTGTTTCCCGGTCGCGTTGAAAAAATGGGCACGCCCGGCGTGATGGCCCCCGTCAAATACGAAGAACTGCTTGCCCCGCTTGGCCAGTTTCGCCTGTGGGAGACCGAGTATTACCAACGGTTGGTTGCAGAACCCGACAGCCACCCGGTGCGGCGTTTCACCGAAAGCACCTATGCCCGCCCGGTCCTCGAAGCGTTGAACGCCGACGAGAAGGCCGAAGTGATCCGCCGTTACGAAGACGTCATGCATGCGGCTTATCCGGTGCGCGCTGACGGGTCTGTGTTGTTTCCGTTCAGGCGCATGTTCTTTACGCTGACGGTGTGATTGTGCGCTGGTAGCTGTGTCTGTCCCTCAAGGTGGCTACCACTGAAAGACGCGACGTGACGGCATCTTTCGACTGGGGCGGTAGACTTAACGCCGCTGATGCGGTCACGTTTCAGTTGCCGCATGGGGAATGACGCGGGTTTCTGTTTCCGATCCGAAACCGGCTGACGACCTGCCGACGCATCAAGAACCGGATATGTCGGAATCGCAGTCTGCTTCGTGCCGCCGAGTTGTTATTGGCGAGAGAGGACAACAAACGGCCATCCGGCCAACACGAGGGAACCCCATGGCACATAAGACAGACATTGAGATAGCGCGTGAGGCGTCGAAGAAGCCGATCATGGAGATCGGAGAGGGTCTGGGGATACCCAGTGCGCATTTGCTGCCCTATGGGCATGACAAGGCGAAGGTCAGCCAAGAGTTCATCAACTCGGTTCAGGGCAACGCGAATGGCAAGCTGGTGCTGGTGACGGCGATCAACCCGACGCCTGCGGGCGAGGGCAAGACGACGACGACGGTTGGCTTGGGTGATGGTCTGAACGCGATCGGCAAGAAGGCGATGATCTGCATCCGCGAGGCCTCGCTTGGGCCGAACTTCGGGATGAAGGGCGGCGCGGCCGGGGGCGGCCATGCGCAGGTTGTTCCGATGGAAGAGATGAACCTGCATTTCACCGGCGATTTTCACGCCATCACCTCGGCGCATTCGCTGCTGAGCGCGATGATCGACAACCACATTTACTGGGGCAACGAGCAAGAGATCGACGTGCGCCGGGTGGTCTGGCGGCGTGTGGTGGACATGAACGACCGGGCGCTGCGCCAGATCACGGCGTCCTTGGGCGGTGTGGCCAACGGGTTCCCGCGCGAGGCGGGGTTTGACATCACGGTGGCCTCCGAAGTGATGGCGATCTTGTGTCTGGCCAAGAATCTGAAGGATCTCGAAGAGCGTCTTGGCGCGATGATCGTGGCCTATCGGCGCGACCGCACGCCGGTTTATTGCCGCGACATCAAGGCCGAAGGCGCGATGACGGTGCTGTTGAAGGACGCGATGCAGCCCAACCTTGTGCAGACGCTGGAAAACAACCCGGCCTTTGTGCATGGTGGCCCGTTTGCCAATATCGCGCATGGCTGCAACTCGGTGATGGCGACGACGACGGCGCTGAAGCTGGCGGATTTCGTGGTGACCGAGGCTGGCTTTGGTGCCGATCTGGGGGCCGAGAAGTTCATGAACATCAAGTGCCGCAAGGCGGGTCTGGCCCCGTCGGTGGTGGTCTGCGTGGCCACGGTGCGGGCGATGAAGATGAACGGCGGCGTGGCCAAGGCCGATCTGGGCGCGGAAAATGTCGAGGCCGTCAAGGCGGGCTGCCCGAACCTTGGCCGCCATATCGAGAACCTGAAAAGCTTTGGCGTGCCGGTGGTGGTGGCGATCAA
>NZ_JAAORB010000002.1 GCF_011601345.1 Roseovarius gahaiensis
ATATGCCTCAAAAGCATGGAATCACAAAGCAAGCATCATGGGAATCCTGAATCTGATCAGGGGCGACACGCTCTAAGATTCCACAAGCACGCTATGATTGTAAAATGTATTTCTACAAAAAAATATCAATTTGGAATTATATCTATAGAGTAATAACAACTGCGCCATTGCTACTGCGCGAATTTAACCTGGATATGTGCCAGTAGGTAAGCATCACCTGTGACGCAATCAATGAACTTATACTAGGTTCTGATGGTGACGCGTGCAGCGCGCATAATGTCTGTTAGCTCTTTGGTCCCGGCCTCAGTCAGTGCGGTCACTGTTTCATTGGATTCACTGCAAACGCTAAAGATGTTTCCATAAGTCAGGAGTGAATGGACCTGTTTTCACCGGTTACTATCCACTTACACCAGAATAATTATTCGCTATGGGCTAAACCATACGAGAAAAGTACAAAGCTGTCGCAATAGCAATGACTTCTGGCAAACCTCACTGGTCCATATCAAAACCTGCAGCGGTCACTCTTAGACACTCAAAGGACATGTAAAAACCCCGCCTGGCAACGCCAAAGCGGGGTTTTCCTGTTATCGTACGTGACTTACTCAGCGGGGATCGCGCTGTCTTCGATGCCCAGCGGATGGCTTAGCTTGTTCAACATCTCTTTTGGGCAGACCTGAACAAAGTTGTTTTTCTCTAGATCCCAGTATTGCAGCAGATCACGTGCCTTGCGGCTGCCTGTTTCTTCGGCATGGCGGCGCACAAGGCCTTCCAGTTCAGCCAACCAGTGATCCTGCGTGACTGGGCAGGTGACCAACGATTCCATATTGATCAGTTTGGCCGACGTGCACTCGGGGTCGTACAGATAGGCCATACCGCCCGTCATCCCGGCTCCGAAATTCGCACCAATACTGCCCAGGATCACTGCGACACCGCCGGTCATATATTCACAACCGTTGCTGCCACAGCCCTCGACCACCACTTTCGCGCCCGAGTTACGTACCGCAAACCGTTCGCCCGCACGACCAGCAGCAAACAGATAGCCATCGGTCGCGCCATAGAGCACGGTGTTGCCGATGATCGTGTTGTCAGCGGCCACCAGCGGGCTTTGCTGCTGCGGTCGCACAACGATCGCGCCGCCCGACAGGCCCTTGCCAACATAGTCGTTGGCATCGCCAGACACTTCCAGCTTGAGCCCCGGCGCCGCGAACGCGCCCAAGGACTGCCCGGCACTGCCCGTCAACTTGACGGTCAGGTGATCGGGTTGCAGGCTGTTGCGCATCCCGAAATTGCGCACGATGTGGCTTGAGACACGCGTGCCGACGGTGCGGTGCGTATTCTGCACCGCGTAATGCAGTTGCATCTTTTCGCCGTCTTCAAGGAACCGCTGCGCATCGCGTACAATCTCGGCGTCCAGCGTATCGGGCACAGGGTTCCGCGGGCGGGTGCGATCATAGCGGGCATTCTTTGCCCCCTCGACGGTGATCAGCATCGGGTTCAGGTCCAGATCGTCCAGATGCGCGCTGCCGCGGCTGACCTGCGTCAACAGATCGGCCCGGCCAATCACCTCATCCAGTGACCGCGCGCCAATGCTGGCCAGCACTTCACGCACTTCCTGCGCATAGAAGGTGATCAGGTTCACCACCTTGTCGGCATTGCCTGTGAATTTGGCGCGCAAGTCTTCATCCTGCGTGCAAACGCCTACCGGGCAAGTGTTCGACTGGCACTGGCGCACCATGATGCAGCCCATGGCGATCAGCGCGGCGGTGCCGATGCCGTATTCCTCGGCCCCCATCATCGCGGCCATCACGATGTCGCGCCCGGTGCGCAGCCCGCCATCGGTGCGCAAAGTCACCCGGTCGCGCAGCTTGTTCATGCTTAGCACCTGATGCGCTTCGGTCAGGCCCATTTCCCACGGCAGACCGGCATATTTGATGCTGGTCGCCGGGCTAGCACCCGTGCCGCCATTGTGCCCCGAGATCAAGATCACATCGGCCTTGGCCTTGGCCACACCGGCGGCAATCGTGCCGACGCCGGATTGCGCGACCAGTTTGACAGTGACCTTCACCGCCGGGTTGATCTGCTTGAGGTCGTAGATCAGCTGGGCCAGATCCTCGATACTGTAGATATCGTGGTGCGGCGGCGGTGAAATCAGCGTCACGCCCGGTGTCGAATGGCGCAACCGCGCGATCAGGTCGGTCACCTTCATGCCCGGTAGCTGGCCGCCCTCGCCGGGCTTGGCCCCTTGCGCCACCTTTATTTCCAGCTCTTCGCACTGGTTCAGATATTCGGCCGTGACACCAAAACGGCCCGACGCCACCTGCTTGATCTTGGCGCTTGGGTTGTCGCCATTGGGTTCGGGCACGAAATGGGCGGGGTCTTCGCCCCCTTCACCGCTGTCGCTGCGCGCGCCGATCCGGTTCATCGCCACATTTAGGGTCTTGTGGGCCTCGGGGCTAAGCGCGCCCAAGGACATCCCCGGCGTGACAAACCGTTTACGGATCGCGGTGACGCTTTCCACTTCTTCCAGCGCAATCGCCTCACCCATCGGCTTGATCGCCATCAGGTCACGCAAGTGAATGGGTGGGTTGGCTTGCATCGCCTTGGAATATTGCTGCCACAGCGCATAAGACGCCTTGTTACAGGCCATCTGCATCATATGCATCGTTTGCGCACCCCATGCATGGGTCTCGCCCGATTTGCGCATCTTGTAGAATCCGCCGATCGGCAGCACGTCCTTGCCCCCGGCAAAGGCATCGCTATGAATTTGTTCCAGCTTGGCCTGAATACCGCTGACGCCGATACCGCTGATGCGGCTGGTCAACCCGGGGAAATACTCGTTGCACATGGCCCGGCTCAGGCCCACGGCCTCGAAATTCAAGCCGCCGCGATAAGATGAAATTACGCTGATCCCCATCTTCGACATGATCTTCAAAAGACCCTGATCAATGGCATTACGATAGCGCGCGACCGCTTCGGTCAGGCTGCCATCCAGCAGGCCGCGGTCAAGCCGATCCGCCAAGGTATCTTCGGCCAGATAGGCGTTGACCACAGTGGCCCCCGCACCGATCAGAACGGCGAAATAATGCGGATCAATACATTCCGCCGACCGCACGTTCAGCGAACAGAAGGTGCGCAGGCCCTTGCGTGTCAAATGCGAATGTACCGCGCTAGTGGCCAGAATCATCGGCATGCCGACCCGGCCCTCGCCCAATGTCTGATCGCTGAGCACCAAATGCCCGGCTCCGCTGCGCACGGCATCCTCGGCCTCGGCGCGGATACGCTCCAAGCCAGCCTGAAGGGTGCCTTGGCCCGGCTCGAAGGTGCAATCGATTTGCGTAACATCGCCGTCGAACTGGCGCAGCAATTCATCCCACTGGGCATTGCCCAAAAACGGGCTTTCCAGCACCACGATTTCCGTCTGTGCGCTGGATTCGTCCAATACGTTCTTCAGGTTCCCGAACCGTGTTTTCAGGCTCATCACCCGGAATTCGCGCAAGCTGTCGATGGGCGGGTTTGTCACCTGACTGAAGTTCTGGCGGAAATAATGGCTGAGTGGGCGGTACTTTTTGGACAACACGGCAGACGGGGTATCGTCGCCCATGCTGGCAATGGCCTCTTTTGCGTCTTCGGCCATTGGCGCAAGAATAGTCTCGATTTCCTCAATCGAATATCCAGCCGCCATCTGGCGACGGCGCAACTCACCACCGGTGAACAAAGGCGCTTCGGACACGCCGGCCAGCACCTCGTCCATGTCGTTGATCTTGCCAACCCATTCGCCAAAGGGCTGCGCATGCGCCAGCTTATCCTTGATGTCGGTGTCGTGATACAATTTCCCATCGGTCATATCGACGGCAAGCAACTGCCCCGGCCCCAATGCGCCCTTTTCCTTGACCATGGATTCATCCACCGGGACCATTCCAGCCTCGGACCCGGCAATCACCAGACCGTCGCCGGTGACCACGTAACGCATCGGGCGCAGGCCATTGCGATCAAGACCGGCACAGACCCAGCGACCATCTGTCATCGCCAAGGCGGCGGGGCCGTCCCACGGCTCCATGACCGAGTTGCAATAGGAATACATGTCACGCCACGCCTGCGGCAGTTCTTCTGCCTGCTTGGACCAGCTTTCAGGCACAAGCATGGTTTTGGCCATGGGCGCATTGCGGCCCGCGCGCACCAGCACTTCGAACACTGAATCCAGTGCGGCTGAATCGCTGGACCCGCCGGGAATGATCGGTTTGATATCCTCGGCCAAATCACCAAAGGCGCTGCTTGCCATGCGAATTTCATGGCTTTTCATCCAGTTGATATTGCCCTTCAGCGTGTTGATTTCGCCGTTATGGGCCAACATGCGAAACGGCTGGGCCAACCACCACTGCGGAAATGTGTTGGTGGAATACCGCTGATGATAGATCGCAAAGGCCGATTTGAAACGCTCGTCCTGCAAATCCGGATAGAACTCGGCCACCTGTTCGGCCAGCATCATGCCCTTGTAAATGATGCTGCGGCACGACAGCGAAGCGATATACATTTCGTTGATGCTTTGCGCAGCGGCCGCTTTTTCGATCCGGCGGCGGATGACATAAAGTTCACGCTCAAACGTTTCTTCATCAATACCTTTGGCATTCGAGATCAGGATCTGTTCAATCTCGGGGCGCGTGGCGTTGGCCTTTTCGCCAAGACAGCTGATTTCCACCGGCACATGCCGCCAGCCGTAGATCGAGTGGCCCATGCGCAGAACTTCGGTTTCCACGATGGTCCGGCAGGCCTCTTGTGCGCCGAAATTGGTGCGCGGCAGGAACACCTGACCGACGGCCATCAACTGATCTTCGCGCGGCTCATGCCCGGTGCGGCGGATCTGGTCGTAAAAGAAAGGCACCGGAATCTGCACATGAATGCCCGCACCGTCGCCGGTTTTGCCATCGGCGTCCACGGCACCGCGGTGCCAGATCGCTTTCAGCGCGTCGATCCCGGCCTCGACCACCTTGCGGCTGGGCTTGCCGTTAATCGACACGACCAAGCCAACACCACAGGACGAATGCTCTTCTTCCTCGCTGTACATGCCGTTTTCGGCCAGAAACTTGCGCTTGGCCTCTTCTTCGGCCTTCCAGTTAAGATCCAGTTTCGTCATCTTTCGTAACCCTTCCTTCATCCGGTGGGTCAGGGCCGCCGCCCTGTTTGTTGTCTGACCCGCATGTGCAGCGCAGGTTTGTTCAATATATACGCTTGCGCGGTGGTCGTATCGGCGTTTGGTCCGAACGTCCTACTCGGCCGCGATGGATTGCGCGGCGTTCAGATGGTCAAGGATTGCCTCGGCTGAATCCCGACCGTCGCGGATGGCCCAAACCACCAATGACGCGCCACGCACGATGTCGCCCACGGCAAAAACGCCGTCCATCGCTGTCTTGCCGGTGGTAAACTCGGCCTTGATGGTGCCCCAGCGCGTGACTTCCAGTTCCGGTTGACCCCAAAGGGTAGGCAAGTCTTCAGGCTCAAAGCCCAATGCCTTGATCACCAGATCGGCAGGCTCGTCATGCTCGGCGCCCTCGATTGGCTCGGGGCTTTGGCGCCCGGTCGCATCAGGCTGACCAAGGCGCATTTTTTGCACCTTCACCGCGCTGACAGGATCACCAGCAAAGCCTTGCGGCGCACTCAGCCATTCAAAGACCACGCCTTCTTCTTCGGCATTTTGGACTTCGCGCTGGCTGCCCGGCATGTTGTCGCGGTCACGACGATACAAGCACTTGACCGATTTGGCCCCCTGCCGGATCGCTGTGCGGACACAGTCCATCGCGGTATCGCCGCCACCGATCACCACAACTTGCTTGCCCTCGGCGTTCAAGTCGCCGCTTTCAAATTCTTCAACCGTATCGCCAAAGCACAGCCGGTTGCTGGCTGTCAGATAGTCAATCGCCCGCACGATACCTTTTGCACCCGCGCCCGGACCGGGCAAATCACGGCTTTTGTAAACACCTGTCGCGATCATAACGGCATTGTGTTTGTTGCGTATTTCCTCAAACGTGATGTCCTTGCCAACATCACAGTTCAGCACAAACGCGACGCCGCCCTGCTCCAGTTGGTCGATCCGGCGCATGACCACATCCTTTTCCAGCTTGAAGCCGGGAATACCATAGGTCATCAAACCGCCGCCGCGATCATAGCGGTCATAGACAGTCACCTGCACACCGGCACGGCGCAGCACATCCGCCGCAGACAGGCCACCGGGACCCGCGCCAATTATACCAACGGATTCTGGACGTTCCTGCGCCGGGGTCACAGGCTTGACCCAGCCCTCGTCCCATGCGGTGTCAGTAATATATTTCTCGACCGCGCCGATGGTCACGGTGCCATGGCCCGACTGCTCAATCACGCAGTTGCCTTCGCACAAACGATCCTGCGGGCAAATCCGCCCACAGATTTCGGGAAACGTGTTGGTTGCCTGACTGACGTCATAAGCCTCTTGCAAACGGCCCTCCGCCGTTAGCCGCAGCCAATCGGGGATGTTGTTGTGCAACGGGCAGTGCGATTGACAATAGGGCACCCCACATTGGCTGCACCGGCTTGACTGCTCTTTCGCTTTCGCGTCGGCATACTCGGCATAAATCTCGTGAAAATCTTCACGACGCGTCTCAGCTTCACGCTTTTCGGGCATGTCCCGCTGGACGGATACGAATGTCAGCATCGGTTGCTTTGCCATGGCATGGCCTCCGGAATGATCTAGCACCGCGACTCCTTACTGGATTGCCACAGCAAAGAAAAGTCACATGTGCTGACCTAATGTGAAAATTTTGCGGCAAAATACCTGTCCACCTTGTCTTCTTACCATTTTTTAATTCCGTATCGGACCTAAATCATGGGTTTCCGAAAATTCTCAGTGATTTATAGCTTGGGCGTCACTTTTCACAGGACATGCCCGATGCCGTTGTTCCACTTGTTTCTAGTCGCCATCATTCAGGGCATAACTGAATTTCTGCCGGTCTCGTCGTCGGGCCACCTGATTCTTTTGCCGGGGCTCACCAGCCTTGAAGATCAAGGGCAAGTGATCGACGTCGCGGTTCATGTCGGCACCTTGTTTGCGGTGATGTTGTATTTTTGGCCTGATGTCAGACAGGCCCTGATCGGCCTACCCCGCCTGATGATCGGGCGCGCCGACACCCAAGGTGCCTGCCTTGCGCTGTTGCTGTTGATCGCATCCATTCCAGTGGTCGCTTTCGGGCTGATCCTGCACCTAACCGGGCTGGACGCAGAAATGCGTTCGATCGAGGTTATCGGATGGGCCATGCTGATCTTTGGAATCGTGCTGTATTGGGCAGATCAAACCGGCCCACGTACAAAAGACGATACCAAATGGAACCTTCAGGACGCGATGGTGATGGGCGTATGGCAGGCCGTGGCGCTGATCCCCGGCGCTTCACGATCAGGTATCACGGTCACTGGCGCGCGCTTTTTGGGCTATACGCGACACGATGCCGCCAAGATCGCGATGTTGATGTCTATTCCAACGATAGTCGCCAGCGGTGTTCTGCTTGGGGCTGAATCGGTCATCACAGCGAATACGACTGTTCTGCGCGATGGGCTTATCGCGGCCCTGTTGGCCTTTGTATCCGCCCTCATTGCGCTAAGCGCCATGATGAAACTACTGAACAGGGTCAGCTTCACACCTTATGTGATCTACCGTGTCGTGCTTGGCCTGATCCTGTTGGTGGTGGCCTATACTTAATCAGCGCGCAAGTTTGACGCCGATTCTTTGATCGCTTCATATTGTCCGGCGGGCCGGAAACGCCACAGGTAGTCAGGTAGAATTGTCTCGATGGAAACCGGCTGTATGCCCAACTCCTCAAAGCCCTTGGCACCGTCAGACACCACGTTATCAACCCGAAGACTGCGCACTTGGTCGCGGGTGATCTGCGGCGGCACCAGCTTGAGCGTTATGGTCTGCACCAATTCCATGACAGCCGCCATGATGGCCGCGATCCCAAAGGGGATGTTCGCAATCAAACGGCGGCGGCGGATCACGCCCAGCATTTGCTGCATCAGCTCTCGGAAGGTCTTCACGTCAGGGCCACCCAGCTCATAAATTCCCGGCGCGGCGTCGCCTGTTACGCCTTTGACAGCGGCTTGGGCCACATCATCCACATAAACCGGCTGAAACTTGGTCTCGGCACCAACGACGGGCAAGACCGGGCTAAACCGTGTCATTCCGGCAAACCGGTTAAAAAACGCGTCTTCATGTCCAAAAACCACGGATGGGCGCAGGATAACCGCATCAGGAAATGCTTCCAACACCGCGGCTTCGCCCTTGGCTTTGGTTTGGGCGTAAACGCTGTCAGAGTTCAAATCAGCACCGATGGCCGAAATCTGCACCAAACGCTGTGCGCCAAGCTCGGCCGCCAAACGCGCGATGCGTGCGGCCCCCTCATATTGAACCGCGCCAAAATTATTTTTCCCGTTGCGGTCAAAGGTGCCCACGCAATTCACCACAGCATCTGCGCCATGCAATACCGCGCGCACGCTGTCATCGTCACGGATGTTGCAAAACACCGGCTCAACCTGGCCGACGGCGCCATAGGGTTTCACGTGCATCGCTTCGTTGGGACGACGCACCGCAACACGAATTCGCCAGCCTTCCTTGGCCAAACGGCGCGCGATGTAACGACCGACGAATCCCGATCCGCCGAAGATGGTGACGAGTTTCGACATAGGTGGGCCTCCCAACTAAAAATCCACCCTCTTCCTAATCCGCAAAGGTGTTTTGAACAAGGTGCTAAGATCAGCACAGGGCATTCGGTAAAATCTACGTTGACACCGTCACGCGCCGGGTCTAAACGCCCCTGCACGACACCTGCCCAGGTGGCGGAATTGGTAGACGCGCTAGCTTCAGGTGCTAGTGTCCGTATGGACGTGGAGGTTCGAGTCCTCTCCTGGGCACCATTCCCTCCACGAAGGGAATGAAAATGACGAATTATCTATATAAAAACGACCTCCCCGCTGATCTGGACCTCGGTCCGGTTGTGGCGATTGATTGCGAAACGATGGGGCTGAACCCGCATCGCGACCGACTATGCGTGATCCAGATGTCGGGCGGTGACGGCAATGCTCACCTGGTGCAGGTCGAAAAAGGCCAGACCGAGGCACCGAGCCTAAAGGCAATGCTGGAAAATCCCGATATTCTGAAACTGTTTCATTTCGGGCGCTTCGATATCGCCGCGATGCACAACACCTTTGGCGCTTTGGCGGCCCCGGTCTACTGCACCAAAATCGCCAGCAAACTGGTGCGCACCTATACCGATCGGCATGGTCTGAAAAACCTTCTGCAGGAATTGCTGGGCGTCGATGTCTCAAAGCAGCAGCAATCGTCAGATTGGGGGGCACCCGAGCTGACCAAAGCCCAGTTGGAATATGCCGCGTCAGACGTTTTGTACCTGCATCGCCTGCGGGATGAACTAGATCGCATGCTGGCACGGGAAGGCCGCGTTGAGATGGCGCGAGCCTGTTTCGATTTCCTGCCGATGCGGGCCAGTCTTGATCTGGCCGGTTGGCCCGAGATCGATATCTTCGCGCATTGATCCATGGCCAGACACAACAACCTTCAATCGAAACTGGTGGCTTGGATGAAAATCATCCTGCCGCTGGCCGCTCTTGGGTTGTTGTCGACACTTTTCCTGCTGTCGCGAACGGTTGATCCGACCCGCTCTGTGCCGGTTTCGCAAATCGACATCGAAAAACGCGCCGCAGAGCAAGGCGCATCGAACCCGACCTTCTCAGGGGTTACGGAAGAAGGCGATCAGGTCACCGTTCGCGCCAGATCAGCGGTGCCCAACACCGATGACATGAGCAAGGTGCATGCCGAACAGATCAACGCCACACTCGAACTGCAGTCTGGCAGCAAGTTCAACATCACCTCGCAGTCAGCCAAGGTCGACAGCACTGCGTTCACCGTCCAGTTGATTGGGGATGTCCGAATTGTGTCCAGCACGGGATTCGATCTTGAAACCGAGGTTTTGAATGCCCGTTTCGATGTGCTTTACACTGACACGCCCGGCCCGGTTAGCGGTTCGGGCCCACCGGGTAATCTGCAAGCCGGTCGCATGGTCTTGCGCAATGATGACAGCACAGATGCGGCACATTTGCTTTTCACAGATGGGGTCAAGCTGATATACCAACCTCAGAACCCAAAGGATTGATCAAACGTGACCTGTTTACCCCGGCTGATTGCTTGTCTTTTATGTCTTAGTGCGCCTGTTTCCAGCCTTGCCCAAGGATCACAGGTTGCGTTTGGAAACACCCAGCAGGACAGCAATCTACCTGTCGAAGTCACCGCAGAAACGCTGGACGTCAATCAAAACGACAATACCGCTGTTTTCACCGGAAACGTCGTTATCGGTCAGGGCGAAATGCGGTTGTCCGCGCCGCGTGTGCTTGTGGTCTATAAAGCTGATCAAAGTGGCATCCAACGGCTGGAGGCGCGCGGTGGGGTCACCATTGTAAGCGGTCAGGATGCGGCAGAAGGCCGCGAAGCCGATTACGATATTGACAGCGGTATGATCGAACTGCGCGGCAATGTCTTGCTGGTGCAAGGACCGCAGGCCCTGACCTCAGACAAGATGGCCGTCGACACCCATGCAGGTACGGCACGCATGACCGGACGCGTCAAAACCGTTTTGCAGCCTGAAGAGCAGTAAGGATATGCCCGGCCCTGATCTTAAGATTGCACATGAAAGCGGCGGGCTGGAAGTGCGCAGCTTGCGCAAAAGCTATAAAAAACGGGTCGTCATTCGCGATGTGTCGCTGTCTTTGAAACAGGGCGAGGTTGTCGCGCTTTTGGGCCCCAATGGCTCTGGTAAAACCACGACATTTTATGCCGTGGCCGGGTTGGTTTATCCCGAAGGCGGTCACGTTTTGATTGATGGGCAAGACGTTACCAACCTGCCCATGTATCGCCGCGCAAAGATGGGAATCGGCTACTTGCCGCAGGAAATGTCAATTTTTCGCGGTCTTTCGGTCGAGGATAACATTCTTGCAATTCTGGATATTTCCGAACCCGACCGCCACAAACGCCGCGAGCGGTTGGAAGAGTTGCTGTCAGAGTTTTCAATAGAACACTTGCGGCGCGCACCCGCACTGGCCCTGTCAGGTGGGGAAAGACGCCGCGTTGAAATTGCCCGGTGCTTGGCCGCGCATCCAAAGTATCTGTTGTTGGATGAACCCTTTGCTGGCGTTGACCCGATTTCGGTCGGGGATATCCGGCATCTGGTGGCTGATCTGAAAAAGCGCGGTATCGGCGTTCTGATCACCGACCACAATGTACGCGAAACGCTGGAAATTGTTGATCGTGCTTATATTCTACACGACGGCAAGGTTTTGATGTCAGGCACCCCTGCCGAAGTGGTCGAGAACGAAAACGTCCGCCGTGTCTATCTGGGTGACAACTTCAGAATATCGTAAGCTTCAGCCGATAGAACCGTTATGGGTCCGATCTCAGTTGACAATTGACTGCGAAAACGCCTCAATTGGGGTATGACATTTCAGGCTTCTGTCCGCATTTACCCGTTGGACCCGCTTTGCGGGCAGGGGGTTGGGCAATCCACTGATATGTCTTCTTCCCGCATTCGGACATAAGCGAAAGCCGTGCCATCGCACGTGCTGCACGCGACCGGATCGTAAAATAAAGGAGCTAAGATGCGCTATCAAATCAGTGGTAAGCAGATCGATATCGGCGACGCGCTGCAAACGCATGTTCAAGACGAACTTGGGGCGGCCGTTGCCAAATACGCAGAGCGCCCGACAGATGCATTGGTGATATTTTCCAAAAGCGCCAGTGAGTTCGTATGCGAAGCGACTGTTCACCTGTCCACGGGCTTGACCGCTCAGGCCAAAGCGCATTCCCACGAGATATACTCGGCATTCGACAAATGCTGCGATAAAATGGAAAAACAGCTCAGGCGCTACAAGCGTCGGCTGAAAGACCATCATCGTGAACGCCTGCAGCCGGTTGAACTTTCCGGTGCTTCCTCTTATATCCTCGCTTCTGATAGTGGAGATGGGGATTCGGAGCCGGAAAGCCTTCAGCCGATTATTGTCGCGGAAATGGAAACACGAATTCCAGCACTTTCGGTCGGTGAAGCGGTTATGCAAATGGAACTTTCCGGTTTGCCTGTTCTTGTCTTCAGAAACGAGGGGAATAAGGGTCTGAACGTCGTATACCGTCGCGACGACGGTAACATAGGCTGGATTGATCCCTAAACAGGCACAGGGCCGGGCGTGAATGCGTCGCGCCCGGCGGAGCATCGAGTACCAATGGATATGTCTATCATCCTCAAGCCAGAGGCCGTGCGTGTGTTGTCTGCTGTCTCTAGTAAGAAGCGACTGATGCATGAACTGGGCGGAATTGCCAGTTCTGTCTACGGGGTCAGCCAATCAACCACTGTGGAAGCGCTACAAGAACGCGAAAGCCTTGGGCCAACAGGCGTGGGCAATGGCGTTGCGTTGCCACATGCACGGTTGGACGGATTGACAGACGTGGTTGGCGCCTTTGTGCTGCTGGAAAAACCGATTGATTTCGATGCGGTCGACCGACAGCCTGTGGATTTGGCTTTTGCGCTATTTGCGCCCAGTGATGCAGGGGTTGAACACCTCAAGGCGTTGGCTTTGGTGTCGCGCACCCTGCGCGACCCCTCTGTCTGTGCCAAGTTACGCTCCAATACCGATCCGGCAACGCTTTATACCATCGTGACCGAAGCGCAGGCCGCGCAAGCGGCCTGACCGGCATTGCTATTGCCAGGCTTTAAAACCGAACATCATGTAATCGCGCTGGTAGACATCGCTGACCAAGGCCTCGATATCTGCGTCATAGATATCGCTTAATTCAAACGGAACTTGTGAGGCTGCAGCCGGCGGCTTGGGTGCCTTGGGATACCCCACTTTGGCAGCCAAGGCTGGCAATTGGCTAGCCATTTCATCTTCGCGCAACACGATGTCCGGCACGGAAAACTGCGCCATACCTTGCAAAACGGCTGTTTGCGACGCCCAATGTGCATCAATTCGAATATTGGTTTGGCCCGCCAGATTCAGGCGCAAAAACTCTAAAAAAGCCACAAATGCCGCTCTATGCGCACGCCGGTCATAGTCAGGCCCCAAGTCGCCACCCGGTATCGGAAGTTTATGAAAATTGCGCAGGGTCTTGCGGATATCAGTATAGCTGCCCTGATCCTGCAACAGGATTTTTGAACAAAACGCATCATGCGCACGCGCAACAGGGTGACGCAAAACCGTGAAACTGCGGTGCTCTTTGTTGCGTCTTTTCCACTGGCGCAAAGCCTTTTGATTCAGATGTGTTGGCAGCGTATCTTCCGGGACTTCATCAAGCGCCGCCATCCACTGGCGCACTTCGGCCTCGGGGCCCGAACGCACGGGCATATACAACAAGGGCGCATGCGCACATGTCACATATGCTGGCACAGCAGGGCCGCGACGGGGTTCGAAATTCGGGGTCCGCGACAGATTGAACGGGTCCAAACCTGAAAGTGCCTGTTCCATTTCATCGAAATTGGACACCTTGGCCTCAAGCGGGCTAGGGTTTTGCTTTTTCAACGACGCATCAAGCGCCTCCAGCCGTTCATCGCTGCCAAGAAACGTTGCCATCCCGTTGATGATTTCGACAGACTGAAGATCGTCGTAATCGACATAAAACGCGGTCTGGCCGGTGATTTGCAGCCGGTTCAGCAAAAACACTTGGAACTTCTGCAACTGCGACACGTGCGTTTCAAACTCCGGCCCGTCAAACTTGATGCTGCTGTCTTTGCGGCGCTTTACGTTGGTCAGTTTCCACTGCCCCGTCGCTTGGTCAATCTTCCATGATACATAGCTATCCACCGGGTTGCGGGTCAGGATAATCTTGGCACAGCGCGGATCATCCAGACAGATATCCAGCACCCTGCGATCATGGTCATGGAAAAACCGAAATCCACCCAGACCATTGGAGTTTGTTTTAACCGCCTCGATCATCCGCGCCGGATCGGCATCCCGCATCGCTTGCGTCATGCCCAAGATTTCGGTGCGGTTCGGGTAGCCAATGAAGTAGGGATTAAACACCTCCCCATGGCAGTCAAAGCTGTCGAAGGCATTGAGGTTGTTTTCAAGAAAGTTCGAGCCGGTGCGCATTTCGGCGAACACGACAAAATAATCGAATTTATCAGACATACTGGGTTACTTTACCAAATAGGGTTTTGGTTTGTTGTTCTGCTGCTCGTGCGGGTCATGCGCCACTGGGAAATCGCCCATCAGATAGGGATGCATCCCTTGGTTTTTCAGATTTTGCAGGAATTGGCCAAAGCCGGTCAGCTCGGCCATTTTCGGCACCTCGGCAATGCCCCGCATATTCTGCTGGCCGATTTCATCAATGATGGTTTGCAAAGGCTCCATCGGGGCTTCGATGAAATCTGCCATCGTCCAAATCCGAATACGTGCCTTGGACCATTGTGACCTAAGAACGCCAAGATGCTTGCTTTCTGCTTGCTGCAAACGCGCCGCTTCTTGCCTGATCTCAGAAAAATTTCGGTTCGATTTGAACAGTGGTACGGCCCAAGCCCCGCTGATCACGGAAATCTGTGCATTGGGGTCTTTGGCGATATCCCATTCGATATTTTTGATCGTGTCTTGGGGGCCGACCTGAAAACACTGGCGTTCGCCCCGCGTGTTCCAGATCAGGCTGGTCAAAAAAGCCCGCGGATTATAATCGCGCAGGGTGGCACTATCGCTTAACGCGCCGTTTACCACGGTTTGCCCGTCAGCAAATTCGGCGTGTTCTGGCGCAAACAGATGGCCATGCACCCGCGTTCCCGTGACCCGCGCCAGCCAAGATTCGAAGTTCTCAAAGAGATCGCTGAAGCCTTCGAAAACAGAATACTGCGCGCATGTCAGGCCATTTTCACGGCCCTCAACGGGGAACCGGCTTTGCATGTAAAGGCCGGGCCGCCCCAGTGTGCGGCGTTCGACCGCTTTGGAAAAGATGCGGTCAATCTTGCCGGGATTTGGTTCGGTCCGCTTCATCGCGCCGGCACTATCGGTCAGGAACGCATCGTATAGACGGTTGGCGAATGGCCAAATCTTGCGCGCAACAAAGCAATCAGACCGCCGCAGCAATTGCAGGTGATCATCGTAGAAAATATGCGGCTTTCCCTGATAATCGAACTTCGAAAGCGTCAGCGAGCGGCTTTCGATCTGGCGTGAGTATTGGCGCGCCAATGTCTGAAAATAGCTTTCATCCGGAATCCAGACACGCTTGAAATAGCGATCATAAATATCGCGCTCCGGATCTGACAGGATCGCTGACAACGTCTGCCGGGTCAGGCACCACCATTGGCTGCCCATATGGGGCACGATGCCATTGGGAATATGGCGTTTGTAGCCCATCCTGCGCTGAAGGGCGACGTAACGGTCGAACAAAAACCGATTTTTGCGCCATGAAAACGGGAATCGCAGGGTGAACCTTTCATGGTCCAAACCACCGATCGTCCAAGGAACATCGGCAGTTGTTGCCGATTCAATGAAATCCGTATTTGGCCTGTCGGCCAGATAGTCCTTCAATTCCTGCACCGGACGCAGCGGAAGGCATGAGCCTGACGCCAAATAGACATGACGGACATCGGGAAACTCTTGCAGCATCAACTCGGCCGCGCCTTGGGTGGCGGCAACCAACCCCCACGTGCCCCATTCACAGCGGTGGCGTTTGCTGTAACGCACATCCGGCAAATCGGACAACGCCTTGGTAAAAGCGTTAAAGACATCACGCGGAACGGATCACCAAAGGACAGCCCGATGCCGCCCAATGCCGCGCCACCTGTTCGGCCCGGTCAAAGGCCGTGTGCACCAACATGATGATACCGACACTCACCCTTTACTGCCCTTCCCTCAAGCCCAGTTTCCTTTGGACATCAGCCCAAGGATTTCCAATTGGCGCCAGTTTATATATTTTTCCGACCATTTGCACCAAAGGTCTGGGTTGTCATGCAGGTTGTCGTAATACGACTGATATTCAACGCTGGCCGCATAATGCTGCTTGCGGTCAAGCTCTTCTTCGGCCTTGTGGGCGAAGGTATCCAGAAACTTGGCATGCAGCAAAACGCCGCTGGCTTTTTCGCCGCCCAATGTATCGTACGTTTGATTCAAACCGCGCGGCAGCAGCATATGTGTTGAACTGACAAACGCATAGCGCCGATCCCATTTGACCAGCGGCACCTTGTTCAAGGCAGGGGCCTTTTTGGGCTTATCGGCGAAAAAAACGCGCGCCCGCGGCCCGCCCTGTATCCACAGATTTCCAAAGGCGCCGTTTTTCTGGATCACGTAATTCCCAGGATCAAACCAAGACGCAATTTCGATCGGGTTTTGGCCGGGAAGATAGCGCACCGCATCCATGCGCCCCTTGGGATACATATCCAGCAGCATCGCACCGAAGGACCGCAGGTGCGACACGTCCAGCCAATCTGTCAAGGCGCGGATCGGGCGTGTATCGCAAAAAGGGTAGACAAAGAATTCATCCGGATCGACCACAAGGATCCAATGACCGTCACCATATTTCGCCTGCAACCAATTGAGCCAATCCACGCCGAAACGTGCATTTTTGTAGCTGGCCTTGGTTGTCCACAAAGATACGTCTGGCTGATCAGCCAGATATTCGCGTCCGCCATCCTGACTGTCGTTGTCCACCATAAGGAAATGCGACACGCCCAGATTGCGGTAATATTCCATGAAATACGGCAGCCGCACATATTCGTCCCGAAAGGTCGAAAACACTAAAATATCGCCGGGCTTGATCTTGTTTGTTCTGTCGGAAACGGAACGCAACGAAAAATGCTTGCGCCACGCCCTAATCTTGGCCCGCTTGCGTTTCAGACGCATACGATATGATTGAACCAAGCTCACGCCTTACCCCTTTGCCCGATTAACGCACTGTGATGTGTAGCAGGCTGACGATTAACACATTATTTTTCCAAACAGAAAACAATACTACGCAACAACGTAATGTTGTTTCACGCCTTCACGTCAAACCCAATCTTCCTTTGACATCAGGCCCATGGCCTCCAATTGCCGCCAACTGATCAATCTAGTCGATCCTTCAGACCAAAGGTTGGGATTTTCGATCAAGCGGTCATAGTATGCATCATAAAGGGTGCTGTTGGCAAAATGCTCTTGTCGGCTTTTTTCCTCGGCGGATTTATCAACGATGACCTGCAAAAATTTCGTATGTAACAAAATACCCGAAAATATCTCGCCCCCGTTTTCGCAATACGTATGGTTCAATCGTTTGGGCAAAAGCGAATGCGCCGAACTGACATAAGCATAACGCCAATGCCATTTCACCAGCGGAACCTTTCCCATCGTTGGCGCCCGGCGGGGATTGTCGGCGAAAAAGCAGCGCGCACGCGGGCCGCCTTGGATCCATAAACTCCCAAGATCTGGCTTTTTCTGGATCACGTAATTGCCCGCATCGAACCAGCACAATGTGCGAAAGGGATCATCGCCTGCGGCATAGGGATGATCCTGCACGGGGCCTTTGGGATACATATCCAGCATCAAGGCCCCCATTGACCGCCGCCCACGGCGGTCCAGCCAATTTGTCAGGGCAGGCAAGGGGCGGGTTTCGTAATGGGGATAAACCAATATCTCATCCGCATCGACGGTCAGGCACCAATGACCGTGGGCATAGCGCATTTGCAGCCATGTCAGCCAATCAACCCCAAAGCGCGAAGACTTGTAGCTGTGTTTTGTATGCCAAAGCGAAACGTCAGGCTGAGTCCCGAGATACTCAAGCGTACCGTCATCACTGTCATTGTCGACGATCAGAAAATGCACGACGCCCAAACGCCTGTAGTGGTCGAGAAAATACGGCAACCGCAACATTTCGTTGCGCATCGTGCAAAAGCCAAGAATAGCATCAGGTGCAATCTGATTTGTACGGTTTTTCACACAGCACAATTCGCGGCGCTTGCGCACGGCGCGGGCCAGAAAGCGGCGGCGCTTCCAACGCAGCCGGTATGCTTGTGCCGCCTTTTTCAACCACTCCATGCCTGATGATCCGCCCCGTCCGCGTTATGGCAGGCAGACTCGGTGTTATTTCACATAATGTCCAGTTTGATGCCACCGCCACGCGTCTCCGATCATATGCTCCAAGGTCGAGCGTTTGGGCGTCCAGCCCAGATCGGCCTCGGCCCGGTCAGAGCCCGAGACCAGTTTTGTACAATCGCCCGGACGACGCGGGCCTTCGATAAAAGGCACATCTTTGCCGGTGACAGCCTGTGCTTGCTGCATCACTTCCCGAACAGAAAATCCAGTCCCGGTCCCAAGGTTGAACACGTCGCAGCCCTTGGAGTCTTCCAGCCACTTCAAGCCCAAAATATGGGCATCCACCAAATCCATCACATGGACATAGTCACGAATGCAGGTGCCATCTTGTGTGTCGTAATCCGTTCCGAAAATCGTCAGCGCATCGCGCTTTCCATCGATGGCATCGAGGATCAGCGGGATCAGATGCGTTTCAGGCTGATGAAATTCGCCCACTTCTGCATCGGGGTCGGCACCGGCCACGTTGAAGTAACGGAAAATAACGTGATTCAAGCCATAGGCGTTTTGAAAGTCCCGCAGCATATCTTCGATTGCGCGCTTTGACGCGCCATATGCGTTAATCGGATGCTGGGCGCTGTTTTCGTCCAGAACGACATTATCCTGATCCCCATAGGTGGCACAGGTTGACGAAAAAACGACATTCAAGCAACCGGCCGCAACCGCAGCCTGAAACAACGTCAGCGACCCCGAAACATTGTTGTGCCAGTACATGCCAGGATCGCGCATGCTTTCGCCCACTTGGCTTAAGGCGGCAAAGTGCAGGATCGCCGTGGGTTGGTAGGCCGCAAAAATCTGATCCAAGCGGTCTCGATCCGTCAGATCACCTTGTTCAAACGGCCCGAACTTTGCCGCATCTTCCCACCCGGTGCTAAGATTGTCGTAGGTTACCGGCGTATAGCCCGCAGCCTTGAGCGCCTTGCACGCATGCGAGCCGATATAACCCGCCCCGCCTGTCACCAGTATATTGGACACATCGTCCCCCGATTTTTACTGCGCAGCTTTATCAGCGGACAGGATCTCGCTTAGATATCCGTAGAGGTCATCGCGCAGGTCATCGCGTTGGAGTGCGAAGGACACCGTGGCTTGCAAAAATCCAGCCTTGGACCCGCAATCGAAGCGCGTTCCATCAAATCGGAACCCGAACACCTCGTCCCCGGCTTCGCGTGCATCCGAGATGGCATCCGTCAACTGGATTTCGCCGCCGGCACCTGTTTTCTTTCTGTTCAACTGCTGAAGCACCCGTGGCGTCAGAATATAGCGTCCGATCACGGCAAGGTTCGACGGCGCTTGGCCCATCGGTGGCTTTTCGACCATGCCGTTGGTTGAAACAATCCGCCCCATATCTTCCTTGATATCCAGAACGCCATAAGACGATGCCTTGTCGTCTGGCACCTCCATGGCGGCAACGATGTTGCCTTGGGTTTCTTCAAAGGCTTCGACCATCTGGGCCAGACACGGTTTGTCGGCGGCAATAACGTCATCCGGCAAAAGCACGGCAAACGGCTCGTTCGCGATCAGATGCCGGGCGCACCATACCGCGTGCCCAAGCCCAAGGGGTTTGTGCTGTCGTAGATAGGCGATTTCACCACTATCCATGTTTGTCGATTTGAGAATCTTGAGAAGATCGTCTTTGCCCTTTTTGCGCAGTTCCTGTTCAAGCTGCGGAGCAAGATCGAAATAGTCCTCTAGCGCACTTTTGCCTCTGGACGTGACAAAGATAAATTCCTTGATCCCGGCGGCCCGCGCTTCATCAATCGCGTATTGCACCAATGGCCGGTCTACCAATGTCATGATTTCCTTGGGGACAGATTTGGTTGCAGGCAAAAAACGCGTGCCCAATCCTGCCACTGGAAAAATCGCTTTGGTAACCTTTTTACGCATGACCACTCCTGACTGCCCTTCACCGCTCAACCAGACAACGCTGACTAATTCACCCTACATGCGATAAATTGGCTGAATCGTAAACTGAAACTTCGCATTTAACGGGAATTAGAATTTGCACATCACCGCATGACGACAGCCGATCCAACCTGAATTTTACTCTAATCCCATCTCCGCCATCATCGCTTCGATCTTCGCCACATCCTGAGGGTTGTTCAACTCCCAGAATTGACGATCGCGTGCATTCACTTCGACACAGCGCACCGGCGCACCGTTCTCCATGAATCTCAGCTGTTCCAAACCTTCAAGCGTTTCCAGCGGACCTTCGAACCAGCCAAGGTAGTCTTTCAAAGCGTGCGCGCGATAGGCATAGACACCGACATGATGAAAGACCGGCGTCGCCTCATCATCGGCATAAGTGCGCGATGTGAACGGGATCACCTCTTTTGAAAAATACAGCGCATGATGCACAGCATCGAAAACCGCAGTCGTTCCACCCACACGCCCCTCTTGGCGATCTTCAAGGAACCCGTTCAAAGCCCGCCCGTCACAGCGCAAAACAGGTGTTGCCATGCCTGCAGCGGGATCGTTTGATAGTTCGTCTATCAGGGCTTCGACAAACCAATGCGGCGTCAGTGGGGCGTCACCCTGAAGATTGACAATCACCTCATAAGATCCGCCCAGAACGGTATGCGCCTCGGCGCAACGCTCGGTGCCGTTGCGACATGACGGGGAGGTCATAACAACCTCGGCACCAAAAGCTTCCGCTGCGTCGCGGATGCGATCATCATCCGTCGCAACCACCACGCGCGGATTGCCCGCCACCTGCTTGGCCGCGTCCCAGCTTCTTTGGATCAGGCTTTTCTTTGCCCCGGTTGCGCCCGTCAACTCGACCAAGGGTTTGCCCGGATAACGGGTTGATGCATAGCGCGCCGGGATAACGATAAGGGGCTGCATCAGGCCTCCTGCAACTCGACACCGGGGGCATAGGCGATGAAAAACGGATTGGCGAAACCGTCTTTGCCGTAGCGTAGCGGCGCGTGGTCTTGGAACTGCACCACCTGACCACCTGCACCGTGCAACACCGCTTGCCCGGCGGCCGTGTCCCACTCCATCGTGCGGCCGACGCGCGGGTAAATATCTGCTTCGCCTGTCGCGACCAGACAAAACTTCAAGGACGAGCCCGCACTGGTCATGTCCTTGACGCTATATTTGCCGATATAGTCATCCGTGGCTTGATCGCGGTGCGATTTGCTTGCCACGACCATAAGCGAATCGTTGTTCGGCTGTGCAACCTGTATCGGGCGCAAGGTGCCGGGGGTGTCCTTGTCGAAAGGTCCATCCTCTTCAACGGAAACACCATCGGCGCGGGTATAGAACATGCGCCCTTTTGCCGGCGCATAAACGACGCCGCGCACCGGCACGCCGTTTTCCACGTAAGCGATATTGACCGTAAAATCGCCCCGGCGGTGGATGAATTCCTTGGTGCCGTCCAAAGGATCAACGATCAGGAAGGTATCGACCTTTTGCGTGTGCGAATTGGCTTGTTCCTCGGTGACAAGGGCCATATCGGGAAAGGCGCGGCGCAAACCCTCTGAAATCAGGGCATCAGCGGCCTCATCCGCCTCGGTGACCGGGCTGTCATCAGACTTTACTTTTACGTCAAAATCTTCTGAATTATAAATGTCCATAATCCGATCACCGGCCTGAAGGGCCAGTTGGCGCATGGTTTGCTCCAGTCGCTCATAATTCAAGGTACCACTCCTGTTCACTCTTGCGCACACGTTGAAAATAGCGTGTGTTGATCCAACGATTGGCTCCCCTTATGGTATGCAACTAACGGATCAGCAAGAAATCCGTGTCAGAAACCCACAAAAGTGCCGGTCAGGTGAGGCTATGTTTCAAAAGACGACTCCCAAAAGCAATCGGCGATCTCGACGCTTGAGCTGATCTATCACTCAACCGTGCGCAGCGTGCGAAAGACCCATGGGAACGCGTTTTTCGCCCTGATCAACAACATTTTGCAAGCCGTGATCTTTGTTATGGCTTTCTATTTGATGTTCTCGGTTCTTGGCCTGCGCGGTGCCAAATTGCGCGGCGATTTTTTGCTTTACATGATGTCGGGTATTTTTCTGTTCCTGACACACATCAAGGCGCTTGGCGCGGTTGTCGGGGCCGAGGGGCCCTCATCGCCGATGATGCAACATGCCCCCATGAACACTGTGATTTCGGTTGCCGCAGCGGCGCTTGGCTCTCTTTACATTCAGGTTCTGTCGGTCACCGTTATCTTGTTTACCTATCATGTCGCGGTCACACCGTTTGAAATTGCCGAACCTATTCCGGCCTTTGGGATGCTACTGCTGTCATGGTTTACCGGCGTATCGATTGGATTGGTGTTGCTTGCGATCAAGCCGTGGTTTCCAGCATTTGTAGAGATTTTCACCACGATCTACCAACGCGCCAACATGATTGCTTCGGGCAAGATGTTCGTGGCCAACTCTCTTCCATCGTTCATGCTGACGATGTTCGACTGGAATCCGTTGTTTCACGCGATTGATCAATGCCGCGGCTTCACCTTCGTAAACTACTTCCCGCGCAACTCCTCGTATGAATATCCGTTGATCGTCGGGGTGACCTTGCTTGTCATTGGCATGATGGGCGAGTTTTACACGCGGCAATATGCATCCAAAAGCTGGGATGCACGCCGCTAGATGTCAGGTGTCATTCCACGACGCGCAATGTCAGGTTAATCCGGCCACCATGCGGCAACACTCTTGATGACCCCGGCCTAATCCTGTCGATCCCGTGATAGGTCAGTCGCGCATCCCCTCCCATGACCATGACATCGCCGGATTCAAGCCAAAGGGACTCGGTCTTGCCGCCGCGCGTCAGGTTGCCAATCCGAAACAGCGCGGCATCACCAAGCGAAATAGACAGAACGGGCCACCGAAAATCGGCCTCGTCCTTGTCCTGATGCATCCCCATCTTTGCCGTATCGGTATAAAAATTGACCAAGCAGCAATCCGGGCCGCGACTGGCACTGACCAGATCCGCCCAAATGCGCAACACGGCCTCGGGAATCTCGGGCCAAGGATCATCATTGGCTTGCCGCCTCTCGTAGCGATAGCCGGATTGATCGGTCACCCAGCCAAATCGCCCCGCCGACGTCATCTTGACCGACATGCGCCGTCCTCCGGGCGTCACCGGGTGGGCAAAGGGCGCACGCCGCACGACCTGCCGAATATCGTCAACCAATTCGGCCTGCCGATCCGGCGTTAGATATTCCTTGTAAATGTCGATCCCTCGGATCCTAAGCACCGTATTCGCCATACTGCCCCCTGATCAAATGTTGCCTGCCAAGAATTATGCGAAAAATAGGCATATCCAAACTCCTACTGTGCTTGCAGGGGCAGTTTCCCCTGCCTATATACCCGCAAAGCGCGGAACCCGGCCAGTTCTGTCCGGGGCCGCCCAACCATCGGGGGGTCGGTGCCATAATGGGCCGGGCGTCCGGAACATCGCCTTGAAAACGAAGGGATCGAAAAACATGTCTAAAGTGATCGGTATTGACCTTGGGACCACCAACAGCTGCGTCGCTATCATGGACGGCAGTCAGGCCCGCGTCATCGAAAACTCGGAAGGGGCGCGCACCACACCGTCCATCGTTGCGTTTGCCGAAGGCGAACGCCTTGTCGGTCAGCCCGCAAAACGGCAGGCTGTCACCAACCCGGAAAACACCATTTTCGGCGTCAAGCGCCTGATTGGTCGCCGCGAAGACGATGCGGATTTGGCCAAGGACAAGAAAAACATGCCGTTCAACGTCATTGATGGCGGCAACGGCGATGCGTGGGTCGAAGCCCGCGGCGAAAAATACAGCCCCTCGCAGATTTCGGCCTTCATCCTTGGCAAAATGAAGGAAACTGCCGAAAGCTATCTGGGCGAAGACGTGACACAGGCCGTCATCACCGTGCCGGCTTACTTCAATGACGCTCAGCGGCAGGCCACGAAAGACGCAGGCAAGATTGCCGGGCTTGAGGTGCTGCGCATCATCAACGAACCGACGGCTGCCGCGCTGGCCTACGGTCTGGACAAGGAAAACACGCACACCATCGCCGTTTATGACCTTGGCGGCGGCACGTTCGACGTGACCATCCTTGAAATCGACGACGGCCTGTTCGAAGTCAAAGCCACCAACGGCGATACCTTCCTTGGCGGCGAAGACTTTGATATGCGGATCGTCAACTATCTTGCGGACGAGTTCAAAAAAGAAAACGGCGTCGATCTGACCAAAGACAAGATGGCATTGCAGCGCCTGAAAGAGGCCGCTGAAAAAGCCAAGATCGAACTGTCCAGCAGCTCGCAAACCGAGATCAACCAGCCGTTCATCTCGATGGGCTCAGACGGTCAGCCGCTGCACATGGTCATCAAGCTGACCCGTGCCAAGCTGGAAAGCCTTGTTGGCGACTTGATCAAAGCATCGATGAAGCCCTGTGGCGCCGCTCTCAAGGATGCGGGCCTTTCGGCCAACGAAGTCGACGAGATCGTTTTGGTCGGCGGCATGACCCGCATGCCCAAGGTGGTCGAAGAGGTTACCAAGTTCTTTGGCAAAGAACCCCATAAGGGTGTGAACCCGGACGAGGTTGTCGCCATGGGCGCCGCCATTCAGGCCGGTGTTCTGCAAGGCGACGTCAAGGATGTTGTTCTGCTCGACGTGACGCCGCTCTCGCTTGGGATCGAAACGCTTGGCGGTGTCTTCACACGCCTGATCGACCGCAACACCACGATCCCGACCAACAAATCGCAGATCTTCTCGACCGCCGAGGATAACCAAGGTGCCGTGACGATCCGGGTGTTCCAAGGCGAGCGTGAAATGGCCGCAGACAACAAGTTGCTGGGTCAGTTCAACCTTGAAAACATCCCGCCAGCACCGCGCGGCATGCCCCAGATCGAGGTGACATTCGACATCGACGCCAACGGTATCGTTTCTGTATCTGCCAAAGACAAGGGCACCAACAAAGAGCAAAAAATCACCATTCAGGCGTCTGGCGGCCTAAGTGATGATGACATCGAAAAGATGGTCAAAGAGGCCGAGGAAAACGCCGACGCTGACAAGGCGCGTCGTGAACTGATCGAAGCCAAGAACCAGGCCGAAAGCCTGATTCATTCGACGGAGAAGTCGGTGGAAGAACACAGCGACAAGGTTGACCCAACCACCGTTGAAGCGATCGAACTGTCCATCGCGGCGCTGAAAGACGATCTTGAGAAAGACGATGCGACCGCTGAAAAGATCAAGTCGGGCATTCAGAACGTGACCGAAGCGGCCATGAAGCTGGGCGAAGCGATCTACAAAGCGCAGGCCGACGAAGGCGGCAGTGAGCCGTCTGCCGCTGATGAAGGTGCCGGGTCGGGTGACGAAGACATCGTCGACGCCGACTTCGAGGACCTGGACGACGACAAGCGCTCGTAAGGCGCCTGACGGGACCATTGGGGCCGGTCCAATAACTGGGCCGGCCCCGCATGTTCCAACAAAAGGAGATCCCCGATGGCCAAACGCGACTATTACGAAGTGCTCGGCATATCCAAGGGCGCGTCGGAGGACGAGATCAAAAAGGCCTACCGGAAAAAGGCCAAGGAACTTCACCCCGACCGCAACAAAGACAATCCTGAATCCGAGGCGCAGTTCAAAGAAGCTGGCGAAGCCTATGACGTTCTGAAAGACCCCGAAAAAAAGGCGGCCTATGATCGCTTTGGGCATGCGGCCTTCGAAGGCGGCATGGGCGGTGGTGGCCAACGTCCGGGCGGCGGATATGGCGGGGGTCCAGGTCAGGGCGATTTTGCATCGGCCTTTTCGGATGTATTCGACGACCTGTTTGGCGACTTTATGGGTGGCGGACGCGCAGGCGGCGGGCGGCAAAGGGCCGCGCGCGGATCAGACCTGCGCTACAATCTCCGGATCACTCTGGAAGAGGCCTATAACGGCCTTCAAAAGTCGATCAACGTCCCGACTGCCGTGCAATGCGATTCCTGCAACGGATCAGGTGCCGAAGGCGGTGCAGAGCCCACCACATGCCCAACATGTTCCGGCATGGGCAAGGTGCGCGCACAGCAAGGCTTCTTCACGGTGGAACGCACCTGTCCAACCTGCTCGGGGCTGGGCCAGATCATCAAGAACCCCTGCAACACCTGCCACGGACAGGGGCGGATTGAAAAGACACGCGCACTCAACGTAAATATCCCTGCTGGCGTTGAAACCGGGACACGTATCCGGCTTGCCGGCGAGGGCGAGGCCGGAATGCGCGGCGGACCAGCCGGAGACCTCTATATCTTTATAGAAGTCGCCAAGCATGATATTTTCGAGCGCGAAGATACGAACCTGTTCTGCCGCGTCCCTGTTTCGATGACCACCGCCGCCCTTGGCGGTGACATCGAAGTTCCGACAATTGATGGTGGCCGCAGCCGCGTCAAGATTCCCTGCGGGTCGCAATCAGGTCGCCAGATGCGATTGCGGAACAAAGGGATGCCCGCATTGCGTGGTGGCGGCAGCGGCGACATGTTCATTGAACTGGCCGTAGAGACACCCGTGAACCTCACATCGCGCCAAAAAGAACTGTTGCGCGAATTCGAGGCTTTGTCAGAAGACAACAATCCCGAAAGCAAAAGCTTTTTCTCTTCGGTGAAAAGCTTTTGGGATGGCATGAAAGGCTGACATCAGTCTCTTAAGGGCTTCCAATTAGAAATAGTCAGGGGCGTGCTTGTTTGGCGCGCCCCTTTTCTTTGCGCCTTGGCAGCCCCTCTGCCCCAGATACGAAGATTGGCCCGTTGTTAACCAATCCCTAACCCGGCTGCGTCAGGCTAATCGGCATGACCGATCCTTGTTCATTTAACGAACGCGCTCTTCCGCTGTTCAGCGGGGATGAAGCTGCGGCACAACATGTGCCGCAAGGCAAACGCCTGCCGTCATATATCAAAGACCACCGCAAGCGGCTGCGCGACAGGTTTTTGTCCGGGGGACCACAAGCACTACCAGATTACGAACTGTTGGAACTGGTGCTGTTCCGGGCCATTCCAAGGCGCGATGTTAAACCTCTGGCGCATCAGCTGTTGCAGAAATTTGGTGACTTTAACAGCGTTGTGTCGGCACCGCCTGACCATCTGGCCGAGGTTGCAGGCGTCGGGGACGCGGTTGTGTGCGAGCTTAAGATCATCGAAGCGGCGGCCCATCGTCTATCGCGCGCCCGCATTTTGCAGCGACAGGTCATCTCGTCTTGGGATTCGTTGCTTGATTATTGCCACACCACCATGGCGCATCAAAATGTCGAACAATTCAGAGTGTTTTACCTTGATCGCAAAAACGTACTGATTGCGGATGAAAAACAAGCGGACGGCACAGTTGATCACGTTCCGGTATACCCGCGCGAAGTGGTCAAACGGGCGTTGCACCTGAATGCCAGTGCTTTGATCTTGGTGCATAATCATCCTTCGGGCGACCCCACCCCATCTGATGCCGATATCAGCATGACCCACCAAATTCGCATCGCGGCGGATGCGCTTGGTATCGCATTGCATGATCACCTCATCATCGGGAAATCCTGTGAGGTCAGCTTTCGCGCAGAAGGATATCTTTAACGCACCCACACCTCGACCCGGCGATTTACCTGTCGGCCCCATTCGCTATCGTCGCAGGCCATGGGCATCGCTTCGCCAAAGGCGTCAGTTTCCAGTGTTATGCGATCCAGATTCGCGGTTTCCGCGGCTGTCGTCACAGCGCGGCGCACGGCCTCGGCCCGGCGCATTGCAATCGCTTTGTTCGGCCCTGCAGGGCCTTCGCCGTCACTGAACCCCACAAACACCAAACGGCGCGCATCATATAGCCCCAACTCCAAAGCGCGCGCCAATTGTTGCACGTTTGATCGCGACTGTGCATCCAACCCTGCCGATCCTGCCTCGAACCGAAACGTTGTTGTCAGACGTCGCAATGGCGCCAAAATCCGCACCATTCTTTGCAGTTCGGATAAATCTATTTCGGGTCCGGCGCGGGCGATGGCATTTGCAAACCTGTCACCTTGGGCATTTATCGCAATCTCTTCTGGTGCCCGGTCAACAAATCCAGCGCGGCGAATAACCAATTGGGCGGATGGATCGCGCAAATACGCCAAAAACTCGCGCATCAATTTTGGAAACCGGCGGGCGGGCATGTACAAAAACAACGGCGCCGTAAGTGGGTAATCCTCGGTTTTGACGGCCCGCCGTGTCGCACGAAGTGCAAAACCACACTCCCCTTCCAGCGCCAATTCCCAAGTATTGCCCAACTCCGAACGGCTGGTGACACCCAATCCAAATGGATCGCCAGCAACGGCTTGCGCCAGTGTCGGACCATCGGGATGCGCTTGAGCCGCGTCAGACATAGATTTGTCAATCGGCGCCAACAGCCTGTCTTGCGTTGCCTGTCCAATACCCGACGCCCCATCAAGCACATGAACGGTTATCGGGGCATCAGGCCCACCCAATTCGGCCCAGCTTGCGATATCACCAGACAAAACGCGCGCCAGTTGCGGCGTTGTGATCCTTTGAACAGGATTGCTGGGCGCCACGACCGGAACAAGCGCGTCCAACGCCACAATGCGGCTGCGGCCGCGTGCGGACAGGTCACCCAAGCCTGCCTCGCGGGCGCGTTGGCGCTCGGACTGTCGCACTTCGCGCACCGACATGACGATATCGGCCTCATTGGCCAGAAGGTCGGCAAACCCTTCATCTGTGTTGGACAATCGCAACGTAAATTCACCCAACACGGTGGCTGTTTCAGGATTGGAAAGGATATACACAAACCGGTCATCATCGAGAGTTTCGCGGGTTAGGTCGTATTGATGACGCAAGGCAAATGCTTCAAGCAGGGCAGGCATTAAAACCCGTCCAATGGTTGGCGCACCGGAAAATCCAACGCGCGCGACATAGCTTTCAAGGTTAGGACAGCCCGGCCCCTCGCAGCGCACCCCCGAGCCGTCGACAGTCAATTCGCCATAGATCGTCTGGACACGGTAAAATTCACCGTCAAAACCCAGCAAATCACCCGAAATTTCCACGTCGCCATCACGGGAAATCAACGTTACATCCTGCGCCACGACCGCGCCGACACTACAAAACCAATAAAGTGCGGCGACACGCGCCGCACGCACAATCATCATCAAACGACCCCCGAGTGCTACGGATTACTTCTGCGCGATCTTCAGGTCATTCAACATGTTTTTCAACACCAGAAAATCACCAGTCGCATCGCAAGCGGGCACTGCCAGCTCCAGATCCCGAACTCTGAGGGGGCCCGCGCCCGCAACCTCAAGCGACTGCGCGGTGATATCCCGGCCACAATTGGCCTGTGTAACCTCAGCCTCTACGGTAAGCGCAACGTTCCCGGATTTCTGCGCAACGCCTGTCGGGAAAGTATAGACCTCTGCCATATAAGCCGCCGCCAAACTATCTACACCCAACCGGACCATAAAACCGCCTTTGCCACCAACGGCCTGCTTCAGATCGCCTTTGGTCTTTGCCCAGATATGCCCGGCATCGTCATAGTCGGCCCCGAATTCAAAGGCATGAAGGTGCAGGCCACTTTCGCCTTGCCACTGAATGACCGCCCGGTCGTAATATTCCAATGTATTGACCTTTGCACTGATCATGGCGGCCTTGCCGTTCACAAATGACGCCATGAAAACGGCATCGGACGACAACGCCGGAACTTTTATACGGCTTTGCCCATCGTCGTCCAAAATCTCTGAAATCATCATGCCATTATGGTGCAGCGTAAACCGTTCGTGCGCCATACAGGGCGCATTAAGCGAAACCTCGACCATCGCTGCGGCCTGCACATTTGCCGTCATTTCGATGTCGCAGGAAAATCCTGGTGCCGGAACATCTTGGGGCGGCACGGCAATCGGTTGATCGGTCAGTGATGCAGGTACGGCCACCGCGCGGTCAACCGACATTGACGGCAGTCTTTCCGGCTGTGGCGCGGATTTCGGTGGTGCTGGAATCATCGCAGATGTGTATCTGACATCGGTCAGTTTCGGCGAGGTTTGGTGCTGTGTGTCCTGCACCGCGACGGCAACAGTGTCTTGCAGTGGGTCCCACGCATTGTCCGGTGCTGTCGCTGTCAGGCTGGCGATTTGAGTACTGTTGTCTGGCACCGCCCCTTCCGGCGGCGTGGCCATATTTTGCATGATAAACCCAATACCAAGGGCGCATGCGAAGGTGCCACCAGCCGTCAAAATCCGTCTTGGCCCGATCATCACGTTCACTCCCCTGTCCACCATAGACATGGAAAGCGTAAACAGTGATCTGGGCAGCCATATGGCAGTCTTGAGGAGTTAATTAGACCAGCGCCGAGGTTATTTCGATCAGGACAGTCGCCCGTGACAGTGCTTGAATTTCCGGCCCGAGCCACACGGACAGGTCTGGTTACGGCCTGGATTGCCCCATGTGGACGGATCATTTTCGTCGAATCCTTCGATTGCGTCAGCGGATGGTGCTGGAGTCGCGCTTGACGCTTCTCCTCCCTGCTTGGGCTTGGCAGCTTGCTCCATCGCGGCACGTTGTTCGGCGATTTCTTGTATCATCGCCTTTTGTTCCTCTTCGCTCATGGGCCGGATTTGCGACAGTTTTTGTGTCACGTCCTGCCTGAGGCTATCGAGCATTGTCTCGAACAACTGGAAAGATTCGTTTTTGTATTCGTTCAGCGGGTCACGCTGCGCATAGCCACGGAAGCCAACCACGCTGCGCAAATGTTCCAGCGTCAGCAAGTGTTCGCGCCACTTGGCGTCGATCGTTTGCAAAAGGATCTGCTTTTCAATCGCCCGCATGTTTTCCGGGCCGAAGGCTGCCGTTTTCTCGGCCATCATTTCTTCGGCGGCGGCATCAAGACGTTCGGCAATCTCATCGTCATCAACGCCTTCCTCTGCCGCCCAATCGACAACGGGCAAGTCCATGTTCAACTGTTCGACAACAGCCGCATGAAGCCCGTCAGTATCCCATTGGTCGGCATAGGTTTTGGGGGGCATATACGTGTCGATCAGCTCATCAATCACTTCACCGCGCATGTCCTGCACGATATCCGACAAATCTTCGGCCTTCATGATATCAAGACGTTGCTTGAAGATCACCTTGCGCTGCTCGTTCATCACGTCGTCGAATTTCAGCAGCTGCTTGCGGATATCAAAGTTACGGCCTTCGACCTTGGCCTGCGCCCGTTCAAGCGATTTATTGACCCAAGGGTGAACGATGGCTTCACCCTCTTTCATCCCAAGGGTCGACAATACTTTTTCCAAACGCTCGGACCCGAAAATGCGCATCAGGTCGTCTTCAAGGCTCAGGAAGAAAGACGAGCGCCCCGGATCCCCCTGTCGGCCCGAACGACCGCGCAGCTGGTTGTCTATCCGGCGGCTTTCGTGCCGTTCGGTGGCCAGAACGAACAACCCACCCGCATCCTTGACGGCCTGCTCATCGGCGGTGTGTTCTTGTTCGATCTTTTCGCGGATCTCTTCTGGGTCGGCGTCTGGATTGGCCTCCAAGGCCTGCATGATCTTAAAATCAACATTCCCGCCAAGTTTGATATCCGTCCCTCGGCCAGCCATGTTGGTGGCAATTGTGACCGCGCCCAGTTTGCCGGCATCGGCAACAATCTGGGCTTCCTGTTCGTGCTGGCGGGCGTTCAGGACGTTGTGCGTGATCCCGGCATTGGTCAGCAATTGGCTGAGCATCTCGGACTTTTCAATCGAGGTGGTCCCGACAAGAATCGGCTGACCTTTTTCATGTGCCTCGCGGATCGTTTCGACAATCGCGTTGAATTTTTCCTCGGCCGTGCGATAGACGGCGTCATCTTCATCGAGGCGGTCAATTGGTTTGTTCGTGGGCACTTCGACCACGCCCAAGCCGTAGATCTCGGCAAATTCCTCGGCCTCGGTCACGGCTGTACCGGTCATACCTGACAACTTGTCATACAGGCGGAAATAGTTCTGGAACGTAACACTGGCCAAGGTGACGTTTTCGGGCTGGATATTGCAGCCTTCCTTGGCCTCAATCGCCTGATGCAACCCATCCGACAAACGGCGGCCCGCCATCATGCGGCCCGTAAATTCATCAATCAGGACAACCTCACTGTTGCGCACGATGTAGTCTTTGTCCCGCTGGAACAATTTATGCGCGCGAAGCCCCTGATTGACATGATGCACAATCGTCGTGCTTTCAGGGTCGTACAAAGATTGGCCTTCTTCCAGCAACCCGTTCGAGCGCAGCAGGTTTTCCAGAAATTCGTTGCCCTCATCGGTGAAGGTGACGTTGCGGGTTTTTTCATCCAGCTGGAAATGCTCATCCGTCAGGTTGGGAATCAACTGGTCAATCGCGACATATAGATCGCTGCGATCCTGCGCCGGCCCCGAGATGATAAGCGGCGTGCGCGCCTCATCGATCAGGATGCTGTCCACTTCGTCCACGATGGCAAAGAAGTGATCGCGCTGGTTCATTTCCTCCAACGAGGATTTCATATTGTCCCGGAGATAGTCGAACCCCAACTCGTTGTTGGTGGCATAGGTGACATCTGATTCGTATGCGGCCTTTTTCTCGTCTTCGGGCTGCTGCGGGTAAACGACACCGGTGGTCATGCCCAATGCGCCGTAAACCTTGCTCATCCATTCAGCATCGCGGCGGGCCAGATAATCGTTGACCGTGACGATATGGACGGCACGGCCAGTCAACGCGTTCAGATAGGCGGGGAAGGTCGCGACAAGCGTTTTACCTTCGCCGGTTTTCATTTCCGAGATATTCCCCTGATGCAGGAAAATACCGCCCATCAACTGAACATCAAAGGCCCGCAATCCCAAGGCACGTCGCGCGGCCTCGCGACAATTTGCAAAGGCTTCGGGCAGCAACACGTCAAGGCTTTCGCCATTTTCGACACGCTTTTTAAAGTCTTGGGTCTTTTCAATCAGCCCTTCGTCGCTCAATGCCTCGAACTCGGGCTCAAGGGCGTTGATCTTTTCAACCAGTGGGCGAGTCGCCTTGATCTTGCGGTCATTTGGTGTGCCGAAGATCTTCTTGGCGACAGTTCCGATACCCAGCATGTTCTATCCGTTCCGATGTTTGTGCTTATTCGTATCAGGCAATTGCTTGCCCCGCCCGTCGCGCCACCCTAAAACGGGCACAAGATGGCGGTTTTGTTGGTCCAACGACGATGTAAGGGGCCGCCGATTGAGTGTCAACGTCGCGCAACGGCGCGGCTCCGTTATGCAGTTATGCAAGAAAGGTCTGTCATGTCCATTCGTTCCGGTTTTCTGTCGGTTTTTGCCTTGGCTTCGGTGCTGGCGCTGCCGGTTCCCGCAGCCGCACAGGATACGCCTGATCCAGACGCCGTTCTGGCAACTGTCAACGGCACCGATATCACGCTTGGACATATGATTGCCCTGCGCGCCGGGCTGCCGGAGCAATACGCGCAATTGCCCGCTGAATTGTTGTTCGACGGCATTCTGGATCAACTGATCCAACAGACCCTTCTTATGCAGGATCACAATGGCGATTTGTCTCGCCGCAACGCGCTGGTTCTGGAAAACGAGCGGCGTGGCATCATTGCCGGCGAAGTGATTGACGAAGTCATGACCGCGGATCTGTCCGATGAGGCAGTTCAGGCCGTATATGATGAAGACTATGCCGGGGCCGAAGCTGAAACAGAATACCAAGCCGCGCATATCCTTGTTGAAACGGAAGATGACGCAAACAGCATTGTTCAAGACCTCACCGATGGCGCGGATTTCGCTGAGTTGGCTGCGGAAAAATCCACCGGCCCGTCTGGTCCGAACGGCGGTGATCTGGGGTGGTTTGGAGCCGGGGTCATGGTTGAGCCGTTCTTTCAGGCGGTCGCGGCCCTTGAACCCGGACAAGTCTCGGATCCGGTGGAAACACAATTCGGCTGGCATGTCATCAAGTTGAACGAAACGCGGGTTAAGGACGCCCCCAAGCTTGATGAGGTTCGCGCCGATATCGAAGAACAATTGCGGCAAGCCGCGTTTGACGCGCATCTGGAAAAGCTGACAGAGGGTGCAAAGATCAATCGCGCGGATACATCTGAGATTGACCCGGAAACCGTGAACAATCTGGACCTTTTGGAGAACTGATCATGGGCGCCCCTATTCCCTTATCGCCACTTGCACCCGGCGCCTTTCCCGATCTTCCCGCGATTGCGGGCGTTCGGTACGCAACAACGCAAGCTGGCGTTCGATATACGGGGCGCGACGATGTGATGTTGGCCGTGCTGTCTCCCGGTTCGACGATTGCCGGGGCATACACACGATCAGCAACGCGGTCGGCCGCTGTGCTGGATTGTCAGGAAAAAACCGGGCACATCAGCGATCAGGGCGCTGCGATACTGGTGAACTCGGGCAACGCAAACGCGTTCACCGGGCGGCATGGAACGGACGCGGTCAAGTTCGTCACTGAAGCAGCGGCAAAGGCCCTGAACCTGCCGGAATCCCGCATTTTCACGTCTTCGACCGGGGTGATTGGAGAGCCTCTGCCCCACGACAAGATCACCACTAAACTGGATGAGTTGGTGGTCAACCTGTCCGCTGACAC
This sequence comes from Roseovarius gahaiensis, assembly GCF_011601345.1. Classification (GTDB taxonomy): domain Bacteria; phylum Pseudomonadota; class Alphaproteobacteria; order Rhodobacterales; family Rhodobacteraceae; genus Roseovarius; species Roseovarius gahaiensis. The sequence goes on from NZ_JAAORB010000002.1 coordinate 34,612, forward strand.
GATCAAGGACGCCGCCCAAGCCATCATGACAACCGATACCTTCCCCAAAGGGTCGGGAACAACGGTGCACGTCGACGGTCAACCCGTTCACATTGCCGGTATCGCCAAAGGGTCAGGCATGATTGCCCCGGACATGGCGACCATGCTGGTGTATATTTTCACCGACGCCGTGGTGAACCAGACAGTGTTGCAGTCCATGGTATCCGCCCTGAACAACAAGACATTCAATTGCATCACCGTCGATAGCGATACCTCAACCTCGGACACCCTGATCGTTGGGGCGACCGGGGCATCGGGCATTCGGGTCACCGAAAACTCGGTTGGGTTCATGGAAGGCCTCCGGCAAGTCATGCTGGATTTGGCCCATCAAGTTGTGCGTGACGGCGAAGGCGCGACGAAATTCGTTGAAATTTCGGTGACTGGCGCGTCAAGCGATACCGACGCCCGCACCCATGCCATGGCCATCGCTAACTCACCGCTGGTGAAAACCGCAATCGCGGGTGAGGATGCCAATTGGGGCCGTGTGGTTATGGCAATCGGCAAATCCGGTGCTCCCGCCGACCGGGACACATTGTCCATCTGGTTTGGCGATATCCGCGTGGCGCATGAAGGCTGGGTCGATCCCAGCTATAACGAAGCCGCGGCTGCCGCCTACATGAAGCAGCAAGAGTTGACCATACATGTCGATCTGGGTTTGGGGGGCGGCACGGCTGTTGTGTGGACCTGCGATTTGACCCATGGCTATATCGATATCAACGCCGATTATCGCTCATGAAAACAGTGCTTGTTTCCGCCGTGGCGTTAATCGACGTCGACGGCCGCATTTTGCTGACACAACGCCCCGAAGGCAAATCCATGGCGGGCCTTTGGGAGTTTCCGGGCGGCAAGGTTGAACCGGGCGAAACGCCCGAGCACGCTTTGATCCGTGAGCTTGAGGAAGAGTTGGGCATCAATACATGGGCCAGTTGCCTTGCACCGCTGACTTTTGCAAGCCACAGCTATGATGACTTTCACCTTCTGATGCCGCTATTTGCCTGCCGCAAATGGGAGGGCACCCCGCAAGGCCGCGAAGGACAGGCGCTTAAATGGGTCCGTGCAAACGCCCTGCGCGAATATCCCATGCCGCCCGCCGATATCCCGTTGATCCCGATCTTGCGGGACTGGCTGTAGATGTTTCCGGCTTGAATCCGCACGATCCGTCAATCTTGTAACATGGTCTTTCGGCAACCTTTGCGGGGTGCTGACCAATATCAAGAAAGCAGCCAAAAGGGCGGGTGCCCTGTCAGCTGACAAAGCTGCAAGCGTGGTTATCAAAGCCCTCTGGGATCGGCGATATGTGGTCTGGGAAGACACCAAACGCAACTTTTGATTCTGCCTTGCGCGCCCGAACGCAAGGGTCTAAATGACGGCGCAGAAAGCCGCTGTAGCTCAGCTGGTAGAGCACGTCATTCGTAATGATGGGGTCGGGGGTTCGAGTCCCTTCAGCGGCACCAAGCCCATCACAAAACAGCATCCGCGCACCACGTGAAAGGTGCGATAGGGCCTATGTTCAGGCGGGCGTGTCGGGTTTGCTTTTCGCCTCGTCCTCTACCACTTCCGCGTCCAGAACATCTGCGTCGTCTTCTGCGGGTTCATCGGTGTTGTCTTCTAGGCTACCCACAATCAACGGCAGCATTTCCAAACCTGTCGATGTGCCAACCTTAGTCTTTGGCGCCGCTGTCCAGCTTAGAGTGTCGAAGGCATGGCAGTTTTCACAGGTTGGCACCCAATCGGCATGAATGTGATGGCATTTCTCACAGACCCACGCCGGGCCGCGCGGCGCGGCAAGTGCCCTTGCCAACCAGCCCTTAACCACAGCATCCGATCCGCCCTCGCCACGCTCAACCGCGGCCATGATCGTGAGCACACGAGCATCTGGATCAACGTCAACAAGATCGCCAAGGGCGCGCCGTGCGCCGGGGAAGTCTTCGTTTGCAAGATGCAGCTCGGCGTTCAGTAGCCGTGTTTCGCGATGATCGGGGTGCACTTTCAAAAGTTTCGCAAAACGCTTCAGACGCTGTTCAGGGCTTTCATCCGGTTCGATCTCGGCAAACGCGGCGCCAAGATCGGGATGCGGTTGGGCACCCCACGCCTTGCGAATAACTCGCGCCGCATAGCGTTTTGAGCCTTGCGCGATATAGCCACGCGCCGCCAGCACAGCCGCAGGCACCAGATCAGGCGACAGCTTGTTGGCTTCGATCGCGGCTTCGCGGGCTTCGATATCTTTGCCTTCGTCCAAAACATCACGTGACTCGGACAGGGCCAACACCGCGTCGCGCCGCTTGTGCACATCACGCGGCAAGCTTCCGTATTTCAGTTTGGCGTTCAGGGTGGCGCGCGCGCCCTTCCAATCGGCGGTTTCCGCCTGAAGCTGCAATAGCGTGTCTTGCACCTCGGGGTGCTTGGGCTTGAGTGAAAAAGCGGTTTCCGCAAGTTTCAAAGCGGTTTCTGTTTCGCCTTGTTCCATCTTTTGCCGCATCAGGCCGCGCACGCCGACAAAGCGTGTTTTCTCGTCCTTCAAAAGACGTTTGTAAACGGCTTCGGCCTTGCGGCGATCGCCCGACAGTTCAGCGGCCTGCGCGGTAATCAGGTTGGTCAAGGCCGGTTTGCGAAGGTACTTTTCCGCCTTGTTCGCCCGTGACATGGCCAATTCCCCTTCGCCAGAGGCCAAGGCCATCATACCTTCGGACAGGGCTCGATACCCCTTTTCCTGCCGGCTACGATCAAAATAGCGCGAAATGGCGGTTTCATCGCCGTTGATGAACTTCAGCGTGGCAATCAAAAGCGCAAAAAGCTTGAGGAACAGCCAAACCGTAAGAACCAAAAGGATCAGGGCAATCACCGCTTTGAGCGGTGTCAGGTTGATTTCGACCCCGGCAAAGACAATGCGCACACCGCCTTCAAGCTCTAACAGATGATCTGCGCCGAAAGCCGCCCCCGCGACAAGAGCGATGAACCCAACAATCTTAATAATAGACCAAAGCATAACGCGTTCCTCGCTCTCAATTCATGTCTTGAGTCAGGGCTTCGGCCGCGCTGACGGCATCCAGCCGCTGCTTGGCTTGCTCTGACCAGTCTGACAATTCTGCACGCCCTGCTTCTGGCAACGCCTCAAGTTCTGCAAGCGCATCCTGCAGACGACCATCGCCAACCGCGGCTTCTGCACGGGATAAAACAGCATCGGGGTCATTGCCCTCTTTCGGGGTCAACGACCGGACACCCAGTTGATCGCGCAAGAAACCGCCAACACCACTGGCACCGGTGTCTGATGATCCACGCGCGACACGCAGCGCACGCCGCGCCGCCTCGGGAAAGCTGTCCTGAAGGTCGGCCAATGTCGGAACACCGGAACTGGCCATGCGGCTTAGTGCATCTGGCACCGTTGCACCTGTGCCCTGTAGATCAGCAAGGGCCGAGGCAAATCCGGTGCCGGAATCAAGCGCGGTTTGAATGCGGGTCACGGCTGCGCGGCGCATGGTGGTTTCGGCTGTTTCTTCGGCGCTTTGCTCCATCGCGCGGGCTTCTTGTGCCATGGATTCGATGTCGGCCCTTTGCTGCGCCATCGCATCCTGCAGGGCTTGCAATTCGCGCTCATAGGCGGCGATTGCAGTATCCGAAGCGGCCTCGTCAACCGGGCGCTTTTCAACCTCGGTCAGCCTTTCATCAAGCGATGTAACCTGTGACGTCAATTGTGCGACATCTTCGTCAAGACCGGAAAGCTGGCTTGCAAGATCGGCTTGCGTGTTTTCCAGTCCTGCCAAATCCGGTGCTTGGTCAAGGCGTTCTTGGAGAGAGGTCAGCGTTTCGTTTTGCGCATCAAGACGGCCCTCCAACGCGGTGAATTGCGCGCTTGTATCGTCGTCTGCAAATGGCCAATCGTCACCCATATACTGCGACACGCCAAAGCCAATGGCAGCCGCAGCCACACCGCCCACCAACATCGGAAAGAAACCACCTTTGCGGATGACAACCTGCTCGGTGGCGACCGCTGGGGCAGATGATGCAATTGCCGGGCCATCGTCTTCGGCCTGTGGCGCATCGTCTTTGTCCGGCGCAGGTTCAGAGCCGCCTGTGGTATCGGCCCCCTCACCGGATGTATCGCTATCGCCATCTGTGTCGGCTGTAGCTGACGTTTCTTGATCGGCGTCATCGCCGACCACCTGATCTGTCTCCTCCGAAGCGTCGCTTTGCGACTGTTCGATATCGACGCCCTCGTCGTTATCCGGCTTTTCCTGATCCGTATCGGTGCTTTGTTCAGATGTCTTCTTATCAGCCACTTTCTACCACCCTTTCGAATCCCACCATCCGGATCGTTTAAACGACCTTACTTTGCCGTGTTTCCACCCTCAAGCCGCTTGGCCGCGTCAAACAAGCCCTGAACGACATCCAGCATCCCAATGGTAGTTGGTTCATCCGCAACGACCACGTCTTGAGCGATGGCCAGTGGGATCTCCTGCGCAACATTTTCACTGATCGCGGCCACAAACAAAGGGGCTTTGACAAGAACCCCGGACAAGGCAAGGCGCGCTGATCGCGGCGAAAACAAAGGTAGGATGACAGGCGTTCTTTGTTGCAGGCATTCTTTCGCCTGATCTGTAAGACCGACCGCACGCTGGCGATATATCACCGCTTCGTACGTCTCTATTCCTGCAAGAGTCAAATCTCGCGCCAAATCTCCTGTCGTATACTCCCCCCGGACATGCAGGAAAGGCCCCGGCAAGGCGTCTGCAAGAATACGCTTCATCATCTGGCGCGCGTCACCCCCGCAAGCCGTCACCGATAGGCCAATGTCCCGCCCGGCCTTTGCCGTGGCCTCTCCAACGGCATAAGCCGGAATATCCCGGCGGTTACTGTGGCGCGCGAAGGCCTCAACCCCGTGCCGGGATGAAAAGACTAGCTGACGGACCGCGGCCAGATCCGGTAGCGTGCCACACGGTTCGATTTGCAAAACGGGTGAGAGGACGATTTTTGATGCCGGACCGATCACTTTTTCCAATTGCTTGGCAAAAGCCGCGCCCGATGGCTCTGGCCGCGTGATCAGGATCGTCGGCGTCATGCTCGGTCCATAGTTGTTTGCAGTCACGGCCGGTGTTACCTCCCTGTCAGGCAACACGCAACGGCAGAGACCATGACCGCCCCATTGACCATCCTTGGACTGGAAAGCAGCTGCGACGATACCGCAGCGGCGGTTGTTCGGGTGTCAGAGGGGCAACCGCGCATATTATCTTCGGTTGTGTTTGGGCAAACCGATCTGCACGCCGCGTTCGGTGGCGTGGTGCCGGAAATCGCCGCGCGCGCCCATGCCGAAAAGCTTGATACCTGCGTGAAACAGGCTCTGACTAAGGCGGAATTAACCCTTGATGGCATTGATGCTGTTGCGGTTACATCTGGGCCGGGCCTGATTGGCGGCGTTTTGTCTGGCGTGATGTGCGCCAAGGGAATTTCGGTTGCGACCGGATTGCCGCTGATTGGCGTCAACCATCTGGCTGGGCACGCCCTGACACCGCGTTTGACCGATGGTATCGCTTATCCCTACCTGATGTTGCTGGTGTCGGGCGGGCATTGTCAGTTCCTGATCGTCAAAGGCTGTCAGGATTTTACCCGCCTCGGCGGCACGATTGACGACGCCCCCGGCGAGGCCTTTGACAAAACCGCACGGCTGCTTGGACTACCACAGCCGGGTGGGCCCTCGGTTGAACGTGAAGCCATAGACGGAGACAAAAGCCGTTTCCGGTTTCCACGGCCTTTGCTGGACAGGCCCGGATGCGACATGTCGTTTTCCGGGTTGAAAACCGCCGTTTTACGCGCCCGAGACAGTTTGGTTGCCGAGAAAGGTGGCCTTTCACGGCAGGATAGAGCCGATTTATGTGCAGGGTTTCAATCTGCCGTTGCCGATGTGCTGGCCGAGAAAACACGCCGCGCACTGGATCTATACATGGCCGAAGCCCCGCAAATTCCCAATCTGGCGGTGGCCGGGGGCGTGGCGGCAAATTGTGAAATTCGCACCAAACTAAAGACGCTATCGCACGATAGCGGGGTTGGTTTTGTGGCGCCGCCGCTGTCGCTGTGTACGGACAACGCGGCGATGATCGCCTATGCCGGGGCAGAACTTTTTGCTGCGGGTCACCGCGACGAATTGGATATGATCGCACGGCCCAGATGGCCGCTGGACCAGACCAGCCCTGCCCTGCTGGGCAGTGGCAAGAAAGGGGCCAAGGCATGATCACGGTTTTAGGGGCTGGCGCATTTGGAACCGCCTTGGCGATATCACTGGCGCGCAAAGGCCCGGTGCAGTTATGGACTCATGATCCCGATCACGCCAAAGCGATGCAAGACACCCGCCGCAATGATCGACGATTGCCGGGTGTCGACCTGTCAGAAAACATCTCAATCTCGGAAAATATAGATACGATTCCCGCCCAAAATCCGGTTTTGCTTGCCGTTCCTTTGCAACAATTGCGCGGTGTTCTGACAGAACGCGCCGCAACATTACGCCAACACCAATTGGTGGCCTGCTGCAAGGGCATGGAATTGGGCAGCGGATCAGGCCCCGTGCAACTCATAAATTCCGTTGTGCCCGACGCGGTGGGTGCGATTCTGACAGGGCCGTCCTTTGCCGCGGATATTGCGCGCGGCCTGCCTACGGCGCTGACGCTTGCCTGTGCCGACGAAGCCGCCAGCGGAACGCTACAACAGGCCCTAAATACGCCCAACTTGCGCATTTACCGCACAACCGACGTGATCGGCGCGGAACTGGGTGGCGCACTCAAGAACGTCATGGCCATCGGATGCGGCGCGGTGATTGGCGCCGGTCTGGGCGATAGTGCGCGGGCCGCCCTGATGACACGTGGCTTCGCCGAAATGGCACGTATGGCCACGGCCCTTGGCGCGCAGCCCGACACATTATCCGGCCTGTCCGGCTTTGGTGATCTGGTGCTGACCTGCACATCGGACCAGTCACGGAATTATCGTTTTGGGGCGAGTTTGGGTCAAAAAGAATGGTTTGACCCAACAATCACTGTCGAAGGGGCCGCAACGGCGCGCGCTGTCTGCGACCGCGCAAGCGCGCTGCAGGTCGACATGCCCATCACACGCGCAATCACGGCCCTGATCAATGGTGATTTACAGGTCGAGCAGGCCATGGATATGTTATTGTCACGCCCACTGAAGGAAGAATGATGCTGATTGCCCTTATTGCCAAAGACAAACCCGGCGCGTTGAAAACGCGTATGGATACCCGTGATGCCCATCTGGCCTATATCAAACAAACCGGCATTGTTGCGCAGGCCGGGCCATTGCTGGACGACAGCGGCAACATGGCCGGATCGCTGGTTATTCTGGACGTCGCAGAAATGAAACAGGCGCAGGATTGGGCCGAAAACGATCCTTATGCCAAGGCAGGCTTGTTTGACTCGGTCGAGTTGGTCGAATGGAAAAAGGTGATCTGAGCGATGCGGTACTGGCTGTTCAAATCAGAGCCATCCACATGGGGCTGGGCTGATCAGGTGGCCAAAGGCGATACCGGTGAAGAGTGGGATGGCGTGCGCAACTATCAGGCCCGCAATTTCATGCGCGAGATGGCAGTCGGTGACCGTGGCTTTTTCTATCACAGCCAAAAGGAAAAAGCGGTTGTCGGTCTCGTTGAAGTGATCGCCGAAGCGCATCCAGACAGCACCACCGACGATGATCGTTGGGACTGTGTGGATATAAAAGCGGTAAAGCCGGTGAAAACACCCGTGACATTGGACATGATCAAGGCCGATCCGCGCCTGTCGGCGATGCCATTGGTCAAAAGCCCGCGTTTGTCGGTTCAGCCGGTCACCGAGGACGAATGGCGCATTGTCTGTGACATGGCAGGAGTTGCGCCGTAAATAGAACGGAGGGCACCAGCCATATGCCGACACCCCCCGTCACCCCACGTGCTCCCTACGCACCACACGTGTATTTGGAATAGGTCTCGGCCATACTGGCCTGTGAAATGACATTACCGCAAACAGGCGGAACGGCCAAATGCAGAATGTTTAGAATATTCATCAAAACAAAAACGCCCACCGGTTTGGCGGGCGTTTTGAATATTCTATAAGGCTGGTTCACCCATAAACGGATTCTTTGCCAAAGTGCTTGGTCAGCATGTAGTAGACAACCGCGCGGTATTTGTTCCGCTCCGAGCGGCCATAGGTTTCGAGAACCTGATTGATCGCGTCCATCAATTGTGGACCATCGGCAAGCCCCAGTTTTTTGATGAGGAAATTGTTTTTGACAGTCTCAAGCTCGGCCGGTTGGGTGGCTGCGACGGTCGACGCATCGGCATTGTAAATGGCCGGGCCACAGCCAATGGTCACCTTGGTCAAAAGGTCCATATCCGGCGTCATACCGCATTTGTTGCGAAGATCATCCGCGTATTGTGCGATTAGTTCGTCGCGTTTGCCCATAATCAATTCTCCCACCTGTCCGGCAATTGGCCGGTTTTCGCGTTAATCGTGCAGCCCCGAATGGTGCTGGTTGTACGATAACGACAGTTTTCCACCTCACAAAGGGAAAATTGAGAGGCGACTCCCCTTATCCGGGAGCGCTACGAAAAAGCCCCGGTCAAAGAACCGGGGCTTTCGCGATGTGCCAGATAGTAGAGACGCTTAATAGCGGTAATGCTCGGGCTTGAACGGCCCTTCGGGATTGACACCGATATAGGCGGCCTGCTCAGGGTCGAGCGGGGTCAATTTCACGCCGATCCGGTCCAAATGCAGCCGCGCCACCTTTTCATCCAGATGCTTGGGCAGGATATAAACCTCGTTCTTGTACTCACCACCGTTCCGCCACAGCTCGATCTGCGCCAGAACCTGATTGGTAAAGCTGGCCGACATCACAAACGACGGGTGCCCGGTGGCGTTGCCAAGGTTCAGCAAGCGACCTTCGGACAAAAGAATGATGCGATTGCCCGAGGGCATCTCGATCATGTCCACCTGTTCCTTGATGTTGGTCCACTTGTGGTTTTTCAGGTTTGCCACCTGAATTTCGTTGTCGAAGTGGCCGATATTGCCGACGATGGCCATATCTTTCATCGCACGCATATGCTCGATGCGGATCACGTCCTTGTTGCCAGTGGTGGTGATGAAGATATCGGCGCTTGAAACGACATCCTCAAGCAAAACAACCTCGAACCCGTCCATCGCGGCCTGCAGGGCGCAGATCGGGTCAACCTCGGTCACTTTCACACGGGCACCGGCACCGCGCAACGACGCGGCAGAGCCTTTGCCCACATCACCATAGCCCATGACCACGGCAACCTTACCGGCCATCATGGTGTCGGTGGCACGGCGGATACCGTCAACAAGGCTTTCCTTGCAGCCGTATTTGTTATCGAACTTCGACTTGGTGACGCTGTCGTTCACGTTGATCGCCGGGAAAGGCAGTTGCCCGTCGCGCACCAGTTGATACAGGCGGTTCACGCCGGTGGTGGTTTCCTCGGACACACCCTTGATCTGGTCACGCACCTTGGTGAACCAGCCGGGGCTTTCTTTCATCCGCTTGGCGATTTGTGCCTTGATGGCTTCCTCTTCCTCGGACGTGGGCACCGGGATGACATCTTCACCCGCTTCGGCACGTGCGCCCAGTAGGACATACAGTGTGGCATCGCCGCCATCGTCGAGGATCATGTTGGGGCCATCCTCGAAGAGGAAGGATTTATCAAGGTAATCCCAATGCTCTTCCAATGTCTGCCCCTTGATCGCGAAAACCGGGGTTCCACCGGCGGCAATCGCCGCCGCCGCATGATCCTGCGTTGAAAAGATATTGCACGACGCCCAACGCACATCGGCGCCCAGCGCTGTCAGTGTTTCGATCAACACGGCGGTCTGGATGGTCATGTGGAGCGAGCCCACGATGCGCGCGCCCTTCAGGGGTTTGTCGGCGCCGTATTCTTCACGCAGCGCCATCAGGCCCGGCATTTCCGTCTCGGCGATGTCCAGTTCCTTGCGGCCGAATTCAGCCAGTGCGATATCCTTAACGATATAGTCGTTCGCCATTACCATGGCTCCTTGTAATACATTTGTTTGACGTGCAGATAGCACCGGATCAACCAGCGGGCAACGCCAAGCCTGCCTGACCGACGCGACAAAGAGGCTTTGATGAAACCACAGCGCGCATGGCAAAAGATGCTTTCGGGGCGTCGGTTGGACCTGTTGGACCCCACGCCTGTCGATATCGAGATCGAGGATATCGCACATGGATTGGCCTTCGTGGCGCGGTGGAACGGGCAAACGGTAGGGGATTACGCCTATTCGGTCGCCGAGCATTCCTTGCTGGTCGAGCAGCTGTTTTCCCGGCTCAATCCCGGCAGCCCCGCCAAATGGAAACTGGCGGCATTGCTGCATGATGCACCCGAATACGTGATCGGGGATATGATTTCACCTGTCAAAGCCGCCGTTGGACCCGGATATGATGAATTGGATAAACGCCTGACAGCCGCAATTCACATCCGGTTTGGCCTGCCCACAACGATCCCGGCACAGATCAAAAAACAGATCAAAAAAGCCGACAGGGTCAGCGCATGGATGGAGGCCACGCAGATCGCAGGTTTCACCACGCAGGAGGCTGACAAGTTCTTTGGCCGTCCAATTGCCGACGTGACCGAAGGCCTTGATATAGTCCTGCGCCCACCTCTGGAGGCGCGGCGCGACTACGTCATGCGACATAACGACCTTTTGGAAGACATCGGATGATCCACATCCGTCACGCCGGGCCCATGGATGCCCGCGATATGGCAGCGCTGCTTACCGCCATCATTCGCAAAGGCGGCAGCACGGCCCTTACCCAAGAGGTCACCCGCGAAACTCTTCTTGGCTGGCTCAAACAAACGCCACCCAACTCCATTTGGCATGTGGCCGAGGATGACACGGGCACGATCCAAGGCTTTCAATACGTCAAGCCCAACGCGAACCTGCCGCCCGGGGCCTGCGATATCGCAACCTTTGTGAAACTTGGCACAAATGGCCTTGGTATCGGCTCGAAACTATTTGAGACAACCAAAAAGGCCGCCCGCGAATTGGGTTATGGCTGGATCAACGCCACGATCCGCGCCGATAACACCGGGGGGCTGGCCTATTACCAAAGCCGCGGGTTTGAGGATTACACCCGCCTGCCCAATCAAAAACTTTGCAATGGTCAGATCGTCGACAAGATTTCAAAACGCTATGATCTTTGAGGCGCTTTGGGTTTTTTCTTGGCAAAAATACCCTCGCCGAAGGCAACCGACGGACACCCAATTCGCAGGGAATTGATTACCGGGGGCTGCGCTTGGCCAAAATCCGTTGCAATGTGCGGCGGTGCATGTTCAGGCGACGAGCAGTTTCGCTGACATTGCGATCACACAGTTCATAAACGCGCTGAATATGTTCCCAGCGCACACGATCTGCGCTCATTGGGTTCTCGGGCGGGGGCGGCAATTCATCCCCACCGGCCAAAAGCGCGTTGGTGATATCGGTCGCATCAGCGGGTTTCGACAGATAATCGGTGGCCCCGATCTTTACCGCCGCCACGGCCGTGGCAATCGCACCATAGCCCGTCAGAACAACGATCCGGCTATCCGGGCGCTTTTCGCGAATGGCCTCAACAACGTCCAAGCCGTTGCCATCCCCAAGCCTAAGGTCACATACCGCGAAGGCAGGCGGTCGTGCCATTGCGATTGCTTTGCCTGTGGTCACGGAATCGGCTGTTTCAACCTCGAAACCACGTTTTTCCATAGCCTTTGCCAGACGGCGCAGAAATGTTTCATCGTCATCGACCAAAAGAAGTGTTCGGTCACTACCTAAGTCCTGCAAAGTCTCGGCCATGCTTATGTCCTTTTCAGCCGTACAACGTGCCCTATGGCATACCTAGCCTGCTGCGCTTTGTGCGTCAAACCGGCGCAGCGCTTACATCGCATCCATAAAGCATTCGACACGGTCTGCCATCTCTTCCGGCGCTGCATCCCGCCGAAAGAATTCTGCAACCCCATGCTCAGGCAGAACAAGGTATGTGCTAGTGGAATGATCTACCAGATAATAGGCTTCGTTTCCTTCGGCCGGCTCCTGCTTCTGATAATAGGTGCGGTAGGCTTTGCTGGCGGCTTTTACTTGCTCGGCCGAGCCGGTCAGCCCCAGCATACGAGGATGCAGATTGTCTGTGAAGTCAGCCAGAATTTCGGGCGTATCACGATCTGGGTCGATCGAAATAAAGACAGGCTTCACCATGCGGCCGCGTTCCTCAAGAATTTCGACGGCCTGCGCATTGCGTGCCGTATCCATAGGGCAAACATCGGGACAGAAGGTATATCCGAAATAAATTAGGGCAGGTTTGTCGATCACATCCGTATCGGTCACCGTCTCGCCAGTTTCGCTGACCAAGGTGAATGGTCCGCCGATCTGAGACATGCCCCCTGCCACTTGACCCTGACGACACTGTGCGAATTTGTCATCACTGCTACCACCCATGGTCATGACATAGACCAACACCAGCGCCGCCACCAAAGAAGCCGCAGCTGTAATCACAATTGTCCGGGTCATAGGTGAATCCTCATTCTGCTATGCATGTCATGCCGTCTATGGCACATCTATCACCGAAACACGAAGTTACAACGGGACCAGAGCGCGCAGATGACCGATATCTCACCCGGCGTATTCAAATCTCGCAGACGGGGCAACTGGATCAGGTTGCGGACCTTGATCCTGCTAAGGTGGTGGGCAATTGCAGGTCAGGTTTCAGCACTGGTTGCAGCGCAACGGCTGTATGATCTGGATCTGGAAATCGGGCTTTGCTATCTGGTGGTTGGCATTGCTGTCATTTCAAATCTCGTGGCCGCGTTCATTTACCCTGAAAACAAACGCCTGTCGGAAACCGAAACCCTTTTGGTGGTTCTGTTCGACATGCTGCAACTGGGCCTGATGCTGTATCTGACCGGCGGGTTGAACAACCCGTTCTCGATCCTGATTGTTGGGCCGGTCACGGTGTCGGCCTCGGCCATTTCATCGCGGTCAACACTGTTTTTGGGGCTGACGGCGATCTTGATCGTATCCCTTTTGACCCAATTCCACTTGCCGCTGCGCACAGATATGGGATTCGTTTTGCGGATGCCGACGGTGTTCCTGTTTGGCAATTGGGCAGCGATTGTGATTGCGGTGGTTTTTCTTGGCGTCTACTCGCGGTGGATCGTGGCCGAAATGGATTCAATGTCAGACGCGCTACAAGCCACACAAATGGCCCTTGCTCGTGAACAAAAACTAACCGATCTGGGTGGCGTCGTGGCCGCCGCCGCGCATGAATTGGGCACGCCTTTGGCAACGATCAAGCTGACCAGCTCGGAGCTGGCCGAGGAACTGGATGATCATCCAGACTTGCGCGACGACGCCCTGTTGATCCGCCAACAAGCCGACCGCTGCCGCGATATATTGCGGTCGATGGGCCGCGCCGGCAAGGACGATCTGCACCTGCGCACCGCCCCCCTGACCGCCGTTCTGGAAGAGGCCGCCGAGCCACATCAGGACCGCGGCAAGGCGATCCATTTCGAGTATTCGGCCAATACCCATGCACCAGACAGCCAGCCCACGATCTATCGGCGCCCCGAGATCATCCACGGCCTGCGCAACCTCGTGCAAAACGCGGTGGATTTCGCCAACGCCAATGTCTGGATCGAAAGCCAATGGACTGATCGGCACGTGACCTTGCGGATCATGGATGACGGGCGCGGATTTTCTGCTCATGCGCTCAACAGGATCGGCGAGCCGTTCATGCGCCGCCGCAACGCAACCCCCGATCAGCGCCGCCCCGAATACGATGGGATGGGCTTGGGCCTGTTTATCGCCAAAACACTGCTGGAACGGTCCGGCGCCACACTGAGTTTTGCCAATGGGGCCAACCTGACCCATCCCGATCAAGGGGGGCCCAAACGGCATGGTGCCGTGGTCGAGGTGACATGGCCACGGCAGAAAATTGCCCCTGACGCGCGCGCCGCACCCGGAGAAAATCAGCCCATTCGTGCCTGACCCCGGTTTGTCCTGACTGCATCCGCCCGTGGTTAACTAAGGCTTAACCTGAACGTCCGATCCTAGCGTTAAAGCCGCGAAAAGGGTGGGGCACGACATGTACGATTTTCCGATTTGGATTTGGGCGGTCATTCCTGTCTTTTCGCTGTGCTTTGCGCTGGTAATCGTCTGGCTGATCGGCCTGCAGCGCCCGGCCACTTCCAGCTTTGGAGAAACTGGGCCAGCGATCACATCCGGGGCCGTGCATTTTTTATTCGACCAAGACAGTCTTATGGATCACGACTTGCCAGCGGACAACACAGCTTTCAAAACTTGTGACTGGCGCGAGATGCGAAATTGGCTGCATTTCAGGTTTTCAGGGTTGCCCGACACCACGGATGCCCTGCCAGACGGGCAAAGCGTTTTTTCCGTCGCTGATGATCCCGGTGATCCTGCGCAACTTGTTTGCACCAAGACGGGCGACACCACCCATGTTGTTCTGCACGATCCCAAGACGCTTGACGCGGTCGAAAGGCACGAACGGCTGCGCCTTCTGTCAGAGGGTCGCAATTGGGGCTCGTGTCTGGATAATGCAACCTGTGGCGTGGTCATGACAGATCACGACGGCCAAATCTTGTGGACAAACAGGGCCTTTGATGCCCTCAAAATCAGTGACCCCGGCAATGCCATCTCCGGCTCCCGGCCCGTGCTGGACGATAGCACACCCAAGATCGAACGCCGCTGCATTGATGACGGAACGGCCAGCAAATGGCTTGAAACACGCTCGGTTCCGGTAGAGCGCGGAACAATCCACTATGTGGCGGATGTGACCAAAGTGGTCACTGCCGAAAACCTGCGCCGCGAATTCGTACAAACCCTGACCAAGACCTTTGCCAACCTGACAACGGGGCTGGCGATATTCAACCGCGACAAGCAATTGGCGCTGTTCAACCCAGCACTTGTAGACCTGACAGGCCTTGGCCCCGAATTCCTGAGCGCGCAGCCCAATCTGATGGGGTTTTTCGATAGTCTACGCGACAATCATGTTTTGCCCGAACCGCGAAACTATGGCGATTGGCGCACACAAATCCTGCAAATGATCGAAACCGCCACCGACGGGCTTTATCGCGAAACATGGACTTTGCCCTCGGGCTTGACCTATCGGGTCACTGGGCGCCCGCACCCCGATGGCGCAATCGCGTTCCTGTTCGAAGACATATCAGACGAGATTTCACTGACCCGCCGCTTTCGCTCGCAAATGGATATGCGACAAGCGGTTTTGGACAACCTGTCCGAAGCGGTCGTGGTTTTGTCACCCGCCAAAACGGTTTTGCTATGTAATTCGACATGCTCAAGACTGCTGGGCATCGACCCCGACAGCAGCTTTGCTGAAATGTCACTGAACGACCTGACACAGATCTGCAATTGCCGCCTGCCCAGCGCAGAATTCTGGGCCAAGGTGGTGCAGGGTCTTGATGGTCGTCGGCTGGCCAACCCGATCGAAGCACAACTTTTCGATATCCAGAACAAGTCTTACCACTGCCGTACCGCGTCTTTGCCGGGTGGGGCGGCGATGCTGACAATCGCCCCGCTGACCACGACAACCAAGACTGCGCAAACAGATCTGACTGTCAGCGACTGATCTGACTTGCAGGCCGGGGCGGTGCGTGTAGTCTCGGCACATGTCCGACAACACGCGCGAATTCCACCTATCCAGCCCTGAACAAACCACCGCGTTGGCACATGCGCTGGCGCCGCGCTTGCGATCTGGGGATGTTATCCTGTTGTCGGGCCCGGTGGGTGCCGGAAAATCTCATTTTGCGCGCAGTTTGATCTTGGCGCTGCTGGACACGCCAGAAGATGTGCCCTCACCAACCTACACCTTGGTACAAACCTATCCCGGTCAGTCGGGCGAAATCTGGCATTCAGACCTCTATAGGCTGAGCGATACATCCGAAGTCGAAGAGCTTGGCCTGCTTGACGCCTTCGATACCGCCATCTGCCTTGTGGAATGGCCCGACCGCCTGCACAATCTGGCCCCGGAAACCGCGCTTTGGATCACGCTTGACCCCAACGGTGAAGACGATACCCGCGTGATGACCGCCAGATGGGCATCCCCGAAGTGGAACGCCAAGTTGAAAGACCTTCAGTATGAGTGACAGAAATACCTTGATCCGGTCCTTTGTGGACAGCACCGATTGGGCCAAAGCCACCCTTGACCCGCTGGCTGGCGATGCTTCCAACCGTCGGTATCTGCGTATCACCCATCCCGTGACGAATGGCACCGCAGTGCTGATGGATGCCCCGCCCGACCGAGGCGAAGATGTGCGCCCCTTTATTCGGATTACCGAATACCTTATCGGCATTGGCCTCAGCGCGCCGCGCATTCTGGCGCAGGACACTCAGGCCGGTTTCCTGTTGCTTGAAGATCTGGGTGACGATTTGTTTGCCGCGGTCATTCCGCAGCGGCCAGAACTTGAAAACAGGCTCTACCCCACCGCAACAGACCTTTTGGTTGCCCTGCACGCCGAAACACCGCCTGAAAACCTGCAGACCTATGATCCGCCTCTGATGGCCGATTTGGCCGCGCTGGCGTTTGATTGGTACCTGCCAGCCACAGCGGCCCCTGACCCGGATGCGCGAAGCCGCTTTCACACCGCCATGCTGGAGGCACTGCAATGCCACGCCGCCGATTGCTCGGTGTTGATACAGCGGGACTATCACGCGCAAAACCTGCTTTGGCTACCGGATCGCGAGGGTGTGGCCCGCGTTGGCCTGCTGGATTTCCAAGATGCCATGTTGGGCCACCCAGCCTATGATCTGGTGTCGCTTCTGCAAGACGCGCGCCGCGATGTTTCCCCCGAAATCGAATCCGCGATGATCGACCGCTATATCAAAGCCACGCAGTCGCAGCCCGAGTGCTTTCGCGCCGCCTATGCGGTGCTGGGCGCGCAACGCAATCTGCGCATTCTGGGCGTGTTCACCCGGCTGTGTGTGCGCGACGGAAAAGCCCACTATGTGGATCTGATCCCGCGTGTCTGGGGGCTTTTGCAACGTGATCTTGCGCACCCGGCCCTTTCCAACGTGGCCGCGATCTTGTCGACCGTATTGCCACAGCCCCGCCCAACCATTTTGCAAAAGGTAAAAGCCCAATGCGCGACCAGCCCCAAGCCGTAATGCTGTTTGCGGCCGGGTTCGGCACGCGCATGGCGCCTCTTACCGCTGACCGCCCGAAACCGATGATCCCGGTCGCGGGGCGACCGCTGATTGATCACGCGCTGGAGTTGGTGCGCGAATACGGACCCGAAACCATCGTGGCGAACGTGCATTACAAACCGCAAACTTTGATCGACCACCTGCAAAAATCCAATGTTCACATCGCCCATGAAACGCCCGAGATCTTAGACACCGGCGGTGGATTGCGCGCCGCCCTGTCGCATCTGGGTGACGGGCCTGTGTTTACCATGAACACCGATGCCGTCTGGTCAGGGCCGAACCCATTGCAACAGCTTGCCTCCACATGGGATCCCGCGCGCATGGATGCTTTGCTGTTGTGCCTGCCACACGACAACGCCATTGGGCATGACGGGCCGGGCGATTTTATTCAGGGTGACGACGGGCGCGCCGGACGGGGGCCGGGCTTGGTGTATTCGGGTCTGCAAATCCTGAAAACTGACATCCTCCATGACATCCCGGAAAGCGCCTTTTCGCTAAACCTTGCGTGGGATCGAATGCTTGCCAAAGGGCGTTTGTTTGCGACTGCCTATACTGGTCGTTGGTGCGATGTGGGTCGCCCCGATGGAATCGTTCTGGCAGAGACGTTGCTGGGGTATGGCGATGTTTGAAAAATCAGATCAGCCGCGCGTCTTTGGCCTGCCGCTGGGCGTTGATTTTCCGCGTGCTCTGGTGGATGGCCTAATGGCCCGTCATCAGGGCCACCCGCCCGAGGCGCTGGCGCGGGTGCATCTGATCGTGAACACGCGCCGCATGGCGCGACGTATCCGCACCCTGTTTGATCAAGGTCCAGCCATGTTGCTGCCCCGCATCAGCCTGCTGACCGATCTGGGCGAAGACTGGGATTTGGCCCATATCCCCGATCCGGTGCCGCCCCTGCGCAGGCGACTTGAGCTGACGCAGCTTGTTGCCTCACTATTGCAGGCGCAGCCCGATATCGCGCCGCGCTCGTCACTTTATGCCCTATCCGACAGCCTTGCCGCTCTGATGGATGAAATGCATGGCGAAGGCGTGTCCCCCGACAGGATCGCCGATCTCGACATCGCCGATCAATCTGGCCACTGGGAGCGGATCAAGACATTTTTGGGCATTGTCAGACACTATTTCGAAACGGGAACCGAACACCCCGATGTCGAAACACGCCAACGAATGGTGATCGAACATGTCACGACCCAATGGCAGGATACACCGCCCAATCACCCGGTGATCATCGCCGGGTCAACAGGGTCACGCGGTGCCACGCAACTTCTGATGCGCGCGGTCACACAATTGCCGCAGGGGGCTGTCGTTTTACCGGGCGTCGATTTTGATATGCCACAGCAGGTCTGGCAAGCGCTGAACGATGCCATGCTATCCGAGGACCATCCACAATACCGCTTTGCCGATCTGATGAACGGTCTTGGCCTGACACCTGATGCCATTGGCCGTTGGACCGATACCGCACCCACCAATCCGGCACGCAATCAACTTTTGTCACTGGCGCTGCGCCCGGCGCCAGTGACCGACCAATGGCTTGAGGATGGCCCGAAATTGGCCGATCTGGGCAGCGCCACCGCCGATGTCACGCTGGTTGAGGCGCCTTCGGCCCGGATCGAAGCGCTGACAATCGCCATGCGGTTGCGGCAAGCGGCCGAAGACGGTCAAACTGCTGCGCTGATCACCCCTGATCGCACGCTGACACGACAAGTCACTGCCGCGCTGGACCGTTGGAACATCCTGCCCGATGACAGCGCCGGGATGCCCTTGCATCTGTCAGCGCCGGGCCGATTCCTGCGGCATGTGGGCGATCTGTTTCGGGACAGGCTGACCGCCGAGTTGCTTTTGACCCTGCTCAAGCATCCGCTGGCCCATTCGGGCGCGGATCGTGGCACGCATCTGCGCCTGACGCGCGAGTTGGAACTGCATCTGCGTCGCCACGGCCCCCCCTATCCGCAGGCCGCCGATCTGACGGCGTGGGCGGATAAGCAGACCGACCCCATGGCGCAATCTTGGGCCGCTTGGATCAGTGACTGTATCACCGCAAAAGAGGTTTCAGGCGATCTGCAACTGGCCGAATTTGTGACCCGCCACATTGATCTGGCCTCTCGCATCGCCAGTGGCCCCAATGCAGAAGCTGCAGGCAACCTGTGGGCAAAAGATGCCGGGCAAGAGGCCTGGAAAACCGTCAGCACCCTGCAAGACAATGCACCGCATGGTGGGCGTATCAACGCCTCGGATTACACCAGCCTGTTTCACGGCATCCTGTCCGGTCAGGAGGTCCGCAACCCCGATACGCCGCATCCCGATGTCCTGATCTGGGGCACGCTTGAGGCCCGCGTTCAAGGGGCCGACGTTTTGATCCTGGCCGGGCTGAATGAAGGCAGTTGGCCCGAAGCCCCCAAGCCTGACCCGTGGCTGAACCGTGCCCTGCGCAATCAAGCGGGGCTGTTACTGCCCGAGCGGCGCATTGGCCTGTCGGCCCATGATTTTCAGCAGGCCGCCAGCGCACCTGAGGTCTGGATGACACGTTCGATCCGCTCGGATGACGCCGAAACCGTGCCGTCACGCTGGCTGAACCGGATCAAGAACTTGCTTCAGGGTCTACCCGATCAGGGCGGACGCGCCGCGCTTGATGCCATGTCGGCGCGCGGGACGCGTTGGCTGGAGCTGGCCAACCAACTGGAAGAGCCCGGCAGCACCCCCGCCGCAACAAGGCCCGCGCCCTGCCCGCCGGTGGCCGCGCGGCCACATGATTTGTCGGTTACCGAAATCAAGCGACTTATTCGTGATCCCTATGCGATCTATGCAAAGCACCTGCTTAAGCTCAGGCCACTTGACCCGCTGATGAAAACCCCCGACGCGCTGCTACGCGGGACCGTCCTGCACGAGATTCTGGAAGGATTCATCGCAGATACCCGCAATGATCCCGCGCTGTGCACCCGTGATGCTTTGATGCAGAAAACCGAGACTGTTTTAGCGGAAATCGTGCCTTGGGCGCAGTCTCAGGCGGTCTGGCGGGCCCGGATGGACAGGGTGGCAGACTGGTTTATCGAAGGCGAGCATCACCGCCGCACCATTGCACAACCCACTGCGCTTGAGTCAGGGGGTAAGGCCACGCTGCCAGAACTAGGCGTCACACTAACGGCCAAGGCCGACCGGATCGACATCGACCAACGTGGCGCGCTACATATCTACGACTACAAGACCGGCGCGCCGCCATCGGACAAAGAGCAAGAGTTTTTCGACAAGCAATTGCTGCTTGAGGCCGCGATTGCCGAACAGGCGGGCTTTGGCGATCTCAGCCCATCGCCGGTGGCTCAGGCCGTTTTCATCGGGTTGGGCAATCCGCCGAAAACGGTCCTCGCGCCGCTGGACAAAGAGCCGCCCGCGCAGGTCTGGAAAGAGTTCGAAGCGTTGATGCGGGCCTACATGGAAGCAGATCGTGGCTTTATCTCGCGTCGTGCGATGCAAAAAAAGATCGACAAGGGCGATTACGATCAACTGGCACGCTTTGGCGAATGGGATATCACCGACACCCCCGACACGCAGGAGGTTGGATAATGCCCCGCGATGATGCCACCCAACGCCAGATTGATGCGGCCCGCCCTGACAGGTCCACTTGGCTGTCGGCCAATGCCGGATCGGGCAAGACTCGGGTCTTGACCGACCGGGTTGCACGGCTTTTGCTAGATGACGTCGATCCGCAGCATATTCTGTGCCTGACCTACACCAAGGCCGCCGCCAGCGAGATGCAGAACCGTCTTTTCAAGCGCTTGGGCGCTTGGGCGATGTTGAGTGATGATGATCTGCGCAAGGCCCTTGATGACCTTGGGTTCGAGGGGCTGATCGACGATGACGCCCTGCGCAGCGCCCGCCGCCTGTTTGCCCGCGCGATCGAGGCACCGGGCGGGTTGAAAATCCAGACGATCCATTCGTTTTGCGCCGGGTTGTTGCGGCGGTTCCCGCTTGAGGCCGGGGTCAGCCCCCAGTTCACCGAGATGGAGGACCGCACCGCCGCCTTGCTGCGCGATGAGATTCTCGAACAAATCGCCACTGGTCCCGACGCACATACGTTAGCCGCCCTTGTCCGACATCACACCAACGATGATCTCGACACTCTCACCGCCGAGATCGTGCGGCGGCGTGCGTTTTTCGATGGTGACACATCGGATGCCAAGCTGGCCGCCGCATTTGGTCAGACACCGAACATGACGCTGGATGATATTTCAAAACAGGTTTTCTTGGGTAGCGAGCAGACGTTGCTGACATCGCTCCTTTCGGCACTTGAGGCCAGCAGCACGAACGATCAAAAGGCTGCCGCCAAGTTGCGGGGGATAAGCCAACTGGATGCCTCGGCCCTGCCCATTCTGGAAAGCGTCTTTCTGAATAGCTCCGGCGCGAAAGAGCCATTTTCAGCCAAGATAGGCTCTTTTCCAACAAAGGCGTGCCGCGATGGCCTTGGTGCGATCATGACACAGATCGAACAGTGGATGGCCCGGGTTGAAACGGCGCGCGAGGCCCGGCTTGCGACGCTGGCCATTCAGAAAACCCGCACCCTGACCGAATTCGCCGCCGTGTTTCTGCCCGCCTATGACCGTGCCAAGGCCCAGCGCGGCTGGCTGGATTTCGATGATCTGATCCTGCGGGCGCGGCAACTACTGACTGATCCCGCTGTGGCGGCTTGGGTTTTGTTCCGTCTTGATGGCGGAATTGATCATATCCTTGTCGACGAGGCCCAAGATACCAGCCCAGTGCAATGGCAGGTCATCGAACGGCTGGCACAGGAATTCACCAGTGGCGAAGGGGCCCGCGCCGATGTGACCCGCACGATTTTCGTGGTTGGCGACAAGAAACAGTCGATCTATTCCTTCCAAGGGGCTGATCCGCGCGAATTTGACCGCATGAAAACCGATTTCGCGGCGCGCCTTCAGGCCATGGGACAACCATTGCAAGACATGGAGATGGAATATTCTTTCCGCTCTTCGCGCGCCATTCTGGACTTGGTCGATCGGACTTTTGCCAACAGCCAAGATAGCGGCTTTACGCCGTCACAGGGCCACAAGGCGTTCAAGTCTGATCTGCCCGGACGGGTGGATCTATGGCCTGTGGTGGAAAAGCCCGCCAAAGATGACGATCCGGTTTGGTATAGCCCGGTCGACGTCAAGGCTGCCAACGATCCGGCGACGGTGCTGGCGCAACACGTGGCCAAAACGATCCGCTGCATGGTGGACCAGCGGCAACTGATCCCGGACGATAACGCAGAAACCGGCCTGCGCCCCGTCCGGCCCGGTGATGTGATGATCCTTGTGCAGCGTCGTTCGGATCTGTTTCACGAGATCATCCGCGAATGTAAGGCCCAAGACCTGCCGATTGCCGGGGCGGATCGGCTCAAGGTCGGGGCGGAGCTTGCGGTCAAGGATTTGGCGGCGCTTTTGTCATTTCTGGCCACGCCCGAGGATAGCCTTTCACTGGCAATCGCCTTGCGCTCACCGCTCTTTGGCTGGTCCGAAGCCGATCTTTACAAGCTGGCCCATGAGCGCCGCCAAAAATACCTGTGGGCCGCGTTGCGCGACCGGGCGGAGGACCACCCCGAAACCATGGCCATGCTGAATGATCTGCGCGGGCAAGCCGATTATCTACGCCCCTATGACCTGATCGAACGCATCCTGACCCGCCACGATGGCCGCCGCAAATTGCTGGCCCGTTTGGGCAGCGAGGCCGAGGATGGAATCGACGCCCTGCTGTCGCAGGCCATGGCCTATGAACAACGCGCCGTCGATAGCCTGACGGGGTTTCTGGTCTGGATGGAAACCGATGACTTGGAAATCAAGCGGCAACTGGACAGTGCAGGCGACCGGATACGCGTGATGACGGTGCATGGGGCCAAGGGGCTTGAATCGCCCTTGGTCATTTTGCCCGATACCGGCAAACGCAATGTCACGGTGCGCGATCAAATCGCCATCAGTGGCGGCACCCCGCTTTGGCGCACCAGCGCGGGGGATATGCCCAGTGTTATGATCCAAGCGAACGAGGCCGCCAAAGCCGCTGAACGCGCCGAGCGTGACCGGCTGTTATACGTCGCCATGACGCGGGCTGAAAAATGGCTGATCGTGGCCGCAGCTGGCGATCTGGGGAAGCAAGGCGATACTTGGTACGACATGATCGAGGCTGGATTGCAGCGGTCAGGCGCACAGGAGCACAGGTTCGACAGTGGATCCGGGTTGCGGCTGGAACATGGCAATTGGGCTGGGTCAGGCTCTGATCTCCAAGATGACCCACCGGGCGCGGCACCCATTTTACCCGGTTTGTTCCGCGCCCCGGCCCCTATCGCGCCAGACAGGCCCAAAACCCTTAGCCCCTCGACCGATCTGGGCGGGACCAAGGCCCTGCCGGATGAACGTGGTCTTGACGAAGACGCCGCCAAGCGCCGCGGCCGCCTGATCCATCGCCTGCTGGAATATTTACCGCAAGCGCCCCAAGCGGATTGGCCCGTGGTCGCCGCGCGCCTGATGTCCACGGGGGCTGATGTGGCCAGCGCCGATGAACATGCGCTTTTGCTGGCCGAGGCCGAAAAGGTACTGACCAAGCCGTCACTGGGCGACCTGTTCGCGCCCGACACATTAACCGAGGTGTCGATCACCGCCACGCTTGATGCCCTGCAAAACCGCCGCATTCACGGCACGATTGATCGGCTGATCGTGACACCTGAGACCGTTCTTGCGGTTGATTACAAAACCAACGCGGCCGTGCCCCATGGCCCGGCAACGTGCCCCGTGGGGTTGCTGCGGCAAATGGGGGCCTATGCGCATGCGCTGGCCGAAATTTACCCTGATCGCCAAATCGAAACCGCCCTGCTTTGGACACGCACCGCAACGCTTATGCGTTTGCCGCACGATCTTGTGACTGGCGCCCTCTGCGACACGCCTGCGCTTGACGCTTCGGTTAGCGAGACCTAGGTTCGCAACAATTCAAATTCTGTCAGGAGACATGATCATGGCCACAGTTGCCGTAACAGACGCGACCTTTGACGCCGAAGTTAAAAATTCCGACATCCCCGTTGTGGTGGATTTCTGGGCCGAATGGTGCGGCCCGTGCAAACAAATCGGCCCCGCTTTGGAAGAGTTGTCCGCCGAAATGGACGGCAAGATTAAAGTGGCCAAGGTTGACGTTGACAGCAACCCCAACGCCGCCGCCGCGATGGGCGTGCGCGGTATTCCGGCGCTGTTCATCTTCAAGGACGGTGAGGTTGTATCCAACCGCGCCGGTGCCGCCCCGAAAGCCGCCTTGCAAAGCTGGATCGAAGACAGCATCTAAACGCTGTCGTGCCAAAAGATCGAAGGGCCGCCACAGCGCGGCCCTTTTCTTTTGCCGGAATTACGGTGAAAACATTGGTATGACCCTGACCAACTCAGATATTGCTGAACTTACGGCGTTCCGCCGTGATCTGCACCGCCACCCCGAAGTGTCGGGCCAAGAGCGTGAGACCGCGCGGCGTGTTGTGTCCGCCCTATCCAACCATCCGCCAGACACCCTTATAACGGGCCTTGGCGGTCATGGCCTTGCTGCTGTGTATGCCGGGCCTGCCGATGGCCCGACCGTTCTGTTTCGGGCAGAGCTGGACGCGCTGCCCATTCAAGAACTCTCGGCTGCGCCATATGCCTCGTCGACTGCAGGCACCGGGCACCTATGCGGCCATGACGGTCACTCGACAATTCTGATGGCGATGGCCCGGCTGCTATCGCGGCGGCGCCCGGCCAAGGGGCGCGTGGTATTGATGTTTCAGCCCGCCGAAGAAACTGGCGCAGGTGCCGCTGCTGTAATCGATGACCCAAGATTCAAGACGATTGCACCGAACTATGCCTTTTCGTTACACAATATGCCCAACTTGCCGCTTGGCCATGTTGGCCTGATCGCCGGTCCTGTCAATTGCGCCTCGCGCGGGCTGCGTGTGGCCTTTACCGGCAAGCCCGCTCATGCGTCCGAGCCGGAAAACGGCACCTCGCCCATGGCGGCGCTGTCCGGGTTGATGCCAGACCTTACCGCGCTCAGCCATGGCACCACGCAAGACCCAGATTTCACACTTGTCACTGTCACCCATGTTCAGATGGGCGCAGCGGCCTTTGGCATCGCACCGGGTGACGCCACGCTGTTCGCCACCCTGCGCACGCTAACCGATGACCGGATGAATGCCCTGTGCGAGACTGCGTTGAAGATGATCAACGAAACCGCCGCACATAATAAACTGACGGTGACGCATGGGTTTGAAGACATCTTTCTGCACTGCGAAAATGACCCACACGCCACTGATATTCTGCGCACCGCGCTGGATACTCTGGACATCCGCCACGACGCGTCGGGCTTGCCGATGCGCGCGTCCGAGGATTTCGGGCGGTTTGGCCACACTGCCAAATCGGCCATGCTGTTTCTCGGCGCAGGCATGGACCATCCGGCTCTGCACAACCCTGATTATGACTTTCCCGACGATCTGACCCCAATCGGCGCGCGCATTTTTGAACAGGTCACACGTGACATACTGGGCGGATAGGCCCCTTGCACCGCACGCCCCGCCCTTCCATATAGGCACCAACCGAACGGAGACCCCATGAGCAACGAATTCCCCGGCTGGCACGGCACCACGATCGTCGCTGTAAAAAAAGGCGGCGAGGTTGTGATCGCCGGCGACGGGCAGGTCAGCCTTGGCCAGACCGTCATAAAAGGCACCGCCCGCAAGGTGCGCCGCATCTCACCCGGCGGCTATGACGTGCTGGTGGGCTTTGCAGGCTCAACCGCTGATGCCTTCGCCCTGCTGGAACGGCTTGAGGCCAAGTTGGAAGCGACCCCCGGTCAGTTGCAACGCGCCAGCGTCGAACTTGCCAAGGATTGGCGCACCGACAAATACCTGCAAAAGCTTGAGGCGATGCTGATCGTCACTGACGGCGACCAGATCTATGTGATCACCGGCGCGGGTGACGTTCTGGAGCCTGAACACAATTGCACCGCCATCGGATCGGGCGGCAACTTTGCCCTCGCCGCCGCGCGCGGCATGATGGACAGCGACCGCACCGCCGAACAGATCGCCCGCGATTCCATGGCCATCGCCGCCGATATCTGCGTCTACACCAACGGCAAACTGACCGTAGAAAGCATCTCCAAATGACCGACCTGACCCCCCGCGAAATCGTCAGCGAACTTGACCGTTTCATCATTGGCCAGAAGGAGGCCAAGCGCGCCACCGCCGTCGCCCTGCGCAATCGCTGGCGGCGCAAGCAACTGTCCGACGACCTGCGCGACGAGGTGTATCCAAAGAACATCCTGATGATCGGCCCCACCGGCGTGGGCAAAACCGAAATCTCGCGACGTCTGGCCAAACTGGCCCGCGCGCCCTTTATCAAGATCGAAGCCACCAAGTTCACCGAGGTCGGTTATGTGGGCCGCGACGTGGAACAGATCATCCGCGATCTGGTCGATAGCGCCATTGCGCAAACCCGCGAATGGATGCGCGAGGATGTCAAAACCCGCGCCCATGAATTGGCCGAAGAGCGTGTCATTTCAGCCATCGCCGGGGAAGACGCGCGCGACGCCACCCGCGAAATGTTCCGCAAGAAACTGCGCGATGGCCTTTTGAACGACACCGAGATCGAGCTTGAACTGGCCGATCAATCCAACCCCATGGGCATGATGGACATTCCCGGCCAGCCCGGCAGCCAGATGGGCATGATGAACCTTGGCGATATCTTCGGTAAAGCCTTTGGTGGGCGCACGGTGCGCAAGAAAATGACCGTCGCTGACAGCTATCAGGCCCTGATCAGCGAAGAGGCTGACAAACTGCTTGATGACGAGGCCGTGACCAAAACTGCGCTTGAGGCGGTCGAGCAGAACGGCATCGTGTTTTTGGATGAGATCGACAAGGTTTGCGCCAAATCCGATGCGCGCGGCGGTGATGTGTCCCGCGAAGGCGTGCAGCGTGACCTGCTTCCGCTGATCGAAGGCACCACCGTGTCAACCAAGCACGGTCCGGTGAAAACCGATCATATCCTGTTCATCGCCTCGGGCGCCTTCCACATCGCCAAACCCTCCGACCTGCTGCCCGAATTGCAGGGCCGCTTGCCCATCCGGGTCGAACTGCGCGCCCTGACCGAGCATGATTTCGTGCGGATTTTGACCGAGACCGACAACGCCCTGACCCGCCAGTATACGGCGCTTATGGGGACCGAAGAGGTGACCGTTGATTTTACCGAGGATGGCATCGCCGCGCTGGCCCGCATCGCGGCGGACGTGAACCAGTCGATCGAAAACATCGGTGCAAGGCGGCTTTATACCGTCATGGAACGGGTGTTTGAAGAACTCAGCTTCACCGCCCCCGACCGTGCCGGTGACTCCGTGACAGTCGACGCGGGCTTTGTCGAAGAGAACCTGGGCGAGCTGATGAAATCGACGGATTTGTCGAGGTATGTTTTGTAGGGGCATAGGCAGGCTGGTCTTTCGACTGCAACAGCCTTCGCCAAGCCCTATGCGGGCAACGTCAAACAACGCGCCTTAGAATGCGCTGATTTCTGTGCGCGTCATCTCGGCTGATCTTCTTTAGACGTTTTGGGGCCGGAGGCTCGAAACCCAAGCCTTGCCTCGAACCGGGCAAGTTCGCTCTGCGTCGGGGCATGTCCGCAAAAGGTCTTGACGTAACCCGGCACCCGCACCATGCGCACCGCTTGGCTTTCCTGCACCTGCATCGAGATATAGCCGATCTGGACAAGGTAGACGGTACGCGCCCGGACATCTGCCTCTGCGACTGAAAAGCCGAAGCGTTCGAACATCTCGCGGATGGCATCCAGCCGCCGCTCGTCCGCCGCATTGACGCGCGCCATGACGTCGTCGGATTGGTGCGCCCACCCCCGGACCGCGAAATCGAGTTGCGGCTCGAACAGGTCTTCGTCGTGGAACACCACGATGAGATTGAGAACAGCCTCGGTGATCGTTTCGGCATAGGCGCTGGTCGCCTCGACGAAGGCCCCGGTGTTCTGGGTGTCCCAGTCTTCCAGCAGGGCATCCAACAGCGCGTTCCGGTCCTTGAAGAACCAGTAGAAGCTGGTGCGCGCGATGTTCAACCTCGTCGCCAAGGGCTGGATTTTGACGGCATCAAGCCCGGTTTCCAGAAAGACCTGCTTGGCCGCTGCAAGCCAGACTTCGCGGGATCCGCGCCAGCCCGAGCTTTTCTCGGGATCATCCGTCATGGGTTGCTTCATATTCATGCACCGGACAGTATGGCTGACCTTTTACAAGTTCAAGAAAAATATACATACGTGAACCAAAACTTGACAGTTATGAACATTATGTGGAATCGTCCGTTCAAATCACGGAGGATCCCATGTCTACAGACCCGCTCCTGCAGCCCTATCACCTCAAGAACCTGACGCTAAAAAACCGGCTGATGATCACCAGCCACGAGCCCGCCTATCCCGAAGATGGAATGCCGAAGAACCGCTATCGCGCCTACCACGTGGAACGGGCGCGGGCCGGTGTGGCGCTGACCATGACCGCCGGTTCGGCCTCGGTCGCGCGGGACAGCCCGCCGGTCTTCAACAACATCCTGGCGTGGAAGGACGAGGTCGTTGGCTGGATGAAACAGCTTACCGACGAATGCCACGAACATGATTGCGCGGTGATGATCCAATTGACCCATCTCGGTCGCCGCACCCGCTGGGACAAGGCGGATTGGCTGCCAGTGGTGTCCACAAGCCATGAGCGCGAGCCGTCGCATCGGGCCTTCCCAAAAAAGGCCGAGGACTGGGACATCACACGCATCATTGAAGATTACGCCGACGCCGCAGAACGGATGCAGGCCGCCGGGCTCGACGGGATCGAACTGCAAGCCTATGGCCACCTGATGGATCAGTTCTGGTCGCCCCTGACCAACGATCTGGGGGGCGACTATGGTGGTAGCCTCGACAACCGCCTGCGTTTCACTTTCGACACGCTGAAGGCCATCCGCGAACGTGTCGGCCCCGATTTCATCGTCGGTGTGCGCTATACCGGCGACGAGGATCTGCCCGGCGGGCTGACAAAGGACGATGGGCTGGAAATCTCGCGCCGCCTGAAAGACAGCGGGATGGTCGATTTCCTCAACGTGGTGAAGGGGCATATCGACACCGATGCAGGCCTTACCGATGTTATTCCGGTTCAGGGCATGCGGTCAGCCCCGCATCTGGATTTCGCGGGCGAGATCCGCGCGGAAACGCAATTCCCGACCTTTCACGCCGCCAAGATTCAAGACGTGGCGACCGCGCGGCACGCCATCGCCAGCGGCAAGCTCGACATGGTGGGCATGACCCGCGCGCACATGGCCGATCCGCATATCGTCGCCAAGATCATGCGCGGCGAAGAAGAGCGCATCCGCCCCTGCGTGGGGGCGAATTACTGCCTTGATCGCATTTATCAGGGCGGGATGGCGCTCTGCCTTCACAATCCCGCAACGGGGCGCGAGTTGGAACAGCCGCATGTGGCTCCCAAAGCCAACGCGCGCCGCCGCATCGTTGTCGTCGGTGCCGGGCCTGCGGGGCTTGAGGCCGCGCGCGTCGCGGCCGAACGTGGTCACGAGGTGATCGTCCACGAGGCCGCGAACGATCCGGGCGGGCAGGTTCGCTTGACGGCGCAGACAGACCGCCGGAGGGAAATGATACAGCTCATCCAGTGGCGCTTTGAAGAATGCGAGCGGATGGGTGTGACTTTCCACTTCAACTCCTTCGCCGACAACGAAACCGTGCGCGCGCACAACGCTGACGCGGTCATCGTCGCCACCGGCGGGCTACCCCATACCGAGATTCTGAACACGGGCGACGAGCTTGTCGTGTCAGCGTGGGACATCTTGTCGGGCGACGCGCAACCGGGCGAGAACGTGCTGATCTACGACGACGCCGGGGATTATGCCGCGCTGCAAGCAGCCGAGAAAATCGCCGCCACCGGCGCAAAGGTCGAGATCATGACCCGCGACCGCAGCTTTGCGCCCGAGGTGATGGCGATGTCGCTTACCCCGTCAATGCGCGAGTTGCAGGAGCGTGACGTGACCTTCACTGTAACGTGGAAACTTGATGCAGTGCGGCGCGAGGGCAATGAGCTTTGCGCGACAATCGGTAGTGATTATGGTGCGGTGACCCGCGAACGGCACGTCGATCAGGTGGTCGTCAACCACGGCACGCGGCCGCTTGACGATCTGTATTTCGATCTGCGTTCGGACTCGTCCAACCTTGGCGAGGTGGATTACGAGGCGCTTGTCGAAGGCCGCCCTCAGGATGTGACGCGGAATGCCGAGGGTGGTTACCAGCTTTTCCGCATCGGCGATGCGGTGGCCGCCCGCAACACCCATGCCGCGATCTACGACGCGCTGCGCCTGTGTAAGGTGCTCTGACATGCGCTCATCCAAGACAATCCACGTGATTTCCGCCCATGCCGAGGGTGAGGTGGGCGATGTCATCGTCGGGGGCGTCCTGCCCCCGCCCGGTGATACGATCTGGGACCAAAGCCGCTGGATCGCGAACGACCAGACCCTGCGCAACTTCGTCTTGAACGAACCGCGCGGTGGGGTCTTCAGACATGTGAACCTCCTGGTGCCTCCCAAGCATCCCGAGGCCCAGGCAGCATGGATCATCATGGAGCCCGAGGATACGCCCCCTATGTCCGGCTCGAATTCGATCTGCGTGGCGACCGTGCTGCTGGATGGCGGCCTCGTGCCAATGCAGGAGCCAGAGACGCATCTTGTGCTCGAAGCGCCCGGCGGGCTGGTGCGGGTGCGTGCCGAATGCAAGGATGGCAAGGCCGAACGCATCTTCGTGCGCAACGTCCCGTCCTTTGCTGCGCAGTTGGACGTCAAGCTGACGGTCGAGGGCCTCGGCGAGCTGACCGTCGACACCGCCTATGGCGGCGACAGTTTCGTGATTGTCGATGCGGAAAAGCTGGGCTTCAATCTGACGCAGGACGAGGCCCATGCCATCGCCAAACTCGGCGTGCAGATCACCAATGCCGCCAATGCACAGCTTGGCTTTCACCACCCCGAGAACCACGACTGGAAGCACATTTCATTCTGCCTTTTCGCCGGCCCACTGCGCGACGGACCGGACGGGCTGGAGACGGGTGCAGCCGTTGCCATTCAGCCCGGCAAGGTCGATCGCTCGCCCACCGGCACGGCGCTTTCGGCGCGCATGGCGGTGCTGCACGCGCGCGGCACCATGAAGACCGGTGATCGGCTGACCGCGCGGTCGCTTATCGGGTCCACGTTCTCTGGACAGATTCTCGGTGAAACCACGGTCGGCGGAACGCCAGCGATCCATCCCGAGATTTCCGGTCGTGGTTGGATCACCGGGATACATCAACACATGCTCGATCCCTCGGACCCCTGGCCCGAGGGCTATCGGCTATCGGATACGTGGGGCGCGCGATAAGTTGCACATTCCGGCATGGCAGGAAGACAGAATAGACGCCGCGATCTCGCTCTACTTTCGTCCATCCTGTATATTTTGCAGCGGCACCTCGCGGGATTCCGCACAAAACGTGCGGGCTAGGCAAGGGCGGGGTTTTCGCGTATCTCGCGCTGATCCAAGTCAGCGGGGCGTCCCATGAATATGCTTTCCACCTTCGTCAAACCCATGCATCCCGAGGGGCGCAAGTTTGTCGCTATTTTTGCCGCGATCACGCTTGTGTTGTTCCTGATCTGGGATGTTCTGGGTTGGGTCGGGGTTGGGCTGACCATCTGGTGTTACTACTTTTTCCGTGATCCTGAGCGCGTGTCTCCGCAAGGTGACAGCCTTGTCCTTAGCCCCGCCGATGGCATCGTGTCGCTGATCGAACCCGCCGTTCCCCCGTCCGAGTTGGGCCTGTCCGACACCCCGCTGACCCGTGTCAGTGTCTTCATGTCGGTGTTCAACTGCCACATCAATCGCGCCCCCGTCTCGGGCGAAATCACCGCTGTCTCGTATCGCCCCGGCAAGTTTTTCAACGCCTCGCTGGACAAGGCCAGCAGCGATAATGAACGCAACAGCCTTGTGATCCGCAAAGATGACGGACAGGATATTGTCGTTGTCCAGATCGCGGGCTTGGTGGCGCGGCGGATTGTTTGTTTTGTAAAACCGTCAGATCGTGTAGTGTCCGGCGAAAGGTTCGGCCTGATCCGCTTCGGCTCTCGGCTTGATGTCTACCTGCCCCAAGGGGTTGCCCCCCGTGTAAGCGTAGGCCAGACGATGATCGCCGGTGAAACCGTTCTGGCCGACCTGACACAACAAAAACAGGCCTGACCCACATGATACATCCTCCGGGTAAGTCGCTGACAGACATGACGTTTGTGCGGCTATTGCCAAACATCATGACGCTTGCCGCGATCTGTGCCGGCCTCACCGCGATCCGTTTCGCGATGCAGGAAAACTATGTCGGCGCGGTGTACCTGATCATCCTTGCTGCGGTCCTCGACGGTCTTGATGGTCGTGTTGCGCGCCTTGTTGGAAGCGATAGCGACTTTGGCGCGGAACTGGATTCGCTGGCCGACTTTCTGAATTTCGGCGTTGCCCCCGCTTTGGTTCTATATTTCTGGGGCCTACAAGGTATGGGCAGCTTTGGCTGGAGCACGGTTTTGGCTTTTGCCCTGTGCTGTGTCTTGCGTCTGGCCCGGTTCAACGTCAGCGCCCGCAACCCCGACACCTGCGCCAGCGGCGCACATTTCACCGGCGTTCCGGCCCCCGCTGGTGCGTTGCTAGCGCTTGCGCCGATGTATCTGGCGTTTGCCTTTACCGACCGGCCCTACATCCCCGGCGTTCTATTGTGCGTCTATCTGCTGTTCATCGGGCTTCTGATGACCAGCCGGATTCCTACCCCCTCGCCCAAAGCACTGCGATTTTCGCGTGATACGCTTCCGCTGACCATTTTTTGCGTTCTTCTGGTCACCGCTGCGCTGATCTTGTTCGAATGGATCACCCTAGTGGCAATGTCAGCGATCTATTTGGCCATGGTGGTCAAATCGTTGATATCCGAGTTTTCGGGTGAGGACATAGATCAGGTTTAATCCGGCCTGACGCCCCGTGACCTGACGGCGATCAGGCTGTTGGCATCGGCATATACGGCCAGCAATTTACAAAAGCCTCTTTCCTTCGGCGTTGTTTCATATGACCAAAGGGAATGAATATAATTACCTTCCTTCGAGAGAACGCGCCGTGGCTATCCGCCGGAGTGCTGCTGACCTTTCTCAGCAGCTTTGGCCAAACCTTCTTTATCTCGATTTTTGCCGGGGAAATCCGTGAAGGGTTTGGTCTCTCGCATGGCGAATGGGGCGGGATTTATACGCTTGGCACCGGGGTGTCGGCGGCTCTGATGGTCTGGGCCGGGGGATTGACTGACAGGTTCAGGGTGCGCGGCCTTGGGCCCGTTGTTCTGGCGTTTCTTGCAATGGCCTGTGTTGCGATGGCGCTCAACCCCGTCTGGTGGCTGTTGCCGGTTGTCATATTTGCCTTGCGGTTTGCCGGCCAAGGGATGACCGGCCATGTGGCCGTTGTGGCGATGTCGCGGTGGTTCATTGCAACCCGGGGCAAAGCGCTATCAATCGCAACGCTTGGCTTTGCAGCAGGTGAGGCACTTTTGCCGCTGATCTTCGTGGCGCTGATGATCTATTACGATTGGCGTCTGTTATGGGGTCTGGCTGCCATAATCGCCCTTTGTGGAATACCTGTGTTGTTGGGGCTGTTGCGTCATGAGCGCACGCCGCAATCCATGGCGCATTCCGAGTTTTCGGTTGGCATGTCCGGGCGGCATTGGAGCCGAAACCAAACCCTGCGCCAGTTTTTGTTCTGGTTCATGGTGCCAGCGCTCTTGGGGCCATCCGCGTTTAACACGGCATTTTTCTTTCATCAGGTCCATTTTGCCGAGGTCAAAGGCATCGCCCATGTCGAACTGGTGGCGATGTTTCCGCTCTATACCGGGATTTCCATTGCGGCGATGATGTTATCAGGTTGGGCCTTGGACAAGGTGGGCACCGCCCGTTTGATCCCGTTCATGCAATTGCCAATGGTCGCTGCTTTTGTTTTGTTCGCTCTGGCCAGTGGGCCGGTGGCGACATTTCTGGGCTTTTTCTTTTTGGGCCTGACCACGGGGATGAACACAACTTTACCCAATGCGTTCTGGGCCGAGTTCTATGGCACAAAACACATTGGCGCGATCAAGGCGATGGCGGCGGCTATCATGGTGCTTGGGTCGGCGATCGGGCCGGGTATTACCGGGCTTGGCATAGATCTTGGCCTTGGGATCGAGGCGCAATACATCGGCATCGCCGCGTATTTCCTGTTTGCCAGCGTGATGATGGCCATTGGCATCACCCGCGCGCGGCCCCTGTTAGCGCCGCCGTCGTAGATAGACGTAATACGCGCCGCCGCCGCCGTGCTTTAGATGCGCTTCGGTCACTTGCAAAACAACGCCCGACAACGGCGGCGCAGACAGCCACTGCGGCACATTATGGCGCAAGACACCCCGGCGCGTTGGAATTGGGCCGCCTTCGTCGCGCGATTTGCCTTTGCCGGTGACCACAAGAACAAGGCGTTTGTTGTTGTCATGCGCGCGCAGGATGAAGCCCATCAGCGCAGGATGCGCCTGATCCATAGTCATACCGTGAAGATCAAGCTTTCCCTCAGGCACAACCTTACCCCGCCTCAGCTTGCCGAAGGTCTTTTTATCCATACGCACAGGCTGTGCCGCGATAGTCTGCGAAATGTCGGGGGCGATATCATGGCCATGATGGGCCGGATCAGCCTTTTGGCCCAGATCAAACCCCTCAATCCTTGTCTTGTTGTGCTTGGAGGGGGTCGGTTTGGGCAGCGGCGGATCTTTATGTTTTCGCTCGGGATGCAGCCTGTCGGTTGTTTGGGCTACCTTGCGCCAAAGGTCCAGCTCGTCAGGTTTGAGACGACGGCGAGTCACGGTAGTGTCTCGGATAGCATCGCAAAAGCGCGTTGAATTGGCATCAGCACAACCATTCTCCCCGGATCACGCAGTTTGCCCGCCGCGCGCCCGGCGGCGGTGCCCGTGCCAAAGAAAATATCGGCCCGTTGCGGCCCCTTAATCGCCGACCCTGTGTCTTGCGCCACCATCAAGCGGCGGATCGGATTGGCACCGTCTTTTTCAATCCACACCGGTGCGCCCAACGGAACAAAGGCGGGATCAACAGCAATCGTGCGCCCCGCCGTGACAGACCGGTTCATCGCACCCAACGGGCCATCTGCGGCCGCAACCCGATCAACCCTGCGAAAGAAAACATATGACGGGTTGTGAAACAGAAGTTCACGCCCCTGCGCCGGGTTGCGCCGGACCCAGTTCTTGATCACATCGGCCGACACTTGATGCGCCTCGTAGATGCCGCGCCGGACCATCTCAACCCCGACCGAGCGGTAATTGTGGCCGTTCTTACCGCCATATCCAACACGGATCACTCGGCCATCTGGCAAGCGGATACGGCCTGAGCCTTGGATTTGTAAAAAGAACAACTCTACTGGGTCATCTACCCACGCTATTTCAAGCCCGCGCCCGCGCATCGCGTCGCCAGTTTCAATTTCCCGGCGGGTTAACCACGGTGAATGCGCCTTTGATTCAGGGGGCTGTCGATACACGGGGTAGCGATATCGCTCTGAGCGTTGCAAAGACCCGTTCAGCTCGGGCTCAAAATATCCGGTGAACAAAGCGTCCTTGCCGTTTTCAATGACAACAGGCCGAAAGAACAATTCAAAAAACGCTTTCGGATCGGGTTTTTGCTGGCCCAAAGCACATAAAGCCTGCCAATCCGGATCGTCCATATCGGGGCAAGTGTTCAGGAACACATCCAATGCACGTGCGTGATTATCCTCTGTCCAGCCGTCCAGTTCGTCAAAGCTCAGAAGGCTGTGGGTTGTGTCGCGTTCACTCGCCGAAAGGCTGCCCACGCAGGACAGCCAAACAGCCACAACCGCCCACAGACCCCGGATCATTCGCCCGTGGCAACAAGCCGCCAATTCGGATCACCCGAGCCCATGGCCCGCTCGAACGTCCAAATATCTTTTTGTCGTTTCGGCTGACGCTCTTTGCCCTCGATGATTTCACCGCTGCTGTCACGCACCAGCGACGTCAACTCACCCACAAACCGCACGGTTATTGAGGCGATTTTGGTGCCATCATCGAAATCCGCGTTTACCAGACGGGTCTCATGAACACCTAGAAACTCGGCTTCGATGGTCAGGCCTTGTTCTTCGCGCGCATCTACCACCTGCGCAAACGCCTCGTAGACGTCTTCGGCCAAAAAGGGTGTCACATCTTCCAGCGTGCCGCGCTCGAACGCCATCAGGATCATCTCGTATGCGCCACGCGCGCCTTGCAGGAATTCACCCACTCCGAAAGATGGCTCAACACGCTTCATTTGGGCCAGCGCGTCTGCGGCATCGGATCCTTCGGGGACATTGTCGAGAATATCGTAATCCGGGCCGCCATCGATCACTTCGAACGCTTCTCGGCGTTGATCGTTGGCAGCGGCGCGTTCGCTGCGCGGCGGGCCTTCAAACCCATCACGGGTGCCCAGAACACTTTTCAATCGCAAAATCAGAAAAATCGCGATTCCGGCCAGAACCAAAATTTGAATAAGGGGGGAATTCATGGACACCTCTTGTCATGCGGGGCATGGTATCGTGCGTTACTCGCCCTTATGTAGGTGACAGGCGCGGTCAAGTCCACCTTGCACGCGGTCATAATAACGGAGTTTTCGCAATGTGGCTGCTTCTGGCCTTCATCGCTGTTCCCTTAATCGAGATTGGCCTGTTCATTCAGGTAGGCGATTTGATTGGACTATGGCCAACACTGGCCATCGTGGTGATAACTGCCGTGATCGGCACATGGATGGTGCGCACGCAGGGCGCACTGGCGATGGGGCAGTTGCGCCGCTCGTTTTCCGATCTTGATGATCCGACCGAACCCTTGGCCCATGGTGCAATGATCCTGTTTTCAGGCGCTCTTCTTTTGACGCCGGGTTTTTTCACCGATGCCATTGGTTTTGCACTTTTGGTCCCGGCGGTGCGGCACGCGGTGTTTGCATTCATTCGCAAGCGCGTTCACGTCCAACGCTTTGATATGGGGCCAAACGGTCCGCGACATCCCAATGATCCACAAACGCCGCACACGCCTGACATCATTGATGCGGATTACTACGAGGTTGGGGATGATCAGCCCGACACAAAAGGCGCTTCAGGGTGGTCGACAAAGCATTGAGGCCCCCGAGCCATCCTGCTAACCGTCGTCCTAATAGTTTTTTACATCGGAGATAGCCCATGGCCGAACAAGAAAACGGCGCAGCCGAACAGCAACCGCAAGTCAAGATGAGCACGCTTACGCAGTTCGTACGCGACCTGTCGTTCGAAAATGTCTTGTCACAGCGCGGCACTGGCGGCGAAGTCAATCCTGAGATGCAAGTGGCTGTCAATCTCGACGCCAAGAAGCGCACGACCGAAAACCAGTATGAAGTGATCGTTAAACTGCGCGTTGATTCCAAAAACAAAGGTAGCGAAGAGGCACTTTTCGTTCTGGAAATGGAATATGCCGGCGTATTTCACATCGAAGGCGTGCCTGATGATCAAATGCACCCGTTCCTTATGATCGAGTGCCCGCGAATGTTGTTCCCCTTCATTCGCCGCATCATCAGCGATGTCACCCGCGATGGTGGCTTCCCGCCGCTTAACCTTGAAAACATTGATTTCGTCCAGCTTTATCGCAACGAAATCGCCCGCCGTCAGGCGGAAGCTCAGGCAGAACAAAAAGACCAACCGGTCACTTGATCTAGCCCAGCTTTTTCCAAAGCGCACCGTCGCCCAGACTCTCGATGAATTCGGAGTGGGCGGCGGTTTCTTTTTCAGTCAATCGCGACGGTAACGGGTTCGCCCGAGGTTGCGGGCGCCAATCGCTATCACCACCGGCCTGCCCTGATCGTCCTGATGCGGTTGTGGCCAAGGCGAAATCTGGCTGTCGCCCGCCAATCAGCTCAAGATACACCTCGGCCAGAATTTCCGAGTCAAGCAACGCGCCGTGCAAGGTGCGTGATGCGTTGTCGATCGCAAATCGGCGACACAGCGCATCCAGCGAGGCGGGTGAGCCCGGAAAACGTTTGCGCGCCATATCCAGCGTATCAATCGCCTGCTCCCACGGCAGCTGTGGCAAATTCATCCAGCCCAATTCAGCGTTTAAAAACTTCATGTCAAACGCAGCATTGTGAATTATCAGCTTCGCATCGCCAATAAACTCGACAAAGCTTTGTGCAACATGCGCAAACAAAGGTTTGTCTTTCAGGGTGACCTCCCCTTGCTTGGGGGGACGTGGTTCGATCAACAGATCAGGGCCAATCCCATGAACCTCAAAGGCGTCATGGGGCATGTCGCGCTGTGGGTTGATATATTGGTGGTAGATTCGACCTGTTGGCATATGGTTATACAGTTCGATCGCACCGATCTCGACGATGCGATCTCCCTTATGCGGATCAAAGCCGGTGGTTTCGGTATCGAGAACGATTTCACGCATGGGTCAGCCTGTTCTTGATCTGTTTGACAATATCTTGAACCTGTCGGCGCGCGTACTCAAGGGTATCGGTTTCAATCACGTAATCCGCGCGTCGGCATTTTTCATCGTTTGGCATTTGTTTGTCTCGAATGGCCACAAATTGTTCAAGCGTCATTGTTCCGCGCGCCAACACGCGTTTTTTCTGCTGCTCTGGTGAAACAGTCACACATGCAACGGCATCCATCTTGGCATTCCCACCTGTTTCAAACAGCAGCGGTATGTCCAAAACCACGATCTCCGCTTTGTTTTGATCTATAAAGTCAGCGCGATCACGGGCCACCAGAGGGTGAACGATTTGCTCGATACGTTTCAGCGCGGTGGCATCCTTTGCAAGGATCTCTTTCAGCTTGTCCCGCGATACAACCCCATCGACAACCGCGTCTGGAAAAGCGGCGCGTATCGGCTCAACCGCTGCACCGCCCTTGGCATAAAGCCGGTGCACAGCCGCGTCTGCATCCCAAACCGCACACCCTTCATCGGCAAACATGCGGGCGGTGGTCGATTTGCCCATGCCGATCGATCCCGTCAGCCCCAAGCAAAACGTCATCGCAATGCCGCCGCGCGTGTGGCGCTGTCGACGACAGGGCGCACACCGAACCAACGTTCAAAGCCTGGAATAGCTTGATATAGCAACATGCCCAGACCATCGACCGTTGTGCAGCCCGCCTTTTCCGCCTCAAGCAATAGCCGGGTTTTCAGGGGCGCATAAACCAAATCGGTAACAACGGCATCTTTACGAAGCCCATCAAGGGGCACGCGCAGGGGTGGTTTTCCGACCATCCCAAGCGACGTTGTGTTCACCACAGTCAAAGCGTCTTCGAGCATGTTGCCGGCTTGCACCCAATCCACGACTGTCAGACGACTGCCAAAGTCCGCTTGCAGGGCCTCGGCCCTGACGCGGGTTCGATTTGAAATCATAATTTCAGGAACACCGGCATCCAAAAGAGATGCAACAACGGCGCGCGCCGCACCGCCGGCACCCAATACAGCCGCTGGCCCAGTCTTTGGGTTCCAATCTGGGGCGTTTTCCCGCAGGTTTTGAATAAATCCATAGCCGTCGGTATTGTCGGCGTGAATTTTGCCATCCTTGCGAAAAATCAATGTATTCGCCGCCCCGATCAGCGTGGCGCGGTCTGTGACCAGATCGGCCAACTCCATGACCTTTTCTTTATGCGGGACCGTCACATTGGCCCCAACGAAACCCATTTTGGGCATAGTGCGCAGGACGGTTTCAAGATCGTCGGATGCTACATCCATCGGGATGTAAAAACCCTTCAAGCCGTTCACTTTGAGCCAATGGGCATGCAGTTGTGGCGATTTGGAATGCGCGATGGGTGACCCAATCACACCCGCCAGCGGAACTTTATCGTAACTCATCCGTCCAGATCCCCCCTAAGCGTCAAATAAGACAGCAGCTCTAGTAGTGGCAGGCCCAAAACCGTGAAATAATCGCCCTGCACCTGAGAGAAAAGCCGCACGCCCTCCTCTTCCAGTTTATAAGCACCAACAGAATGCCGGATGCTGTCCCAATTCCTTGTGACATAAGACTCTAGGTATTCATCAGAAAACGAGCGCATCATCAGGCGAACAACGCCAACGTGGCGCCAAATCGGTTGTCCGTTTTCACAAATCACGGCAGCGGACAAAAGTTCGTGCCGCGCTCCGCGCATCTGGCGCAGCTGTTCTAGGGCTGTATCAGGACTATCAGGCTTGCTGATCAGCTGACCTTGAAAGTTCAAGACCTGATCACAGCCGATAACCAGATCATCAGGTCTTTTGGCGCTGATCTTTTGCGCCTTGATCTCAGCCAAACCATCGGCAATGTCCCGCGCGCTTGATCCGCTTGCCAGCATCGCGTCGCGGAACGCCTCTTCGTCCACGCGGGCGGGCACGACATCAAAGCTCACGCCCGCATTACGTAACAGCTGCCCCCGAATATCCGAGCTAGAGGCCAATACGATTTTCGACATGGTGTGGACAACCTCTTGGATAATTTAACGTATGTTTAAGAACAGTCGGCTGATAATTCCACACCGATCCAGTTTATAAATCAAACCGGGTAACTTTCACCGTGTCATCAGTCAGTCATGCATCTGTGGATTAGGATAAAGTCATGTTCGTGACCACTGAGGGTTTTACCAAATAAACCCTAAGCTTTGTACATAAGCTGCGCAGATAATAAAATGTAAGTTGTTGATAAATAATCTTTTTTCAGTGAAGTCGTGATATACTGTATTTATCCCCAAACTTATCCCATTTCCAAGACTTCTGTGCAAGAAACAGGGAAAACCGGTTAATCCACAGACCTTATGATCCCTACCTAAACATCATCCTTTCTAAAATTCTTTTTTATTTATAGAGAA
The DNA here is from genome assembly GCF_011601345.1 of Roseovarius gahaiensis. Lineage (GTDB taxonomy): Bacteria > Pseudomonadota > Alphaproteobacteria > Rhodobacterales > Rhodobacteraceae > Roseovarius > Roseovarius gahaiensis. Next base: position 75,806 of record NZ_JAAORB010000002.1, read on the forward strand.
GGATCAGAAGAGAAGGCGCTGACATGACCGATTTCTTGATTACGCTCTATCCGTGGACCAAGGCATTCCACATCATGTCGGTAATCTCATGGATGGCAGGGTTGTTTTATCTGCCACGCTTGTTCGTATATCATGCGGAACAATCGACGCCGGGTGACAGCCGCGACGAAGTGTTTCAGGTTATGGAAACAAAGCTGCTGCGGGTGATCATGAATCCAGCAATGATCGCATCGTGGGGTGCCGGTCTGGTCTTGGTCTTTACGCCTGGGATCGTAGATTGGGGTGCCGTCTGGCCGTATGTAAAGGGGGCCAGCATCGTGGCGATGACTTGGTTTCATCATTGGCTTGGGTTGCGTATGAAAGACTTTGCCGCAAGCCAGAACACCCTGACGGGCCGTCAATACCGGATGATGAATGAAGTTCCGACAGTATTGATGGTTTTGATCGTTCTGGCCGTGGTGGTGCGTTTCTAGCATCATTGACTCCGGGCTTGGGTCTGGTTATGGAAACTTAAGCGCCCGTCCGGGTTGCCTATTCTCCAGATCAGATAATGACACCATCACAGGCGAAGGCCTTTGTATTTTGTGTCACAAGGATTTCCACCATGTCCGACGACCGCCTAAATCTAGCCGACCTCAAGGCGCATGCTGCAAAAGACCTCCTTTCCATGGCGGAAGAGCTTGAGATCGAAAATGCCTCGACCATGCGCAAGGGCGAGATGATGTTTCAGATTCTGCGTGAACGCGCAGATGAAGGTTGGACTGTATACGGCGATGGTGTCTTGGAAGTCTTGCAAGATGGGTTCGGTTTCTTGCGGTCGCCCGAGGCAAATTACCTGCCCGGCCCCGACGATATTTATGTGTCCCCCGACACGATCCGCCAGCATTCCTTGCGCACCGGCGACACGATCGAAGGTGAAATTCGCGCCCCAGAGGATCAAGAACGCTATTTTGCATTGACCAGCGTTGAGCAGATCAATTTTGAAGATCCTGAACGCGCGCGCCACAAAATAGCGTTTGATAACCTGACGCCGCTCTACCCCGATGAGCGCCTGAATATGGAAGTGGACGACCCGACGCTCAAAGACCGCTCGTCGCGTGTTATTGATCTGGTGGCGCCTATCGGCAAAGGCCAGCGGTCGCTGATTGTTGCGCCCCCGCGGACGGGTAAAACCGTGCTTTTGCAAAACATCGCCAACAGCATCGAGAAGAACCATCCCGAGTGCTATTTGATTGTTCTGTTGATTGATGAGCGGCCGGAAGAAGTTACCGATATGCAGCGGTCTGTGAAAGGCGAGGTGATAAGCTCGACCTTCGACGAACCCGCCGCGCGCCACGTGGCTGTGGCTGAAATGGTGATTGAAAAGGCAAAACGTCTGGTCGAACACAAACGAGATGTTGTTATTCTACTGGACTCGATCACAAGACTTGGTAGGGCCTACAACACTGTTGTCCCGTCTTCAGGCAAAGTTTTGACGGGTGGTGTTGATGCAAATGCGCTGCAACGCCCCAAGCGTTTCTTTGGTGCCGCGCGGAATATCGAAGAAGGTGGATCGCTTACAATCATCTCGACCGCCCTGATTGATACTGGTAGCCGGATGGATGAAGTTATCTTTGAAGAATTCAAAGGCACAGGGAACTCGGAACTCGTGCTGGATCGCAAGATTGCTGACAAACGTGTTTTCCCTGCAATCGACATATTGAAGTCCGGCACGCGGAAAGAGGAACTATTGATCGACAAGGTCGATTTGCAGAAAACCTTCGTTCTGCGGCGGATATTGAACCCGATGGGCACCACCGATGCCGTGGAATTCTTGCTGTCGAAGTTGAAGCAAACCAAAACCAACGCCGAGTTCTTTGATTCAATGAACACCTGACGCGTTGGCGTGGGGCCTACCCGATGGATACGATCTACGCTCTTTCAACAGCGCAAGGCAAAGCTGGCGTTGCAATAATACGTATCTCTGGGCCACACGCGTTTGAGGCTGTGCAGGCGTTAGCGGGTGACGTGCCGGCCCCGCGCAAAGCTTCGCTGCGGGTTTTGACGGATGCGCAAGGCGTGCGGTTGGACGAAGCACTTGTTTTGACATTCGCGAAAAACCACAGCTTTACGGGTGAACCTACGGCTGAGTTGCAGGTGCACGGCAGCACGGCCGTAATTGCCGCTGTGATGAATTGTTTAGCCGCCTTGGGGAATCTTCGCTTGTCCGAGCCGGGTGAATTTACCCGGCGCGCGTTGGAAAATGGGCAGCTTGATCTGGCGCAGGTTGAGGGCTTGGCAGATTTGATCGACGCCGAGACCGAAGCGCAGCGGCGTCAGGCGTTACGAGTCCTTTCCGGTGATCTTGGTCGACGGGCGGAAGGCTGGCGTAAAAACCTGATACGTGCCGCAGCACTTTTGGAAGCGACGATTGATTTCGCGGACGAAGAGGTGCCTGTTGATGTGTCGCCAGAGGTATCAGATCTGGTAACCGCGGTGATTTCTGATCTCGAGAACGAAATTTCAGGTGTATCTACCGCTGAACGTGTGCGCTCTGGCTTTGAGGTCGCGATTGTTGGAGCGCCAAATGTTGGCAAATCCACGCTGTTGAATGCGCTTGCGGGGCGGGATGCGGCGATTACATCGGAATTTGCCGGAACAACGCGTGACGTCATCGAAGTTCGTATGGATTTGGGCGGTCTTCCTGTCACGGTGCTTGATACGGCTGGCTTGCGGGAAACACAGGATGCTGTCGAAACGATCGGTATAAATCGTGCAAAACAAAGGGCGAAACTGGCAGACCTCCGGGTATTCCTTGTGGATCAGGACCAGCTGCCGGAGTTATCAGTGGAAACGGACGATATTATTCTGCGTGCCAAAGCCGACCTTTTGACAGATGGCACAGGCGCTATATCCGGCAAAACAGGGGCAGGCGTTTCAGATCTGATAAACCAGATAACCGACGTCTTAGTTGACCGGGCGTCAAATGCGGGCCTTGCGACACGGGCGCGACACCGGGATGCTATGGACAGGGGTTTGTCGGCGTTGAACACGGTGATGGTTCTGTTACCCGAAGGGGAGGATCAAGCGGATATTGCAGCCGAAGAGGTACGAATTGCTATTCGTGCGCTTGATTCTCTGGTAGGACGGATAGATATCGAAAACGTGTTGGATGAAATTTTCGCAAGCTTTTGCCTTGGAAAATAAGGAGTGTTTCACGTGAAACATTTTGATGTCGTCGTGATCGGCGGTGGTCATGCTGGCTCTGAGGCGGCGCATGCAGCGGCTAGGTTAGGTGCGTCCACGGCGCTGGTAACACTTAAAAAATCCGGCATCGGTGTTATGTCATGCAATCCGGCGATTGGTGGCTTGGGTAAGGGCCATCTCGTCCGTGAGATTGACGCTCTTGACGGGGTTATGGGGCGTGTTGCGGATAAAGCAGGCATACAGTTTCGATTACTAAACCGTCGGAAAGGACCAGCAGTGCAAGGGCCACGCGCTCAGGCAGACCGCAAACTTTATCGCGAAGCGATGCTGACAGAAGTGGAAAATCAACCAAATCTGGTGATTATCGAGGGGGAAGCGTCGGACTTTGTCATGAATGGTGACCGTGTCGTGGGTATCACGCTCGCGGATGGATCTGAAGTTCTTGCAAGCACAGTCATTTTGACGACAGGTACGTTCCTTCGGGGTGTGATTCATATCGGGGATGTTTCTCGTCCCGGTGGTCGTATGGGCGATAAGCCGTCGATCAATTTGGCTAAGCGAATTGACACCTTTGCGCTTTCTCTTGGGCGGTTAAAAACGGGGACGCCGCCGCGTTTGGATGGGAAGACAATCAATTGGGCTGAGCTTGATCATCAACCGGGTGATGACGAGCCAACGCTTTTTTCTTTCCTGTCAAACAAACCAGAGGCCAAGCAGATTTCTTGTGGGATTACGCACACCAATGCGCGCACGCACGACATTATCCGCGACAACCTTGACCGTTCCGCAATGTATGGGGGGCATATCGATGGCGTTGGTCCAAGATATTGCCCGTCGATTGAGGATAAAATCGTTCGATTCGCGGATAAAGAATCACACCAAATTTTTCTTGAGCCTGAAAGTCTTTCGGATAGTGTGATTTATCCCAATGGGATTTCTACGTCACTTCCCGAAGACGTTCAGTTGGATTATGTCCGCTCAATTAAGGGTTTGGAAAACGCATCAATCCTTCAACCGGGCTATGCAATTGAATATGATTATGTCGATCCGCGCGCTTTGGATGGAACGCTTGCAGTGAAATCGGTTCCTGGATTGTATCTTGCTGGGCAGATTAACGGAACTACTGGATACGAGGAAGCAGCAGCGCAGGGTCTGGTGGCTGGTTTGAATGCTGCGCTTGCGTCGAAGGGCGATGACTCGATCCTATTCAGCCGGTCAGATAGCTATATTGGCGTGATGATTGATGATCTGATCACGCGCGGAGTGACCGAACCCTATCGCATATTCACATCGCGCGCAGAGTTTCGGCTGTCGTTGCGTGCCGATAATGCGGATCAGCGGCTAACCCCGCTTGGGATCAAGGTTGGATGCGTGGGGGACGGCCGCCGTCAAGCTTTTGAAAATAAGATGTCGCGCTTAACAGCTGCGCGAGAGCGTTTGGAAAACAAAAGCTACACACCGCGCGATCTTTGGAAAATTGGGCTTAAGGTCAACCAAGACGGATCGCGGCGAACTGGTTTTCAGCTTCTGGCTTTCCCGGACATCGGTTTCGATCAGCTTATCGATCTTGATTCTACGCTGTCGGATATTGATTGTGGCTCGCGCACTCAGCTTGAAAAAGATGCGCTATATGCCAATTATATTGAACGGCAGAAGCGCGATGTAGAGATGTTGAAGCGTGATGAGGCGCAGGATATTCCCTCTTTCTTCGACTTCAAGTCCATTGATGGATTATCGAATGAGCTTAAACTCAAGCTTGAAAGCGCAAGACCAGCGAACCTTGCGCAAGCCAGCCGTGTTGATGGGATGACGCCGGCTGCTCTGACGCTTATTTTGGCTCGATTGCGGGCTGAAAAACGGGAAAGATCCGCATGATCGATGTGGATGACCTGAATGTTTCACGTGAAACAGTAGAACGTCTAAAGCTCTACGAAGCCCTTTTACACAAGTGGAATCCTCGGATTAATCTTGTGTCGCAAGCCTCCCTAAAGGAGTCATGGAATCGGCATATTCTAGACTCCATGCAAATCTACGGGCTTGCGCAACACCCTGTTGATCACTGGGTCGACATCGGGTCTGGGGGTGGTTTTCCTGGACTTGTCATCGCAATCATGGGCGTTGAGAAAAAATCACCCGTAAATGTAACCTTGGTAGAAAGCGACACCCGTAAATGCGCCTTCTTGCGTAGCGTTGTTCGCGAAACAGGAGCGCCAGCGACCATAATTAATGATCGCGTCGAAAATATTCCACCGCTGGAAGCCGATGTCGTATCCGCCAGGGCTTTGGCCGACCTTTCGAGCTTACTTGGTTATGCGGAGCGACATCTTAATCAATCCGGCATAGCAATCTTTCCAAAAGGCGCGTCTTGGACAAAAGAGCTGACACTTGCACAAAGCACGTGGAATTTCAGCCACCAGGTTGTTAAAAGTAAAACAGAAGCTGGCCCCGTTATTTTGACCATTGCAGGAATAAATCGTGTCTGACCCAACCCGCCCTCACGGCCCCAAAATTATCGCCATTGCAAACCAAAAAGGCGGCGTGGGTAAAACGACGACAACGATCAATCTTGGTGCGGCACTGGCTGAGGCGGGGCAGCGTGTGCTGATTGTTGACCTAGATCCGCAGGGAAATGCATCAACAGGCCTTGGCATTGAGCCCGATGAAAGAGAATACACGACATACGAATTGCTGCTGGAAGAGATTAAACTGTCTCAGGTTGTCCAAGATACGGAAATTGAAAATCTACGTATTGTGCCTGCGACCGTTGATCTTAGCTCCGCCGATATCGAGTTGATTTCAAATGAAAAAAGAAGCTACCTTTTGCATGATGCCTTACGGCAAGCGGATATGGATAGATATGAATTGGACTACATTCTGATTGATTGTCCTCCGTCGCTCAATCTATTGACCGTAAATGCGATGGTCGCGTCCCATTCTGTTCTTGTGCCGTTGCAGAGCGAATTTTTTGCGCTTGAGGGTCTGTCACAATTAATGCTGACCATCCGGGAAGTCCGTCAATCGGCAAATCCAAACCTCAGAATTGAAGGGATTGTTTTGACGATGTTTGATGCTCGGAATAACCTGTCGACACAGGTTGAGCAGGACGCGCGCGACAACCTTGGTGACCTGGTGTTTCAAACCCGAATCCCTCGTAATGTGCGAGTAAGTGAGGCGCCTTCGTATGCGCTGCCTGTTTTGCAATATGACAGTACCTCCAAAGGGGCGCAGGCCTATCGAGCTTTGGCCGACGAATTGATGACAAACCAGAGCCGCGTAGCTGCATAATACAATAAGGAACGTGACCTTGGCCGATAAGAAATCCAAGCAACGCGGACTGGGGCGCGGACTATCTGCGCTTATGGCCGATGTAAACGAAGCCGCCCCGGAATCAGAGGATGGTTCCATAACTGCAGACCGGGTCGTGCCGATTGAAAAAATCACCCCGAACCCAGACCAGCCTCGACGCAGTTTTGATCAATCTGCCTTGGATGATCTTGCGGCTTCGATCAAGGAAAAGGGCATTATTCAGCCTTTGATCGTCCGCGCCAAGGCTGGCAAGGATGGCGAGTTCGAGATTGTCGCAGGGGAACGCCGCTGGCGTGCTGCGCAAAAGGCAAAACTACATAACATACCAATTTTGGTGCGGGATTTCACCGATATTGAGGTTCTCGAAGTCGCGATTATTGAGAACGTCCAGCGGGCCGACCTTAATCCAGTCGATGAGGCTGCCGGATATAGCCAGCTTATGGAAAAATTCGGCCACACGCAGGAAAAACTCTCCGAAGTTCTTGGCAAAAGCCGCAGCTATATCGCCAATGCAGTTCGACTTCTGTCCCTTCCGGCTGAAGTGCAAACTTATCTGAGCGAAGGCAAACTGTCGGCAGGTCATGCCCGCGCGTTAATCACGTCCAACGACCCAGCGGGACTTGCGCGTGAGGTGATCAAGAAAGGCCTGTCAGTCAGGGAAGCAGAGAAGCTTGCCAAGAAGCCGGTAGGGACTAACACTGCCGAAAGCGGAAAGGCTAAGACAAGCAAATCGCCCTCCAAAGATGCTGACACAAAAGCGCTTGAAGGGGATTTGGCGGCGAATTTGGGAATGAAAGTGTCCCTAAACCATAAGCCAGGACAAGAAAAAGGTCAGATGACCATCAGCTATGATAACTTGGAAGACCTAGACACCCTGTGTCGTATCCTGACGTCTAATAATCCGGCCTAGTCCAGATAAAAAGTAAAACGCAGCACAAAACGAGCGCCTGAATACCCAGAATAATGGTTTTCACGCCCATAATAACCGACAAGCCGAAAACGGCGGCAATGGCGATTGTCGATATTCGTTTGACGCGCGCGTTGATCGCGCCCCGATCCTGCCAATCCGTTATGGCGGGTCCGAACTGCGGATGGGATAAAAGCCAGTTATGCAGTCGCTCTGAGGAGCGCGCAAAGCAAAATGCCGCCAGAAGCATAAATGGCACCGTGGGTAACAGCGGTAAAATAACACCAAGCATCCCAAGCCCGACACAGACGAGCCCTATTGTCGCCCAAAGAAACCGCATGACCTAACCCCCGATGAGTTCGCGTAGCACAGAATTCAAGACAATGCGCCCCCGTTGCGTGGCCCTGACGGTTGTATCTGTCAGTTCGATCAGACGTAAATCTTCCAAGTAGGCCATACGATCTTGCGGTAAATCTTGGCCAGCCATCCGAATATACCGGTGCCGGTCGATACCGCCGGTCACCCGCAAGCCCATCATCAGGTATTCGTCGGCCTGATCACACTGTGCAATAACGCCGCGCCGTTTTTCGCCGTTTCCAGCCTCAACAGCCTGAAGCCAGCGTTCGGGGTTTGACCAGGCTTCGGTTGCATGGCGTTGATCCTGCATGGTGATCCGCCCGTGGGCGCCGGGGCCAATGCCCGCATAATCCCCATAATGCCAATAGATCAGGTTATGTCGCGATTCCGCGCCGGATTTGGCATGGTTTGACACTTCATAGGCTCCAAGACCTGCGGCTTCGCATATCTCTTGTGTGGTATCATACATATCGGCGGCAAGGTCGTTCTCGGGCAAACCACGCAAGCCGCCCTTGTCGTATCGATCGCCAAACGCGGTTCCAGGTTCGATGGCTAGCTGGTAAAGTGACAAGTGATCAATGGCCATGGAAAGCGCTTCACGCAACTCAGCGCGCCATGCGTCTAGCGTTTGATGTTGGCGTGCGTAAATCAGGTCAAAACTGACACGATCAAAGTTTTTCCTTGCGATATCAAAGGCTTGGATGGCTTCAGATACTGAATGTATGCGGCCCAACCGCCTGAGATCATCGTCATTCAGCGCCTGAATGCCCATCGAAATCCGGGATACGCCGCCTTGTGCAAAGGCGCGAAAGCGTCCGGCTTCGACAGATCCGGGGTTAGCCTCAAGCGTGACTTCCAAATCATTGGCCGTGGGCCAGGATTTGCGCACATGTTCCAAAATCTTGGCAACAACGTCGGGATCCATCAAGCTTGGCGTGCCGCCACCAAAGAATACTGATGACAAAACCCGATCCGGCAGTGCCTCGGCATATCGATCAATTTCGGCCAAATAGGCTCTTAACCAGAGGTAATGATCAATTTCTCGCGCAACATGACTGTTGAAATCGCAATAGGGGCATTTGGCCTCGCAAAACGGCCAGTGGATGTACAGGCCAAAGCCACCATGTTGCCAATCCTCAATCAAAACAACCCTTTACCAGTTTGGCAAACGCATCTGCGCGATGGCTGATCTTGTTCTTTTCCCACCGGTCCATTTCGCCGAACGTCATCTCATATCCCTTGGGTTGGAAAATTGGATCATATCCATGCCCTTCGTCGCCGCGCATGGGCCATACGATTTGACCTTCCACCGTTCCGGGGAACACTTCATAATGGCCGTCCGGCCACGCCAGAACAAGCGTGCAACAGAAACGCGCGGCCCAAGGTTGCGGGGTACCGCTTTCACGCAGTCTGTCGTGGGTTTTTCCCATGGCCATGATAAAATCGCGGCCTTTGTCTGTTTCGGCCCAATTCGCGGTATAAACGCCCGGCGCACCATCTAGCGCATCAACCTCGATCCCCGAGTCATCCGATAACGCGGGTAGCCCGGTTGCCTTGGCCGCTGCATGGGCCTTGATCCGCGCATTGCCAACAAAAGTGGTCTCGGTTTCGTCTGGTTCGCTCAGCCCTTTTTCTGCTGCGCCGACCACGTTCACGCCGTAGGGCTCCAGCAAATTGGCGATTTCTTCCAGCTTGCCCGCGTTATGGGTTGCCACCAGTAGGGTATCGCCGCTGAATTCACGCATTCGTTGCGGCCTTTTGTGCGCTGACCAGTTCGGAAACCCCTTTTTCCGCCAGATCCATTAACTGGTTCATCTGGTCACGGTTATAGGTGGCACCCTCTGCGCTCATTTGAACTTCGATCAATTGCTTGCTGCCGGTCATGATGAAATTGCCGTCAACGCCGGCCTCACTGTCTTCGGGGTAATCCAGATCCAGAACAGGCTGCCCAGCATAAATGCCGCAGGAAACAGCCGCGACAGGGTCAACCAAAGGATCACTTAGGATATCCCCAGCTTTGATCAACTTGTTGACCGCAAGGCGCAGGGCAACCCACCCCCCGGTAATTGCGGCACAGCGGGTGCCACCATCGGCCTGAATCACATCGCAATCCACGGTTATCTGACGTTCGCCAAGCGCAACGCGGTCCACCCCGGCGCGCAGGCTGCGCCCGATCAGCCGTTGGATTTCCACGGTTCGCCCACCTTGCTTGCCCGCCGTAGCCTCGCGCCGCATCCGTGACGACGTTGAACGCGGTAGCATACCATATTCGGCGGTGACCCAGCCAAGCCCAGCACCTTTCAGAAACGGCGGAACGCGGGGCTCAAGGCTGGCGGTGCACAGCACATGGGTATCTCCCACACGGATCATGCATGATCCTTCTGCATGTTTCGTGACATCAGTCTCGATTGAAACTGCGCGCATTTCACTTAAGTTTCTACCCGAAGGCCGCATGTGATATCCCTTTTTAATCTTCATGCCGGGGATACAGCCGGCACGCCGCAGATAGCAACCCCGATTGACCTTTTGCCTCACGCGTCTTTAATGACACAGGAAAGCGAACACGCCAAAGATATGACCGATACAGGTAAAATTCTGGAGGAAATGAATGACCGCTCACGCGAGGTGTTTCGTCGTGTCGTTGACTCCTATCTTCTGTCCGGTGCGCCGGTTGGGTCGCGCTCGTTAACCCGCGATTTCAGCGAAAAGGTAAGCGCGGCCACGATCCGCAACGTCATGCAGGATCTGGAATACCTGGGTCTGTTGGAAAGTCCGCATATCAGCGCGGGGCGTGTTCCCACGCAACAAGGCTTGCGCATGTTCGTTGATGGTCTGCTTGAGGTCGGTGATCTGCAAAGCGACGATCGCCAGAAAATAGATGCCACCCTTGGCAGCAATTCACAGGATGTGTCGGGTATTTTGGATCGGATCGGCTCCGCGTTGTCGGGGGCGACGCAAGGCGCGTCCTTGGTTCTGGCGCCGAAACATGAGGCCCCGATCAAGCATATCGAGTTCGTGAGCCTTGCCCAAGATCGCGCGCTTGCGGTTCTGGTTTTTGGGGATGGCCATGTGGAGAATCGTATTTTCACGCCTCCGCCGGGTCAGACGCCCAGCTCGATGCGCGAAGCGGCCAACTTCCTGAACGCTTTGGCCGAAGGGCGGACCCTGTCTGAACTGCAGACCGTGATAACCCGCCAGATAAAAGACCGACGCCAAGAGATCGACAAACTGGCGCAAGCGTTGGTGAAAAGCGGCCTTGCCGTCTGGGATGACGAGGGTGCCAATTACGAACGCCTGATCGTCCGGGGGCGTGCGAATCTGTTGGGCGATGAGGCCCAAGAAGAAGACCTTGAACGTATCCGGACACTGTTTGACGACCTCGAACGCAAGCGTGATATCGCTGAATTCCTCGAACTTGCGGACGAAGGCGAAGGTGTGCGCATTTTTATTGGCTCCGAGAACAAACTTTTCTCACTTTCGGGTTCCTCTCTGGTGGTGTCTCCTTATATGAACGCTGACCGAAAGATCATTGGCGCGGTGGGTGTGATCGGCCCCACGCGCCTCAACTACGGTCGGATTGTTCCGATCGTGGATTATACGGCACAGCTGGTTGGCAAACTGATCGCCGACCGCAGTTAGAGGTGAGACATGGCAGAGCCTAAGAACGACGACTTTCTTGACGATATTGAGCAGGCCGAGGCCGAAGAGCAGGCGATCTCTGAGGAAGAAATCCTTAATGAAGACGCCGAACTGGAAGCGCTTCGCGCCGAGCGTGACGCGTTACAAGACAAATTCATGCGCGCGTTGGCCGATGCCGAAAATGCCCGTAAGCGCAGTGAAAAAGATCGCCGCGAAGCAGAAAATTACGGCGGTTCCAAACTGGCCCGTGACATGTTGCCCGTCTACGACAACATGAAACGTGCGCTTGGTTCTGCGACCGATGAACAAAAGCAGGTATCGGCGGCATTGATCGAAGGTATCCAGTTAACGCTTCGCGAGTTGGTCAACGTTTTTTCCAAGCACGGAATTACGCCAATCACACCCGAGGTCGGCGATAAGTTTGACCCGCAGCAACACGAAGCCATGTTCGAAGCCCCGGTGCCCGGCACCAAAGCAGGCGAAATCATTCAAGTTTCTGCCGAAGGCTTCATGCTGCACGATCGCATCCTGCGCCCTGCGCAGGTTGGTGTGTCGTCGAACCCCGGCTAAGGTTCGTTGGCCAAGCCTTTCAGTTCATAGATCAGGTCAAGCGCTTCGCGCGGCGTCAGCTCATCGGGCAGGACGCGCGCCAAGCGCTTGTCCAATTCCGACTCCTGCGTCGGTCGCGGTGCGGGCGTTGGTGTCGCCGAAAACAATGGTAGATCATCAATCAGTGCTTTTTGCGCGGTTCCGCCTTCGCGCTCGCCTTTTTCAAGTGCGTCCAGAACGACGCGCGCGCGCTCGACCACCGCATCGGGTAGGCCGGCCAATTTGGCCACCTGAACCCCGTAGCTTCGATCGGCTGCGCCGCGCCGCACTTCGTGCAGGAAAATCACCTGTCCGTCATGCTCTTTGACGGTCACTGTGGCGTTCTCAACCCGGTCCAGCTTGTCGCTGAGGTTCGTCATTTCATGGTAATGCGTTGCAAACAAGGCGCGGCTTCCGTTGACATTGTGCAGATGCTCCAACGTGGCCCAAGCAATCGACAGCCCGTCATAGGTGGCGGTGCCCCGCCCGATTTCATCCAGTATCACCAGTGCCTGATCATCCGCTTGATTCAGGATCGCAGCAGTTTCAACCATTTCCACCATGAAGGTTGAACGCCCACGCGCCAGATCATCGCTTGCGCCAACCCGGCTGAACAATTGACTGACCATACCGATATGTGCGGCCTTGGCGGGCACATAGCTACCCGCCTGCGCGAGCAACGCAATCAGCGCGTTTTGCCGCAAAAAGGTGGATTTACCGGCCATGTTGGGGCCAGTTAGAAGCCAGATATCGCTCCCCTGCCCCAACTGGCAGTCATTGGCGATAAACGGCTCTCCGGTCTTGCGCAGGGCTTGTTCCACCACCGGGTGCCGCCCGCCTTGGATGTTCAGGGCATGGCTTTCGTCGACGTGGGGCTTGCACCAGTTTTCACCGCGCGCCAAATCGCCCAAGGCGGTCGTCAAATCCAGTTCTGCCAGTGCGCGTGCTGTTTGTGAAATATGTGCCGAGGCGCCCAGAATAGCCTCTTTCAAGCTGTCGTAGAGCCGTTTTTCGATGTCCAGTGCCCGGCCACCGGCATTCAGAATCTTGGTTTCCATTTCGCTGAGCGGTACAGTGGTGAACCGCACCTGATTGGCCGTGGTCTGGCGGTGTTTGAATGTCTCGTTCAGCGGGGCCGATAGCATTTTCTCGGCATGGGTTGCTGTGACTTCGACAAAATAGCCCAATACGTTGTTATGCTTGATCTTCAGGCTTTGGATTCCGGTCAGGTCTTGATATTCGCTTTGCATCCCTGCAATAACACCGCGCCCCTCGTCCCGCAGCTTTCGCGCCTCGTCTAACTCAACGTCATAGCCGGGTGCGATAAAGCCGCCATCGCGCGCCAATAACGGCGGTTCCGCAACCAGCGCCTGATCCAGCAGGTTTAACAAGTCTTCGTGTCCGGTCAGATCGCTGGCCGCGTCTTTCATCAGGCGCGGCATGTCATTGTTGGTCGCAAGGGCTGCAATTTCCACCGCTTGGGTCAGCCCATTGCGAATTGCGGCCAGATCACGTGGCCCGCCTCTGTCCAGTGACAAGCGCGACAATGCCCGATCCAGATCAGGCACCTTGCGTAGGGCATTGCGCAAATTATCACTGAATCGAGACTGTTCTACCGAAAAGCCAACAGCATCCAGCCGATCCTGCACCACGCTTAAAACCTGACTGGGACTAGACAGGCGCCGTTCCAGCAAGCGGCCCCCGCCAGCGGTTACGGTTCTGTCTACCGCTAACAGTAGCGAACCTGCTTTTCCGCCGGTTAGTGCGCTCGTGATCTCTAGATTACGCCGCGTAGCAGCATCTATTTGCATCACGCGACCCTGTGCCTCGCGCTGGGGCGGGCGCAGCAACGGCAGCTTGCCCTTTTGCGTTATGTCCAGATAGTCCACGATTGCGCCCATCGCGGCCAGTTCGGGGCGGGTGAATTGTCCATAGGCCTCTAACGTGCCGACTTTGAACAACTCGCACAGCCTTTGCTCGCCGCCCGCACTGTCAAAGGCGGCGCGCCCCAGTTCGGTGCTGGACGCGCCGGATTCAGTCACGATTTCACCCAAAACCGCCTCATCGCCCTCGGCCAACACCACCTCGGACGGGGCCAGCCGCGCCAGTTCGGGGCCCAGCCGAACCTCGGCCAGTGGCATCACGCGGAAACTGCCGGTCGAAATATCCACCCAAGCCAGCGCGCCTTCGCCGCGGACACGGGCGAAACTGGCTAGATAATTGTGCCGCCGCGCATCGAGCAGGCTTTCTTCGGTCAATGTGCCGGGAGTGACCAGCCGCACAACACCCCGCTTGACCACAGATTTGGAGCCGCGTTTCTTAGCCTCTTCGGGGCTTTCCATCTGCTCGCAAACCGCGACGCGAAATCCCTTGCGGATCAGAGTCAGCAGGTAGTTTTCCGCTGCATGCACAGGCACCCCGCACATCGGGATATCGTCGCCCTGATGCTTGCCGCGTTTGGTCAGGGCGATGTCCAGCGCCTCGGCGGCTGCCACGGCATCGTCAAAGAACAGCTCATAGAAATCGCCCATCCGGTAAAACAGAAGCGCCCCCGGATACTCGGTCTTGATATCAAGGTACTGCGCCATCATCGGCGTGACATTGGTTTTGGCGGTATTCACATTTGCCCCCGGTTTGGTTGCCGCAGACCTTACAAAGCCAAGGCTTTGCCGAAAACCCGAAAACCGATGCGCAGTTGAGGCTGGCGCAAACCCTCGCTATGGAGGGAAAAACCGAACAAATGACACAAGGCCGCGACATGTCCAAACCCAAGTTCACCCGTGAAGAGGCGCTTGCCTTCCATCTTGAACCTTCCCCCGGCAAGTTTGAGATCACGGCCACCGTGCCGATGACCACGCAGCGCGATTTGTCGCTGGCCTATTCCCCCGGTGTTGCCGTCCCGTGCGAGGAAATCGCCGCCAATCCCGAACTGGCCTATGACTACACCAACAAGGGCAATCTGGTGGCGGTCATTTCCAACGGCACGGCGGTTCTGGGCCTTGGCAATCTGGGGGCTCTGGGGTCCAAGCCGGTGATGGAGGGCAAAGCGGTTCTGTTCAAACGTTTTGCCGATGTAAACTCGATCGACATCGAACTTGATACCGAAGACCCCGAGGCATTTATCAATGCGGTCAAGCTGATGGGCCCCACCTTTGGGGGCATCAACCTTGAAGACATCAAGGCACCCGAATGTTTCATCATTGAACAGGCGCTCAAGGAACAGATGGATATTCCGGTGTTCCACGACGATCAGCACGGCACTGCCGTGATCTGTGCGGCAGGTCTGATCAATGCGTTGCATCTGTCGGACAAGAAAATTGAAGACTGCAAGATCGTGCTGAACGGTGCCGGGGCCGCTGGCATTGCCTGTATTGAATTGCTCAAGGCGATGGGTGCGCGGCATGAAAACTGTATTGTTTGCGACACCAAGGGCGTGATCTATCAGGGTCGTACCGAAGGCATGAACCAATGGAAATCAGCCCATGCCATCAAGACCGACCTGCGCACATTGGAAGAGGCGATGAAAGACGCCGATGTGTTCCTTGGCGTGTCGGTCAAGGGCGCTGTTACGCAGGATATGGTGGCCTCGATGGCCGATAACCCGGTGATCTTTGCGATGGCCAACCCCGACCCCGAGATTACGCCGGAAGAAGCCCACGAGGTGCGCCCTGATGCAATCGTCGCCACCGGGCGCAGCGATTACCCCAATCAGGTCAATAACGTGCTGGGCTTCCCCTACCTGTTCCGCGGCGCGCTGGATGTTCACGCCCGTGCCATCAACGACGAGATGAAAATCGCCTGCGCCGAGGCTTTGGCCAAATTGGCCCGCGCCGATGTGCCGGATGAGGTGGCAATGGCCTATGGCCGCAAGCTGGCATTCGGGCGCGATTACATCATTCCCACCCCGTTCGACCCCCGGCTGATCCATATCGTGCCCCCTGCCGTGGCGCGAGCGTGTATGGACACCGGGGCCGCGCGGCGGCCCATCGTTGATATGGATGCCTATGAACAAACGCTTGCTGCGCGCATGGACCCGACGGCCAGCATCTTGCGCTCGATCAACGCGCGCGCCCGCAATGCACAGGCCCGCATGATCTTTGCCGAAGGCGATGACCCTCGCGTTTTGCGCGCCGCTGTCCAATATCAGCGTTCGGGCCTTGGCAAGGCGATTGTCGTGGGCCGCGATGACGACGTGAAAACCAAACTTGAGGCGGCTGGCCTTGGCGATGCCGTGCGTGAGCTTGAGATTGTCAACGCAGCGAAAACCGACCGCTTGGATGAGTACAAGGATTTCTTGTATCAGCGCCTGCAACGCAAAGGCCACGACCGCCACGATATCCACCGTATGGCCGCACGTGACCGCCACGTATTTGCGGCCCTCATGCTGGCGCATGGGCATGGCGATGGTCTTGTTACCGGCGCAACCCGTAAATCCGCGCACGTGATGGAGCGGATCAATCACGTCTTTGACGCTAATGCAGAAAACGGCGTGGCCGGTGTGACCGCTCTTTTGCACAAAGGCCGGATCGTCCTGATCGCTGATACGCTGGTGCATGAATGGCCCGACGAAGAAGACCTTGCCAACATCGCCACCCGCGCCGCCGGGGTTGCGCGGCATCTTGGACTTGAACCGCGTGTTGCCTTTGTCAGCTTCTCGACGTTTGGTTATCCCAAATCCGAACGGGCCGAGAAAATGCACCTCGCCCCTGATGTGTTGGAGCGGCGCGGTGTCGATTTTGAGTTCGAGGGCGAAATGACGGTTGATGTCGCGCTCAACGCCCGCACGCAGGACGCCTATCCGTTTCAGCGTCTGACCGGCCCGGCCAACATTCTTGTTGTGCCTGCGCGCCACTCGGCCTCGATCTCGGTCAAGCTGATGCAGGAAATGGCTGGTGCTACTGTGATCGGCCCGATCTTGTCGGGCATCGACAAGTCGATTCAAATTTGTTCATCCACGTCAACGGCCAGCGACGTGTTGAACATGGCGGTGCTGGCAGCCTGCAAGGTGGGTTAAGCCAGCACATCCGTGCCTTCGACTCAGTTCACGAAAGGTGCGGCATTGCCCCACAGCTTGCGCAGGCGCTCATCGCGGCCACAGGCGTCGCGGTAGCGTTTGTAGGCGGATGCCTGTGACTTGGGGCCGAACCGTGTCAGGATCAGTTTCTCGCCCTTGTAGTAATCCTGATGATAGGCCTCGGCCTCGTAAAATGGGCTGGCGTCCAGAATCGGCGTCACGATTTTTTGGCCTAATGCTTTTGCCGCATCGGCCTTGGCGGCCTCTGCTGCTGTCTTTTGCGCTGGGTTCGAGACGAAAATCGCTGTGCGATAGCTTTCACCGCGATCACAGAACTGCCCGCCTGCATCCGTTGGGTCAACAGATCGGAAGAACAGATCATACAAGTCACGCGCTGACACTTTGGCTGGATCATACATAATTTCCACGGCCTCATAATGGCCGGTCCCGCCGCGTACAACTTGCTTGTAGGTCGGGTTTTCGACGGTGCCACCGGTGTAACCTGATACCACCTCTTGCACCCCGGTGACCTTTTCAAAATCGGCCTCGACACACCAAAAACACCCGCCTGCCACGGTCAGCACCTCGGTGGACGCAGCATGGGCCTTGCCGTGCTCAAGGCCAAAACCCAACACGATCAGCGCAGCCAGTGTCACCGCTTTCAAGTTTGCCAATTTATCTTTCATCAACTTAGCCCTCCGATTAACCTTATTGTGCCGCATTGCTGGCGATAGGCCAATTCAAGCCCCTGTGTTGTCACGGCTTGGTGATCAGAATTTACCGCTTGGCACCATTTGCGCCCCGTCCTAGCGTCGGGCCATCGAATAGATGCGAGAGGCCCCAATGACCGACCACCAAACAACCCATCAGGCTGCCGAAGATGCGCGCAATGAAACCATCAAGATCTGGCTTAACGGGGATATCCTGCCCAAAGATTAGGCCAAGGTCAGCGTTTATGACAGTGGCTTCATGCTGGGCGATGGGGTGTGGGAGGGGCTGCGCCTTTATAATGGAACATGGGCCTTTATCGACGAACATCTCGATCGTTTGTTCGAGGCCGCCAAGGCCATCGACCTTGATATCGGAATGACCCGCGAACAGGTGCTTCAGGCCGTGTTAGACACACAAAGCGCCAATGACATGACCACCGATGCACATGCCCGCCTGATGGTGACACGCGGCGTGAAAACCCGCCCCTTTCAGCATCCGTCACTGTCGCAGCACGGGCCGACCGTGACCATTATCATGGAGCATTCCAAGCCCAAGATTGCCCGTCCGATCCGACTTGCCACCGTCCCGCATATCCGTGGCCTGCCCATGACGCAGGATCCAAAACTGAATTCTCATTCCAAACTGAATTGTATTCTGGCCTGTATTGCCGCCGAAAAGGCCGGTGCAGACGAAGGCTTGATGTTGGATGTAAATGGCTTTGTGAACACGACCAACGCCTGTAACTTTTTTATCGTGCGCAAAGGGCAGGTTTGGACCAGCACTGGCGATTACTGCATGAATGGCATCACCCGGCAAAAGGTGATCGACCTGTGCCGCGCCAATGATATTCCGGTGTTTGAGCGAAACTTTTCCCTTGTCGATACTTACGGCGCGGACGAGGCGTTTTTGACAGGCACGTTCGGTGCACAAACGCCGGTGAGTGATATCGACGGGCGCGTCATTGGTAACGGTGGGCTGGGCCCGGTCACCAAACGCATTCAAGACTTATACAAGGCTCTGATTCAGTGTGAAACAGCCTGAACAGCCCCGCCAACCCCTTACGTTAGGAGATATCCCATGCGCCTTGCCATGTGGTCAGGCCCTCGCAACCTGTCGACGGCAATGATGTATTCCTTTGGCGCGCGGTCAGATTTCGCCGTGGTGGATGAACCGTTTTATGCCGCTTACCTTGCCCAAACCGGGCTGGCCCACCCGATGCGCGAGGCGATCCTTGCGTCGCAAAGCACCGATCCGGTGCAGGTGATTGATCAATTGCTTGGGCCAATTCCAGAGGGAAAACCGCATTTTTATCAAAAACACATGTCGCAGCATATGATCGCCGGTATCCCCCGTGATTGGGTTTCCCAGCTTACCAATGTCTTTCTTATCCGCCACCCTACCCGCGTCGCCACCAGTTTTTCCGCCAAATATGACAACCCCACGCTGGCCGATATAGGCTTTGTTCAGCAGGTCGAACTTTACGACCAGCTTCAGGCGGGGGGGGCAAACCCTGTGGTGATCGATTCCCATGACATTCGCAAAGACCCCGAAATCATGTTGCGGCGGCTTTGTGATGCGATTGGTCTGGCGTGGGATCCGGCGATGCTGTCATGGCCCGCTGGCGGCCATCCGTCCGATGGGGTTTGGGCGACACATTGGTATGCTGCTGTGCATGGCTCAACCGGTTTTGCTGGCCCCGAGGGGGATCTGCCCGATTTAGACGGCCCGCGTGCCGCATTGGCCAAGGCCGCGATGCCGGCCTATCAACGTCTTCGCGCCGTCGCGATTTAGGATGTTGCGCCCATTTGGGCGCAACGTTGATTTTGTAATGTGCTAACCCCGCGCGCAGCCTATTCGACTTAGCCTTTCAGGCGGCGTTCGCGTGCGGCCAGCAGCTTTAGGCGCAGGGCGTTTAACTGAATAAAGCCTGCGGCGTCCTTCTGATCGTAGGCACCTGCATCGTCTTCGAAGGTCACATGCGCTTCGGAATACAGGCTGTGCTCGGACCAGCGGCCAACCGTTCGGGCCGACCCTTTGTACAGCTTCAGGCGCACCGTTCCCGTCACATGATGTTGTGAGTGATCAATCGCCGCCTGCAACATTTCACGTTCTGGGCTGTACCAAAAGCCGTTGTAAACCAACTCGGCATAGCGCGGCATCAGTTCATCTTTCAGATGGGCCGCGCCACGGTCCAGCGTGATTTGCTCGATTCCGCGGTGCGCCTCCAGCAAAATGGTGCCGCCGGGGGTTTCATAAATCCCTCGGGATTTCATGCCTACGAATCGACCCTCGACCAGATCCAACCGGCCGATCCCGTGCTTGCCACCCAGCTCGTTCAGCTTGGTCAACAGGGTTGCGGGGCTCAGGGCCTCACCGTTGATGCTGACGGCATCGCCTTTTTCAAAGCCGATCTCGATGAACTCGGGCTCGTTTGGGGCGTCCTCTGGGTTAACGGTGCGCTGATACACGTAGTCGGGGGCATCCACGGCCGGGTCTTCCAGAACTTTCCCCTCGGACGAGGTGTGCAGCAGGTTTGCGTCCACCGAGAACGGCGCTTCACCGCGCTTGTCTGTGGCAATTGGAATTTGATTTTTTTCTGCGAAGTCAATCAGTTTTGTCCGGCTGGTCAGATCCCATTCACGCCAAGGCGCGATCACCTTGATGTCGGGGTTCAGCGCGTAGGCGGCCAATTCGAACCGCACCTGATCGTTGCCTTTACCGGTCGCGCCATGCGCCACGGCATCGGCACCGGTTTCTTCGGCAATTTCGACAAGACGCTTGGAAATCAACGGCCGGGCAATCGAGGTGCCCAGCAGATACAGCCCCTCATACACCGCATTGGCGCGGAACATCGGGAACACGAAATCGCGCACAAACTCCTCGCGGATATCTTCGATGAAGATATTTTCGGGTTTGATTCCAAGCAGCTCCGCCTTCCTACGCGCCGGGTCAAGCTCTTCGCCCTGCCCCAGATCGGCGGTGAATGTCACCACTTCGCAACCATATTCGGTTTGCAGCCATTTCAGGATGATCGAGGTATCAAGGCCCCCGGAATAGGCCAGCACGACTTTCTTGGGCGCGGACATCGTTTTTCCTTCCGTCAAATACGCGTTCGGGCGATACCGGGTTTTGGCGAAAGGGGCAAGACGGTCGCCTGGTCGGTATTCTTCGGTATGCTTTGCGCCCTGCCCTTGCCAGCCAGCAAACATTGCGCCAATCAAGACATATGACAAATTTTCGTACCCTTGCCCAAGCTGCCGAAACCGCGATGCGCGGCGTGTTCAACGCCACGCCGTTGCAGCGCAACGATCACCTGTCGGATCGCTACAAGGCCGACATTTGGCTGAAGCGTGAGGACCTGTCGCCGGTGCGGTCGTATAAATTGCGCGGGGCGTTCAATGCCATGCGCAAGGTTTTGGAAAACAATCCAGAAACAACACAGTTCGTCTGCGCAAGCGCTGGCAACCATGCGCAGGGTGTTGCGTTCATGTGTCGGCATTTCGGGGTCAAGGGCGTGATCTTTATGCCGGTGACAACACCCCAGCAGAAAATCGGCAAGACCGAAAAATTTGGCGGTGATGCCGTGTCGATCCGTCTGACCGGCGATTATTTCGATGATACGCTTGCCGCCGCGCAGGCCTATTGCGACGAGATAAACGGGCATTTCCTTTCGCCCTTCGATGATGAGGACGTGATCGAAGGTCAGGCTTCGGTCGGCGTTGAGATCGAAAAGCAACTGTCCGATCTTCCTGATCGGATCATCATGCCGGTTGGCGGTGGTGGCCTGTCGTCTGGCGTGTGCAGTTATCTAGGGGATCGCACCGCCGTGACCTTGGTCGAGCCTGAAGGCGGGGCCTGTTTGGCGGCGGCATTGAAGGCTGGCGAGCCCACGCGACTTGATCACGTGAATACCTTCGCCGATGGGGCCGCCGTGGCGCAGATTGGCGCGAAGACGTTTCAGCGGTTGCGCGATACTAACCCTGCCGACGTCTTGACGATCAACGAAGACAGGGTTTGCACCACCATCCTTGAGATGCTGAATGTCGAAGGTATCGTGCTGGAACCTGCGGGGGCTTTGGCGGTTGATGCGTTAAAGGATATGGAAGCGGAAATTCGTGGCAAGACCGTTGTTTGCGTTACCTCGGGCGGTAATTTTGATTTCGAACGCTTGCCCGAGGTCAAAGAGCGCGCGCAGCGCTATTCCGGGATCAAGAAGTATTTCATTTTGCGGATGCCGCAGCGCCCCGGCGCTTTGCGGGATTTTCTGGAAATGCTGGGCCCGGATGATGACATTGCACGCTTTGAATATCTCAAGAAATCCGCGCGCAACTTTGGGTCGGTCCTGATCGGGATAGAAACCACAAACCCCGAGAATTTTGGACATATCGAAACACAGCTTGACGCGGCAGGGTTTGATTATCGTGATATTACCAACGACGAAGTTCTGGCGGAATTTCTGATCTAGGCGGCGACTAGATCAGGCAGCCCATGAACGAACACGCTGCGGGATTGTTCATAACATCGCAATATCGCCGATATGTCGACAAGGCTGGTCTGGCCTTGGCGGGCCGCCACTTCACCATGCTGGCACAGCGTTGAGAAATCGGCAAACCCAAGGTTCAAAGCGCTGCCTTTGAGGAAATGTAATTGTGCTTCCAGATTGTGCAGATCGGGCTGCTGTCGCAAAACGTCGATCTCGCTTTCGACTT
This sequence comes from Roseovarius gahaiensis, assembly GCF_011601345.1. Taxonomy (GTDB): domain Bacteria; phylum Pseudomonadota; class Alphaproteobacteria; order Rhodobacterales; family Rhodobacteraceae; genus Roseovarius; species Roseovarius gahaiensis. The sequence continues at coordinate 98,223 of NZ_JAAORB010000002.1, forward strand.
CTTCAAGAAATATCGCAACCACCTCGGCGAATTCTGCTTCGCCGATTTCATCGCGCAGTTCCCGAACCCTGTTCCAGTTGATCATGTCGTGTCCATTGCATTGCTCGCGTCGATTGTCGGATCACGGGCTTAACAAATTCCCAAGGTGGGCCACGAAAACCGGACAATTTTAACATTCACCCTGCGTTAAACGTCGGTGCGCTATCTCCGATAGAAAATGGGGTTTCATATCGTCATGTCAGTTGGAAATGCGCAATCTTGCCCGTCGGAACACATAGATTGCCAGGCTATTCGCAAGGTTCTGGTCGTCGATGATAGCCGCCTACAGCGCCACATATTGGCGGCCTTGTTGCAACGTTGGGGGTATATTGTGACCGAGGCCGCATCGGGTGAAAAGGCGCTGCAGCTGTGCCAAGATATTCAGCCAGATCTGGTTTTGAGTGATTGGATGATGCCGGGCATGACCGGGCTGGAATTTTGCCGGGCCTTCCGCGCCATGCCGCGCGACAGCTACGGATATTTTATCCTGCTGACATCCAAATCTGAGAAAGACGAAATCGCACACGGTCTGGATACTGGTGCTGATGATTTCGTGACCAAACCGGTTAATGCCACTGAGTTGCGCGCCCGTATCGCCGCGGGCGATCGTATTTTGCGCATGGAACGCGAGCTGACCGAGAAGAACCGTCTTGTGAAATCCACCTTGGATGAGCTGCAAGCGCTTTACGATTCGTTGGACAGCGATTTGATCGAGGCCAAGAAGCTGCAGCAATCCTTGGTCAGTGACCGCTATCGCGATTTTGGCCCTGCCGAGGTGTCATTGATGCTGCGGTCGAGTGGGCATGTTGGTGGTGATTTGGTGGGTATGTTTCCTGTCAATGCAACGCGGATTGGCCTGTATGGCATTGATGTATCCGGCCATGGTGTCAGTTCTGCGCTGATGACGGCGCGATTGGCTGGATATCTGTCTGCCACGGCACCTGAACAAAACCTGGCCCTACGGCGCCTGCCGGGTGGTGGATACGGTTGCTATCCGCCGGCTGAAACACTTGCGATGTTGAATCAACTGATCCTTGGTGAGATGGAGACAGAGCATTATTTTACGATGCTGCTGGCTGATGTGGATCTGTCCAGTGGTCAGGTCACCATGGCACAAGCGGGCCATCCATATCCGGCGCTTCAGCGTGCAAACGGGCAAGTCGAGATGGTGGGCGTCGGTGGTTTGCCTGTTGGGTTGGTTGACGGTGCGACCTATGACCAGACGGTTGTTACGATGCATCCCGGTGATCGGCTGATAATCCATTCTGATGGTGTTGTTGAATGTGCCGATGCCCAAGGCGTGCTGCTTGACGATATGGGCCTTGCGCAAATCCTGTCCGAGCTTCGCCAAACACACGGGATGGCCTGCCTTGAATCCCTTGTCTGGAAGTTGGCCGATTTTGCTGGCACCGAGGACTTTTCCGATGACGTCTCCGCAGTTTTGCTTGAATTCAAACCTTCGCCCATAGCTGTTTGACAAAATGCCGGTCTCCGGCGTTGCCCAATTCCTGTGCCGCGATGGTCCAATCAGACCAAACTGCAGTGTGCCCCGGCTCGCTTGGGCAGGAAAGTTCCAGTATTGGGCGCGCTTGGTAGATCAAGCACAGTTTCTCGGCCCAGAGGTCATATTCCGGCATGTAGGTAAATCGCCGAAAGGCCCCCACGCGGCGAATAGCGCCAATCTTCCAGCCGGTTTCTTCCAGCACTTCACGGTGCAACGCTTGCGCTGGCGATTCACCGGGGTCAATTCCGCCGCCGGGAAGCTGAAGCTCGGGTGTTGGGTCCGCTTGATGCGTCAGCAAAAGCTGCCTGTTGCGCGGCAGGATCGCGTACACACCGGCGCGGCGCGTATACCGCGTGTCATGCCTTGGACTGTCGCCGAATCGCCGGATCATTGCCTGCTTCCCCTTGGCCATAGTGTTGTTCTGATTATATAGACGCGATATGCCAATTTCAGGCACACAAGGAAACCCCATGACACTTGGACAGAAAATCGCTTGGGACGACACGATATTGCCGTTCCAGCTGGACAACGCGGATATTCGCGGGCGCGTCGCACGGCTTGACGGGGTGCTTGATGGCATACTCAAGCAACACAATTACCCCGCACCGGTCGAAGCGTTGGTGGCTGAAATGGCCCTTCTGACGGCGTTGATCGGACAAACCATAAAGCTGCGCTGGAAACTTTCCTTACAGGTCCAGACCAAGGGCGCGGTTCGGATGATCGCAACCGATTACTATGCACCCGCAAGCGAGGGTGAACCCGCGCGTATCCGCGCCTATGCCAGCTTTGATCGGGATCGTGTCACAGATACATCCCCGTTCGATCAATTGGGACAAGGCTATTTCGCCGTCTTGATTGATCAAGGCAAGGGAACCGCGCCGTATCAAGGCATTACCCCGGTTGCCGCAGGTAGCCTAAGGGCCTGTGCCGAAGCATATTTTGCCCAGTCCGAACAGCTTCCGACGCGGTTCAAGTTGTCCTTTGGTAAATCGAAAGAAAAAGGCGGGGTCGAGCATTGGCGCGCTGGCGGTGTAATGTTGCAGCACATGCCAAAGGCATCGCCATTCGCCCAAGGCGGCGCGTCGGGCGAAGGCGGGGTATTGGTAGCATCAGATATCGTCGAAGGCGATGATGCGGAAAACTGGAATCGCGCCAACATGCTTTTGGATACGGCAGAAGACTTGGAAATGATCGGGCCGTCTGTTGCGCCAAGCGATTTGCTTGTGCGTTTGTTCCACGAAGAAGCCCCCCGTGTTTTCGATGTTCAGGCCGTTCGGTTTGGCTGTACCTGCTCCGAGGATCGCGTGCGCAGCAGCTTGTCGATTTACTCGGCTAAAGATATCGAAAAAATGACCACCGACGAGGGGACAGTTACCGCCGATTGTCAGTTCTGTGGTGCGCATTACCGGATGGACCCAAAGACGCTTGGATTCGAAGCGCAAACCCCAAACGACAAAGATGAGTGACCCTCTGCATCATGTGCGTGCGGGTCTGGCAAAGGGGGGGCAGACCTCATCGGATTATGATCTGAACCCCGATACCGTTTTGCCCGCTGGGCGGCGCCTGCGTCCTGCGGGCGTATTGATTCCGATTTTGTGCGAAGCGCCGAACCCGCGCGTTTATCTGACGAAACGCTCATCGGCCCTTCGGCATCATCCGGGCCAGATTGCGTTTCCCGGTGGAAAGCAAGATGCGGGCGATCCTGATATCACTGCCGCCGCCTTGCGTGAAGCACATGAAGAGATCGGGCTTGAGCGGGACAATGTTGACGTTTTGGGGCTTATGCCCTCGCATGAAACGGTGACCGGGTTTGATGTCACGCCGGTTGTTGCGCGCATACGCGAACCGTTTCAGCCGCGGCCCGAAATTGGTGAAGTGGACGAAGTATTTGATGTTCCGCTTGATCATCTGTTGAACGCAGCCCGTTTCAGCATCCAGTCACGGCGATGGCGTGGCCGCGCTCGGCGTTATTATACAATTCCGTTTGGCCCCTATTACATTTGGGGGGCGACGGCGCGTATCTTGCGCACTTTGGCAGATGCCTCGAAGGGTATGTGATGAAGATTGCGGGCGAGTGGATTCACATGACCGAAACCCAAGCTGTGTGTCATATGCTGACCAAAGCGGGCCATCAGGCGCTGTTTGTCGGCGGCTGTGTGCGCAATGCTTTGTTGAATGCCCCGGTGCATGACATTGATATTGCAACGGATGCGCACCCCGAAACCGTGATGGCGCTTGCGGCTGCGGCGGGCTTGAAAGCGGTGCCAACGGGTATTGATCACGGCACTGTCACGATTGTGTCGGGCCATCTGCCGCATGAGGTCACAACCTTTCGGCAAGATGTGGAAACCTTTGGTCGGCATGCTGTGGTGGCCTATTCCAATGACGTGGCGCAAGATGCAAAGCGGCGTGATTTCACCATGAATGCCCTTTATGCGCGGCCCGATGGCACAGTGTTGGACCCATTGGCGGGTCTGCCGGACCTTGAGGCCCGCCATGTTCGGTTTATCGACGATCCGGATCAGCGTATTCGCGAGGATTATCTTAGAATCCTGAGGTTTTTCCGATTTCACGCATGGTATGGCGACCCATCCAATGGATTGGACAGAGAAGGGTTGGCGGCTGTTGCGGCGCATCTTGAGGGGCTGCAAGGGCTATCGCGCGAACGCGTCGGGTCTGAAATGGTCAAACTTCTATCGGCGTCTGATCCTGCGCCATCGGTTGCAGCCATGCGGGCGGCTGGTGTTCTGACGGCTGTGTTGCCCGGTGCGGATGATCGGATGCTGGCCTTTTTGGTGCATCTTGAACAATCGGCAAATTTGGCTGCCGAGCCGATGCGCAGGCTCGCCTGCCTTGGTGGCGATGATCCGGCCCCTTTGTTGCGGTTGAGCAAAGCACAGGCAAAGCGTTTGCAGATATTACGTGAGGGTATGCAGAGCCCTGCAACGATCGCCGAATTGGGCTATCGTCACGGCGTGGATGTGGCGCTTGATATCGTGGTGTTGCGTGATGCCATGTTGGAAACGGCGTTTGATCCGTCGTCGCGTCATTTGGCCGAAACTGGCGCGCAGGCTGAATTTCCTGTCAGCGCGCGTGATCTGATGCCCACTTATTCTGGCCCCGCACTTGGTGCGCGTTTGAAAGAACTTGAAAAGCGCTGGATCGCGTCTGGCTTTAAGCTGACCAAAGATGAACTATTGAAATGACAGAACCGGCACAGTCTATGGATCAATTCAAAATCACACGGTTGGGCCATCACGGGGATGGTATCGCAGATGGCCCGCTTTTTGCCCCCCTCACATTGCCGGGCGAGGTTGTGACTGGTCAACCGGTTGGCAAAAAGCTGGAGGAGATCCGGATTATCGAGCCGTCTTCGGACCGGGTCAGCCCGCCGTGCCGCCATTTCAAATCTTGCGGTGGTTGTCAGTTACAGCATGCCTCTGATCGGTTTTTGCAGAATTGGAAGCAGGAGGTCGTTAAAACGGCTTTGGCGTCCAACGGGTTGGAGACTCATTTTTTGCCGATCGCCGTGTCGCCGCCACAGGCGCGGCGTCGTGCGACGTTTGCGGCACGGCGCACCAAGAAGGGGGCTATGGCGGGGTTTCACGCGCGGGCGTCGGATACCCTTGTGGAGATTCCCGATTGTCAGCTTTTGCATCCTGATTTGATGGCCGCACTTCCCGTGGCCAAGGCTTTGGCCCAGATCGGGGCCAGCCGAAAGCACAGTATTTCCGTTGCGACCACTTTGTCAGCGTCGGGGCTGGATATTTGCGTAGCCGATGGCAAACCGCTGGATGGGCCATTGCGTGTTGAACTGGCGGCTTTGGCCGAACAACACGCGCTGGCCCGACTGACATGGGAGGACGAGGTAATCGCAACCCGCCTTCCGCCCGAGCAGGAGTTTGGTGATATCCATGTGGTTCCGCCCCCCGGTGCATTCTTGCAAGCCACTAAACAAGGGGAAGAGGCGCTGCGCCAAGACGTGCAGGATATCGTTGGGGCTTCCGCCAAAGTGATAGATTTGTTCGCCGGGTGCGGAACCTTTGCTTTGCCCTTGGCGCGGAATGCGGCTGTGCATGCGGTGGAAGGCGATCAGGCCATGATGGCTGCCCTGGATTCGGGTTGGCGCATGGCGCAGGGGCTAAAAGCGGTGACGCATGAAACGCGCGATCTGTTCCGGCGTCCTTTGATGCCGGATGAATTGGCCAAATTCGATGCGGCGGTCATTGACCCGCCGCGCGCAGGGGCCAGTGCCCAAATAGCAGAATTGGCAAAATCCGATATTTCAAAGATTGCTTATGTGTCCTGCAACCCGGTGACCTTTGCCAAGGACGCAAAGTATCTGGTTGATCAAGGCTATCAACTCAAGGCGTTGCGGGTCGTCGATCAGTTCCGGTGGTCTTCGCATGTTGAATTAGTGGCGCACTTCATGCGGTAAATTGAATCATGCGGAAAAGTGATATTCGTATTTTGCCAAATCCAAGCTAATGTTCAGGCAGAGCAGATAAAGCAGGCAAATCAGGAAAAGACATGCGCGTTTTCGGGGCAGTGATGATTATTGTGCTGTCTGTGGGCCTTGCTGGCTGCAGCACATCAAAATTCCGCACATACAATGGCCCTGAAGTGACCAAGGTTGTGGTTAATAAAGCCGACCGTCGAATGCATCTTTTGCATCATGATCAACTGTTGAAATCCTACGACGTAGATCTGGGATTTGCTCCGGAAGGGCACAAGGAGTTTGAGGGGGATGGCAAAACGCCCGAGGGTGAGTATGTAATTGATCGCCGCAACCCAAACAGTCAGTTCTACCTTTCGATTGGTATATCCTACCCAAACCCGGCGGATGTGACCCGTGCCAGAATGGCCGGACTAAGCCCTGGCGGTGATATCTTTATCCATGGTGAGTCCAAACGCGGGCTTGCCGCAAAACGGGATTGGACGTGGGGTTGCATCGCGGTCACAAATCGCGAGATGGAAGACATCTACGCCATGGTAAGAAACGGTACACCCATTCTGGTCACCCCTTAGACCGGCGTTTAACCGCCCATCACCAAGGTCCACCAAATTTTGCCGTTGGGTTCCTGTATCCAGAAAAAGCCCATTTCCCGGGCCTGCGGTGACAAAATGACATCGCGTGTCGCAGGCTGTTCCATCCAAGCCGCCAGAGTCTCAAGCTCGGTTTCATAGGTTTCGGAGATATTTTCGCCGATAAGGTTGCCGCTATACCCGACACGACGGATGCGATCGATGGGAGAGGATCCATCCGACCCAAAATGCCATGGGCGGTTTTGGATCGACATATCCCGCGAATGTGTGGCTGCGGCCGCGGTCAAATTCGCGTTCATGCTCACAGGCGTCTGGCCGGCAGCTTGTCGTAAAGAGTTTATCGAATCCAGCATTCTGAACTGAATATCTGCCGTGTCGCCTGAACGGATGCGATACATTTTAGGCAAAGGCTTGCCATCCGGGCCCAACTGCGGTTCGGCGGGCGGGGCGGCACAGGCCGACAAGACGATCAGCGCGGAAAAGAGAAGACCAAGAATGCGTGCCATAAGTGTGACTACCCTGATAAGTGTTTTAAACGCTTTACCTTGGCTGGGTCACGCTTTCAAACCCCTGTCGCACGTTCAAACGCCAAATGACGACTCTTTGATTTGCGACTGAAGCATTATCGCCATATGTTATAGGCTTGGATAGCCAAGCTACTGGAGTCAAAAAGATGTCCACGAAATTCATCACCAGCTTAAGCCGTCGAAACTTTTTGGCAGGAACGGCGGCAGCAATTGGCGCTCCGGCTCTGGCGCAAGACCTCAACGGCAGTGACACCGTCGAGATGGAAAGTGACGTGACACAGACCGCGCGGCGTAACATTTCCAGCTTTCGCGCCTTGGACTGGCGGCCATATTTTTCCGACCTTACGAACGGGGCGATCTTGGTCGATATCTCGTCGCGGGCATTGCACTACTGGTCTGAAGATGGGGAAACCTACAAGCTTTATCCATCCAGCGTGCCGCTATCCGAAGATCTTACGCGCCTTGGGCGGACCCGTGTTGTTCGCAAAGTGGAGGGCCCAAGTTGGCGACCGACGCCTTCCATGCTGAAAAGAAACCCCGATTGGCCTGCCTATGTGGGGCCTGGGCCCGACAATCCGTTAGGGACGCACGCGCTTTATCTCAGCTGGACTTATTACCGGATACACGGAACGCATGACACGCGCAAAATTGGCCGTCGGTCTTCGAATGGCTGCATTGGCCTCTATAATCAACACATTGCCGAGTTGTTCTCGATGACAAAAGTTGGCACGCAAGTGTTGCTAATTTGACGAAATTTTGAGACTGTAGCGGTGTGTATATATAAGTTACATTTGCAATCGGCAAAGTTTGCTGATTAGACAACTTTACGAGGTAAGTCTTGGGTGCTTGGCGCCGAACCATCGGCGTGCAAGCAAATTTCTGGAGGATACTATGAAAAAACTCGTTCTCGCCGCTGCTCTGACTGCTGCTGCTTCGACTGCTTTTGCCGGTAACATGGAAGAGCCCGTCATGGAGGCCCCAGTGGTTGTTGAAGAAACCAACGCAAGCTCGTCCGCAGCTGGTGTTTGGGTTCCGCTGGTCGTTTTGGCGATCATCGCAGCCGCAGTTGCCGCTGACTAAGTCAGTCGACATACTGAATATGAAAAAGGCAGTGGATAACCACTGCCTTTTTTGTTTGTCCTAAAGGATTGAAAGCGTCTTCAGTCTAACCAGCCCTTCAGGTTGTCCTGAACAATCGTGCTCAGCGCGTGAATATGCGCATCGTCGTCATTCAGGCAGGGAATATAGGTGAACTGCTCGCCGCCTGCTTCCTCAAAACTTTCTTTGATCTCTTCGTTGATCTCTTCCAGTGTTTCGATGCAATCGGCTGAAAACGCCGGTGCCATTACGGCGATCTTCTTTTTGCCTTGCTTTGCCAGTTCGGCCACATGATCGACGGTGTAAGGCTTCAGCCATTCCTCGGGCCCGAAAACCGACTGGAATGTGGTGGTGATTTGCGTGTCATCCCACCCCAAACGCTCTTTTAGCAGACGCGTGGTTTTCTGGCATTCGCAATGATACGGATCGCCCTGCTTCAAATACCGCTTTGGCATTCCGTGATAGGAAACGACAAGAATGTCAGGCCGGTCTTCGACCTCTGCATAAGCCTTTTCGACAGATTGTGCCAAGGCTTCGATGTAAAGGGGGTTTTCAAAATACGGCTCTACAACCCGTGCTGTTGGCTGCCATGGTTCTGCCATCAAAGCGCGGAAAAACTGATCGTTCGCCGTGGCCGACGTTGCGCCAGCATAGTGCGGATAAAGCGGGAAAAACAGGATACGGGTACAGCCCGCCGCAACCATTTCACGGACCTTGGATGTCGTGGATGGGTTGCCATAACGCATACAGAAATCGACCATCACCTGATCGCCATAGCGCTCGTGAAGCGACTCAGCCATTTTTGTGGTCTGGTCACGGGTGATTGTCATCAGCGGGCTTTCGTTTTTGTCTTCATTCCAGATCGACTTATACGCCTCACCGCTGGAAAACGGGCGTTTCGTCAGAATGACAAGTTGCAGCAGTGGCTGCCATATCCACGGGCTATAGTCGATCACACGTCGATCAGACAAAAATTCATTCAGATAGCGGCGCATCGACCAGTAAGAATAGTGGTCGGGCGTGCCCAGGTTGGCCAAAAGGATGCCGGTTTTATATTTCGGAATGGCGGGGTGATCCGCCGGGGCATGCTCCGGCCGTTTTGCGGTTGAGCTTGAATCAAGCATTGTCTGTCCCTTTTTTGCGGAGTTGGTACTCAGATAACCGCTTAGATAGCGCCGTCAATCTTTGACTGCTGTTTCTTTTGTGCCAAGTGCGTCGGCAAGTCGCGCCGTGGCCGATCCGGGGCGCAAAGGTTGGGGTTGGCTTTCGTCCGGGGCCCAACCTGTCAACGTGATCAGTTCGAACGTCGCCTGAACGCGGTTGTCTGGCCCGGAAAAATGATCTGAATAAATATCGCAGGCCCGGCGCAAAACATCGCGGCGCATCATATAGCGGGGCCGCCCATTCAAGGCGTTGCCTTCCCCCATGGCGCGCAAATCGTGCATAAGCGCCAACGCGCTGTCATAAGAGGCCGTCAGCGTTGTGGTGTCTGCTACGGGTAAAGAAAACCCAGCCCTTTGCAAAAGTGCGCCCAAATCGCGAATTTCGCCCATCGGCGCAATCCTTTGCGATAGCCCCCCGATCACATCGGCTTCTGCTTGTGCAAGGGAACTTCGAAGTTCATGCAGCGTTTCACCGCCAAAAAATACACCCAGAAACAACCCATCCGGCCGCAAGGCACGCCTGCATTGTATCAACTGGCCAACCGGATCGTTTGACCAATGCATGCACATCGCATGCACGACCAGATCATGACCGCCTTCAGAAAGATCAAGATAGTCCCCATCTTCGATGCAAACGGCGTCCGGAAACTGTTTCTTCCAGAAATCGGGAAACCCTGTAACCACGGCGATGTTTTTAAAGGTTCTGTTAACCAAGGTTAGGCGATCCTGAATGTCATCAGCAGCGGCTTGCTGAAGAAAAAACTCAGGACCGCGCAGGGCGCGGCGGCGATTGCGGGCCAAAGCCTCGTGGTCTGTCAGGTGCGATGTCATGGTGAAAGGATAGTGTGTTGAGAGGTGCTTTTCAAACGGCCTTGCGTTTGGTTTATCCGCCTCGCTGCACTTTGTGCGGAGTGCCTGTCGAAAGCGATTTTGGATTATGTGGGTCTTGCTGGCGGGACACGCCGTTTGTTTCGGGTTTGTGTTGCGATGCCTGCGGTGTCCCATTGCTGGGGCAAGACACTGGAACCACGGAATTATGCGATGATTGCCTGACCATTGCCCGACCGTGGAGCAGGGGGCGCGCGGCGCTCTTGTATCGTGATAATGGACGGAAACTGGTTTTGTCGCTCAAGCATGGTGACCGGCACGATATCGTGCGCCCCGCCGCGCTGTGGATGGCAAACGCAATCCGCCCAGTGGTCACGCCAGATACACTGGTGGTCCCAGTTCCACTGCATTGGACACGATTACTGCGCAGACGCTTTAATCAGGCGGCGCTTTTGGCGCACGACGTGTCTAAGCAGCTTGGGTTGCCGTGTTGCCCGGATCTGTTGCAGCGAACGGTCCAAACCCGCAGTCTTGAGGGTCTGGGCCGCGATCAAAGATATGCCACCCTGCAAAGCGCGATCACGGTGCACCCGAAAAGGCGTCAGCATATAGCAGGCCGTCCGGTTTTGATCGTGGATGATGTCATGACCTCGGGGGCGACCCTGTCGGCGGCAACGCAAGCCTGTTTTTCGGGCGGTGCCGCAGACGTTTGCATTGTCACACTGGCGCGTGTGGGCAAGGATGCTTAAGTTCCGGTTAAATCAAGCTTATGGAAATGGAACACATGCAACCTGTCGAAATCTATACCTCACCCCTCTGCGGGTTTTGCCACGCGGCCAAACGTCTGTTGAAACAAAAGGACGTAAACTTTTCTGAAGTTGACGTGCTTGTTGATCCCTCACGTAAACCTGAAATGATTCAGCGCGCGAATGGCAAGAAAACTGTTCCTCAGATTTTTATTGGCACGACGCATGTTGGCGGATGTGATGAACTTTATGCGTTGGAGCGGGCTGGCAAACTCGATTCATTGCTGAACGGGTAAGCACCATGCGCGCCGCACTTGTCCAGCTCAACAGCAGTGATGATCCGGCAGAAAACCTGCCCACGACGCAGGCTTTTATCGCTAGTGCTGCTGAAAACGGTGCCAGATTCATCCTCACACCAGAGGTGACAAACTGTGTTTCAGCAAGCCGAACCCGACAGTCCCAGGTGCTGCAAACCGAACAGGCGGATATAACCCTTGCGGCCCTGCGGCAGCAGGCGGCTGATTTGAATATCTGGCTGTTGATTGGGTCGCTTGCCTTGAAAACCGATGATCCCGATGGCCGTTTTGCCAACAGGTCGTTTCTGATTGGCCCCGATGGCGCGGTCGCTGCATGGTATGACAAGATCCATATGTTCGATGTTCAGGTCTCGGCCAAGGAAACATACCGCGAATCCGCAGGCTACCGGCCGGGAACCCGTAGCGTTTTGGCGCAAGCGGAGTTTGGTAAGGTTGGCCTGACCGTTTGCTACGATGTCCGTTTTCCGCATTTATACCGACAACTGGCGCAGGCCGGTGCCCAAATCCTAACCGTGCCTTCGGCATTTTCGCCGGTCACGGGGGCCGCGCATTGGGGGGTCTTGCTGCGCGCCCGCGCGATTGAAACCGGCTGCTACATTCTGGCCCCGGCGCAAACCGGGGCGCATCATGCGGTTCGTGGGAAACAGCGGAAAACCTATGGTCACAGCATGGCGATTGGTCCGTGGGGTGACGTTTTGGCCGATGCCGGAACCGAGCCGGGTGTCATATACATTGATTTGGACCTCTCGGAAGTGTCACAAGCCAGACAACGTATACCGTCGCTGTTTGCGACGCCTGATTATGGCAATCCGAAATGAACGACAGTAGCAGCAATTCACTGGCCGTCGCCCTGTTCAGCGAGATCCTGACCAACGATCAGTTGATCCGCAATCGGCTAAGCCGTGTGTTGCCAAAGGGTATGGAAATCAGCCATTTTTCCGTTTTGAATCACTTGGCCCGTGTTGGTGACGAAAAAAGCCCGGCCCAATTGGCCAAAAGTTTTCATGTCACGCGTGGTGCGATGACCAACACCTTGGGCAAACTGGAATGGGCGGGTTACGTGCATATCCGGCCCGATTGGGATGATGCGCGACGCAAGATGGTCGCGATCAGCCCGGCAGGGCGGCAGGCCCGCGAGGCGGCGATTGCTGCCATTACCCCGATGATTTCCGAACTTGTCGGAGAGTTGGGGGATGAGAAAGTTCGGGCGACTTTGCCGGTCCTGCGCGAGCTGAGGGCGAAACTGGAAAGTGACTGAAGCGTTAGCTTGGTTTCACACTGGCGGTGACGTAATTCACGCTCAGGTCTTTGGCAGACAAGGACCATTGCCAGCTGATTGGATTAAAGACAAAACCCTTGCGGTCAACCGGCGACAATCCGGCCTTTTCAAGCAGTGAATACAGCTCATCCGGCGTGATGAATTTTTTCCATTCATGCGTTCCCTTGGGCAGCCACCGCATGACATATTCTGCGCCCACGATGGCCATGGCATAGCTTTTGGCGTTGCGGTTGATGGTCGAACAGATCTGCAGCCCGCCCGGCCTAAGCAGTTGCTGGCATGCGGTCAGATACGCTTGCGGGTCGGCAACATGCTCGACCACCTCCATATTCATAACCACGTCAAACTGTTCTCCGGCCGCGGCAAGCGCTTCGGCGCTTGTGTGGCGATAGTCGATGGTCAGCCCTGACTGTTCGGCGTGAACCTGCGCGACGGGTATATTACGCTCGGCGGCGTCGGCCCCGACAACATCAGCACCAAGGCGCGCCATCGGCTCGGACAGCAGGCCACCGCCACACCCGATGTCAAGAATGCGCAGCCCGGCAAAGGGCGAATCAACCCCAAGATCACGGTCGAATTCAGCGGCGATTTGGGATGTTATGTAATCCAACCGACAGGGATTAAGCATGTGAAGGGGCTTGAATTTTCCGTTCGGATCCCACCATTCGGCGGCCATGGCTTCGAACTTGGCGACCTCGGCAGGGTCAATCGTGGTCTGAGCGGCTTGCATTCTGCTCTCCGTGTGCTCTTTTGTTCACTAACCCATATATAGGACGTTCATGGATAAATTCTCAGGCCAAAAGAGCGCAGCGCAGTTTCTCTACCGCCCGATCGAGCCTTTTGATCGGCGTATGATGGATGTGGGCGACGGGCACCAGATCTATATTGAGCAATCCGGCAACCCGGATGGTGTTCCGGTGATCGTGTTCCACGGTGGCCCCGGTGGTGGCAGCAGCCCTGCCATGCGCCGCTATTTTGATCCGTCGGTTTACCGGATCATTTTGTTTGATCAACGCGGGTGCGGCCGGTCAAAGCCACATGCCAGCGTCGAGGCCAACACCACGTGGCATCTGGTTTCGGACATCGAAATGATCCGTCAGGACTTGCAGATTGATAGTTGGTTGGTTTTTGGTGGCAGTTGGGGCGCAACGCTGGCCCTGATCTATGCCCAAGCCCATCCCGAGCCTGTGCGTCATTTGATCTTGCGCGGCGTTTTCACCATGACGCAGTCGGAATTGGATTGGTTCTACGGCGGAGGTGCCGGAAAATTTTGGCCCGAAACGTGGAAACGATTTCGGGACATGATCCCCGAGAGCGAACGGCACGACATGATCGCGGCGTATCATCGGCGTCTGTTTTCCGGGGACAAGGCCGACGAGGTGCGCCATGCGCGGGCGTGGTCGGCATGGGAAAACGCCTTGGCAACGGTGCAGTCCAACGGAAGCATGGTTGATAGCCCGGCTGAATATGCCCGCGCCTTTGCGCGCTTGGAAAACCATTATTTCATCAATGCTGGCTTTCTCGAATCCGACGGCCAGATCCTTCGCAATATGCCAAAGATTTCCCACATTCCCGGCACGATCGTGCAGGGGCGCTATGATATGATTTGCCCCCCGGCTGCGGCGTATCATCTGGCTGACAATTGGCCGAATGCAGATCTGCGGATGATTCCCGTAGCTGGCCATGCCCTATCAGAACCCGGGATCAGTGCAGAACTGGTAAAAGTCATGAATGAGCTTGCCCGGCGCAAATCGCCTGTCTGACTTGTCAAAAGCCAGATTCAAACCGGCCATGTTGGCGATTGTTTGTGTTCAGCAACATGTTTGTGCCGGTTGGCCTTGCAGACTCGGGTGAACATGCGTATATCGCCTTTAACAGCGGCGCCGTCGGGTCCACACCGGCAGGTTCCACCGGGAAATTCCAACGGGCCGCGCGCCCGTTTTTTTGTGCTTGGAAAAGTCATGAGCAACGACCTGATTGCCAAAGCCGCGATTGATCGCCGATTGGCCGAAATCATAACTCCTGTCATTGAAGACATGGGTTATGAGCTGGTGCGTGTGCGGCTGATGTCTGGTAAAACGTCAATCTTGCAGATCATGGCGGAAAAACCCGATGGTGGTATCGAAGTTGACGATTGCGCCGATATCTCGAACGGGGTTAGCGCGGTATTGGATGTCGAAGACCCTATTCTTGATGCCTACGCGCTTGAAGTGTCCAGCCCGGGCATCGACCGCCCTTTGACCCGGTTGAAGGATTTTGAAGAGTTCGAGGGCTACGAGGCCAAGCTGGAAACATCCGAATTGATCGACGGGCGTAAGCGCTTCAAGGGCGTTTTGACCGGGGTTGAGGACGACGAGGTGCTGATCAACATCGAAGAAGGCACTGTAGGTCTGAAGTTTGACTGGTTGTCGGATGCCAAGTTGGTGCTGACCGATGAGTTGATCAAGGAAATGCTGAAGGCGCGCAAAGCTGCCGGTACACTGAACGAAGACGCTTTTGACGAGATCGAGACCGATGGGTCTGAGGAGGACTGAGACAATGGCAATTACCTCTGCAAACCAGCTTGAGCTGTTGCAAACCGCCGATGCGGTGGCCCGCGAAAAGATGATCGACCCCGGTTTGGTTGTCGAAGCGATGGAAGAAAGCCTCGCACGAGCCGCCAAGAGCCGCTACGGTGCCGAGATGGACATTCGTGTCAGCATTGACCGCAAGACGGGCAAGGCAACCTTTACCCGCGTGCGCACAGTGGTCGAAGACGATGAGCTTGAGAACTATCAAGCTGAAATGACCGTTGAGCAGGCCAAACAGTATTTGGAAAACCCCGCCGTCGGTGATCAACACATCGAAGAGATTCCGCCGGTTGATCTGGGCCGGATTGCGGCGCAGTCGGCCAAACAGGTGATCTTGCAGAAAGTGCGCGAAGCCGAGCGTGATCGTCAATACGAAGAATTCAAAGATCGGGCCGGCACCATCATCAACGGTGTTGTCAAGCGCGAGGAATACGGCAACGTGATCGTTGACTTGGGCCAGGGCGAAGCGATCCTGCGCCGCAACGATAAAATCGGGCGCGAAAGCTATCGCAACGGTGATCGTGTGCGCGCGTATATCAAAGATGTCCGCCGCGAAGCGCGCGGCCCTCAGATTTTCCTCAGCCGGACGGCACCGGAATTCATGGCCGAATTGTTCAAGATGGAAGTGCCGGAAATCTATGATGGCATCATCGAGATCAAGGCCGTGGCCCGCGATCCGGGCAGCCGCGCCAAGATTGCTGTCATTTCTCATGACAGCTCTATTGATCCGGTCGGCGCTTGCGTGGGGATGCGCGGCAGCCGTGTGCAGGCCGTTGTAAACGAATTGCAGGGCGAAAAGATCGACATCATTCCGTGGAACGAAGATCAGCCGACATTCTTGGTCAACGCTTTGCAGCCCGCCGAAGTTTCCAAAGTGGTGCTGGACGAAGAGGCCGAGCGGATCGAGGTTGTCGTGCCCGAGGATCAGCTTTCGCTGGCCATTGGTCGTCGTGGTCAGAACGTGCGACTGGCAAGTCAGTTGACCCACCTTGACATCGACATCATGACCGAGGCTGAGGATTCCGAGCGCCGCCAAAAAGAATTCGAAGTGCGCACCAAGCTGTTCATGGATACGCTGGACCTTGATGAATTCTTTGCGCAGCTTCTGGTGTCCGAAGGGTTCACGAACCTCGAAGAGGTTGCCTATGTTGAGCTCGATGAACTTTTGGTCATTGATGGCGTTGACGAAGATACAGCCAACGAATTGCAAGCACGGGCGCGCGACATGCTGGAAGCGCAGGCCCGTGAAGCAATGGAAAAAGCGCGTGCTATGGGGGCAGAGGACAGCCTTATTGAATTTGACGGGCTGACACCCCAGATGATTGTTGCATTGGCCGAAGACGGCGTGAAAACGCTGGAAGATTTCGCAACCTGCGCTGATTGGGAATTGGCCGGCGGCTGGACCACAGTCGATGGTGAGCGCGTCAAAGATGACGGCGTGCTTGAACCGTTCGAGGTTTCGCTTGAGGAAGCGCAGAACATGGTGATGACGGCACGTGTTATGCTGGGTTGGGTTGATCCGACCGAGCTTGAGCCAGATCAGGCCGAAGAGGGTGACCTCGAAGGCAATGAACAGGAGGCCGAGGCCTGATCCGTCAGGCCTCGGAGGTTTTGATGGGTCGCGCAGGGCAACCCAAGGACCACTCGAATGGTCCGGAACGCAAGTGTATCGCCACAGGTGAGGTGCGCCCTCAGCATGGGCTGATACGTTTTGTTATTGGGCCGGATGGGCAAATCGCGCCGGATATCGCCGAGAAAGTGCCCGGGCGTGGTATTTGGGTGTCGTCTGATCGCAGCGCACTCGAAAAGGCCGTGAACAAAGGCCTGTTTGCCCGCGCAGCGCGCCAGCCCGTGACAGTGCCGGACAATCTTGTTGGTTTTGTCGAAGACCAGTTGGCCGCACGCGTTGTGAATTTGATCAGTCTTGCCCGCAAGGGCGGCGGCGCTGTATCCGGCTATGAAAAGGTAAAGGATTGGCTATCCAAGGAACAAGCTACTGTTTTGATTCAGGCAAGCGATGGATCTGAACGGGGAAAGTCGAAATTAAGCACGCCTCACCATGGAACATTCATCGGTTGGTTAACCGCCGGTGAACTGGGGCGTGCATTTGGGCGACAAACCACCATACACGCCGCACTGGGTGCTGGAGGTTTGTCCCAACGTGTTGTAGATGAGGCGGCAAGGTTGAAGGGCCTGCGCGTCTTTAACGGCGGGCCGACCCGTCGGAAAGGAAGTTGAACCATATGAGCGACAACGACGGAAAAAAGACTTTGGGTGTTCGTGGCGGTCCCCGTGCAGGGAACGTGAAGCAAAGCTTCAGCCATGGCCGGACCAAGAACGTCGTGGTGGAAACCAAGCGCAAGCGTGTCGTCAAACCCAAGCCGAGTACCGGTGCTTCGGGTTCGTCGCAGGGATCTACTGGCGGTTCTTCCAAGCGTCCGGCTGGGATTTCGGATTCCGAGATGGAACGCCGGATGAAGGCTTTGCAGGCTGCACAGGCCCGTGAGGTAGAAGACGCCGCGCGCCGACAAGCCGAAGAGAAAGAGCGCGAGGAAGAGCGACAGCGCCGCCGCGATGAGGCTGAAGCCAAAGAGCGCGAGCAGCGTGAGGCCGAAGAGCGCGCACGCGCCAAGGCCGATGAGGAAAGTCGCAAGCGCCTTGAATCTGAAAAAGCTGCAGCCGCCCCTGCGCCGCAGCCTGAAGAGGCGCGCGCACCGGCCAAGCAGCCCCCGCGCAAAGTCGAGAAAACCGACAAGGAGCGCGACCAAAACCGTGGGCGCGGCAAAGGCCGCGACGACGGCGGACGCCGTGGCGGTAAGTTGACGCTCAATCAGGCTTTGTCTGGTGGCGAAGGTGGCCGTCAGAAATCCATGGCCGCGATGAAGCGCAAACAAGAGCGCGCGCGCCAAAAAGCTATGGGTGGCACGCAAGAACGTGAAAAGATCGTTCGTGACGTTCAGTTGCCCGAGGTGATTGTTGTCTCGGAATTAGCCAATCGTATGGCCGAGCGCGTCGGCGATGTCGTCAAGGCTTTGATGAACAACGGCATGATGGTCACGCAGAACCAGTCGATTGACGCCGATACGGCTGAATTGATCATCGAAGAGTTTGGCCACCGTGTGGTTCGCGTCAGCGATTCGGACGTCGAAGACGTGATCGCTTCGGTCGAAGACAATCCTGATGATCTGAAATCGCGTCCCCCGGTCATCACGATCATGGGGCACGTTGACCACGGCAAAACGTCGCTTCTGGATGCGATCCGCGATGCCAAGGTTGTGGCAGGCGAAGCTGGCGGAATCACGCAGCATATCGGCGCCTATCAGGTGACGACCGACAGCGGCGCTGTTCTGAGCTTTCTTGATACGCCGGGCCACGCCGCGTTTACCAGCATGCGGTCTCGTGGGGCGCAGGTGACAGATATCGTCGTGCTTGTTGTAGCTGCGGATGACGCGGTGATGCCACAAACGATTGAGGCGATTAACCATGCCAAGGCCGCCGAGGTGCCGATCATCGTGGCGATCAACAAATGCGACAAACCCGCGGCGAACCCGGATAAAGTACGCACCGATCTGTTGCAGCATGAAGTGGTCGTCGAGGCGATGTCGGGTGATGTGCAGGATGTCGAAGTGTCGGCACAGACCGGTCAAGGGCTGGACGAACTGCTTGAGGCGATTGCCCTGCAATCCGAGATTCTCGAACTGAAGGCCAACCCGACTCGGGCGGCTGAAGGTGCGGTGATCGAAGCGCAGTTGGATGTGGGCCGTGGTCCTGTCGCAACGGTTCTGGTTCAGAAAGGCACATTGCATCAGGGCGATATCTTTGTCGTCGGTGAGCAATGGGGCAAGGTGCGGGCCTTGATCAACGACCGCGGAGAGCGCGTCAAAGAGGCGGGCCCATCGGTTCCGGTCGAGGTTTTGGGCCTGAATGGCACGCCCGAGGCCGGCGACGTGTTGAACGTGGTCGATACCGAGGCACAGGCGCGCGAGATTGCCGAGTACCGCGAACAAGCGGCCAAGGAAAAACGCGCTACAGCCGGTGCTGGCACGTCGTTGGAGCAACTTTTGGCTAAGGCCAAGGAAGACGAGAACGTCAAAGAACTTCCGATTCTGATGAAGGCGGATGTGCAGGGTAGTGCCGAGGCGATTGTTCAGGCGATGGAAAAAATCGGCAACGAAGAGGTTCGCGTTCGCGTTCTGCACTCGGGTGTCGGGGCCATCACCGAATCAGACATCAGCCTTGCTGAAGCATCAGGCGCTCCGGTTTTGGGTTTCAACGTCCGTGCGAATGCTCCGGCCCGTAACAGCGCCAACCAGAAGGGCGTGGAAATTCGCTACTACAGCGTGATCTATGACCTTGTGGATGATGTTAAAGCGGCTGCCGAAGGTTTGTTGGGCGCGGAAGTGCGCGAGAAGTTCATCGGGTATGCGCAGATCAAAGAGGTCTTCAAGGTGTCCAACGTCGGCAAGGTGGCTGGCTGTCTTGTGACCGAAGGTGTTGCGCGTCGTTCGGCGGGTGTGCGTCTGTTGCGTGACGATGTTGTGATTCACGAAGGCACATTGAAAACGCTTAAGCGTTTCAAAGACGAAGTGACCGAAGTTCAATCGGGTCAGGAATGTGGGATGGCCTTCGAAAACTACGAAGACATCCGACCCAACGATGTGATCGAAATCTTCGAACGTGAAGAATTTGAACGTAAGTTGGACTAAGCTTTTCGTATCAAGACAAAAAGGGGCTGGTTTACAGCCCCTTTTTTTATGGCTTATTTTGGCTGTCTACATCCAAGCGCATAGGTGCTCCCGTAGGTTTCTCCGTGTCGCCAGAAATCTGAAAACTTTAAACGTTAACGTCGCAATAACACCTAACCTGTTACGTCTTGATCTGGGTGAGTTGAAAGGTGGTGGATATGCGCGCGCCGGGCGATAACGTCGCGCCAGTCATCATCAAGAGGAAAAAGATCACAGGCGGTGACGGGCACCATGGGGGTGCGTGGAAAGTCGCTATAGCATTTTCCTTTGAACTTTGGTGCTTTGCACCGGTTGAACTGTCCGGCTGAATGTTGCCGGTTTGGGTGTCGTTCTGACCTATGCAGCTTTGGCGGAACCGTCGCCGCGCCACCCGGTTTCGGATGCTCGTCCAGCATTGCGTGCAAGTGCTAATGGAATGCTAAGCCTAGAGGCCCAGATTGCCAGCATTTGACACAATTTCATCAGGCCCGTTTTTCAACCTTGTGGAGCACTTCGCCTTCGATCGTCTGACGCTGCCCGCTTTTGTCATAGGTCTCCAACGACCGGCGAATTCGCCGCATCGCGGCCATGCGTGCGGCCACCTTTCGAATGCCTTGCAGCGCGCCATCCAAAAGGGCTTGATTGCATGTTACCTTGTCGTGCAGCCCCGCCAGTGCGGGCTGGTTTTGCGGCTGAATTATGTTCAGGCGATCAATCAGATCTTCTTTTTGTTCAAGAAGCTCGCCAATCGTTTCCAGATCACCGGCCAAAAGCGCCACGCGCTCGGTTTCCAATAGCTTGTCCAGTTTTTCGATCAGGTCTTGGGCTGTGGTATCAGTCATTGGCTTTCTCCATCAGGGATTTGTAAAACATCTCGGCCAATCCGATACCGCCGTTTTCAACCATACGGTCGGCGATGGCTTGTCGGTGGAATGAGGCGAATTGATCCTCACCCGTGCTGCCGCTAAAGCCGTTTTCTTGTTCGCCAAAACCGGCTGATTTGAGCATTTCGGCCAAAAAACCGGCCTCAAGCTGTTTGGCGGCGGTCATCACGGGTTTTGTGCCGGTCTGCCGTGTTTGAGTGCTGGTGGTCGCGGGAATCGGTAAAAAATCAGTCACTGTATTACCTCGAATTGAGAGAACTGATCCTCATTCAAGCCGAAAGCGGTAAAGAAGCAGTAACTGATGTCTGACATGCTCAAGGCACTGAGGAAGAAATCCCGGAGCATGTGATGATCCTATCCCTGACATATTTCGACCCCTCCGCAACCGGTGCGGTGACCTTGCCGCTGGCACCTAATGACATGTCGGCACAGCCCGAGGCGGAGGGGGATATGTTCCGCGTCGATCCGAACCAGCATGACAGTTTTGACGTGGTCTTTTCCCTCAGTGGTGCACCGGCCAAAGCTTTGCCAGCACACCCATGGCCACACCCAAGCCAGACCATTGAGGCTGGGCAACAGGACAAGTCAGAGGATGACGCGTTGGATCTTCCCGACACTGAACTTATGGAAACGCCAGATAACCAACTGATGCCCGAAATGATCGACCCTGAAGCGCCTCAAATAACGATCCAGCGATCAGAAGGGGCAAAGGGTGAGGGGCATGCAGGCGAAGCGCCTGACAATCCGAAGTTGGCCGCATCAGGAAAAATCGAGACACCTGAGGTCGGGCGCGTTTTGGCAGTGATGCCCGATGATGTCTTGCCCCATATGCCGCGACCGACTGTTGCTGAGCAGGCGGATAGCCCCAAACCGCAGGTCGAAATGTCAACGCAAGCCAGCCGGGTTACGGCCTTTGATCTGGCTGCACGGTCTGCACCTTCGGTGCCGTCTGCCGCTGCGAACCCGCCTTCCATGGTGCAAGGCCAGACGGCGGATTCAGTTACTGATTACGCCCAAAACGGCATACCTGTCCAACGCGTCCGAGATCCGGTGCGCCCAGTGGAAATGATGCGCGGTGCGGCACCAGACGTGCTCGGCATGGCAGAGACCAAGGCAAGGGCACCTGTTCGGGCTGCTTTGTCTGGTCAAGTCTGGGGGGCGTCCGAAAACGCTTCAGAGCCTGGATTTTCCATGGTGGACCGTGGCGTCATAACCCCCGCGGCGACAGAGAGTGGCCGACCAACGCCTTTGGCTGGTTTGTCTGCAGCACGCCAAGCGCTGCCCGAACTGGAAATGCGACCACGGCACGATGGCGTATTGGGGGATTTTGCAAAGCGCGACGAGATACTTGCCGCAGGCACGCCAGCCGTGGTTGATGGCCTAACCTCCAAGCCTGTTCAGGCGGCCTCTCCGCCCGCTTCGCCATTGCCTGCGGTCTCAAAAGGTGCCGTGCTTATGGAAGAGGTACGCCTGTCCCGCGTTGGGTTTCAGCCGGACATCGGGGTAGTGACCGATCAACGCGCCTTGACAGAAATTGTGCATACAGGCCGATCCGATGCGCCAGCCCGAAGTGATCTGCCGCGTCACGTTGCGGCGCAACTGGCCGAGGCCGTACATCGCAGTGGCAGTGGCGACCGGCCCATCGAAGTTACCCTGAACCCAGCCGAGTTGGGGCGGGTGCGTATCAGTATGGCGCCCGGCGATGGTACGATTATCGTAACTGTTCTGGCCGAACGTGGGGAAACGCTGGATCTGATGCGGCGTCATGCGGATCAGCTTGCGCAGGATTTTCATGATCTTGGATATGGTTCCACCGAATTCGCGTTTGGACAGAATTCTGATGGGCAGGGCGGGGCGCAGGACGGTGCGGCCAGTGGGGCCGTGGTGCCAAGCGATACCATCTCATCATCCGACGGATCGCCGCGGCCCATGCATCTGAACGCGGATCGCGTAGATATTCGACTCTAACGAGGCAGAAATTATGGATACAGTTACACAAACACCTGCGCCAACAACCAATCCACAACCCGCCACCGGCGGTTCGAACAGCACTACTAATTCTGGGTCTGAAAAGCCTGCGCTAAGTTCGGATTTTGAAACGTTTCTCAAGATGTTGACAGCCCAAATGCGCAATCAAGATCCTTTAAACCCGGTTGAATCGGCCGATTTCGCGGTGCAATTGGCGACGTTTTCGAATGTGGAACAACAGGTGCGCACCAATCAGTTACTCGAATCTTTGGGTGACAGGATGGGCGCGATGGGCATGGCGCAGCTTTCCGGGTGGGTCGGAATGGAGGCGCGCGCGCAAGTGCCTGTGCAGTTCGATGGCACACCGGTTACCCTGACGTTGACGCCGGATAAGCTGGCGGATGCCGCGCAGTTGGTGGTCTCGGACGCAAACGGAACCGTCGTGCAACTGATTGATGTTGCTCCACAGGTTGACCAAGCGATTTGGACAGGTGTCGACGCCGCCGGGGTTCCGTTGCCGGAAGGGCGTTATACGGCTGAACTTGCATCATTCAACAGTGGTCAACATCTGTCTGACAGTCCGGTGCAGGTGCATGGACGGATAGTGGAAGCCCGCAATGCCGATGGTCAAATCACCTTGGTGATGGACGGCGGGCAAGAGGTGGCATCTGAGAAAATCCTCAGCTTGCGCGCGCCGGACGGCTAAGCGCCCTTGCCTCGATCAACGTGGTGGCCTAGCGTCCGGCGTTCCTTACACGTCAAGGTGCCATGCTTTTCATGACGGCTTCACCCCAACATACCGATCCGGCGTTAGTTGAAAGGCTGCGTCGGCAGATCGAGGAACGGGGCGTCTTGGACATCGGGGGCGACTGGCAGCCCCTTTCCGGCGGGCGAACGAACCGCGCATGGCGCGTGGAAACGCAACACGGTCGCTTTGTCGTCGTCAAACTTTACGCGCCCGCCACGGACAATCCGTTGTTTCACAACAACCCTGATGTGGAAGGCAAGATGCTGAATTGGCTGGCCGGTCATGACATCGCTCCACGGATACTGGATGCCTTTAAGACGTCCGATGGCCCGTGTCTTGTGTACCGGTATATTTCTGGGGCCAACTGGACAACGGGCGTCGCTATGGCGGCGCGGTCGCTGTATCGCTTGCATCATGTCGCCGCGCCCGATGGGTTGCCGTGTGCCCCGGACGGCAGCGCCGCGCTGACGGACCAAACCTGCGCCATCCTTGATCGGTGCACCTCGAACGCTGCCCGGGCCGCCGCCAGCCTCGCCCCGTCCGGTCTACCGGTGGCACCTTCCGAACGCCGAATGCTTTTGCATGGTGATCCCGTGCCCGGCAATATGATCGTGCTTGATGGGGATGTTCAGTACATTGATTGGCAATGTCCCGCCATCGGCGATCCCTGCAATGATTTGGCCATTTTTCTGTCGCCTGCGATGCAGATGACCTATCGCGGTCACGCGCTTAGCCCGGTGGAAAGAGAGGCCTTTCTTGTCAGCTACCCTTGTGCCGACACAGTGGCGCGATATCGTGTTCTTGCGCCATGGTATCACTGGCGCATGCTCGCCTATTGCTTGTGGCGATACGAACGCGGCGACAGAAGGGCCCGGTCTGCGGCACAGGCAGAGCAGATATGTTTGACGCAAGCGTCACAACCGTGATTCGTGCGTTTGGTTGAGCATTTTGTTGTTGTAAAAATACGCAAAACACAGCTTTTTGGGGAAATACACATGAATTCATGTTGTTTTCATAGTCTCGTGTGACATACTGAAGCCAGTCCTCTTTGAGGTGTAAATTGCCCATCCATGGATTGGAGAGTGTTATGAATAAGTTTTTGTCGATCGCAGCCGCAGCTTCCATCGCTGTTGCAACTGCCGCTCCGGTTGTTGCTGAAGAATCCAAAGCCAACGTGAATGCAGATCCGTTTGTGTCCACCCAAGGTGCCGTGCCGTCCTTCGCCCTGGCCGGCGCTGGCGCCGGGACCACGCTGGCCATCATCGGCGGTGTCATTCTTGTTGGTGCCGTTGCGGCGTCGGGTAGCGATGGCACTCCGACAACCGTCACATCGTACTGAAACTGAATTCCAAGCTGTAACTTCAGTTTCTGACATGAATAAACGGGCCCTTTTTAAGGGCCCGTTTGTGTATCGGAATTTACCTTAGGCGCTGTAGCGTGCTGTATCCAAAATCTGGCCCGGCCCAATGCCGAGACTGCACAATGTCGCCGGAATCGGTCACCAGATACCAGTTGTTCACAGTCTGCGTGTCTTGATTGCACGCCGCCGTCATTCGCGTCACGTGCACATGTGGCTCCACCGGGGTGGCGAAATGCGCGCGATCACCGCGCGTTACGGTGCAATCCGATGCAATGGTGACAATCTGGTTTTCACCATCCAGATACCGCTGTTCAATCTGGGCTTCCCCTTCTTTGCGATCTGCGACCAAGCTCAGCAGGGCCGACAGGTCCGAGGATATCAGATCATTCCCAAGCCCGCGGGTTGAGGTCAGAATACCATTTCGACTACTCACGCTGCGTCGGTCGGATACGCCATAAGAGGCCCAGCTTCGATAGGCGCCGTTGTCCGCAATCGGGCGGATGACCGCGACCGCTTTGCGCTTTTCCAAGCGATAGATGGCCAGCGCCCCGTCGCTATTGGCCAAGGCATGTTGGGCCACTTGCGCTACGGCATTCGGGTCTGGCTCTGTGGTCGCCTCGGTTTTCATGTTCTGATACAGCGCTTTGCCAACGGTGAATACGTTTTCATCGCCTTGCGTATTGCTGCATGCGGTCAAAAGGGCAACACAGCCGAAAAGGGCCAGTCGAGTCGTGCATGTCACGGTCATCTCCAGAATTTCCCCCAGCTGTCAGCGATATCGGTCTGCCGTGACGGGCGCACGGTGTCATACAAGCGCCCGCGCACATTCAGGCGCTGGCCACCGTCCCGCGTCAAAGAGCGGATCACCGCGGTTGGGGCTTGTCGTGACGGTTTTCCCAAAAGCCACGACAAAGGCGCAGTTATCCGGATGCCCTTGTCGAACGAGCCTTCGCCAAAGTCCTGCGACGAAACGTCGGTCTTCGTGGCGAAGGCCCCGACGCGCCAGCCGTTTTCAAATTCGCGATCCAGCGAAATCGTGGCCCCCCAATCACCGGCCAGATACCGGCCTGCATCCAATTGGCCGTGAAATCCGTTGCCGAAATCGTAATAGATCGAGGCATGACCGTTGAATTCGGGGATTGTGCCGCTGACGGTGCGACGGCTGCGCAATCCGAAACCACCATCGAAATCGCGCGGCTGCACATAGTTCACTTCGCCGCCGACGGCTAAGCGGCTGTTCAGCGGGCGCCACAAGACTTCGGCCGATGCCCCGGCGTACATCTGTTCAAGGTATCCCACCGTGGCGCGGGCAAAGACATCTGGCGCAAGGCGATGATATTTGCTGAGTGTCAGCCAATCCAGACGCGGACCATCCTCGCGCGCGTAAATCGCGGCGTCCGACCGGACGCGTGGCAAGCGTGAATCGCTGGTCTGGGTGGTCTTGTCCAGATTGCCGAACAATTTGACCGATATGCCGCCATCTGCCACCCAGCCTTGTCCCAATTCGGCCTGTGCCTGAAACCGCAGCGCCACGTCGGCCCGAACAGGGTTGTCGGGGTCAAACAGGCTGATGCGGGTGAACGGTGAAATCGACCAGTTGTAGCGGGGAAAACGGTCGGCCACGGGGGCCGGCAAGCCGCCGAACCGCAGGCTGTCATCAAAACTGGCTGCCGCCAACGCCTGATCTGCCGAGGCGTGTTCCAACCTTTCCAGATCGCTGCGCTTGAAGCTGACGGTGGTGCTTGGCATGCCGCCCATATCGGAAAACGTGATATGAAACGTCTCGACCGAGGCGGGCAGGGCCCGCGTCATGATACGCGCGGTTCGGCCAATCGCCTGCGCGGGTTGATCATAGGTGGGATTGTTAATCGCCACATGTGCCGTTGTGCCGCTTATCTCTAGCCCGACAAGGTCCAGTTGGTCTGTGGCCAGCATCTCCTGCAACTGTTCTGACAGTGCTTTGCGGGCGGTTGGCTGCACCGACCACCCCAGATCGCGCGCGGCGTCCGGGTCTCTGACGGCCACCGGAAGCGGTGCCTGTTCGGTCCCACCGGGAACGGGCATGTTCTTGGGGTTGAGGCCGAAGGACAGGCTGACGCCCACCTCGTTGCCATAGAGCGAATACACCCGCAGGTTGGCATCTGGCGTTAATTTGTAGGTCAGGCCGAAATTATAGGGCGAACTGCGCCGAAACACGCCCGCCGCCTGTTCGATATCATATCCGTCGGATGAATATTCAGCCGCAAACGAGAGCCGGTCCGTGATGTCATAGGTGAACCCGCCAAATACGCCAATATCGCCGCGAAACCAGTTCGAGGTATCGACATCGCCGCCCGTGCCGATACCGGCAAAACTGAACGGATCGCGTGTGCCAAACCCGTCAAAGTTATTGCGCGACCCCAAACGCCCCCAGCCAAAACCGCCGGACACGGTCAGGCGGTCGCCAAACGATTTGCTGGCGACAAGATATTCCGACCCCAAAAGACCGGTGCCTAGAAAATCCTGCAAGCCGATGGCCACTGCGGGGGTGTATGTGCCTTCCTTCAACAGCCGTAATTTCAGATCGAAACTGCGGTCGTAGTAGGTTGAAAACTGTGGCGTCAGGTCTTTGGTTCCTGCGTAGCGAAAACTGCCACTTAGCCACGGCGTGATTTGAAACGACAGCGTGCTGCGCCCGAAACCGTCAAAATAAAATGCTGTTGCCGACAGTTGCCCATCGGGGGCCATTTCTGCCGTCGGCATGTCAATAAGCCCACCCGGCACACCGTAGCTGTTGGTTACAGTCGTTGTCAGGTTATCGGCTGCCGCCAGAACCGGGCACAGTGCCACAGCCGCAGCGAGGGCAAACCTGTTGGAAAAACGCGTCACTCTGCCACTCCAAGTAGATCTTTAGATTTGCACCCTAGCGGTGAGGCCGCCAAACAACAACTCGCCTCTAGGAAATTTCCATGCCTGTTTGTGCAGAGTGTCACTTTTTCGCGCTATGGATTGTGTGAGTCAGCCCAGCAAAAGCGCGACCAGCACGGCTGCGCCGCCCAATCCAGCCCCGCCCACGGCCCAGATAGCAGGCGACAGGCGATTTGGGGCGCGCGGCGGTTCAAGCGGCATGGACTGCCGGATCAGTGCGTTTTCCACGATCCCCGGCAGGCGCGGACCATAGCGCGCAAGCACTGCCAGGGTTTTTTGCAAATCGTGGACGACGGCGCGCGGGCCGATATTCTTGCGAATGTAATCCTCAACCACCGGGCGGGCGACTTGCCAGATGTTAATCTGCGGACTTAATGACCGCGCGACACCTTCGACCACCACCATCGTGCGTTGCAGCAAAATCAGCTCGGTCCGTGTTTCCATGCCAAACCGTTCCGTGACCTCGAACAGGTAGCTTAGCAGACTGCCCATCGAGATCTGGGTGGCGTCCATACCGAAAATCGGCTCACCCACGGCGCGCAGGGCGCGGGCAAACTCGTTTACATCGCGATCGGGTGGCACATATCCGGCCTCGAAATGCACTTCGGCCACACGCCGGTAATCCCGCTTGATGAACCCATACAGGATTTCTGCATATACTTTGCGTGTATACTCATCGATATGCCCCATGATCCCGAAATCATAAGCAATGATCTCGCCAGTTGGCGCGACCTTGAGATTGCCCTGATGCATGTCGGCATGGAAATACCCGTCGCGCAGTGCATGGCTGAGAAACAGTTGCAAAACCCGCTCGCCCAGCGCGACGCGATCATGCCCTGCGGCATCCAGCGCGGCGTTATCGCCCAAAGGCGCGCCATCGGCCCAGCCCATGGTCATAACCTGGCGTCCTGACAGGGGCCATTTGATGGCTGGCAGCTTGAATCCTTCATCCCCGTTGGTGTTGGCGGCGAACTCGCTGGCTGATGATGCCTCAAGCCGCAAATCCAGCTCGCCCATGACCACGCCTTCGAAATGCGCGATCACATCGGTGGGCCGCAACCGCCGTGAAGCGGGCGACAGCACTTCGATCATGCGCGCGGCGAAATAGAACGCGTCGATATCGGTGCGAAACGCCTTTTCGATGCCGGGGCGCAGCACCTTGATGGCCACCGCCTCGCCGGTTTCGCGAAGCCGGGCCTTATGCACCTGCGCAATCGAGGCCGCTGCCACCGGTGGGCTGAATTCATCGAAAACATCTTCCACGGGCTTGCCCAGCTGCTCTTCGACCGAGCGCTTGGCCACATCCACCGGAAAAGGTGGCAGCTTGTCCTGCAGGACGCGCAATTGCATGGCCAACTCATCGCCCACCAGATCGGGCCGGGTCGATAGAATTTGCCCGAACTTGATGTAGGCCGGACCCAGCGCCGAAAGTGCACGCGTGGCCGGTGGCATATCCGGGTTGCCGCGATAGCCCAGCCATTGGAACGGCCAAGCCAGAAACCGCATGATCGCCCGCACCTGCGGCGGCGCGTCCATGGCTTCCATCACGACGCCCATTGCGCCCGTGCGTTCCAGCGTTGCGCCGGTGCGGATCAGGCGCAGAATGTTGTGGGGTCCACGCATCCTCAGATCTTCCAGCCGGAATGCAAACAGGCAATGCCCATGCTTAGGTTGCGATACTTGGCGTTTTCAAACCCGGCGGTGCGGACCATGCCCAGAAACGTTTCCTGATCGGGAAATTTGCGGATCGATTCGACCAGATATTGATAGCTGTCCCGGTCGCCCGCAATCGCCTGCCCCATGCGCGGGATGATATTGAACGAATACAGATCATAGGCGCGCTGCATCAGGTCATTGGGGATCTGGCTGAATTCCAGCACCATCAGCCGCCCGCCGGGCTTTAGCACGCGAAAGGCTTCGTTCAGGGCTTCCTGCGGGCGGGTGACGTTCCGGATGCCGAAACTGATGGTGTAGACATCAAAGCTGTTATTCTCGAACGGCAGGGCCATTGCATCGCCTGCGACCCAATCCAGACTGTCGGCCATGGCTGCTGCCTCGGCGCGTTTGCGGCCCTCGACCAGCATCGGTTCGGTCAGGTCCAGCACCGTGGCATGGCCGTGACCCGCACGTTTCAGAAAGCGAAAGCTGATGTCGCCCGTGCCGCCCGCCACATCCAGCAGCCGCTGGCCGGGGCGCGGGGCCAGCCAATCCATCATCGCATCTTTCCAGACACGGTGAATACCGAAAGACATAGCATCGTTCATAACGTCGTATTTCGACGCGACCGAGCCAAAGACGCCGCGCACGCGGCCCGCCTTTTCGCCCTCTGGCACGTCCTGAAATCCGAAATGGGTGGTTTTCTCGGTCATTGTTGCCTCGGGGCTTGCCGTTGATCGCTCACGCCCTTCTTATAGGGCGCTTGGGGGTGGTTACAATGCGCCCCATTTGTCACAGGATGCAGCAAATGCCCGAATTGCCCGAGGTTGAGACAGTGCGCCGCGGCCTTGCCCCTGCCATGGAAGGGGCGCAGATCATCTGCGCGCAGGTCAACCGCCCCGATCTGCGTTGGCCTTTCCCGGAAAACATGGCGCAGCGCCTGACCGGCCAAACCGTGCAAGCACTGCGCAGGCGGTCGAAATATGTTCTGGCCGATCTGTCGAGTGGCGAGACCCTTTTGGTTCACCTTGGCATGTCGGGCCGCATGACCGTTTCGGGTGATCCCTTGGGCCGGTTTCATCACGATCACCCTGCGCCGGAAAAGCATGATCATGTTGTGCTGGATATGTCGAACGGCGCGCGCATCACCTTCAACGATCCGCGCCGCTTTGGGGCGATGGACCTGATAGAGACGTCCACCGCAGACATGCACCCGCTTTTGGCCAAGCTGGGCCCCGAGCCATTGGGGAATGCGTTTTACCCCTCCTATCTGGCCGAGGCCCTGAAATTCCGAAAAACGCCGATCAAATCGGCCCTGTTGGATCAGCGAATCGTTGCGGGGCTTGGCAATATATATGTGTGCGAAACGCTATATCGGGCCGGGATTTCGCCAAAACGGCGCGCCAGCAACATTTCGCGGATGCGGGCGGAATCGCTTGTCCCGATCATCCGCGATGTGCTGCGCGATGCCATTTCTGCGGGTGGATCATCGCTGCGTGATTTTCGGCAGGCAGACGGAGAACTTGGTTATTTTCAACACAGTTTCGATGTGTACGACCGCGAAGCGCAGCCATGTCGGACCACGGGCTGCTCCGACACGATCCGCCGCGTCGTTCAGTCGGGGCGGTCCAGTTTCTATTGTCCTTCCTGCCAAAGATGAGGTTGATCCAGCCGCAGACCGTGATAAGGAATCGGTCCTGACAGAAACAAGCGAAAGCAGATTTCATGGCCTATGAGACGATCATCGTCGAAATAGAAGACCACGTCGCCCTCATAAAACTCAATCGCCCTGATGCTCTAAATGCGCTGAACGATCAGCTCATGACCGAGCTGTGCAAGGCGTTGAAAGAGGCACAGACGAATGCCAAGGTGCGTTGCATCATCCTGACCGGCTCGGAAAAGGCGTTTGCCGCCGGGGCCGATATCAAGATGATGAGCGGCAAGGGTTTTGTCGATGTGTTCACCGAAGACCTTTTCGGATCCGAAAGCGATGCCATCATGGGCATTCGCAAACCTATCATCGGCGCGGTGTCGGGATATGCGCTTGGCGGTGGCTGCGAGTTGGCTATGATGTGTGATTTCATCATCGCATCGGATACCGCCAAGTTTGGCCAGCCCGAGATTAACCTTGGTGTTATGGCGGGCCTTGGTGGCAGCCAACGTCTGACCCGCTTTGTCGGTAAGTCCAAGGCGATGGACATGAACCTGACGGGCCGCTTCATGGACGCGGAAGAGGCTGAAAGATCGGGTCTGGTGAGCCGGGTTGTGCCCGTCAAGAAGCTGATGGAAGAAGCCCGCAGCGCGGCCGACAAGATCGCTGAAAAATCCATGATCACCGTGATGGCGGTCAAGGAATCGGTGAACCGCTCTTATGAGACGACCTTGCGTGAAGGTCTGCTGTTCGAACGTCGGGTGTTTCATTCACTTTTCGCGACTGAAGACCAATCTGAAGGCATGGCCGCCTTCGTCGAAAAACGAGAGCCCCAGTTCCGCGACAAGTGATCTTGTGGCGTTTTGGGCTTGAAGGGGCGCGCCTGACTGGTGCGTCCCTTTTGCGTTTTGTGCGAAACGCGCTGCCATTTCGCACCTTTCGAACCACGCCAAGACAGGGCTGCCTGTGCGCAGACTGGCCAGATTCGGCTTTGCAAGCCTGCGAAACTGCTCTATAGGGCTGCGTTATACATGCGCGTGCGGCCCGCTTTGGCCAGAATCAGTTACGGTATCTTTAGGTGCCGGCCTGTAGGTTCGCGACGCGCTTTAAGACAACGCAAACCTGAAAGAGGTCTGATTTAAATGGCAAATACGCCCCAGTCCAAAAAGCGCGCGCGCCAGAATGCAAGCCGCTATGCAGTGAACAAAGCCCGTCGTTCGCGCATCCGTACCTACCTGCGCAAAGTCGAAGAGGCGCTGGCCTCGGGTGACAAGGACGCGGCCCAGACCGCCCTCCGCAATGCCCAGCCCGAATTGATGCGTGGCGTCACCAAGGGTGTCTTCCACAAGAATACCGCCTCGCGCAAAATATCGCGCTTGGCCGCCCGCGTGAAGGCGCTTGGCTAAAGCTTTCGGGCTAAATCATTGATACCAAAGGCGCCGGTCGAACCGGCGCTTTTTTTTGTGTGCGCTTCTTGGAAACACCCAAGAGATTCTTTTCACGCAAACGTCATGTCAAGCGCTAAGAACAGTTGCCGCAATGCGCTACAAATTGCTAGCTTTAGCCTGCGATTCACGCTTGGGGGGACAATCGGCGATCAAGGCCAAATGGTCTGGGTCACTGCCGGGCGCGCAAACGGATTTCGACCGTTTCGCGTGACGTCCACGATACGTAAAGTGATGGTATGTATATTGCAGCCGTATGGGGACGGGCATCAATCAGCACGCCATTGTGTCTATTGATAAGTTGAGCCTCGAACAGGTCTTTGATCCGTTGTCTTCGACAACGGAGCTAAGCAGTATTGTTTTGTCGACGGCCCAAGGCGATCGCACACGACCGGCGCGTGACACGCGCGGGCAATGGATAACGCGAAGAGCACGGGACGGGACAGTAATGACGCAAGAACAATGGGGCCAACTGAAACAAGAGCTCCTCAAAACGATCGGCAAGAACAACTACGCGAACTGGATCGAACCTCTTGAGCTGTCGGATGTTTCAGAAGGTGTCGCTACGTTCTCGGTTCCGACCAGTTTTCTTGGCAATTATGTGTCGCAAAACTTCGGTGATCTGATCTTGTACCAGATGAACAGGGTTGCGCCCGAGATCAGGCGGGTCAAGTTCAGCGCGGCCAGCATGAGCGGTAAACCGTCCGCCAACCATTCAGCAAACGAACCTGCCAGCCCAAGCCAAGACACGCCAGCGGCCGTGGCCACTGCTGAAAAGCCGTCGGCCTTTGATACGCGCCTGAATACAGCGCCTTTGGATGCACGGTTCACGTTTGACACCTTTGTGGTTGGGAAACCGAACGAGTTGGCCCATGCCGCTGCCAAGCGTGTTGCCGAGGGTGGCCCCGTCACATTTAACCCGCTGTTTCTTTACGGGGGTGTTGGACTTGGTAAGACCCACCTCATGCACGCCATTTCGTGGGAGTTGAAAAGCCGCCGACCGGACATCAACGTGCTGTATCTGTCGGCCGAGCAGTTCATGTATCGCTTTGTTCAAGCGTTGCGCGACCGCAAGATGATGGATTTCAAGGAACTGTTCCGCTCGGTTGATGTGCTGATGGTTGACGATGTTCAATTCATCGCTGGCAAGGATAGCACGCAAGAAGAATTTTTTCACACATTCAACGCCTTGGTTGACCATAACAAACAAATCATCATCTCGGGTGATCGTGCCCCCGGTGAGATTGCCAATCTGGAAGACCGTATCAAGTCGCGCCTGCAGTGTGGCCTTGTGGTTGACCTGCATCCAACGGATTACGAATTGCGCTTGGGCATTCTGCAATCCAAATCCGAACAGTTTGCCAAAACCTATCCGGGCCTTCAATTGGCCGACGGTGTTTTGGAATTTCTCGCCCATCGGATCAGCTCGAACGTGCGTGTTCTGGAAGGGGCGCTAACCCGGCTGTTCGCCTTTGCATCACTGGTTGGACATGAGATTACATTGGAACTGACGCAAGACTGTCTGGCTGATGTGCTGCGGGCGTCAGAACGCAAAGTCAGTGTCGAGGAAATTCAGCGGCAAGTTGCGGACCACTATAATATCCGCCTGAGCGATATGATTGGCCCGAAACGCTTGCGCGCCTTTGCGCGCCCGCGGCAGGTGGCAATGTATCTGTGCAAGCAAATGACCAGCCGCTCGTTGCCCGAGATTGGGCGCCGGTTTGGGGGCCGCGACCACACCACCGTGATGCATGGCGTCAAACGCATCGACGAGTTGCAGGTTCAGGATGCTCAGATTTCCGAAGATCTTGAAATTCTGCGGCGCACCTTGGAAAGTTGATATGTTATTGCTTTGCAAGCTTCTTAGATGCAGCGTGGCCCTAAGGCCGGGCTGCACTTGACGCTCAGGCATTTAGCACTCAAAACACAACAAAAGGCTTGAGCCGAAAGGGGAAGTTGCTAACGTGCCCCTCCGGCACAAAGCCGGTGACCCATTTGCAGGGAGCGAGGGCATGAAACTCAGCATTGAACGCGGGACACTGCTCAAGGCCGTGTCGCAGGCGCAATCCGTCGTCGAGCGGCGCAACACCATTCCAATTCTTGCAAATGTTTTGATCGAAGCCGAAGGCGAGTCGGTGCATTTTCGCGCGACCGATCTGGATATCGAAGTGGTTGATAAGGCCCTCGCACAGGTCGAACGGGCCGGCGCGACAACCGTAAGCGCGGTGACCCTGCATGAAATTGTGCGAAAGCTGCCCGATGGTGCGCTTGTCACCTTGACCGACGATAGCGCCGCGGGCCGCCTGACGGTTGAGGCTGGGCGCTCGAACTTCAATCTTGCGACCCTCCCGAAAGAAGATTTT
Organism: Roseovarius gahaiensis; assembly: GCF_011601345.1. GTDB lineage: Bacteria > Pseudomonadota > Alphaproteobacteria > Rhodobacterales > Rhodobacteraceae > Roseovarius > Roseovarius gahaiensis. The sequence continues at coordinate 133,046 of NZ_JAAORB010000002.1, forward strand.
CCGGTGATGGCCTCGTCGGAATACAGCAGCAATTTCAGCGCCCCGGCCCCGGTTTTGCGCCGTCTGTTCGACAAGTCGAAATTTGCCATTTCCACCGAAGAAACCCGTTATTACCTGAACGGCGTTTACATGCATGTCGCCGATGCCGAAGGCGGCAAGGTTCTGCGCTGCGTGGCGACGGACGGTCATCGTCTGGCCCGGATCGACGCGGACTTGCCCGAAGGTGCGGCGGATATGCCCGGTGTGATCGTGCCCCGCAAAACCGTGGGCGAACTGCGGAAATTGCTGGAAGACGATGACATGAAAATCGCAGTGTCGGTCAGCGAAACCAAGGTGCGGTTTGCCACACCCGACATCACCCTAACCTCCAAGGTGATTGACGGCACCTTCCCCGACTACACCCGCGTCATCCCGCAGGGCAACACCCGCAAACTAGAGGTGGACGCCGCCGAATTCGCCAAAGCGGTTGATCGTGTGGCGACTGTCAGCTCGGAACGCTCGCGCGCCGTCAAACTGACACTGGATGAGGATCGCTTGATCCTGTCCGTGAACGCCCCCGACAGCGGCGCCGCCGAAGAAGAACTGGCCGTGGCCTATGGCGACGAGCGGCTGGAGATCGGGTTCAACGCGAAATACCTGCTGGAGATTGCCAGTCAGGTTGATCGCGAAAACGCCGTGTTCATGTTCAACTCGTCCGGTGACCCCACGCTGATGCGTGAAGGCAACGACACCAGCGCTGTCTATGTCGTGATGCCGATGCGGGTGTGAACCTGCCTGTTTTCTGTCCAGAAAATAGGGCTGGGTCATGACTGGCCTGTATCTGTCTCAGTTGCGTCTGTCGCATTTCCGCTCACACAAAGGCGCGCGGCTTGCGTTCGACGGCAGGCCTGTGGCCATTCATGGCCCAAACGGGGCCGGGAAAACCAATATACTCGAAGCGGTGTCGTTGTTTTCCCCCGGTCGCGGGATGCGCCGCGCGGCCGCGCAGGATATGGCCCGCCGCCCCGAGGCGTTGGGCTGGAAGGTCAGCGGTATTTTGCATTCGCTGCATCAGGTTCACGAGGTTGAAACCTGGTCAGAAGAGGGCGGCGCGCGGCAGGTTCGTATTGACGGAAAAGCTGCGTCGCAAACGGCGCTTGGCCGCATTGCACGGGTTCTTTGGCTTATTCCGTCGATGGATCGGCTCTGGATCGAGGCAACCGAAGGCCGTCGCCGGTTTCTGGACCGCATGACGCTCAGCTTCCGGCCCGATCACGCAGATGCCACTCTGAGCTATGAAAAAGCCATGCGCGAACGCAACCGCCTATTGAAAGATCAGGTGCGCGATTCCCATTGGTATATCGCGCTTGAACGGCAGATGGCCGAAAGCGGCGCGGCAATCCATGCCAACAGATTGTTTGCAATCGACCAATTGCAGGCCGCGCAGGATGAGGCGGAAACCGCCTTTCCCGTGGCCGCGCTTGACTTGATCGCCACCGAAGGCACCCTGCCCGAGACACCGGCTGATCTGGCCGATGCCTTGGCCGAAAGCCGGTTTCGTGATCTGGCGGCAGGGCGCACCTTGGTGGGGCCGCACCGTGCCGATCTATACGCGGTTTATGCAGCCAAGGGCGTGCCCGCGCGCGAATGTTCAACAGGCGAGCAAAAAGCGCTTTTGGTGTCTTTGATCCTAGCCAATGCGCGTGCGCTTGCCCGCGATTTCGGTGCGCCGCCCGTATTGTTGCTGGATGAGGTCGCTGCCCATCTCGATGCTGGTCGCCGGGCCGCGCTTTACGATGAAATCTGTGCGCTTGGCGCGCAGGCTTGGATGACGGGCACCGGACCGGAACTTTTTGCCGAACTGGACGGCAGGGCGCAATTCATCGAAGTGACCGAAACAAACGGTATCAGCACCGTAAACGAAAGGCCTGCCCCATGACCCCGCAACGCGTGACGCTTATCACTCTTGGTGTTCAGGATCTGGACCGGGCCAAAGCGTTCTATGCCGCGCTTGGTTGGCGTCCCGCTGAAGAAACGCCAAGTATCGTGTTTTACCAAATGCACGGGCAGGTCATCGGCCTGTTCGGGCGCGAGGACTTGGCCAAGGATCAGGGCCGCCCGGATGCCAATCTGGGCACGGGTGCGATGACCTTGGCGCAGAACTTCGACACCCAAGCCGAGGTGGATGCCGCTTTTGATCAGGCGGTCGCCGCAGGCGCGACGATCTTGAAGCGCCCGGAAATGGTGTTTTGGGGTGGGTATTCGGGCTATTATGCCGACCCAGATGGTCATGTCTGGGAGTTGGCGATGAATCCTTTTTGGTCCTTGGCCGCAGATGGCAGCCTGACCTTGCCGAGGGCTGAATGACCCTCTCACTGTCTGATCTCGCGCTTTATGCGGGCGCCTTGCTGGTGCTGTTCCTTACCCCCGGTCCGGTGTGGCTAGCGATGCTGGCGCGTTCCATGTCGGGCGGGTTTCATGCGGCGTGGCCTTTGGCCCTTGGCGTGGTGGTGGGCGATATGCTTTGGCCTTTCTTGGCCATTCTTGGCGTCAGTTGGATTGTATCGGTGTTTTCGGGCTTCATGCTGGCGCTGCAAATTCTGGCTGTGGCGATGTTTGTCGGGATGGGTTTCTTGCTGATCCGCAATGCGGACCGTTCCATCGCTGCTGACAGCCGTCTGACCCGCCCGGGAACCTTGGCGGGCTTCATGGCCGGCTTGGCCGCAATCCTTGGTAATCCCAAGGCGATCCTGTTTTACATGGGCGTCTTGCCGGGGTTTTTTGATCTGTCCCGGATCACGCCGATGGATATCGCGGCCATCGTATTTTTGTCGTTTGTGATCCCGTTGATCGGCAATTTGTCACTTGCCCTGTTCGTGGATCGCATCCGCCGGATCATGAGTTCGCCGGGCGCCATCCGCCGAACAAACATCGTTTCGGGTTGGTTGCTGATCGTGGTTGGTGCCGCGATTGCGCTGACCTGACAGCGCCGTTGACGGGCGGCGTTCTTCCCTTGTGGCGCAACCCCTAAATATTGGGGTAAACGCGTGACATTCCCACCAGAAAATCGTATAAAATCATAAAAGTGCGAAGGGACAAAAGCATGGCCGAAGTAGCACCGTCGCCTGAAGACTATGGCGCGGAATCAATCAAGGTTCTCAAAGGGTTAGAGGCAGTTCGCAAGCGCCCTGGCATGTATATCGGTGACACCGATGACGGGTCGGGCCTGCACCATATGGTTTACGAAGTTGTCGACAACGGCATTGATGAGGCTTTGGCCGGTCACGCGGATGCCGTGAACGTCACGATTCACGCGGATTCCAGCGTATCGGTCAGCGACAATGGCCGCGGTGTTCCCGTCGCGATCCATGAAGAAGAAGGCGTTTCCGCCGCTGAGGTCATCATGACCCAATTGCACGCGGGCGGTAAGTTTGACCAGAATTCTTACAAAGTGTCAGGCGGCTTGCATGGTGTTGGCGTATCGGTGGTGAACGCCCTGTCCGATTGGCTTGAACTGCGGGTCTGGCGTAACGGCAAGGAACATTACGCCCGTTTCGAGCACGGCTATACTGTTGAACATCTGCGCGAGCTTGGCCCGGCCAATGGGCGTAAAGGCACCGAGGTTCGCTTTATGGCCTCGACCGATACGTTCTCGAATCTGGAATACAGTTTCGAAACGCTTGAAAAGCGCCTGCGCGAATTGGCGTTTCTGAATTCCGGCGTAAGCATTATTCTGCGTGACGAACGCCCCGAAGAGCCGCTGGAAATTGAATTGCACTATGACGGTGGCGTCAAAGAATTCGTGAAATACCTTGACCGGCATAAGGTTGCGATGATCGGAGATCCGATCTTTATCACCGGAGATCGCGACGATATCGGTGTCGAGGTCGCGATGTGGTGGAACGACAGCTATCACGAAACGGTTTTGCCTTTCACCAACAACATTCCACAACGCGATGGCGGCACACACATGGCCGGATTCCGCGGTGGGCTGACGCGCACCATTCAAAAATACGCGCAGGAAAGCGGGATCGCGAAAAAGGAAAAGGTAAACTTTACCGGCGACGATGCGCGCGAAGGTTTGACCTGTGTTTTGTCGGTCAAAGTCCCCGATCCCAAGTTTTCCAGCCAGACCAAGGACAAGCTTGTCAGCTCCGAAGTGCGACCGGCTGTCGAAAGCTTGGTGACGGAAAAACTGTCGGAGTGGTTCGAGGAAAACCCGAACGAGGCCAAACAGATCGTCGGCAAGATCATCGAGGCGGCATTGGCCCGTGAAGCCGCGCGAAAAGCCCGTGAACTGACCCGGCGCAAAACCGCGATGGACGTGAACTACCTTGCCGGGAAGCTGAAGGATTGCTCGGAAAAAGATCCGTCCAAGACAGAATTGTTTCTTGTCGAGGGTGACAGCGCCGGCGGATCGGCGCAAACGGGGCGTGACCGCTCGACACAAGCTGTTTTGCCGTTGCGCGGTAAAATTCTGAATGTCGAACGTGCGCGCTTTGACCGGATGTTGGGCAGTCAGGAAATCGGCAATCTGGTGATGGCGCTTGGCACAGGCATCGGGCGTGATGAATTCGACCTGTCGAAACTGCGTTACCACAAGATTGTTATTATGACAGACGCCGATGTTGACGGCGCACATATCCGCACGTTGCTTTTGACGTTCTTCTATCGGCAGATGCCCGAGCTGATCGAAAACGGCTATCTCTACATCGCGCAGCCACCGCTTTACAAAGTGTCCCGCGGAAAATCCGAAGTGTATCTGAAAGACGAACCCGGGCTAGAGGACTACTTGATTCAGCAGGGCACCGATGATGCAGTGTTGCGTCTGGGAACGGGCGAGGAAATCATTGGTCAGGATCTGGTGCGCGTGGTTGAAGAGGCCCGGCAAACCAAACGCATCCTCGAGTCATTTCCCACCCACTACCCCCGTCACATTCTGGAGCAGGCCGCGATTGCCGAGGCGTTCTTGCCCGGCCGCGTCGATGCCGACCTACAAGGCGTGGCGGATACCATCGCAGAACGTCTGGACCTGATCGCGTTGGAATATGAACGTGGCTGGCAAGGCCGGCCGACCCAAGATCACGGCATTCGTCTGACGCGCACGGTGCGTGGTGTCGAAGAGGTGCGCACGCTGGATGGCCCGGTTCTGCGTGGCGGTGATGCGCGACGCCTTGGCCAACTGACACAGGGGCTGCGGGATATCTACACCCACCCGGCGACCTTGGTGCGCAAAGACCGTGTTCAGAATATCTACGGGCCGCTGGATTTGTTGGATGCCATTCTGAAAGAAGGCGAAAAAGGTCTGCAGATGCAGCGCTACAAAGGTCTGGGTGAAATGAACCCGGGCCAATTGTGGGAAACCACTCTGGACCCTGAGGCGCGTACATTGTTGCAGGTCAAGATCGACGATGTGGCCGAAGCCGATGACCTGTTCACCAAGCTAATGGGCGACGTTGTTGAGCCGCGCCGCGAGTTCATCCAGCAAAATGCGCTGAACGTGGAAAATCTTGATTTCTGATCAAAGGTTTTGTGCATGTTTCTTCTGAAGGGCGGCGATCGGGCCGCCCTTATTTTTTGTTTGATAGCACGTGTTTGCAGCCACCGGCATGGAAAGCGGTCGCGGATAGATCGTGCTTGCGTTAGGCTGCACGCAGGCACCGCAACATAGTTTGCCGTAGCATAACGTGACAATCGGTGCTGATCGGGCCAAGTTGTGCCGCCACGCCAAAAAGCCATAACGCCAAAATTAGGAGCGTTCCCAACCGCCGATGACAACGCCACAGATGCCAACGCAACAACCGTCACCACCAATTGATTTGGACCGCCTTATCGCCTGTCCCAATTGCGATGCGCTTTACACGACGCCAACGGTCGAGTCCCAAGACAAGGCATATTGCGGGCGCTGCCACACGGTTTTGATTGCGCCAAGACGCAAGGCTGGAAAGCAATTGATTGCCTTGGCTCTGACCGTTTTGATCCTGATCACCGCCGCCACGCTGTTTCCATTTCTAGCCATTGATGCTGGTGGCATGCACCATGACGCGTCTATCCTGCAAACGGCGTTTGCATTCGAGGGCGCGTTGCTGGGCCTGTCGGTTGCCGTGATGATGTTCATCGTCGTCATTCCGATGCTACGGCTGATCTTGCTGATTTATGTGCTGACCCCCATCATCCGCGATCGCCCGCCGGCCCGGTGGGCCAAACGTGCTTTTGGCCTGTCCGAGGCGTTGAACCCTTGGTCGATGGCAGAAATTTTCGCACTTGGCTGCGCTGTCGCCTTGGTCAAGCTGAGTGATTTGGCGCAGGTTCAATACGGTCCGGCGGCGTGGCTGTTTGCGATTCTCGTTGTGATTGTTGTTGTGACCGATTCCTTGATGTGCAGGTATTCGATATGGAAGTCTCTGGATCAGTAACAACCGCGCGGGATATGGGCCTTGTTGGCTGCACCCGGTGTTACAGTGTGTCGTCACGCGGCACGGCGCATTGCCCCCGCTGCGGCAGTGCTTTGCAGTCGCGGGACAGGCTGTCATTGCAAAAGGTCTGGGCGTGGTGGCTGGTGGGTTTGATGTGTTACATTCCCGCCAATCTATACCCTATGTTGGAGACGCGCACCCTTGTCAGTGTCCAAAGTGACACGATTGTGGGCGGCGCAGTAGATTTGGCGCGTCACGGAAATTGGGGCGTGGCGGCGATTATTCTGGTGGCCAGCGTTTTGATACCCGTCGTCAAGTTCGTAATTGTCGCCGGGTTGGCGCTTGGCGTGTGGTTGGGGCCAAAGGTGCCCGAGGGGCAGCGTCATTTCTGGTATGAGATTGTTGAGTATATCGGGCGCTGGTCCATGATCGACGTGTTTGTCGTTGCGATCCTGTCGTCGCTGGTTCAACTTCAAGCCTTGGCATCCATCACGCCGGGCCGGGCCAGCCTGTTCTTCGCCCTATCGGTGATATTCACGATGCTTGCGGCCAAAAGCTTTGACAGCCGTCTGATTTGGGATACTGGCCAATCCGATATTGCATCCAACCGCAGAACACCTGCTGTTGATGTCAAAGGAGACCTTTCAGCTTGACGAGTGACAGCCAACATCCCCCGACGCCCCCGATCAAAAAAGGCGACCAAACCCTGTTCCAGCGGGTCACGATCGTTTGGATCGTGCCATTGATTGCCGTGGTGGCTGTTTTGGCCATTGCCGCACAGGCGTATTTTGATCGTGGCCCCCTGATCACCGTCAGCTTTGAAAACGCATCGGGTATTCAGCCGGGCACGACCGAATTGCGCTATCGGGATGTGACTGTTGGTTTGGTTGAAGATGTCAGCTTTGCTGACGGGCTGGATCGTGTGCTTGTGGCGATCCGGATCGATAAGGATGTGGCGCCCTATGTTGATGCAAGCTCTCAGTTTTGGGTCGTGCGCCCGCAAGTGACGGCGCAAGGTGTCTCGGGCCTGAACACGGTTCTGTCCGGGGTCTATATCGAAAGCCTGTGGGACAATACGCCAGACGGCGTCACCTACGAATTTTCCGGTTTGCCTGACGCGCCCTTGGAAAAAGCAGGCCAAGATGGTTTGCGCATCACGTTGCGCGCTTCGGGAAAGGCCACGCTGACCCAAAACGCACCAATCCTGTATCGCGGGATCACCGTTGGCCGACTTGGCAAGACGAAGATCGCGCAAGATGGCTCCGCCGCCGAGGCGGAGGCCCTGATATTCAAACCACACGACAGGTTGATCAGTTCTGCAACACGGTTCTGGGACGCGTCGGGGTTTTCTTTTTCGCTTGGCCAGAATGGCGCTGCGCTTGATTTTTCGTCGCTCGCCTCGTTGGTTTCGGGTGGGGTGACGTTTGAAACCATGGTGTCGGGCGGCGAAGCGGTTGACCCCGGCGACAGTTTTGTTGTGCACCCTGATGAATCGACGGCGCGGTCCAGTATTTTTGCCCGCGACGATAGCGAAAACCTGACCATATCTGCAGTGTTCGACGAAAACGTCGAAGGCTTGGCAACAGATGCTGCGGTCGAGTTGAACGGCCTGCGCATTGGTCGGGTCAGCGCATTGAACGGGTTGGTCGACCCCGAAGCATTTGGTGATACGCAGGTGCGGTTGATCGTGACCCTGTCGATTAGCCCCGGCCGCCTTGGCCTTGCTGGCAAGGCCAGCACCGAAGCGGCGCTGGACTTTTTGCGCCAGCGGGTGGAACAGGGATTGCGCGCGCGGCTGACCACCGCCTCGATCCTGACGGGCGGGTTGAAAGTTGAATTGATTGATGTCCCCGATGCTTCTGCCGCCGAACTTGAAACCGGCGACTCGGGCGCGCTTTATATACCGACCACGCAAAGTGACATTGCCGATGTGTCGGCCACCGCCCAAGGTGTGTTTGAACGCATCAATGCCTTGCCGGTCGAGGAGGTGATGGCACAAGCCATCAACCTGATGGACAACGCAAATACCCTGATCACCAATGAGGATCTGCGCAATGTTCCGCAAACCTTGAACGGATTGCTTGGGGATGCGCGCGGCTTGGTGACGTCGGATGATGTGCAAACACTGCCCGCTCGATTGAACGATGTCGTTGCCGACCTTCAGGACACGCTGACCCGGTTGAACGACGCGCAGACAGTCGAACGGCTGACCGATGCCGTCGACAGCGCGACCGAAGCTGCGGAAGGTGTCACCACGGCGGTATCTGGTGTTCCCGATTTGATCGAAAGACTGAATGCAGTGGCGGCCAAGGCTGAAACGGTTGAGATTGACCGGCTGGCCAATGATTTAAGCGCGTTGTTGACCACCACCGAAACCTTGCTGGCCAGCGATGCTGCGGCTGAATTGCCCACCAAGTTGAACAGTGCCTTGTCTGAACTGAGTGCTGTTCTGGCGCAATTGCGCGAAGGCGGCGTTGTGGAAAACGCCACGAACGCCTTGGCGTCTGCCAGTCAGGCCGCCGACACCGTTGCCGAGGCGGGCCGAGACCTGCCCGACCTGATCAAGCAGGCCCAAGGGGTTCTGGCGCGTGCCAATTCCACATTGGAAGGCTACGAGGCCAGCAATGGCCTTGGTCGCGATGCGCGCACGGCCCTGATCGAGGTGCAAAAAGCCGCCAAGGCGGTCGCCTCGCTGGCGCGCGCGATTGAACGAAACCCGAATTCCCTCCTTACAGGACGATGAGTATCATGCGCAAAATTGGATTTACCCCGTTCGTTCTAATGGCTTTTGTCCTGTCCGCGTGCAGTGGGGCCCAAGATCAACGGATCACCGTACCCAAGGCGCAGGTCGATGCAACACAGCGTATCAGCTACGACGCGGTTGCGCTGCGTGAGGTGTCACTCCCGACTTATGCCGCCTCAGAGGATATTTATGTGGCCGATGCCAATGGCCGCCTCAGCATGACAGCGGGCCTTTTGTGGGCCGACGATCCAAGCCGGGCCATCACGCTAGAGCTTTCGCGCTACCTGTCCCAGATTACAGGGGCGCAGGTTGCCTCGGCACCATGGCCGTTTGAAGGCTACCCTGATGCGGACATCGAGGTTCGGATCGAAGATATGCTGGCGCTTTCTGACAATACGTTCAGGCTAAGCGGTCAGTATTTCGTGGCCCCGGAAAACGGGCGCGACCGAGCAAAACTGTTCGATCTTAGCGTTGCGATTGCTGGCGAGGCTGGCGCGACAGACATTGCCGCCGCGCGCGGCCAAGCGGTGCGCGATCTGGCGCTGACGATTGCCCGCGACGGCTTGCGCTAAAGATCAACCGCCGGGTTTGATCGAGCTGGTCAGCCCCTCCGGCTGACCCACCACGACAAACGTCAGCTTTGCCGGGTCCACCAACTCTTGGGCGACCCGGTTGACATCCTCCAGCGTGACCGCATTGACCATATCGTTACGGTTGCTGATATAGTCAGTTTCCAGCCCCTCCATCTGCATTGAAACAGCGATATTGGCAATCGGGGCGTTCCCGTCAAACCGCAGTGGATACGCGCCGGTCAGATAGGTTTTCGCATCGTTAAGTTCGGCCTGTGTGACCCCTTCGCTGCGCAGGCGATCCCACTCGGACCGGATCACGTCAATCGATTCAGCGATGCGGCCATTGGCCGAGGCGACAGACCCCAGCCAAAGGTCTGCATGGTCCTTGTTCGCCAGATAGGAATAGACACCATAGGTCAAACCGCGCTTTTCGCGAACTTCCTGCATCAACCTGCTTTCAAAAGATCCACCGCCAAGAATGTGGTTCAGAATGTAGGCTGCAAAGAAATCAGGATCATCGCGATCAATGCCGGGCTGGCCGAACATGACAACCGATTGCGGTGTGTCAAATTCCACGATCTGGATGCCGCCGGGCATATTGATATCCGCGGCACCCGGCAGACCAGCGCCGGTTTCGGGCAGGTCAAGCAAAAGATCGTCCAAAAGGGCGGCAAGCTCTTGTTCGGTGATGTCGCCCACGGCACTGACATACAGCCGGTCACGGGTCAGCGCAGCCCGATGGGCCTTGACGATATCCTCGCGCGTCAATTCGGCCACGCTGTCCAGCGTTCCATATTCGGGCCGGCCATAGGGATGATCGCCGTAAACCAGTTTGGCAAAGGCATCGCCAGCGATATCGCGCGGGTCTTTCTGGTTCGAGCGGATGATCGAATTGACCTGTGCGCGCACGCGATCAATGGCGCTTTGGTCAAAGCTGGGGTTCACCAGACTTTCGCGCAAAAGAGCGACGGCTTCGTCCCGGTTTTCCGTCAAGAAGCGTGCGGAAACGCCAACACTGTCATCAGAGGCATCATAGCGGAATGAGGCTGCAAGGGCTTCGGTTTCGCGGGCAAAAGCGCGCGCGTCCATGTCACCGGCGCCTTCTTCCAACAGCCCCACCATCAGATTGGTCACACCGTCTTTGTCCTGTGGATCCAACGATGTGCCGCCCTGAAAGCGCAGTTCAAGCGCCACAAAGGGAATAGAATGTTCTTCGACCAGCCAAGCATCGATGCCGCCCGGTGTGGTCATTTCCTTGATGTTCACTTCGGCCCATGCCGGCAGCGCCGCACACAGTGCCAAGACGGGCAATAACAGACGTATCATTGGGTCACCTCCGGCGCGGTCAGCCATCCAGTCACGGCGTTGTCGCGATCCAGCACATCACGGGCCGCGGCCATGATTTGATCGGGTGTCACGGCCTGCACGATGTCGGGCCATGCTTGCACATCTTCAATGGTCAGGCCTTGGGTCAGCGCCCGGCCATACCGATTGGCCATGCGGTTTACGTCATCGCGTTCATAGGTCATCGACGCCCGCAACTGCATCTTGATCCTATCCAGCTGATCAGAATCAATCCCGGTTTCCAAAAACCCGGTAAGAACGTCGTCCATCGCGTCTTCGGCCTGTTGCAAGGTCACGCCGGGGGCGGGGACAACAACAAGATTGAAGGTTGTGTCGTCCAAAGACGTCCCGCTGTAGTAAACTGCGGTATTGACCGCCTGTTGGGTGTCGAACTGCAGCGCCTCTGCCAGAACCGAGGTTGACCCCCCGCCCAAAACCTCGGCAAGCAGGGTCAGCGCGGCGGCCTTTTCTTGCGCGCCACTGTCCCGCTCGGGTGCTAGATATGACCGGGTCACATAAGGTTGCGCGACGCGCGGATCTTCGAACACCAGCCGTCTTTCCGCCATCTGGCGCGGCTCTTGTGGGCGGGCCCGCTGGGGCAGGTCGGGGTTGGCGGGCAATTTCCCGTAATGTGTCTGGGCAAGTGTGCGCACTTCTTCGGGGGTCACATCCCCCGCGACGATCAGGATGGCATTATTCGGAGCATAATAGGTTTCGTAATACTCCAACGCATCTTGCAGGCCCAGTTTCTCCATCTCGGATTGCCAGCCGATAATTGGGACACCGTAGGGGTGGTTCATATATTGCGCAGCATTCTTCTGTTCGCGCATCAAGGCACCGGGGTTGTTTTCAACCCTCTGGTTGCGCTCTTCGATGATCACGTCGCGTTCGGTTTTAATGTCGTCTTCGCCCAATTGCAGATTGACCATACGGTCACTTTCCATCTGCATCATCAGATCCAGACGGTCGGCCGCAACACGCTGAAAATAGGCGGTATAGTCATAGCTGGTGAACGCATTGTCGCTGCCGCCATTGCGGGCGACGGTCGCGGAAAATTCACCTGGCTCCATGGTTTCGGTGCCTTTGAACAGCAAGTGTTCCAGAAAATGTGCCACGCCGGACACGCCTGGCATCTCGTCCGCTGCGCCGGCCCGGTACCAGACCATATGCACAACAACCGGGGCCCGGTGATCTTCGATCGCGACCACGTCCATCCCGTTGTCCAAGGTGAATGAGCTGACCTGATCCTCAGCGGCACGCAATCCGGCGGGCAGGGTTATGGCGATAGACAATAAGGCGCTGGCAATCAGTCGGCGCATGGCAAACTCCGTTTTCGGCGAACGTTGATGTATAGATACGTTGCCGTCGCGGGGTTTCAAGCGCGCTGACAATGTCGTGAAAGCGCGCGACGGTCAGTCTTTTTCCGGCGGCGCGCTTGGCGTTTCGATCCCACGCTGACGCAAGCGGCGTTCTTCGCGCGATGCGTCCAGCCACTGGTTTTTGTAGGCATCGGTGTAGTCATCCGAATTGCCGATACGGATCAAATTGACGCGGCCATGATTGCGGCGGGTTTCGATGTCTTCCTGACGAACCTGCTGACGAATGCCTGCGGTCGCGCCAAAGCGGTTGGCGTGGCGCACAAGCCCGCCATCCGACGCGGCCGGTGCGGTGCCTTGCATCACGGCAGGGTTGCCGCCCAAGGCTGCTGCACCGTCTTCCTTGGGGCGCGGGTCCACCAGATTGACGGCCCCCGGCGCAGGTGTCGGCAGGGTATTGAAATCGTCCGGTGATTGCAGCGGCTTGGTGGGCAGGATGGTAAATTCGTTGGGGCCGTTGCCTTTGTCCTTGATCCGCTTCAGCGCGATATCATCGTCCCGGCTGCTGCACGCGGCCAGGCCAAGACAAAGGATCAAAAATGTGATGCGCGGCAAACCCATCGTCCGTCTCCTGCAATTTCGCGATCAGATGTAACGCATCCTGCGCCCGACGTCACGCGGCCTTTTTATCATCTGCGCTGAACACGACCATGCCGAATGCGCCGACAAAAACCGCAATATCGGCCACGTTGAACGCATAAGGATTGTTCAGCCCACAACATGACATGTTCAAAAAGTCCGCAACGGCACCATAGATCAGCCTGTCGATCACATTGCCAAGCGCGCCGCCAACCAAAAGGCCCGCGGCAATTTTCTGCCACAAGCCACCGGGTTCGCGGTGGACCCACCACAACACGGCACCCGAGATCACCAAGGCGACGGCAATCAACACCCAACGGGTCACCGGGCTGTCATGGCCCATAAGGCCAAAGTTGATTCCGTAATTCCACGCCATGCGCAGGTTCAGATAGGGTGGAAATACGTCGATTGCGCGGACCTGCGCCAGATTCAGGCCATGCACGATCCAGTACTTGGTCGCCTGATCGATCACGAAGGTGCACAGCCCTACCCAGAATACCAACCGCATCACGTGCTCCTGTGTCAGTGCCGGAAATGGCGCATGCCGGTCATGACCATGGCCAGCCCGGCCTCGTCCGCGGCGGCGATCACCTCGTCATCACGCATAGACCCACCCGGTTGAATCACCGCTGTTGCCCCGGCCTCGGCCGCGGTCAGCAGGCCATCGGCAAACGGAAAGAACGCGTCAGACGCCACGACACTGCCCTGTGTCAAAGGGGCCGCAAGGCCAAGAGCATCGGCCATATCTTGTGATTTTCGCGCGGCGATGCGGCAACTGTCAACGCGGCTCATCTGGCCGGCACCGACGCCGACGGTGGCCCCGTCTTTGACATAGACAATCGCGTTTGACTTCACGTGTTTTGCCACCCGCCATGCAAACAGCATGTCGGCCAGTTCCTGATCAGTGGGCGCGCGTTTCGTAACCACCTTGAGGTCTGACAAATCCAGCCGCCCGTTGTCCTTGTCTTGGACCAGATAGCCGCCCGAGACCTGCCGCAGCATCAGCCCCGCCTCGGCGGGGTTGGCAAGGCCCGGTGTGGTCAGCAGGCGCAGGTTTTTTTTCTTGGCAAAGATATCCTTGGCATCTTGATGCGCGCCGGGGGCGATGACGACTTCGGTGAAGATATTGCAAATTTCCTCGGCGGTTTCGCCATCAAGGGTCGAATTCAGCGCGATGATCCCGCCAAAGGCCGAGGTTCGGTCGCAATCGAAGGCGCGCATATAGGCGTCTTTCAGGGTCTCACCCCGTGCCACGCCACAGGGGTTGGCGTGCTTGATGATTGCGCAGGCCGGTCCGTCCTTGGGCAGAAATTCACTGACCAGTGCAAACGCGGCATCAGTATCGTTGATGTTGTTATAGCTCAGTTCCTTGCCCTGAAGCTGTGTGGCGGTGGCCACGCCGGGCCGGTTGCTGCCATCCAGATAGAAGGCCGCGCTTTGGTGCGGGTTCTCGCCATATCGCAGGGTCTGGGCCAGCTTGCCCGCCACCGCGCGGCGGCGCGGGGCCTTTGCATTCAGGGTGTCGGCCATCCACGTCGATACCGCCGCATCATAGGCACCGGTGCGGGCATAGGCCGTCAGCGCCAGCCGTTGGCGGAAGGCATAGGTGGTTTGGCCGTCATTGGCAGCCAATTCATCAAGCAGGGGCAGATAGTCTTCGACATCCACCACGACGTTGACAAACGCATGGTTCTTGGCCGCCGCGCGGATCATGGCCGGGCCGCCGATGTCGATATTTTCGATACAGGTGTCATAATCGGCGCCCTTGGCGACGGTGTCTTCGAACGGGTAAAGATTGACGACCAGCAGATCAATCGGCTTGATCCCGTGGGCGGTCATGGCCGCCATGTGCTGATCGTTGTCACGCAGACCCAACAGCCCGCCATGCACCCCCGGATGCAGGGTTTTCACCCGGCCATCCATCATTTCCGGAAAGCCCGTGACATCGGCCACATCTTTGACCAGCAGTCCGGCATCGCGCAGCGCCTTGGCGCTGCCGCCGGTCGACAGCAGTTCGACCCCACGGTCTGACAGGGCTTGGCCCAGTTCGACCAGTCCGGTTTTGTCGGAAACGGAAAGAAGTGCGCGGCGCACGGGGGCGAGATCGGTCATTGGCAGCGGATCCTAGAGTCAGTTACATTCTGTTCAGTCGTTGTCATAGACCGGCGCAGGCTCAACCGCGTCCTGTGTGAGGTCGCGTATCCCGATGGGGGTGTCTTGCGCCTTGGCCAATGACCACCTTGTGCGCGTCGCATACTCCATCATGCGCCCGGATAGAACGATTTGTTTGGTCGCACGCGGCTTGAGGCGGGTTTTTTCCAGATAAACACTGGATTCAAGCGATAATTTCACCTGACCATCAGTGCGAAACACCCAGATTTCACCGCTACGCAAGGCCATCGACACGGCCGCGCCGCCCATATCAAGGCTGGCATCGACATCGGGATGCAGGTGAAACCGCACAGCAAATCGGATGCCTTGTAACGTGACAGCGTCCATCGCCTTGTCAAAGCGGCGCTTGTCGGCCTCGCTGAGCGCCAACAGCATGTCTTCTCCGGCGACGGCCCTGCCATCAAACGTCATGTCCAGCGTGCGCGCATGTGTCAGGCCATGGGTTTTCAGGTATCCGTCATGCCCCCCTTCAAACCGCAGCCCGTCAGGTGCGTGGCCGATGGTTATCGGCACGTTTTGGGGGGTTTGGGTCAGCCATTCTTGACGATTGGCGCTACTGCCCAGACGGGAACTGGATTGCCCGGCCACCACAAGGGTGGAATGCGATGGCGTGGCGCGCCCTGCGCGTTGCCATTGTGCGCCAAACTGTGCGCCGCAGCCGCAATTCACGATCAGCGGGCGGCGGCCCGAGGTCAGTTCAAACGCGAGGGTTGATGCATGTGCATGGATCGAAGCACGTCCTTGGGGCGGGAGGGCCGCGTCGATGACAAGGCTGGTGCGGCCCGCGCTAAGGCGCGCGTATCCCATGGACAAACCGTCAGGTTGCTTGGTTTTGACCCCGCTATTGGCCAAGGCATGATCCAATCGGCCTTCCAGTCCGCGACCGCCGCCGTGGAATCGCGCCAGCCCGCCATCGGCGTGGCGCAGGGTGCGCAACGTGGGGGCAATCCGTTCGATTGCGGCCCAATGCGATGCGCTGGCGGCGCGGCCCGACTCGGACAGGGCGATCGAAGCCCACGTCAGAAGGGCGAAAACATCCAGCAACTCTTCGGGGTTGCGCGTTGGAATGCCGCCTGCGCTGTCAATCTGGCTGTTGCATTCGCGGGCCAAGGCACGGACCGCCGGGTCGACATGGAGTTCCATGCCCTCAAGCGACAGACCGGCATAGATAAGCCCGGTCAACGCTTCGAACCGCGGCAGCCCGGGGCGCGAGGCTTTCCACCTTCGGCCAAGGAAAATTGTTTGTTGTGCCAAGGATTTGTAGAATGCGGCAGACGCATCGCCATCATGGCCATTGAGCAGGAACAAGGCGTGATTGATCCAACGGATCAATCGTCGCCCGGTTAAATCGGGGGTCCAGCCGGGGCCTTTGCCGCTGCCGTAGCGGTCTATCCACGTCCAGACCCAATCCTGAGCGCGTGCGCGCGCCGACAGATCGCCCGCTGCCGCCAGATCATCCAGCCAGCCAAAGCCGTGCAGATCCTCGGCAAAGGCCGTATCGGGTGCTGAAAGATCCCACATATTGGTGTTGGGATGTTGCAAAAGGTGGCCGGAAAACAAAAAGTTGCCTGCACATAACTGCCGCCCGCGGGCAAAGCTGCCGATGGTGCGTGGTTCGGGCTGAGAGACAAAGGCGGTCGCCGGGCGCGACCATGCCGCGCGGCGCGCGGCAAGCCGGTTCATCACGCGCGAAAGCTGCGCCGACATGGTTTCGGAATGCGACATAGACCTGACCTCTAAGCGCTCTTTGCGGCGCTGTTGGCGGCAGTATAGACCGCCCCGCGTGCCGAGTCACCGAAAGATTGCAGCGGGGTGGCGAACACAACGCAGGCGCTATGTGAAACGGGTGCCGATTTTGTCTACTGTCCCGGCTGTCAGGCGCGCAGGCAGGCGATATAGAAACCGTCCATCCCGCCCAGATCGGGCCAGTAATCGGGCCGCAGGCGCAAGCCGCCCTCTTCGGTGATCCATGCCGGATCGACGCCCGCCAGATCGGACAGGGCTGTGCGGTCAACCGACAGGCCCGGATGCCGCGCCAGCGCCTCGTCAACCTGACATTCCCCTTCGTCTGGCAAAAGCGAACAGGTGCAAAACACCAACCGCCCGCCGGGTTTAAGCAGAGTCAGCGCATGATCCAGCATTGCCGCCTGCAATTCGATCAGCGCCCCGAATTCCGATCCGTCCTTGGCATGGGGCAGGTCGGGGTGGCGACGGATGGTGCCCGTGGCGGAACAGGGCGCATCCAGCAGGATTGCGTCATAGGGCCCGCCGGACTGTTCCAGCGCGTTACCGGTGATGCAGTTGGCCGACAGCCCGCACCGGGCAAGGTTTTCGCGGACCCGCTGCATCCGCCGCTCGGACAGGTCAAGCGCCGTGACATCCGCCCCGGCGGCGGCCAGTTGCAGGGTTTTGCCCCCCGGCGCGGCGCACATGTCCAGCACGGTTTCCCCGGGCTGGGCGGCCAAAACCCGTGCGGGCAGGGCGGCGGCGGCATCCTGAACCCACCAGTCACCTGTGTCATAGCCCGGCAATGCCGACACCTGCCCGGCATCGGACAGGCGCACCGTGCCGGTTGGCAAAAGCGTGCCGCCAAGCCGTGCCGCCAGATCGGCGGCATCGCCCTTGGCCGTCAGGTCCAGCGGCGCGCCGTTGAAATGTGCCTTTTCCATCGCGCCCACAGGGCCGGCCCCCCATGCCTGAACCAACGGATCGCGCAGCCAATCGCGCAACCGTGGCAAGCGTAGATCGTTCCACGAGCGGCCCGCGCCATCGGCCATGTTGCGCAGGACCGCGTTGACCAGCCCCTTGAGCTTGCCATAGCGTTTGTGCCCGTCGATCAACCCGACCAGATCGTTGACAACGCCATGCGCGTCTCCGCCATTGCACAGTTCGACCGTGCCGAGGCGCAGGATGTTGAACACATGCAGCGGCGGCGGTTTGCGCAGGTGGCGTTTGAGCAGACGGTCAGCGCGATCCAAACCGCGTAGCGTATCGTTGGCCAGACGTCGCGCGCGGGCGCGGTCTGCAGGGCTCAGATGATCCAGCGCGCCCGAGGCGATAAGCTCGGACGTGAGCCGCCCTTCGCCCAGAACCTGATCGAGAAGATAGACCGCGCTGCGGCGGGCAGAGGGTTGGGGAGGGCGCTGCGACATTGGTTTTCCTTGGCCTTGGGCTGGTGCGGGCATATATCAGGGGTATTGGATCAAAGGAAGCCTGACCATGAGCGAGGAAAAACGCGATCTGCCGCCCGAGGCCATTCGGGCCTTGGCCGAGGCCGAGGAACGCCGCCGCGAAGCCGCAGAGCTGGCATTACCCAAAGAATTGGGTGGCCGCCGTGAGGGGCTAGAGCCTGTCCGTTATGGCGACTGGGAGAAAAAAGGGATTGCGATAGATTTCTGATCCAAGCGCGGCTTGTCCGGCCTGATGGCCAGCCTCGCCATGAGGTGCGTCAACGCAGTTGCAGGTCGGCCGATTGTCCGGCGCCGCGATCCGAGATGAAGCGCAGTGTTTCGCCCTGCACCTTGACCGCCTGACAATTTGCACCAATCGCGTAATCGCCCCAATAAAGATCGCGGCAGAAATACCCCGACCGCCAATTCCATGCGCCTGTTACGGGGCGGCCAAAGGCACGCCCGATAATGCGGCCATCGCCTGTGACGTCCAGCTTGATTCCAAATCGGGTCAGTTTGCGGCCTTCGACCAAGGATACGAATTTTTGCCGCTCGCTTACTTGCGAAAAGCCTTGGGCCTTGGCCGGGGCGGATAGGGCCAAAGACAGGCAGAACATCATAAGAAAACGCATGGCGACTCACCCTTCGTATATACAAGGGTATTACGCGCGCATTTGCGGATTGGATCAGTTGTCGCTCAACCCAAGAACATCCAGCATGTCATATTCGCCGGGTTTGCGCCCTTGCCCCCACAGTGCCGCCTTAAGCGCGCCGCGGGCAAAGACCGCCCGATCAGTGGCAACGTGGCGCAGGATCACGCGTTCGCCCGCAGCGGCGAACATCACGTCATGTTCGCCCACGATATCGCCGCCCCGAATGGCGGAAAAGCCGATATGGCCGCGTTCGCGTTTGCCGGTGATCCCGTCGCGGCCACGGTCTGACACCGCATCCAGCGACACGCCGCGCCCGTCGGCGGCGGCCTGACCCAGCATCAGCGCGGTGCCCGAGGGGGCATCGACCTTTTGGTTGTGGTGGGCCTCGATCACTTCGATGTCGTAATCTTCATCCAGTGCCGCGGCGACCTTTTTGGTCAGTTGCACCAGCAGGTTGACGCCAAGGCTCATGTTGCCGGCGCGGACGATGGTGGCGTGACGCGCGGCGGCGGTGAGTTTGGCCAGATCGGCATCGGTCATGCCGGTGGTGCCGATGACATGCACACAGCGCGCCTGCGCTGCGATGCCGGCAAATTCAACCGTTGCAGCAGGCGCGGTGAAATCAACCACCGCTTGGGCCTTGGCGAAGGCTTCTAGCGCGTCGTCGGTGACGTGAACGCCGATGGCCGCGCCGCCCATGGCTTGGCCGACATCCTGCCCGATCCAGTCGTGGCCCGGACGTTCCAGCGCGCCGACAAGGCGGGCGCGAGCGCTGTCAAGCACGGTACGGATCAGCATCTGGCCCATGCGCCCCGAGGCGCCGGTGACAACGATTCCGGGCAGGTCAGTCATGGTCGGGGTCTCCGTCTTGTGGTTTTGGTGTTGTGTAGCGCGGTGCGGGGGGCGCGCACAATGGGCAAGCGTGGGGGGTGGCCGGGGCATATTTTCCCGCGATGAACGTCGGCCAGCCCTTGCATTCACCTTGGCAAAGGGTGGCAGAGCGATTAGATGCAGGGCATGGCTAATAACAAATTTCATGATGGGCCCGGCCCCTCGCAACGGCAACTTCGGGTAGGCGAGTTGATCCGGCGGACCTTGTCCGAGGTCTTGATGCGCGGCGATATTCACGATCCTGACCTGAACCGCATGTCGGTGACGGTGGGCGAGGTGCGTGTCTCGCCCGATCTGAAGATTGCCACGGCGTATGTGCTGCCGCTGGGCGGTGATGGACAAGACGATATTGTCCCCCTGTTGGCGCGCAACAAGGGTGAATTGCGCCGGAGCATCGGCAAAAAGCTGGGGCTGAAGTTTTCGCCTGATCTGCGCTTTCGCATCGACAAGACCTTTGACCAGATGGACGAAACCCGACGGTTGTTCGACCAAGACAAAGTGCGCCGGGATGTCGAAAGCTAAGAGCATCCTGTGCGGATTGGTGGTGCTGGGTGCGCTGTTTGCAGGGTCGGTGGCAACGGCGCTGGAATGCCGCGACGTTGCCAATGCTGGGCAGACCTTTACCGTCTGCGAGGTGGACGCCACACGCGAAGATATCCGCCTTTTTCTGACTGATCCCGAAAGCGGAACGCCGCTGGCAAGCTTTCGCAATGTCGAGGCCGCTTTGGTCCGGGATGGCAAGCGGCTGAGTTTTGGCATGAATGCTGGCATGTATCACACCGATCGCAGCCCGGTGGGCCTTTACGTCGAAGACGGGCAAGAAAGCGCGCGGCTGGTCACCTCGGCCGGACCGGGGAATTTTGGGCTGCTGCCCAACGGGGTGTTCTGTGTCCGCCAAGGCCGTGCCGATGTCATCGAAACCCTGCGGTTTGACCGCGAGGCGCCCGAGTGCCGGGATGCCACGCAGTCGGGGCCGATGCTGGTGATCGACGGGGCATTGCACCCGCGCTTTTTGCCTGACAGCGACAGCCGCTATATCCGCAACGGTGTAGGCACATCCGACGATGGCAGTCGCGTGGTGTTCGCCATATCGCAAGGCCGGGTGACCTTTCATGAATTCGGCATCTTGTTTCGTGACGTGCTGAACACGCCGCAGGCGTTGTATTTTGATGGCAATATCTCGCGCTTGTATGCGCCGGGCATCGGGCGGCATGACGGCGGGTTTCCGATGGGGCCGATCGTGGGTGTCGTGGAAAACGCCGATTGATCCCGCGCATACTGCCTTGGTGGAACATATCGCCCCAAGCGCTAGATCGGGGTAAATGACACAGCGGAGCATCAGATGAGCATTGATCGCGATCTGAACGCGGGGCCAGTCAGCCGCGCGTTGATCTCAGTCAGCGCGCCGATGACGCTGGGCATTCTGGGTGTTTTGTCCGTTGGGCTGGCTGATGCTTTTTTCTGGCGCGCCATAGTAATTCGGCGCTGGCTGCCATCGGGTTTATCTATCCGGTGATCGTCGCACTAGTGTCGCTGTCTATCGGTTTGGCCGCAGGCACCAACGCCGTGGTGTCGCAGGCCATCGGCAGGGGTGAGCGCGGCGCGGCGCGCTATCGCCTGACCCTGCACGCGATGGCACTGGCGGCGATGCTGTCAAGCACGCTGTCGCTGTTGTTCTGGCTGGGGGCACCTTATTTGTTCGCGGCGATGGGGGCCAAGGGCCCGGTGCTGGAGGCTGTTCTGGGTTATGTCCCCTATTGGTGCCTCAGCTTTCCGCCGATGGTGACCGGCATGGCGCTGAACGCGGTGTTCCGCGCGGCGGGGCGCAGCGAGGTGGCCGCGACGGTGATGAGCCTGCAAGCAATTTTGAACGTGGCTCTGAACCCGATTTTCATTTTCGGATTGGGCCCGCTCCCCGATCTAGGGGCCGAGGGCGCAGGGCTTGCGACCTTTTTGGCGCGAAGTCTTGCCTTTGCAGGCTTGGTGACCTTTGCCCTATGGCGCGGGGCGATCCGGCTGGACTGTGCCCCGTTTCAGGACATCGCCAAATCCCTGCGCAGAATTGCGCGGGTTGGCATGCCTGCCGCAGTGTCAAATGCGATCAACCCGGCCGGTTTGACAGTGGTGACGGCAGCTGTGGCCGTCATCGGAGATACTGCGGTGGCCGGGTTCGGGGCGGCGGCACGGGTGCAATCGCTACTTTTCGTCCCAATGCTGGCGCTGTCATCGGGTATCGGCCCGGTGGTGGGACAAGCATGGGGCGCGGGCAACCGAGCGCGTGCGCGCGACGCGCTGCGACTGAGCTTTGGGTTGTGTCTTGGCTATGGTTTAGTTGTGGCGCTTGGCATGGTTGTGCTGGCGGAACCGATTGCGCGGGTGATGACTGCAGAAGAGGGCGCAATGGCCTATACCGCCGATTACCTGAGGGTCGTTGCGTGGGGCTTTTTTGGCTACGGCATGTTGGTGACGGCCAACGCGGCGATGAATGCCCGCGACCGCGCGCTTTGGTCGATGGGGCTAAGCACGCTGCGCATTGCGGTGGTGTTCATTCCACTGGCGTGGGCCGGAGTTTTGCTGCTGGGCTATGGCGGCATTCTGGCGGCGACAGTTATGGCCAATCTGGCCGGCGCATGGGGCGCGCTGGTGGCGGCTCGCGCGGTTGGTCTTTTGCGTCTGAACTGGGTTGTCGTGCGCTTGCCCGCGCTACGGCTAATGCGGGCGCTGCCCCGGATGCCGAATTGACAGTGTGCAGGGCTTGGGCTACGCCGCCGCCTTCATCGGGCAAAAGGGCAAGACCATGGGACGCAAACGCAAGGGGCGCGATATTTCCGGCTGGCTGGTGGTGGACAAGCCTGCGGGCATGACCTCGACCTCGGTGGTCAACAAGGTGCGCTGGGCGTTGCAGGCGAAAAAGGCAGGACACGCCGGCACGCTGGACCCGGAGGCGACGGGCGTGCTGGCCGTGGCATTGGGCGAGGCCACGAAAACCGTGCCCTACATCACCGATGCGCTGAAAGCCTATGAATTTACCGTGCGCTTGGGCCAAGCCACCAACACCGATGACGCCGAGGGCAAGGTGATCGCCGAAAGTGATACGCGCCCCGATGATGCGGTGATCAAGGACGCGCTGAACGCCTTTGTTGGCGAGATCATGCAGGTGCCGCCCAAATATTCCGCCGTCAAGATCGACGGGCAGCGCGCCTATAAACTTGCGCGCGACGGTGAGGAGTTCGAGGTCGAGGCCCGCCCGCTTTGGGTGGAGGCGTTGTTGATGGCCGACCGGCCCGATGCCGATCATGTCACGCTGGAAATGACCTGTGGCAAGGGCGGCTATGTGCGGTCGATCGCGCGGGATCTGGGCGAGGCACTTGGATGCTATGGCCATGTCACGCGGCTGCGGCGGGTCTGGTCGGGGCCGTTTCAGGCAAGTGATGGCCTGACGCTGGAACAGATCGAACAGATGGCGCATAGCCCGGATCTGGACGCGTATATCCGCCCGCTTGAAGAGGGGTTGCACGACTTGCCGCAGGTGACTTGCACGGAGGCGGGGCTGGCCCGACTGAAGAACGGCAACCCCGGCATGGTGATCGCCCATGATGTCGAATATGGCGAGGAATGCTGGGCGTCATATGATGGCCGCGCCGTGGCCGTCGGCCGTTTCAAGGCCGGAGAGCTGCACCCCAGCCGGGTGTTCAACCAGTGACAGACACAGGGGCGCATGACCCCGGCGGCAAGGTGCGCCTGAAACTACCCGACGGGGTGGTGGGCGGTGCGACGTTTTCAGAGTGTGGCCGCTACCGTCAGGCGCTGACTCGCGATTGGACGCCAGAAGGCGCCGCGCCGCGCGCGGTGTTGTTCGTGGGCATGAACCCGTCGGTCGCCGCCGCCGACGTGTCGGACCCGACCTGCCACCGCGAGCTGATGTTCGCCCGCGATTGGGGTTTTACCCGGTACCTGAAAGGCAATGTGCTGGATTGGCGCGCGACCTTGCCCAAGGATATCCCCGCCGACCCGGCGTTGGCCTGCAGCCCGGCCAATATCCGCGCGCTTGTGGACATGGCGCACGAAGCCGAACTGATCGTGCTGGCCTATGGCAAGCTGCACAAGCGGTTCCAGCCCGTGGTTCAAGAGGTGCTGCGCGCCATGCAAGCCACGGGCAAGCCGTTGCAATGTCTGGGCCTGAACAAGGACGGATCGGCCAAACATCCGCTATATCTGCGCAAGGACACCCCGCTGAGGGATTTCCCCCAATCAAAATGAGCGCGGGCAAGCTCGCGCGCTGGTTGTCTCGTCGTCGGCCTGTGGCCGCCGCCTCGGACCGTGTGGGGCGGCTGTGGTGCAGATAGATGACGGCAGCCCGGTTGGGGCGCTGTCGGATTTGAGTATTTTTGGAACAATGAAAGGGCTTGGGGGTCTATCAATCCGAGCGGTCGAGCGTGATTGTGACGTTGGCTGCGTTGAATGCCTGTATCCCGCGCAGTGGTATCCATTTTCCAGATGGCAGGCGCTTTGCGTTGATGGCGGTGCCATTACTGGAGGCTTTGGCGTTTTCGTCGCCGTCCCTTAGGTAGAGTTCACCCTTGTGGTACCGCAGCATGCAGTGGCGTCCCGATACGCTGATTGCATCGCGTGGCAGGACGATATCGGCCCAACCCGGATCGCGTCCGACATGCACCATGCCTTTGGATGCAAATCTGGCGATGTTGCCAAGGGTGTACTTTGTTTTTTGGTTTTTGGGCCCGATGGCGATAATGTTCCAGGTTTTGGGGTGACGATATCCGCGGGGGGCCATTTCCGAGAACCACGCGATCCCGGTCGATTTGTCGTAGCTGGCGGCGCTGTCCAGACGTATGCCCCCCAAACCCATCAGCGCATATTTCTTGATCGCGCGCAGGGTTCTGCGCCCGGCTTTGACTGGCTGTCCCGCGGTGTCGCGCATTTTTAGGCCAAGGAGGATACGGCCAAGGCTGGCTCCGCCGAGAACGACATCGGACATGATCGCGTAGATCACGAGGAGAAGCGCAAACACGCCAAGCCAAAGTGCTTCGGGTGGGGTGGTGGAAAACAGGCGTGTGAGTTGGTCAACGATGGTGGGGCCGATCACTCGCGTCAAAAACAAAACGAACACGGCGTCCATCAGGGCTGCGGTCAGCAACAGCCGGGATGAGATGGGCTCTGGCAGACGTCCGGGTTTGCTCATTGTCCCCCCGCGACGTCAGTCAGGATCAAAAGTACCGTTGCGGAGGCGGCGAAAAACAACAATGCATCGCTGCGCAACCGGATTGTCGTGCCGGTGGTTGGGCCGATTTCCGAGCGAAACTGGAACACTGCAAGACGGAAGACCAGACCCAACCCGACAAGTGTAAAGAACACAAGTTCTGGAAATTCGGTGGCCGCGCCTGCCGTTGCCCATTGCGCTGTTCCAACAAGAAGCCCGCCCCAGCATAACCCTGCGATTGGGCACAATAGCCTTAGACCTTCGCGATGCGATTGGCTGTAATGCCGAACGATGGCCCCCAATCCCCAGCCGAGGGCTGCGGCCAGCAGGCCGAACGCTACAAGGCGCCATGGTAATGCGACATCATGCAGGGAAATTTGTGGCATGCCGGACAAACCGGCAACCGTGGCCGAGGTGCCTGCCAATGCGGCAGCCAATGTTCCAAGAATGGTCACACCGTTGATGATCAGCGTCGTCAGGTCTGCCAGTGAGTGGATTGAGTTTGGTAGCTTCATGACGACTGTTTTGCGGCGCTTTGTCAACGTGATGCGCGAATTGTGTGTTTCGCGCGGGGCGAGTGAATCATGCATATGTGTGGGGCATTTTGTTTTTGGTTCCGATGCTGCTTGCGGGATGCATGGAGCAGACGGGTGGACCGGCGGCTTCTTTGTCGGGATCGGGTGCTAAGACCAAGGAAGAACGGCAACTTGAAGCGGAAGCACGCAGCCTGAACCAAGTCACGAAAAACATAATTGTGTAAAACACAGTCGAGGGTGCCGTTATCGGCGCTGCGGCGGGCTGTGGTATCGCGTTGCTGCTGGGCGGCGATGGCGGCGACTGTGCCAAAGGCGCGGCAGCCGGGGGTGTTATCGGTGGCGTTGGAGGCAACGCCGTTGGTCGGCAAGCCGCACAAAAGAAGGTGGAACTTGTCCAACGCGACAAGGTTCTGGCCAATCTGCGTGGTGTCAGCCAGCGCCTTAATGGGGTCGAGACGCGTTTGAACCGGGTCTTGAATTCGCAAAACGCAGAACTGAGTTCATTGCGGCGTCGGGTCAACGCACAGCAGGTGTCGAAATCTGAGTATGACGCGCGTGTTCGTGCCATCAATTCGAACCGGCAAACGGTGAAGAATGAGTTGCAGAAAAGTGAAAACAACATTGTCAAAACGCGAAATGAAATTCGTGTTGCACAGCAAAAAGGTCAATCCGGGCTGGTGTCGCTCGATAAGGCGGCGGCAAGCAATCAATCCCGTCTGGCGCGCAACCGACAAAAGCTGCGCTTGATCCAGTAAGGCTTGGAACTTTGCCCGGGCGCAAACTGTGACCGGGCATGTATTAAATGGTTTAGAGGAGAAACAGATATGAGTTTTCGTTCAAAGGTCTGATTGCTGCGGGTCTTGTCGGAGCTTTGGCCGGGTGCACCGGCTCGACCGATCCGGAAACGGCCTCGCTGTTTGACAACATCAAGAATTTGAACAGCGGTGAGTATGATCGCCAGATCGCCGAAAAAGACCGCGAGGCACAGGCAATCATCGCCAACAATCAGGCCAGCCAGCGCCGGATCGACTCGAAGGAGCGCCAAGTTTCCAGCAACGCCGGTGAGATATCGGCACTGAAATCGCAACTTTCACAGGTCAAGGCACAGGCGGCTGCGGCGCGGGCAAAGGTGGCTTCGGATCCGGCGAAGGTTCAGCGCTTGAACGCGCTTGAGGCGCAGCTTTCGGGAATTCAGTCTGATGTCAACACGGGCTCGGTCTCGGCGGCGACGCGTTCGGAACTGAGCCGTGTAAGCTTGGCGATTTCAGCTTTGACGAGCTGATCGCTGGCGCTTGAGCTGATTTATTTGAAACCATAGCGAGGTTCCCGCGCATGAATTTCTTGCGTTTGATTGCTACTCTTGGTCTGGCAATAATGAGTTTGGCGGCGGAAACCGACCGTGTTTCAGCACAAGCTGTCGGTGATGGCACGCCCCCGGCCCGTGTCCCGGTGGACGGTATGCCCCTGCTTGATTGCAGCCCTGCCGCACCTGCGCCCGCCGACAGTTGCATTGTGCGTGTGCCCCCGAACCAAACGCGCGGGAAATTGACCAGACGTCCGACAAGCGACAGGCCAGCCGAATTCAGGTTTGTGCGATCGGGCGACGACCTGTTTCCGTCTGATGTCGACGTATCGGCAACGGTCTTGTTGATTGATCGTACTCCGGGGTTGAATGGTGCCCGTCGCGCGACATGGCCGCAAGTGCGCGCGCATGCGCGGCGGCTGGCGCAATCGCTTCCGTCTGACGAGCAAGTGGCGGTCTATACCTTTGACGAAACGCTGCAGCGGTTGGTGGATTTCACATCGGATCGCAACCGGGTTCTGTCGGCGATCGAGAATATGCAACTGGATGGGTTAAACACCCGGATCGCAACAAATGTCCGCGATATCGTATCAGTGCTGGATGACCAGTCGGATGTTCTTTTGAAAAACGTGGTCGTGATCACGGATGGGATTGAAGAAGGGGCCAGTTCGATTGCCTCGTTGAACGAGGCAGCGCAAGATGCTGGGGTTACGATTTCAGCGCTGGGGATGATCTGGGCCGGTTTGGGAGATCCACAGACCGGCACGCACATTGATTTCTTGGAAGAGCTGACGAAAGGGTCTCTGGGATCATACCGCACGGTGCGTTTGCTTCAACCCGAACAAGCGCGGATTGAGGTTGGCCGTTTCATTGAAAGCTTCAATTCTTCGATCGGGAAATCGGGCCTTATTGTCCCTGTGGGTGAGCCCGCGCCAGCCGAAATCACGGTGACCATGCAAGTGCCCGTGCCGGGGCAGGAGGGCAGCTTTGACGAGCAGCAGATCACGGCCAGCTTTGTGCCCGACGCCCCAAACCCGGCACCATCGGTTGCAGAAGACAGCCCGCAAGACACCGGAACGCAAAAGGATGCCGAGAATTTGATATTCGGCTATCCTGCGCTTTATGTTTACATCGCCGCGGGCGTGCTGGGCGCGCTTTTATTGCTGCTTTTGGCGCTTTTGCTGCTGCGAAAACCGCGCAGCACCGAGGAACTGGACCTGCACGAGGACGATAGTCACCCAGTTTTCGACGATACCGACAGCACCAGTTTTGTTCCACCGCCTGCGCGCCCGCAAAATGCGCCGCCGCCGGTTGCATTCCTTGTTTTGAAGCCAACGGGGGAACGCCTGCCGGTTCATGCCGGCGGCGTGGGCATCGGCAGATCGAATGAAAACAGTATCACGCTAACCGATCCAAGCGTGTCCCGCGTGCATGCGCAATTGGCCACTGGGCGCGGCGGCGGGTTTTCATTGACAGATCTGGACAGCTTGAACGGCACCTTTGTGAACGAGAAAAAAGTCTCGGGAACGCGGCAGGTGAATATCGGCGACACGTTGGGTTTTGGAACGGTCAGGGCAAGCATCGTAAAGGCCTAAATCCCTTGTTGGGAGAATGGCCACGGCAAAAAGGGGATGGGTTATGGGAAAAGACAAGACAAGTTGGCTGTTTGACGAAACCGACAACGATACAGGTGATGATCTGGGCTTGGGCGATGAAAGCACAGGGGTTTTCACCGAGAGCATGCAGCATTCTGGCGATGCACCGACGCATGCCTATCTGGGCTTTGGTGAAAACGAAGCTGAAACCCAGTTCGTGCCAAGCACCGACAAAACCGAAATCTATCACGGTGGCGTTGCTGGCAAGTATTCAGAAAAAGCCGAATTTGATGACATGGTCGATCCAATTGTCGGCTGGTTCGTGGTGGTGCAGGGGCCGGGTATCGGGCAATCGGTCAATCTGGGCTCGGGGATGAATACAATCGGACGCGACCCCGACGAGCGTGTGGCGCTGCCGTTCGGGGATACATTGATTTCGTCCAAGGACCATGTGCGCGTGATCTATGATGATGAGTCCCGCGAATTTCTGATCGCGCCGGGCAGTGGCTCGAACGTCACAAAGATCGGGACGAAAATCGTGGCAACGCCGCAACCTCTTGAGAATTATTCGTTGATCCGCCTGAGCAAGCAAACGCATGTCAGGTTTGTGGCCTTCTGCAACGAAGATTTTGATTGGTCAGATGTTGCTGAAAACACCGACCAGAAATGAGCATCGTCGGCGGTAAACAAAGTTTAGGGCAACGCGAGACACAGGAAGACGCATTTCGGATCATTCTTCAAAGCGAACAAGATCCGAAAGCGGATATCCTGTTGTTGTTGGCCGATGGGATGGGCGGGCATGCCGGGGGCGAGGTTGCCTCTAATCTGGCGCTCGAAAGCATTGAAAAACATTTCGTATCTGTCTCTCAAAACCCGAAACCTCTGAAGCGATTGCACGAGGCGGTGATTGCCGCAAATGACGCCATCGGACAGCGTGTGGCGCAAGACCCCAAACTGCGCGGGATGGGGTGTACTGTGCTCGCCGTTCTGAAAATCGGCGATCGGCTGCTGTGGGCCAGCGTCGGTGACAGCGTTTTGTTTTTATATCGCAACAACCGCTTGCGCCGGCTGAATGCTGACCATTCGCTGTATGGTGAATTGCTGGAAATGGTCCGTGCCGGAAAGATCACGCAGGCCGAGGCCGATCATCATCCCAAACGCAATTCGCTGCGCTCTGCAGTGATGGGGGACAAGCTGGCGCTTATTGATCTGTCGGGGCTAGAGTTGCAGGCCGGGGATGCTGTTTTGCTGGCCTCGGATGGTCTCGAAACGCTTGAGGATGACGCCATTCGGCAGATTTTGGAGCGTGACCAGATCGGTGATGTGCGCGGTGTCTGTTCGGATTTGCTGAACGCGGTCGATGAACGTGCCAAGCCCAAGCAGGACAACACGACCGTCGTGATGTATCGCCACGCCCATGAAGGTATGAGCGGCCTTTACCGCGACAGCCGTTGGACATTGCGCGATGCCTCGTCGCGGTTTTCCGGACTGCGTGGCATGTTGGCGGCTGGGGCTGTGGCAATCGGTGTCATCTTGTTGGGGCTGATGATCTGGGTGGTTGGGTTTTCCGGCAAGCCCGAGGCTGTGCAGACAGCCCCCTCTGATAGGTCCGTGGACACGGTGGATCGGTCCGAAGGCGCCATTACCGACAGCGATGGGGCCGAAAATGACGGTGACCAACTGCAAGAGGGGCAACCCGTCGACCCGGCGCAAGACGATGCCATCGGGGAAACCAACCCTGATCCGAATTCCGAGAGCCAAAGCTTCGAGGACGACACGCCGCCGTCTGATGCGTCACCTGATCCAGCGGGGTCATCGGTCGGCCCCGAAGGCGCGGACCCGGTTGACGATAGCTTGGGGGATGCGACCCGCGATAGTGACAGTGGGTCTTGACCAAGGAGAAGGCGATATGTCGGACCGCCTTCCAAGAGGCACCAAAATAGCGGGGCACCAGATTGTTGATGTTCTGGGCCAAGGCGGCTTTGGGATAACGTATAAGGCTGAGAATCTGAAATTCGGTGAACCGGCGGCGATCAAGGAGTTTTTCCCGCATGAACACGCCGTGCGCGAGTTGGACCTGAGTGTCGCGCCGCGCGAACAGTATAAGAAATTCTACCACATGGGCCTTGATGCCTTTTTCGAAGAGGCAAATCTGCTGCGTGATCTGCCCAATGTGCCGGGCCTTGTGCGTGTTCGGGCCGCGTTCAGCAAGCACAGCACGGCGTATTGTATCATGGACTATATCGAGGGCGATCCGCTTGATCGGATGGCGGCTCGATTTTCGCAAAGGGGGACACCTATTCCCGAAGCGTTGGTGCGCTCGGTGGCGTCGTCGTTGGGCGATGCCCTGAGCGCCGTTCATCAGGTGGGGCTGATCCATCGTGATGTCAAACCGGGCAACATCATGATCCGGCGCGATGGTCAGCCGATCTTGATTGATTTCGGGGCCGCCCGGCCTTTGGGGCGCACGGTATCGATGGGGTCGATGTTCACACGCAAATATGCGGCGATCGAACAATTCCCGCGTGAGGTGGTGCCGCTGCCCCGCTCCATCCAAGAAGGACCACAGGCAGATATTTTTGCATTGTCGGTCATGCTGTATGAGCTGGTTTCGACCAGTTTGCCGCCATCGGCGGATCAACGTTTCAAGGCGCTAAAGTCTACAGGGCGCGATATATATGTGCCCGTCCGCGAAAATTTGCGGCGCAACCGGGTGGATGCAAGTTACCCCGCGCCTTTGCTGGACATGATCGACGAAGGCTGCGCGCTGATGCCCGAAGACCGGCCAAGCAATGCGCGGCGGTTCACCGCGCGCGTGGCCGACGGCCCGGTCGTTTCGCCGCCGCGCCATCAACCCGTGCCATCGTCCAAAGGGTCGGAATTGCGTCCGGCAGGGGTGCCTGCCGGGCGCTCACGCAAGACAACAAGACAACGGAAATTCAAAGGCCAGGCCGCGATTTTGATGATTATCATACTGCTTGCCTGTCTGGCTGCGGCTGTTGGATTCATTATGAGGGACTACTGAAGCATGTTTGTAAGAAGGGTCGTTTTTGCGGCAGTCGTGGGGTTGGTCTGGGTGATGACGGGCGTGTCGTCTGTCACGGCGGAAGACTTTGAAGAGATCGTAGTGACGGCTGACAAAGCGATGGGTCGGACGGTTACCGCCGAGCTTATCACTGGATCTGGATTTTTGTTGGCGCCGGTGCCGGACAGTTCAGATTTTTATTATCTGACCAACAAACACGTGATTGAGGGTAGCAGAGCGCTGGCTGTGTTCTTCTCAAGCAATGGCGAGATTTTTCAATACAACGCAAAGGTATTGCACACCAGCGCGGGGCTGGATTTGGCGGTTCTACGGCTAAGCCCTGACGGCGATACCCTGCCCGACCCGGTGTTCTTGCCGATTGCATCGCGCGACATGCGCAAGGGTGAGCCGGTGGCCGCGCTTGGCTATCCTGGCTCGGCTGACGAGATAGTTTCAAATGATGCAAACCCGGCGCTGTTCGAGACTACGCTTACCCAAGGCGCGGTGTCCAAGGTGTTCATGGGCACATGGGTGCGTGATGGATCGTCGCTTGAAATTGTGCAGCACACGGCCTCTGTGAATAAGGGGAATTCGGGTGGCCCGTTGCTGGATTCGTGCGGACAGGTGATTGGGGTCAACACTAAAATTTCACAGGAGACGCCAAGCGGCTTCCCCACAAACGGCACGTTCTGGGCCTCGTCGTCAAATTCGATTGCGGGTTTCTTGTCGATTGTCAAAGTGCCCTATTACGTTGAAAACAGTTCATGTGGGTCTGACGCGTCGGGGGCGTCTGGCTCGGCGATGACTCGCGGCGTGCCAGCTTGGGTTTACATCGTTGCGGGGGTGATCGGCGTTGCGCTGATCGGGGGCGGGGTAACCCTGTTTCTTACGAACAAGACGCAGGGTGCCACAGGTATAAAACCAGTGGGGCGGGGCCGCAAAGCCGCGCTGCGGCTGCGGATGGCTGGCAGCCCTGACACAACCCTGACCGCTGGACAGCTGAAAGCCGGGGTCACAATCGGGCGGTCCTCTGAGAATGCCCTTGTGGTCAACCAAGAGGGGCTAAGCCGCGTTCACGCGCGCATAGATTTGCAAAACCGTGTGCTGCGCGTGACTGATATGGGGACGACAAACGGAACCACCGTGAATGGTCAGAAGCTAACCCCGAATACGCCCGTACAGGTCACGACGGCCTCGGATATTCGGTTGGGGGGCATCCCGCTCAAGCTGGCAAAGCCGGGTAAATCATGACGGACGCCGTGCTGCATATCCGTAACCTCGGCGTGCGCTTGGCGCATGACTTTGCCGTCGTGATCGAAACGATGAATTTGCAGCGCGGCGAAACATTGATTCTTGATGCGGTCAGTGGCACCGGCAAAAGCACGGTGCTGGGCCTGATTTCAGGTGCGATTGCGCCGGATGATTTTGCCGATTGTGACCATCGCGTGGCTGGGCATGATCTGTTCACACCGCAAGGCCGTGCCGCAGTGGCGGCCCCTGATGTCATGGGCTTTGTTCTTCAGACAAACGCCCTGATCCCGTATCTTTCGATCCAAGAAAATATTCGTCTGCCGCTTGCCATAAAGGGGCATACCCCAGATCAGGACTGGCACGATCATTTGATCGCAGCCTTGGGGATTTCAGGTCTTCTTGCGCGCAAGCCCGCGCAAATTTCGGTTGGTCAACGACAGCGGGCGTCGATCGCGCGTGCGCTGCTGGCCCGGCCACGGGTGTTGCTGTTGGATGAGCCTGTTTCGGCGCTTGATCCTGCCAATGTCGCTCAGGTTGAGCAATTGATTGCCATTCTCGCGCAAGAGGCCGGATCGGCAGTGGTTTTGGCCAGCCATCAATCACAAAGTGGCGCGTTTGAAGACGCGCGCCGGGGCACGCATAGTGTTTTCAGCCACCAACAGGTGACATATTCGGTTTTTGGCGGCTCCTTGACGCAGGAGCGCGCCGCATGACGTATCTGCCGATAACCCTTGCGCTCAAGGATTTGCGCCATGATTGGCAAGCGGCCGTGTGTTTTATTGCGGCGTTGGTCGGCGTTTTGGCGCCTTTGTTGATTGTTCTGGCACTAAAGAACGGTGTGATCGGCACGATGGTTGGCCGTCTGGTCGAAGACCCGTCGAACCGTGAAATTCTGGCGGTCGGGGCCGGGCGGTATGATCAGGATTTTTTCAACGCCCTTGCTGCACGCGGCGATGTTGAGTTTGCTATGCCTGCCACACGGTCAATCAACACATCGGCGGATGCCGTGCAAAACATGGCGAACCGTCAGTTGGAACGCGCTGTGCCGCTTGTGCCCAGTGCTGCGGGCGATCCGTTGATCACCGCGTTCGCGCCTGTTGGCCCGGGTCAGGTATATGTCAGCGCAGCACTGTCTGAGGCGTTGGGCGGTCTGCGCGCCGGGGCAATGCTTGAGATTCTGATTGGCCGCGAGATTGACGGCTGAGAGGAGCTGGCCCGCCGGGAACTGGAGGTTCTGGGTCTCGTTCCGGACGACATGTATGGGCGCGATGCCCTGTTTTTGTCACTGCCCGACCTGTTGGCGATCGAGCGGTTCCGCGATGATGCCGCGATCACCCCTGCCACGTGGATGAATGATCGTCCCGCGCCCGTGGCCTATGCCAGTTTCAGGCTTTACGCCAAGGAACTTGACCAGCTGAAGGGCCTTCGCGGCTGGTTGGAGGACCAAGGGATCACAACGCGCTTGCGTGCGCAAAACGCGGCTTTGTTGCTGGCCTTTCGCGACAATCTGAACGTGCTTTACACGGGCGTTGCGATTTTGGCTGCGGCCGGGTTCTGGGCCTCGATGGCGGCCAATCTGCGCGGTGCCGTCGAACGGCAGCGCATTGCCTTCAGCCTGTTGCGACTGCTTGGATTGTCGCGTCGCGGCCGCATTTTGATTCCGGTGTGTCAGGGGCTGATATTGGTCATGGCTGGTATCTTTTTGACATTTTGTCTGGTCGTTCCGGCCACGTTGATCATCAACAGCATGTTTTCGGCCAGCACGGGAAATGCGATCGCCACATTGGGAGCGCAAGATTTGATTGCGACCTGTGGTGTCGGACTGCTGACCGCCTTCACAGCGTCAGGCTGGGCCGTTTGGGCCGTCAAGGGAATTGAGAAAGCAGAGGTGTTGCGCCATGGTTGACCAGAAACCCATCAAGCGATTGCCATTTTTCAGGACCGTCTTGGCGGTTTGCACTGTCCTTGTTGCCCAAGGGCCTGTCATGGCCCAGACCACGGGCATTGAATGGCGTGACAGCTATTACAACCCGCAGCCTGCCGATGATGATCTGATCCTGCCCATGCCCTGCGGTGGGGCGATGGTGTTCCGCAAAGTGTCCACGCCGAATGTCGATGGTGCAATTGGTGACGTGCCTGTGACCTTGGGGCAGGAGGGCGACGATCGGCCCTATCTGAATGGTGTTTGGCGGTCTTATGTATCCGGTGCCTTCTCTGATGATGGCAGCCCGACCAAGGGTTATTTCTACATGGCCAAATATGAACTGGCCGAAGCGCAATACGATGTCGTCATGTCGGGCTGCCCTGACAAGACCCCGCGCAGACGGGCGTTTTTGCCCAAGGTGGGTCAGACGAAACTGGAGTATCAAAGTTTTGCCCAAGCCTACAGCCTGTGGCTGATGCAGAACGCACCGGAACACCTGCCGCAAGTCGGGGAAACACGGGCCTATTTGCGCTTACCAACGGAAGAGGAGTGGGAATTTGCCGCACGCGGCGGCATGAACGTGGAAAGCGCATTGTTTCGCAAGACACGGCCACCCATTCCCGATGGTCGGCAGCAAAGTGAATACATTGCGCATGGCGGGTCAGACAGTGCTGCGGGCCGCATTCAGGTGATTGGCTCGCTTGCGGCCAACCCTTTGGGGCTGCACGACATGCTGGGCAACGCCGCCGAAATTGTCGGCACGCCGTTTTCACTGATCCGACACGGGCGCCAGCACGGGCAGGCCGGTGGTTTGGTCAAGCGCGGGGGCGATGCGCGTACGCCCTTGTCGTCAATTACCAGCGCCACGCGAGACGAGCTGCCGCCGTTCGATGTGCTGTCCAACGAACCCACGCAGGACAGGTTCGCGGCGACGCGCTTGGTGGTGGCCGGACTGGCGATCACTTCTGCCGCGCAAGCCGACGCTTTGAACAGCAGCCTGCAAGAGCTTGCCAAGCCCGACCCTGCGCTAAGCACCGCATCATCCGAGGAAGAGGTGATTGCCCTGTTGGACGCGATGCGCGACGCCGCCGGTTCGGAACGAGACAAAAGCAGGCTGGATGCCATCAAATCCACGCTGCAACGCGGACAGGTGGCGCGCAACACCCTGCGCGACAAATCCATTCGCTTGATATTGAATTCTGCGGTTCTGGTCTGTGATCAGGCGGTGCAACGGTATCTGAACGCCCTTGCCGCCGCCCTGACCATTCAACACGATCTGGCCGAGTTAGAGGACGACGCCCGCCGCGCGGGCGATGATGCGTTTTTGCAGCAGGTGCTTGAGGCCAAGCGAGAGGCGGAGGACCAGTTGGCCGGTCTGGAACGCAAGGCGGTGGCCAACGTGGTGGAATATGCCAACCTGATCGAAGGGCTGTCCGAGGATTACTCGCGCGCCTTGCTGGACAAGCAAACCGATTTCATACGTCCCGAGGTCGAAGCGGAAGGCGCGCGCCGGACCCAGTGCCTTGGGTTGATGTCGACCCATCTTGCGGCCCGCAGGGCGGCGGGACAGTCGGATGTCGATTTGATTGCGCTGGATATTCAGAACATTGCGGTCGAGCAAGCGGCGGAGTGAGACGATGACCAAAAGACAAGAAAAAGGTGACCTATGCGAGATATGCTGAACAATGCCATGCCCATGCTGATCTGGATCACGACCGGGTTTTTCATCCTCAGTTCGTGCTTTTCTGGCGCAATGATCATTCGCTATGGCGGAGCAATTTACAGCTTTGATATTTGGGCAGTGATTGGTGGTTTCCTGACCATCATTTTCGGGGTCACGATGTCTTTTGTGTTTGCGGGCATCTGTTTCCAGATCATGGATATTCGCGAATTTACCAAGCACACGGCAATCGGCCTGCGCAAATCGGCCCGCCGGTGACGGCCTTGTTTACATGCGGATGGAGTTAGACAGATGGAAAAAACCGTACTGGGGCTGAAACCCGGCGACATGATCCAGGACACGTATCGCATTGACAGCTTGCTGGGCGAGGGTGGGATGGGCGCAACGTTTCGTGGCACCAACACGGCGGCAGGTCATGCCGTGGCGATCAAGGTGATGACACCGGAGTTCGCGCGCAATTCCCGTGCGGTTGAATTGTTTCGCAGGGAATCCAGCCTGCTGCGGACCGTTCAGAACGACGCGGTCGTTCGATATGAAACAACGTTGCAGGACAAGGCGGGCAAGCTTTATCTGGTGATGGAGTATTTATCCGGCAAGCCACTTCTTTACTACCTCGACAAGGGCGCAAGATTGGCCTCGGAGGATGTGTTGAAACTTGCCGCGCGCCTGACTTCGGGGTTGGCGGCGATCCATGCGCTTGGAATCGTGCATCGGGACGTTGCGCCAGACAATATTCTGGTCCCGGATGAGGATGTTTCCAAAGCCAAATTCATTGATTTTGGGTTGGCGTCGGATTCGGTGGGCACGGACAAATCTATCTTGGGCAGCGACTTTGCGGGCAAGCTAAGGTATTGCGCGCCCGAGCAACTGGGATTGTTCGACAATCGGATCACCCCTGCAACAGATATTTACGCGCTGGGGTTGGTCTTGATGCGTTGTGCGGGGCTCACCGTGCCGGGTGATGGCAAGGGCTGGGCCGCAATTGATGACCGCCGTGAAGATATCAAAATTCGCGATGACCGGGTGTCGCGCAATCTGCGAGGTGTGCTTGAGGCGTTCCTGCGGGCCGATCCGTCGTTGCGGCCAGACGATCCACTGGCCCTTGTGCGCAAGGCATTGGCCGCCGAAAATGCCGAGGCGCATCAGCCCGCCGGACATACGGACAGATCGGCGCCGGACGCCCAAGACCGCAAGCCCGACACCGGCGCACGCACAGCGCCTTTCGTGGCTTTGATTGCTGGATTCGTGATTATAGCGGGTGGGGCTGCGTGGTTTTTCCTGATGGGGCCGGGGGCCAGT
Source organism: Roseovarius gahaiensis (assembly GCF_011601345.1). Taxonomy (GTDB): domain Bacteria; phylum Pseudomonadota; class Alphaproteobacteria; order Rhodobacterales; family Rhodobacteraceae; genus Roseovarius; species Roseovarius gahaiensis. Next base: position 170,773 of record NZ_JAAORB010000002.1, read on the forward strand.
GCAACCTCGGATGCAAGCACCGGGCAGGCCGCGCTTGCACAGGATGCGGCCCAATCCAACGATCCATTGACCGAGGCTGAAAAACTGATCGCGGCCTCGGGTGCGGATAACCTGAATGCCGCGTTTGGCGCCTTGATGGCCCTGTCCGGTGATGACAGTCAATCCGCCGACATCCGGATGCGCGCCAATATCATGATTGCGGAAATGTATGACCCGGCGACACATGACACCGCCCGTTCTCCGTTTCCAAGCGCGAATCCCTTGGCGGCCAAACGGCACTATCAGCGGGCCGCTGATCTGGGCTCCAACTCTGCCGCGCAAGCGCTTGCGCGGTTGTCCGATTGAAAGGAAACCGGTGATGATTAATCGTGCTTCACAAGTGCTGCAAACCGTTGTTTTAGCTGGTGTTCTGGGCGCGTTTCTCTGGGGGTCGATGGCAAGCGCCGCTGATCGCCCGTTGCTTATGGATGGCAAGGAGTCGTTGTTCGAACGCGTTCTTGTCCGAGACAGCACCGCGATGTTCGATGCGCCTGACGGGCGCGGCAGCGGGCAATTGCGGCCGTTGCAACCGCTTTATGTGTACGCCGAAAGCGGGGATTGGTTGCGTGTAGCGCGCGGCGACAAGGGCGATGATCTATTCTGGGTTCCGGCGAACACCGTCACACCGTGGCGGCAAAATATCGTGGCCACGTTGCAAACCAGTGCGAATTTGGATCGGACATTGTTCTTTTCGGACTATGACGCAATTTATGATGTTGTCGAAAGCGAAGCCCCCGGCCTGTCCGCACAAACTCTGCGCCAAGAGGCGGAAGCCGCTGAAACGGCCAATGGCGATTCTGAACGGATCGTAGCCTTGGGCCCACGCGATGCCGTTAATTTGCGCGACAATCTGTATGTCATGCCGATCCTTGAAACCGAGGAGGCTATTTTTGAAAACGGCTCGTTCGTGAACCTGTTGAAGGTTGCTGTGGCGCGCGCACAACCGGATGATGCGCCGATTGACAATGATCCGGTCGCCGACGTGACCCCGGAAGAGGCGCAAGGCGCGTTTCGGGCCGGGGTTGTGTTCGTCGTTGATACGACCATTTCCATGGAGCCGTTTATTCGTCGAACACAGGCCGCCTTGGAAGAGGTATATGACGGGGTTCGGCGTACCGGAGCGCAAGAGGCGGTATCATTCGGGCTGATCGGATTTCGCGACAACCTTCAGGCTGCGCCCGGCCTTGGCTATGACGTTCAGACTTTTGTCGATCTGAATGCCGGTTTTGATGCGTCGGCGTTCCTGAATGGCATCACTCGTATGACCGAAGCGGGCGCATCCAGCCGGAACTTTCGCGAAGACAGCTATGCCGGGATCGAACACGCCTTGCAAGCCATGGACTGGTCGCCGTTCGGGGCGAAATTTATCGTTCTGGTGACCGATGCAAGCCCGCGTGAAGCCAATGACGGCTATTCCAAAACGCGCCTCAGTGCTAAGGGACTTGGAACGTTGGTACGGGAAAATATCAACGGGGCGATCGCGGTGATGCATCTGCGCACACCGCAAGGGCCAAATGACCACGACCGGGCGGAAGCCGCCTATCGTGAATTGACACGCCAGCCCAACGTGCCGCCGTTGTATTTTCCCATAGAAAATGGCGACCGCGACGAATATCAGGCCAGAGCGCGTCAGCTTGGTCAGATCGTTGCAGATCAGGTCAACCGCTTTCGTGGTGGTCAGGATCCCCGCGATTTTTCTGATGACGATGACACTATTGACGAGGATACCAAGGCCTTTCGGGCGGCGGGCCGCACGATGCAGTTGGAATATCTTGGCCGCTCGCGCGGTTCCGAGGCCCCGGATGTTTTTGAGGCGGTTGTCGCAGACCGCGATTTCGCGCGCCCCGGCCTGAAACCTTTGTCGATCCGTCTTTTGCTGACCAAGGCCGAGCTGAGCAATCTGGACGAGGCATTGCGCATCATCATTGAAAAAGCCGAGGAAAACGTGATCAATCCCGATGACTTTTTTGGTCAGGTTCTTGGGGCGGCCGCAGATATGAGCCGTCGGCCCGACAAGGTCTCGCGCCGATCTGATCCAACGCTGGCGGAGGCTGTGAACGTATCCGAATTCATCGAAGACCTGCCTTATAAATCCCGGATCATGGCGATCACCGAGGCGGATTGGGTGCGCATGTCGATCTCGGAGCAGCAGACGGTTGTGAACGAGTTATATGAGAAAATCGAGCGTTACCGCAGATACAATGCGGCCACCGATCAATGGGTGGATTATCTGGGGGCGGGGGCGTCCGCAGGCGGTTTGGTTTACCCGATGATGTTGGATGATTTACCCTGAACGGTGCCTCGTTCAAGGTATGGTTTCATGCACAAATCAGGCAGCTTTCAGACCAGACTGACTCGATTTCGCTTGGTTCTGTTGCAAAAAAAAGGGCGCCCGCGTGGGCGCCCTTTCATCGTATATTTCGGGACAATCAATCGTCGTTTGCCACCGGCAAGGCCACAAAGCGCGGCTCGCCTGCGCGGCGCACCAGCAGCAAGATCGATGTGCGGCCAGCCTCGCGGGCGGCGGTCACCCGATCTTGCAGGTCAGAAATCGACGCGATTTTCTGCTGTCCTGCTTCGGTGATCAAATCACCGGCGCGCACACCTTTTTCGTAGGCGTCTGAAAGATTGTCGACATCGGTGACAACAAGACCTGTCGCATCGTCGTTCAGTTCAAGCTGCTCGCGCAGTTCTGAATCCAGCGGGCTAAGGGTCAGGCCCATCATGTTGGCGCTGTCGGGTTCTTCCGGAGTGTCCGCATTGGGCTGTGCGGTGGGCACGGCACCTTCGGCCTCTTCGCGGCGGCCAAGTGTCACCTTCAGCGTTTGCGTTTTGCCCTGACGGAAAACCACGACGCGAACCGTTTTGCCAACCTCGGTGTTGCCGACCTGACGGACAAGGCCACGCGTATCGTCGACGGGTTTGCCGTCGAAAGACAGGATCACGTCCCCGGCTTCCATGCCCGCTTCTGCTGCGGGGCCTTCAGGCACATCAGTGACCAATGCGCCGCGGACCTCTTCCAATTCCATGGCTTCGGCCACGTCGTCAGTCACATCCTGAATCCGCACGCCCAACCAGCCACGGCGGGTTTCCCCAAATTCCTTCAACTGATCGACCACGCGGGTCACGACGTTCGAAGCCATCGAAAACCCGATCCCGATCGAGCCGCCGGTGGGCGACAGGATGGCGGTGTTCACACCGATTACCTGAGCGTCCATGTTGAATAGGGGACCACCCGAGTTGCCGCGGTTGATGGCGGCATCGGTCTGAATATAGTCGTCGTAGGTGCCCGACAGCGCCCGATTGCGGGCGGATACGATCCCGGCAGAGACTGAAAAGCCCTGACCAAGCGGATTGCCCATCGCCATCACCCAATCGCCAACGCGGGCGGTGTCACTGTCGCCAAAGCTGACAAAGGGCAGCGGCTGATCGGTGTCCACCTTGAGAAGGGCGATATCGGTTTTCGGATCAGTGCCGATCACTTCGGCCGTCAGTTCTTCGCCCGAGAAAAATTCGATGATGATCTCATCGGCGGCTTCGATCACGTGGTTGTTTGTCACCACAAAGCCGTCTTCGGAAATCACAAAACCCGAACCAAGTGCCGAGGTGCGGCGCGGTCTGTTGCCCTCGCCATTGCGATCTTGAAATTCACGGAAAAAATCTTCGAACGGGGAGCCTTCGGGCACCATAGGTGCCGGGCCGGTCCCCTGCGCGACAACGGTCGAGGTGGTGATGTTAACCACGGCCTCGCTGACCCGGTCAGCCAGATTGGCAAAGCTTTCGGGGCGGGCTTGGGCGCTGATGGCCTGCGCGATGACCAGCGCCATGGTCAGCGCCGTCACCCACAGGGCGCGCAAGGCGCCGGGGTTGGTTTTTGAAAGGGTGGCGGATTGGGCTATCACGGTCACGTCTCCTTGCCTTTGTCCGATTTGGGTCGCATCGGGTGGTTCCGGTGCGGCGCATTGATGTGCGTCTTACTTAGGTAGTGTCTGCAGGAACGCAAAGTTCGCAACACTGTGTCACGCTCATGTGAATGCGTAGTGAACAGAAAATCAAGCGCCAAGCTGTTTTGCGGCCCAGACCATCACCACACCCACCGCCAGCGACGCCAGCCCCAAAAGACGCCTTTGGTCAATTGGCAGCTGCGCCAGCGCGGCAAGGATCTGTTCCAAAAGCGAAGGGGCCAGTGCATAGACCAGCCCCTCCACAATCAGCACCAGCCCGAGGGCCAGAAGCAGTGTTTCGATCAATTGTTGGCCTCTGCTTCGGCCTCTTCGTCAGTGGCGTTTCGCTTTGCCTCGTCTTCCTCCAGCCGTTGGCGCTCGGCGTCAGGCAGATCGGGCGAGATTTCCATCCCGGGCGCCATGTCACGCAGGCTATCGATGTCAATATCCTCAAGCGTAACCTCGCTCAGGCCATCGGCGCGGATCGAGTTGAACATCTCGGACAGAAATTCGCTATCGGGTGAGAAGACCAATGTGGAATTTTCACCTTGAAGCGAGGTTTCGAACGCAGCCAGCGACCGGTAGAAGGCGAAGAAATCCGGGTTTTTCCCGAACGATTCCGCATAAATCCGGTTACGTTCGGCGTCTGCTTCACCGCGGGTGATCTCCGCCTCGCGCTCGGCTCTGGACACCGTTTCAACCACTGTTCGATCAGCTGCGGCGCGCACGCGCTGTGCGGCCTCGTTACCGCGGGCAATCTCGTCGGCCGCTTCACGTTCACGCTCGGCGCGCATCCGTGCAAAGGTGGCTTCAAGGTTTTGCTGCGGCAGGTTGGTTTGTTTCAGGCGAACGTCGACGATTTCCAACCCAAGGCCTTCGGCACTGGTGCGGGCCTGTGCGCGGATACGGCGGGCCAGATCGCCACGTTGCGGCGACAGGATCGTATCCGAGGTGACCTGATCGGCACCCAGAACCTCGCGGATTTGCGCGTTCAGGATCGACGACAGGCGGTCTTCGGCGGCGCGAATGCCACCCACGCCAACGGCCTGCCGAAATTGCACCACATCTGCGATGCGGAAGCGGGCAAAGGCATCAACCACCAAGCGGCGATCATCCGAAGGCGTCACCTCGATCGTGTCAGTGTCGAACGACAGGATTCGGTCGTCATATTTCACGACCTCCTGAATGAGCGGGATCTTGAACCCGATCCCCGGTTCCTCGACCACCTGACGGATTTGGCCGAATTGCAGGACAAGCGCCTTTTCACGCTCGTCCACGATAAAGATCGACGACAGCACACCGATTACGGCGACGACGACGACCGGCAGGATAAGTGCGGATTTACGCATCAGTTCGAGCCTCCGGTGTTGGTGTTGGAGGATGCGCCACTACCGCGGCGCAGTTCATTCAGGGGCAGGTAAGGCACAATGCCCTGACCGCCATTCGCGCTACCGCTGCTTTCATCGATCAACACCTTGTCCAACTGGCCAAGCGTGCGTTCGATCGTTTCCAGATAAAGACGACGCTGTGTAACTTCGGGCGCGCGGTTGAATTCCTGTGCCACGGCGATGAAGCGGCTGGCCTCACCGATGGATTCGTTGACCACGCGGGCGCGGTACCCTTCCGAGGCTTCGATCACCCGTGCGGCTTCACCCCGGGCTTCGGCCAGAACGCGGTTTGCGTAGGCATCGGCCTGACGTTGCAGTCGGTCACGTTCCTGTTCGGCGGCTTGCACCTCGCGGAACGAGTCGATCACCTCGCGCGGGGGGTCAGCAGTATCAAGGTTCACCCGCACGATCGTAATGCCGCTTTCGTAGTCATCTAACGTGCCCTGAATATTTTGACGCGCGGTGTCAGCGATAAGGCCACGATCACGGTTGAGGATCGGCGCAAGGTTCGATGCGGCGATGATCTCGCGCATCGCGGCTTCGGACACGGCGCGCACGGTCAGCTGCGGGTCGCGAATGTTAAAAAGCAGTTTGGCAGGATCGTTGATGTTCCACACCACCTGAAAGTCGATGTCGACGATATTGGCGTCGGTGGTGAGCATAAGCCCATCATTGCCACTGCCGCGCCCTTGGCCGATATCTTCTGTCCGTTCCGAGGTGACGTTGATCACCTCGTGCGTGACCAAGGGCCAAGGTGCAAAGTTCAGACCCGGCTGCCCGGTCGAGGAATACTCGCCCAAGAACAATTCAACCGATTGTTCTTCGGGTTTGACGGTGTAAAAGCTGGCTGCAGCCCACAACACCACTGCGATGATCACGCCGATCACGATGCCGCCGCGGCCGATGCTTGGCCCACCGCCGCCGCCGCTGCCTGCGCCATTATTGCCGCCGCCACCGCGGCCGCCCATCAGCACACGCAGTTGGTCTTGGCCTTTGCGCACCAGTTCGTCGATTTCGGGGATTTGCGACCCGCCTTCAGGGGGGCGCTGCCCGCCCCGATTGCCACGGCGATCATCATCCCCGTCGCCGCCTGAGTTTCCGCCGCCGCCCCAAGGGCCGCCAGACTGTCCAGCCATGAATATATTTCCCTTTACTGACCTTTTGCCCTGCGTATCACACAAGGCTGTGTTTCTAAACTGTGCAGCATGTCCGAAAAATCAAGCGTTGCGCACCGGATCGCGCATTGTGACCAATTCCTCGGACATGGTTGGATGGACTGCGACCGTGCGGTCGAAGTCCTCTTTTGTGGCACCCATTTTTACGGCAATGCCGGCAAGTTGGATCATTTCGCCCGCGCCCGGCGCGACGATATGACAGCCCAGCACCTTGCGGCTGGCCTTGGATACAATCAGTTTCATCAGCACCCTGTCGGCCCGGCCTGCAAAAGCCTGCTGCATTGGCTTGAACGACGTGGCATAGACCTCGATGGGTTCTTGGTCGCGCGCGTCCTGTTCCGATAGGCCTATGGTGCCGAATTCCGGCTGGGTGAAAATCGCGGTGGGGATCATCGCATGATCCACGGGCGTGGGGTTTCCATTGAACACCGTATCGACAAAGGCCATGCCTTCGCGGATTGCCACCGGCGTCAGGTTGACCCGGTCTGTTACGTCGCCAATGGCATAGATCGAGGGCACGCTTGTTTGGCTGTAGTCGTCGACCATCACCTCGCCCTTGCGACCAAGTTTGACCCCGACCTCTTCCAGACCCAGACCGGTGGTGTTGGGGGCTCGTCCGGTGGCAAACATGATCTGGTCGAACATGCGCTCATCACCGTTGGTGGCCTTGACCCAAAAACCGCCATCGCGCTTTTCCATGTCAACAATGTTGCAGCCCAGATGCAGATCGACGCCATTCTGGATCATCTCGTCAGCGATCAGGCCGCGCGCCTCTTCGTCGAAGCCGCGCAGGATCTGCGCGCCGCGGTAATACTGCGTCACCTGCACGCCAAGGCCGTTCAGGATGCAGGCGAATTCGCTGGCGATATAGCCGCCCCCGACAATCAGGATCGAGCGCGGCAAATCCTCAAGATGGAAAATTTCGTTGCTGGTCAGCGTGTCTTCAGTGCCCGGCAGATCGGGTGGTCTGACGGGCCAGCCGCCTGTGGCGATAAGGATGTGCTTGGCGGTGAACGTCTCGCCGGTGGACAGGGCCACGGTGTGTGAATCGGCCACGGTGGCGCGGGCGTCATAGGTTTGCACCCCGGCATTGCCCAGAATGTTACGATAAATGCCTTCCAGCCGGTCCAGTTCGCTGTGCAGCTTGTTTCGGAAGGTTGGCCAGTCGAAGCCACCGGCATGCACTGTCCAGCCATAGGCCTGCGCATCTTCCATTTGGCCGGGGTATTCGCTTGCAAAGACCATCAGCTTTTTCGGGACGCAGCCGCGCTGCACACAGGTGCCGCCGTAACGGTCTTCTTCGGCCAGTGCCACCTTGGCCCCGCCTTGGGCCGCGACACGCGCTGCGCGCACCCCACCCGAGCCGCCGCCAATTACGAAAAGGTCGTAGTCGAATGCCATGTGCGTCCCTTTTTCAGGTCAGTCGTGTCAGTCTTGCAGATCGGTGAACAGGTTGTCGGATTCAAGGAAATCCAGCTTGCCCTCTTCCACGGTGCCTTCGTTGATGTCGCGGGTTTCCACGCGCCCGTCGCCAAAGCCAAGGATCACCACATCGCAGATGTCGATGAACAGGCCGTTTTCTACCACACCCGGCATCTGGTTCAGCACCATGGCCAACTGATTGGCCGCGCCGATACGCCCAAGGTGCAGATCAAGGATATAATTCCCCTCGTCTGTGACAAAAGGCCGGTCTCCGTTCATCCGCAAAGATGCGTCGCGCCCCAGCACATCCATCGAGATCAGCATTTCCTCGATCAGTGATTTGGTGGTTTCCCAGCCGAACGGGATCACCTCGACGGGCAGGGGAAAGGCGCCCAGCGTTTCAACCTCTTTGCCGACATCGGCGATCACGATCATCTGGTCGCTGGCGGTTGCAACGATCTTTTCTTGCAACAATGCACCGCCGCCGCCTTTGATCAGGTTCAGGTTGGCGTCAAACTCGTCGGCGCCGTCAATCGTCAGGTCCAGCCACTTGGCCTCATCAAGGCTGATCACCTCGATCCCGACATCGCGGGCCAATTCGGCGGTGCGGGTCGAGGTGGGCACGCCCTTGATCTTCAGACCTTGATCGCGCACCAACTCGCCCAGGCAGCGCACCATCCATGCCGCGGTGGATCCTGTGCCAAGCCCAACCCGCATGCCATCTTCTACATAGTCAACAGACCGCTTTGCAGCGACGAATTTGGCCTTGTCGATGGGTGACAATTCCCCGGTCATGGCAGCGACTCCTCGTATGGTTCGGCCCCGGTTATAGGCAAGTTAAGCGCCGGGTGCGAGAGGCAAAGGACATGCCCGGCGCATGGGTGTCGTTTTCAGGCTGGCATGTAGCCCGCTGCGCGGTATCGTGGCGCCATGACACAGACCTACCGCCTGCATTACGCGCCCGATAACGCCTCGCTGATCATCCGCCTGGCATTGGAGGAGTTGGGCCAGCCTTATGCGACCGTTTTGGTAAACCGCGCCGCGCGTGAACACGAAGGCCCCGCCTATCGCGCGCTTAATCCCAACGGGTTGATCCCGGTGCTTGAAACCGCTGACGGCCCGATTTTTGAAACTGGCGCGATCCTTTTGTGGCTGACCGACCGCCACGGCGGGCTGGCCCCCGGCCCCAAGGATCCGTCGCGCGCCGGCGCGTTGAAATGGCTGTTTTTCGTGTCCAACACCCTGCACCCTGCGCTTGGGATGCGTTTTCATCCAGAGCGTTACATTGGGTCCGAAGTGGCGGCGCAAACCCGGATGCGTATTCACATGCGCGGCGAAATCACGCGCCATCTGGATACGCTTGAGCAGGCGGCAGGCGATGTGCCTGCGCTGTTCGACGGGGCCGCGCCGACGGTGATTGCCCTTTACCTTGGTCCGGTCTTGCGCTGGACTGCCCTTTACCCGCCGGGCGAAACCGATTGGTTCGACCTTGCCCAATGGCCGCGCCTGCGCGCCATGGCACGAGGATTAGAGCGCCGCGCCAGCACCCGCGCCGCTATTCAGGCCGAAGGGCTGGGGCCAACTCCCTTTACCGCGCCGCAAATGCCCAACCCACCCGAGGGCAGCGCGACCTGAGCCGGCAAACCCGTTGAATTCCCGCACCACCCCTCCGACATTGGCAGGGTTGGCGCAGATTTTGCCAACGGGGTCGCTTTTGCATGCGGCAGGCCCGTCACTATGCGGCATAACGCCCCAAGGTCCGCCTGTCGGAGCGTGACCAGCAACAGGAAGGTTCACATGTTTCTTTCGGTTTTCGAGATGTTCAAGGTCGGGATCGGCCCGTCATCCTCGCACACGATGGGGCCGATGGTGGCCGCTGCGCGGTTTCTGGACAAGATGCGCGCCGCGCCTTTCGAGGCGCATGGCGTGCGCGGATCCCTACACGGCTCGCTGGCGTTTACCGGGGTGGGCCATGCCACGGATCGTGCCACGATCTTGGGGCTGGCCGGGTTCAGGCCCGAAGATTACGATCACGACACGGCCGAAGAAACGCTGAGGCAAATTCGCGAAACGCACAGTGTTCGCCCGCCCGGTCTGCCAGAGTTGAAATTTCATCCCAAGGATGATCTAATTTTTGATTTTGGCCCAAACTTGCCGGGCCATGCCAACGGGATGATCCTGATGGCGACCGACGCCCAAGGCGACGTGATCTTGCAGGAAACCTATTATTCCATCGGTGGCGGTTTCGTGATGACCGAGGGCGAGCTTGCCAAAGGCCGCAACACCGACGAGGGCGATCCGGTGCCCTATCCGTTCAAATCCGCCGCTGAGATGTTGGAAATGTCCGAACGCGCGGGTAAGTCCATCGCGCAGATGAAAAAGGCCAACGAGATTTCCCGCGGCGGGCCAGAGAACCTGCGCTCGGGCGTGGCGCGGATTTGGCAGGTGATGGATGACTGCATCGAACGGGGCATGCACACCGAAGGCGAATTGCCCGGCGGCCTGATGGTGCGCCGCCGCGCCAAGGGCATCCGCGATGCCCTGCTGGCTGAACGCGGCACCAACCTGCAAGCGCCGCACAAGATCAACGATTGGATCAGCCTGTACGCCATGGCGGTGAACGAAGAAAACGCCGCTGGCGGGCAGGTGGTGACCGCCCCCACCAATGGCGCGGCGGGCGTGGTGCCTGCGGTGATCAAGTATTGGCTTGAGCATGTCCCTGGCGCATCCGAGGCGCAGATCGAAGAGTTTCTGCTGACCGCGTCTGCCATCGGCGGGCTGGTGAAATACAACGCCTCGATCTCGGGGGCCGAAGCGGGATGTCAGGCCGAAGTGGGCAGCGCTGCTGCGATGGGGGCGGCAGGGCTGGCCGCCGTCTTGGGCGGCACGCCCGCGCAAATCGAAAACGCCGCCGAAATCGCGCTTGAGCACCATCTGGGCATGACATGCGACCCCGTCAAAGGGTTGGTGCAGGTGCCTTGTATCGAACGCAACGGTCTGGGTGCGATCAAGGCGGTTAGTGCCGCGAGCCTTGCCATGCGGGGCGATGGCACGCATCTGGTGCCGCTGGATGCCTGTATCGAGACCATGCGCCAGACAGGCGCCGACATGAGCGAGAAATACAAAGAAACCTCGTTGGGTGGCTTGGCGGTGAACGTCCCCAACTGCTAAGCCGCGCCACACTGTCGCATTTGGGCTGGACGTGGGGCCGGCACACATCCTAAGCCTTGGGGCAACCCAACGGCGGAGTGCCCCATGACCCAACCGAATGATCGTGTCCTGCTGGGAATCTTATGCATGGTTGCCTTTGCAGCCATTGCGCCGATCATGGATGCCTTTGCCAAGGCCACGCCGGATTACATTCCGGTCATGGAAATTCTGGCCTTTCGTTTTGGCATTCAGGGGCTGTGCCTTTTGCCGCTGGCGTTGAGCCTGCGTATGGCGCATCGTCCCGGCCTGCGCGAACTGGGGCTGCATATGATGCGGGCCGTTCTGATCGTGGTGGCGACGGGCCTGTTTTTCACCGCCATCCGCTACATGCCCATCGCCAATGCCATCGCAATTTTCTTTGTCGAGCCGTTCATTCTGACCCTGCTGGGTGGTTTTCTGCTGGGAGAAGAGGTGGGCTGGCGTCGAATCGTGGCCTGTATGGTCGGGTTTGGCGGTGCAATTTTCGTAATCCAACCCAGCTTTCAGGATCTGGGGCTGGTGGCGCTGTTTCCCTTGGGTACGGCGCTATGCTTTGCGCTTTACATGGTGATGACGCGCAACATGGCCCGCGCCACCCATCCGATCACCTTGCAAGCCTATACCGCGCTTGCGGCGATGCTGATCATCGGGCCGCTGTTGTTTGCCTTTGACGGCACCGGAAACGCGCTGCTGGATCCGGCAATGCCGCAGGGTTTCGCCGTCTGGATGCTGCTGGGCGTCGGGCTGCTTTCGACCGTGTCGCATCTGTTCATCAGTTTTTCGGTGCGGCTGGCCCCGGCGGCCACGGTGGCGCCGTTGCAATATCTGGAAATCGTGGCGGCCACCGCCGTGGGCTATTGGTGGTTTGGCGATTTCCCCAATGCTCTGACGTGGGTTGGAATCACGATCATCGTCGGCTCGGGGCTTTATGTTTTCACGCGCGAGCGTCTGCAAAGCATCCGTCGTCGTCCGCTGCCGCCGGTCTGAGTTAATTTTCGGGCCAGTCGGCCCGCGCGTGCAAAAGGGCCTCGGCAGCGATTTCAAGCATTATCTGGGGCAGGATCACCAGCATTTTGGGTGCTGTCACCGACAGGCTGACCGGGCCGGTGGCGTGGTTCGATGTCCCGACCCGGCCGTCGGGTGCGAAATTCAGCCCACCAATCGGATATTTCAGCCCGTCCGACACGCCTTCGACCGCGCCGAACGGAAACAGCGACACCTCGCATCCCTTGGGCAAGTCCAGTCGCAACTCGGGCGGGGCCAGAAACACCAGTTCTTCGGTGCCCAGAAGAATGCAGCGTCGATGCGGGTGGCGCACCAACGTGTTGTACGCCGCCAGTTGATGATCCAGACGCGCGCCGGAAAATCCCACGCCAATCACCAGCGGCGTGTGAATGTTGCGCAGGCATTTGTCGAAATCCGTACTGTCCTGATCGGGGATCGGATGCAGGGCGCTGCTTGGCAATTGTCCACGCGCCCAATCACTGAGGGAATCGAAATCACCAATCACCGCTTGCGGCACAGCATGGTTAATCAATGCCACGTCGGCCCCGCCATCGGCAGCCACAACCACCGGGGCCAGCGCACGTGCCCGGTTCAGCGTGGCCTTGGTAACCTCAGCGCCGCCAACAAGGGTAATGGGGCGTTTTTCGTCAACAATCATCTGTAAAAACCGGAATTAACGCATATTTCGGAAACAGAACACATTCTGACCACGAAATGATACTGTAAAATTCTAAGAATCGAGCCGCTTTCGACGCGTACGGGATGGTAAACACGAGTGTCGCAGGCAAAGTAAAGCGAGCATTCCTATGGTTAACACAAGTAAAATTCTTACAGTTTCTTATGGCACTTTTTCGTGCACGCTTGAGGGATTCGACGATTCCTTTGATACGATGAAAGCGATTGCCGAATATTTCCGGGATCTTGCAGCCGATGATCGATATTTCGGGGCTGAACCCCCGGCGCCAGACGCCGATATGCTGGCCCGCATCGCTGAACGTGAGATTGCGCGCCGCGTTGAGGCCCATGAAAACGAGGGTAAAATCGTGCTGCGTGCCGGGGACGCGCCCGCTTTGGCTGGCTTGGCCGCCGCGCAAGCCCCGCAACACCAGCCTGCCGAAGAAACGCCCGCGTCCAAGCCACACGACCAAGTGGAAGAGCCTGCAAGCGACGACACCGCTGCGTCGCAACCGCCTGAAGACATGCAGGACGCCACCGAAGAGGTGACGGAACCAGTCGAAGCAGACGATGCCGTTGTCGAAAACGAAACTGTCGAAAACGAAACGCCCATTGCGCATGCGCCGGACGAGACTGAAGCTGGGGATGCTGCTAGCGCCGAGTCGGATCACGCGGTGGACGACACCAGCCCAGCTGCCGATGAGGGTGCGGAAGACACTCAACACAGTGACGTGCAAGAGGCTGTCGAGACCGAGGCCGAAGATGAGCCGGAACCGGCGCCTCAATCCGACACCGCGGCCGAAGCGCCAGCCGAGCACGACCCCGAGTCAGAAACCGAAGCCCAAGAGGTTGCAGCGGAGGATGAGCCGTCCGCAGCCTCGGCCGAGCCGCCAGAGGCAGAGCCGATCGCCGCTGCGGTTGAAGATCAGCCCGATGCCGAATCCGATAGTGTTGTGGTTGCAGACCAGCCAGAGGCCGAGTCCGATAGTGTTGCCGCCAAACTGCGCCGGATTCGGTCGGTCGTCTCCCATGCCGAGCAGGATTATGGCGACAGTGACTATACCGAAGACGAACACGCCGAGGACGAACACGCACAGGATTTCGTCGATGCCACCGCCGCCGAACTGGATGATGCGCTTGGACAGGACGAAGCCGCCGATATCGCCGAAGAAGCGCAGGCTGAGCCCGAGCAAATGCCGGACGACAGTGACGATCTGGATGCCCTGTTGGCGCGCTTTGACGACGACACGAACGAGGATGCGATGGCCAGCACGCCCGACTCGTCGGAGCCTGAACCGCAGAGCGACAGTGTTGACTTGGCCGAGGATACGCTGGCCCAGTTGCTGGCCGATGCCATGCCCGCACAGGATGACCCGCAGGATCGACCAGAGGAGGCCGAAGACGATGAGGGCGCGCCGCTGCGTCTTGGCCCCGACAGCGCCGTTGATACCGTAGACACCGCGGACAAAGACGGTTCCGCCGACAACGACCCAACCGAAGCGGTTGACGTTGCCGAAGACACGGATGATCAGCCCGAGGGCCAGCCGGTGCTGCGCGCCCGCGTCGTCAAGATGAAGCGCAGCGAATTCGAGGCTGCGTTGGCCGAGGGTTATATCGAAGAGGATGAAGACGAGACCGAGACTTGGAATGTCTTTAACGAGGCGACTCGCGATGACGGTGACAATTCCGATAGTGACGAGTCAGGCCTCTCATCCGAGGAAGAGGCCGAGTTGCAGCGTGAGTTGGCCGAGGTTGAGGCCGAACTGCGCATGGACGCCACGCCGGAACAGGACGCCACGCTGCAAGATATCGCAGATGCGCAGGGCACGCAGCCCGACAAGATCGACCCCGCCGACCAAGCACAGCCACAGGCCGACTCCCAGCCTGCCGGCGAACAGGATGACAGCGCTCCGCGTGGTCGGGACAAGTTGGACCATGAGCAAGCGCCACCGGCGGACGTCAACCGCATCTTTGAAAAGGCCGACACGCATCTTGAGGAGCCTGAATCGAACCAGCGCCGCAGTGTGATCCGCCACCTGCGCGCCGCCGTGGCCGCCACGCGCGCCGAAAAGAACGCAGGCTCTGACCTCGACAAAAATGTTGATGACACGCCCTATCGGTCCGATCTGCAAGAGGTCGTGCGTCCGCGCCGTCCACAAGCCGGCGGTGCCGCGCGCTCGGCCCGGCCCGAAGATCAGCGCGCCGCGCCGCTGAAATTGGTTGCCGAACAGCGTGTCGATGCAGAAGCGCCGCGCGAACCGGTGCGTCCGCGCCGTATTGCGTCCGCGACGATGATCCCGGCTCAGACTGCTGACCTTGCGACTGATAGCGGCTTTGCCGATTTCGCCGAGCAGATGGGCGCAACACGCCTGCCCGATCTGCTTGAGGCGGCGGCGGCCTATCTGTCCGATGTTGAAGGCCGCCCGCAGTTTTCGCGCCCGATGCTGATGGGCAAGCTGAAAGAGGTCAGCCAAGACAGTTTTTCGCGCGAGGATGGGTTGCGCAGCTTTGGCCAGCTTTTGCGTGATGGTAAGCTGCAAAAGCTCAAGGGTGGGCGGTTTGCCGTGACCGATGAAACCGATTTTCGCGATGAGGCGCGGAACGCAGGCTGATGCCCCGCAAAACTTGCAATGTCCGGTAGGCCTAGCCGTGCCGGGCATTCTTGTTTGGTGCACGTCGTTGTGTCAGGGCAGGTCTGGCAGGTGCACGGATTTGATCCGGCTGGCCGCAGTCAGCATGTCTTGAATGCAATGTTCCGCGTCGCATGGGCCATAGGCGGTGAAAACCCGTTTGAAATTGCCAGCGCTTGCATGTTCGATCCGTCCGGTCAAATCCGGGCTGGACAGGTTCCAAATCGCGTCAATGCCCATGTGCCCGGCGATGGGTGTGGCCAGATCGTCAAGATCAGCATGCATCAGAGCTACAGCCCCGGCTGGCAGCCCGGCCTCGCCCAGCACCCGCGCAACCGGCTTGCACAGGTCTGGGCCGCGTTTCGATAGGGCCACCACAGTGCAGTTCCCCGATGCCAGAACCGCGCCGAGGGCAGTCATCAGTGACAACAGCGGTTTTGCGTCTTTGCTGTAAAGCATACCGATAACGCCAAGCGGGTCGTGCAGTGTCAAGGTCCGGCTCGGCGCAGGGGGCGCGTGACGTGTCTCGGCAAGGGCGGCGAATGTGAAGATTTGATCGGCGCTGGCCTGCACTTCTTGGGCGCTGACATGTTGCGTCAGATCTGTTTGGTGTTGCAAAAGGGCCTCGGCAACTTGGTTCAGGGCTTGGGCCCGCGCGGTGCCGTCAAGTCTGCGCCAGCCCACCGCCCCATGCGCCGCTTTGATCGCTGCATCAAGTGATGTGGGCAGGGCAATGCGCGCCGGAGTATCCTGCGCGTCACGACCGGGGTGGTGATCACGTGGCCCGGTGCGCCGTGTATAGGCCATCAGGCCCGCGCACCCGCCGATCACGCCGGTGCCGCTGTCGCGCAAGCTATCCACCGGCAACTTAGGGTCCATCACGGTGGTCCCGTTCAGGGTCACAAGGCTGGCCATCAATTGCGGCGCGACGGTCAGGGCGCGGCTGATATCCTCGGTCCAGATCATGGCGGTGCGGCCACACCCTGTGGCATTGGCCATTTGCACGGCTTCGGCCTGTGTGCGGAACGTGTCGGAGACCACCACTGGTCCGGGAAAGGCCGCTTGCATCGCCGGATCGGCGGGGGACAGCCCGGAAATCAGGGTTGGCGGATAAAAGGCACCGGTGTCCGGAAGGTCCATATCCGGCGCAAACACCTGACCGCCCGCGCGTTGCACCAATGCCGCCAAATGGTCGCGCCACGCCGGATCGGTCAGGGCGCCGATATCGGTGTTGGCATCCAACGGATTGCCCACCCGTAGCCGTGTTATCCGGATGCGCAGCGCCTCAAGTGTCTGACGGGCCGCGCTTTCCTGTATCAGCAGGCGCGCCCTGCCGATGCCGCCGTCGCGCGTCATACCATCAACGATACCTTCGATGGCCGAGTCGAGATCGGCATCGTCGAACACAAGGATCGGCGGCGTATCGTCCAATTCCAGCGTCACGGTTTTGCCGTGTCCTGCGGTCAGTTGCCGGATGGACCGCCCCGCATCGGTTGGCCCTTCAAAGGCGACCATGTCCACACCTTCATGCTGGGCCAGCATGTCGCCCACGCGCGCATCGCCGGTGATGATATTGATTACCCCGCTGGGCAGCCCCGCAGCGTGGCACAGATCGGCCAGCAGGAGCGCGCTTAACGTGGTCTTATCGCAGGGCTTGACGACCACGGTATTCCCGGCCGCCAGCGCCGGGGCCAGCCGAGCCGCCAGTGTGGCCAGTGGCGCAGTGTCGCCGATGATCAGGGCGCAGATGCCTTGTGCAGTCCGATCCGGAAACATGCGTGGCATCGCATGGGCCAGCCCTGCGTGATACTCGAACTGCCGCTGGACCAGTGGCAAGGTAACATCCCGCACCCTGCGCAGAGGTTGGCCGCTGTCCAGCACTTCCATCACGCTTAACAGTCGCGCGTTGTCTTGCACCGTTCGGGCCGTGGCCCGCAGATGGCGCGCACGGCCCATGCCGCCCAGATCAGCCCACGCATCCTGTGCTTTATGCGCTGCGGCCAAGGCCGCATCGACATCGCTTTGCCGGGCTTGTGTCAGTGTGGCCAGCACCTCGCCCGTGGCGGGGTTTCGGCTGTCTGGCCCGTCGCCCGGTGGGGTGAACGTGCCACCGATGAACTGTCCGAAACGGTCGCCCTGATCCACCAGCCACGCCAACGCATCTGCCGCGCTTTCGGGGGCGGGGCCATAGCGCAGCACCGGATCACTTTGGTGTTCGGTCATGTTTTTATCCCGATTTGACTCGTTGAAACCCTGCCGCCGCACTCCGGCGCGTCAGCCCATCGCATGGCGCCACCCGACCGACCCATGGCCGCTTACCATGCGGTCCAACTCTTGCTCGATATCGCTCAACAGCGACGACGCACCAAAGCGGAACAGCGCGGGCGAGAGCCATGGCATGCCCAATTCTTCATGCACCATGATCAGCCATGTCAGCGCATCTTTGGCGCGTGAAATGCCACCCGCCGGTTTCATGCCAACTTGAAAACCCGTGCGCGCATGATAGGCGCGGATCATCCGCAGCATGACCAACCCAACCGGCAGCGTCGCGTTCACAGGCTCTTTTCCGGTCGAGGTCTTGATGAAATCCGTGCCCGCCATCATCGCCACCAGCGAGGCCCGCGCCACATTGCGCAGATCGCCCAATTCGCCGGTGGCTAGAATTGCCTTCATATGCGCCGGGCCACAGGCGTCGCGGAACGTCCGCAGCTCATCGTAAAGCGCCTTCCAATTGCCTTCCAGCACGTGGCGGCGCGAAATTACGATGTCGATTTCCTGCGCGCCGGCGCTCACGCTTTCCTCGATCTCGGCCACGCGTAGGTGAAATGGTGACAGGCCCGCCGGAAACCCGGTCGAGACGGCGGCCACCGGAATGCCAGACCCCTCCAGTGCCGTGCGCGCCGGTTCGATCATCTCGTGATAGACGCAAATCGCTGCGACGGTCAGCGCCTCTTGCCCAAGGGCCTGCGCCAGATCGGGACGCAGCGGCTGGCGCGCCTTGGTGCATAAACGGCGCACCCGGTTAGCGGTGTCATCGCCCGACAGGGTGGTCAGGTCCATGCAGGCAATGGCACGGCACAGCCATTGCGCCCTATCCTCAGCGGGTAGGCGGCGTAGGCCTGGCAGGGCGTTGGCCCGCTCATGCACGGCGGCAGGGTTCACGCGCAGTGATTTCAGCCAGCCAAGATGAAGACCGATCCCGTCATTGCGCGGCATCATCGCTTGCGGCAGGTGGCTGACGTTATCCTGTCCAAGGCTTTGCATAGATATGTCCGGATGAAGGGTGGAAAGTCGCCCCCCAACGTCGCACGGCGCTTTATTCATGGCAAGCACAGCGCATATATAAATGCAAATGCGAATAGTTCGCAATTGCATTGACTCTCGCTATCCCCGGCCACATATTGCGCGTCATGATGACATCGGATGCCAAACCCCTCACCCGACGTGGCGTTCTGGCTATGGCCTCAAGCGCTGCGCTGGTGGCCGCCAGCCCGATCCGCGCGCAATCCGCACCGCTGGTTGTGGTCGCCACCACCGGAATGATTGCTGATGCTGCCCGTGTCGTTGGTGGCGCCGAGGTTCAGGTGCAGGCCCTGATGGGCCCCGGCATCGATCCGCATTCCTACCGCCAGACGCGCAGTGATATCGTCGCGCTGACCCGGGCCGATCTGGTCTTGTGGCACGGCTTGTATCTTGAGGCCCAGATGCAGGACGTGTTGCTGAAATTGTCCAATCGCGTCCAGGTCGTTGCCGTGGGCGAGGCGGTGCCGCGCGACAGCCTGATCGCCCATGAGGATTACAGCGGCAAATTTGATCCGCATGTCTGGATGGTGCCCGATCTGTGGGCGCATGTGGTGCGCGCGGTGCGTGATGCGCTGATCACCGCCGCCCCCGACCGCGCCGATCTGTTTGCGGCCAACGCTGATGCCTATCTTGCGAAGCTGGATCGCCTTGGCACCTATGTTGCCGGGGTTCTGGCGACTGTCCCCGAAGCATCGCGCGTGTTGCTGACAGCGCATGATGCCTTTGGGTATTTTGGCCGCGCTTACGGGTTCGAGGTTATGGGAATCCAAGGCATTTCAACCGAATCCGAGGCTGGGCTTAGCCGGATCCGCAGCTTGGTCGATCTTCTGGTTCGCCGCCGGATCCGCGCGGTGTTCGTCGAAACCTCGGTCTCGGATCGCAACATTCGCGCGCTGGTCGAAGGTGCCGCTGCACGTGGCCACAAGGTGCAGATCGGAGGCGAGCTTTATTCCGATGCGATGGGCCCGCCCGAAACCTACGAAGGCACGTATATGGGCATGATTGATCACAACGCCACCACCATCACCGCGGCCCTTGGCGGGCAAGTGCCGCCGCGCGGCATGGATGGCAAGCTGCGCGAAGGCTTCTAGGATGATGCTGGACGCCACCCAAGCTATTGATCCTGAACCGGTTGACCTTGCCGACAGCCCCTTGGCCCTGCGTGGTCTGACAGTCGCCTATGGCGATAGCCCCGCCATCGAAGCCGTGGACGCAACGTTTCAACCGGGGCAGATGACCGCCATCATCGGCCCCAACGGGGCGGGCAAGTCCACCTTGTTGAAATCCGCGCTTGGCATCGTGCGGCCCGTATCCGGCAGGGTCACTTGCTGGGGCAGGCCCTTGTCGCGCCAACGCTATCGCATCGCCTATGTGCCACAGCGCGCCAGCGTTGATTGGGATTTTCCCACGCGGGTGCTTGATGTGGTGCTGATGGGTCTCTACCGTCAACTTGGCCTGCTGGGCCGGGTCCGTGCCCGCCACCGCGATGCCGCCATGGCCTGCCTGTCGCGCGTCGGTATGGAGGGGTTCGCCACGCGCCAGATCGGCCAGCTCTCGGGTGGGCAGCAGCAGCGTGTGTTCCTCGCGCGTGCCTTGGCGCAGGGTGCGGATCTCTACCTGCTTGACGAACCCTTGGCCGGGGTCGACGCCGCCACCGAAAAGGCCATCATCGACGTGCTCAAATCGCTGAAATCCGAAGGGCGCAGCATCGTGGCCGTGCATCACGATCTTTCTACCGTGTCCACTTATTTTGAGCGTGTGCTGCTACTCAACCGTCACCAGATTGCCGAAGGCCCGGTCTTGACCACCTTTACCAATGCCAACCTGCACATCACGTATGGTGGGCGGCTGGCCGCAACGCTGCCGGGGGCAGGGTCGTGATCCCTCTGCCTTCTTCTGTTCAAAAATATCCCGGGGAGCGCGAGGGGCTGGCCCCTCGCACGTCAGCCCAATGTGCCGCCCATGCTGATTGACGCCCTGACCTTACAACTTGGTTACAACGCCACGCTTGTGGCGATTGGCGCAGGCCTTCTGGGGGCTGCCTCGGGTGCTGTTGGAACGTTCCTGTTTTTGGCCAAACGCGCGCTGGTCAGCGATGCGGTCAGCCACGCCACATTGCCCGGTATCGCGCTGGCCTTTTTGACCATGGTCGCGCTGGGAGGCGATGGTCGCGCGCTGCCGGGGCTGTTGTTGGGGGCCGCGCTCTCGGCTGGGGTGGGCCTTGTGTGCGTCAGTTGGCTGACCGCCCGAACCCGGTTGACCGAAGATGCGGCGATCGGGGCGGTCCTATCGGTGTTCTTCGGCGCGGGCGTGGTGCTTCTGACGGTGATCCAGACGCTGGGCGCGGGTCGTCAGGCGGGGCTTGAGACCTTCCTTCTGGGCGCGACCGCCGGAATGTTGCGTGCCGATGCGCTGATCATTGCGTTGGGTGGGGCGCTGGTGTTGGCGCTGGCGTTTTTGTTGCGCCGCCCGATGCTGATGGTGGCGTTCGATCCCGGCTATGCCACCACACAGGGGGTAAACGTCCGGCGGGTTGAGATGGCAATGATGGTCTTGGCGATGGCGATCACCGTGGTGGGGCTGAAAGTTGTCGGGCTGATCCTGATCGTGGCGCTGCTGATCATACCACCGGCCGCCGCAAGGTTCTGGACGGATCGGGCGGGCGGTGTCATCGCATTGGCCGGGGTGATCGGCGCGGTGTCGGGCTATGGCGGGGCGGCGATTTCGGCCACCGCGCCGGGCCTGCCCACCGGGCCGGTCATCGTGCTGGTGGCCGCTGGCGTATTTACCCTATCGCTTTTGGCGGCGCCCCGGCGTGGGGTGCTGGCCGTGGCCATGCGCCGCCACAATGTGCGCGCGTGATGGGCGCTGAATTCGTCGCCCTGTCTTTGCCGCCGATGCTGATCGGCACGCTGTCCGCGATGGCCTGCGCGCTGCCGGGCAATTTTTTGCTGTTGCGTCGTCAGGCTTTGATCAGTGACGCGATCAGCCATGTCGTGCTGCCGGGTATAGTCGTGGCTTTCCTGCTGACCGGCGTTGTGGCCACATGGCCGATGATGTTGGGGGCGGGGGGCGCGGCGCTGATCGCTGTTTTGCTGATCGAGGTCATCCGCCGCCTTGGCGGGATTGAGCCGGGGGCCGCCATGGGCGTGGTTTTTACCACGATGTTCGCTGGTGGTGTTTTGCTGCTTGAGCTCAGCGATACCTCAAGCGTGCATCTGGATGTGCAACACGCGCTTTATGGCAATCTGGAAAGTCTGATCTGGCTGGAGGCCGCTGGTTGGGGTTCGCTTACCGATCCAAAAGCCTTGCAGGGCGTGCCGTCGGAATTGCCGCGTATGGCCGTGGTTCTGGTTGGAATGGCCACGCTGACTGCACTGCTTTGGCGGCCGCTGAAACTGTCCACGTTTGACGAAGGTTTCGCGCAAACTCTTGGCTTGCCCGTGCGCGGGATCGGCCTTTTGCTTGTGGCGATGTCCGCCATCGCCGCTGTGGCCGCGTTTGATGCGGTGGGGTCGATCATCGTGATTGCGATGTTCATCTGCCCGCCTGCTGCGGCCCGGCTGATGACCAACCGGCTGGAGCGGCAGGTGTGGTGGAGCATGGGCTTTGCCGCCTTGTCTGCGCTGCTGGGCTACGTGCTGGCGGGCTATGGACCGATCTGGTTGGGCGGCACACATGCTGTCAGTGCGGCTGGTATGATCGCCACCTTCTCGGGTGTGCTGCTGGCGCTGGCGGCGGTCTTTGGACCGTGTCGCACAAAGGGTTGAAAAAAGGGGCGCCTTCGGCGCGCAGATTTGTTTATATGAGGGGCGCTGCCCCTCAAACTCCCCGGGATATTTTTGAACAGAAGAAGGGCTAGGAGGTCAGATTGAAGGCCGCTGCGAGCTTGGACAATCCGGCGGGCAGAAGATGTTCTGGCGCGTGGGTTTCCACCGGTACGCCCTGATCCGAAAGCGCAGACGCGATCCCCGAGGCGTCGCCTTCAGGCGCGACGAGGATGACCTGTTGGCCCAGCCAATAAGGCCGGGCTGCTGCCAATTCGGCCCCGATCAGGTGGCCGGTGATCGCCGGGCAGTTGCCCGTGACCTGCGCCGCGCGCAGATGCGCGGCCAGCCGTTCGGGGCGGCTGAGGCTATCGGCCACCGCGTTGGCATCCGGCGGCGTTATGCCCTCAAGGGCTGTGGTTAATTGCGGTGTCAGTGTGCTTTGGCAGCTGACAGCTTCGCCTGCGCTGACATGAATCCAGTGGCGCACATCGCCTTGCGTTACGCAGATCACGCCATCCCAGTTTGACCGATTTGCCAGTGCCCCGGCAATCCAGACGCGCACCCATGCGCCGATCACATCGGGCGGGTTGGTTTGGGTCAGGGCGGGGAGTCGTGTGCAGCTTTCGGGTAGGATGGTGCAGGGCAGCGTATCTGGCGCGCCGTCGCCGACATGTATCGTTCTGGCCGCATCAAAGGCCAGATGCGCCAGCGCGCCAGCCTCATCGGGGCCGTGGGCGCTGCGGATCAGAGTTGGGCCTTGCATGGCATAGGCCACCACCCCGGTGCCGTCACGGCCCATGAGGATCCATTTCGTCATGGCTTAGCCCCGATCCAACTGACGAACCAGTCCAGCCATGTCATAGCCTGCGTTTCGCGTGGCGGCGACAATATCCTCACCGCTTAATTCGCCATGATTGACGATGGACCAAAGCATCGTGCAGCGCGTGCCGGATCGGCAATAGGCCAGCATCGGCTTGGGCATCTGATCCAGCGCTGTGGCGAAGTCTTGTGCAGCTTGCGGTGTGACCATGCCTGACACGATCGGCACACAGCGCACCTCTAGCCCGGCATCCTGCGCGGCTTTGGCAATGGCGTCGAAGTCGGGTTGCCCGAACTCCTCGCCATCGGGGCGGTTGCACATGATCGAGCGAAACCCGGCGGCCTTGATGTCGGGAATGTCTTGGGCCTTGATCTGCGGGCTGACCGCGTAATCCGGTGTGATCTGGCGAATGTCCATAGCGCGCCTCCTTGGGTTGCCCGGCCATATGGGCCGAAATGCCATCCGATTTCAATGCTGGGGCGGATCTGTTGCGGCATTCACAAGGCTGTGCCTTATGATTAAGCGCTTGGAGTGGCGATAAGACTGCCATGCGCGGTATGTGCAGGTGTTTTTGTGCTTGATCGGCGAAAAATCCGACCATATTGGCCAGAGTCCACAATATTTTGGGAAAAACGCACACTCAACCTGTGCTAGTATGCGTCATTCCGTCGCGCATTTTCTGCGCCGCGGAGAACAACAGAACGAGGGGGTTCACAAATGTCTGGAAAATTCGTCGTCGGCTATGACGGCAGCGAGGCCGCGCAACGCGCGCTGGAATTCGCAATTGATCGCGCTGCGGCGCAAGGGGGCAGCGTGTTGATTGCGCATGTTCTGGAATGGTCGCCCTATTCCTTCCTGACGCCCAACGAACTGGAAGAGCGTCACAAACGCCGCCGCGAAGAGTTGGAGCGCGCTGAAACCGCGTTGATGGCCCCGGTTGTCAAGGCGGCGTCGGGCAAAGGCGCCGAGATCGAAAGCGTCATTCGTTACGGTCGCATCGCCGAAGTGCTGTGCGATATCGCCAAGGAAAACGAGGCTGGCCAGATCTTTATCGGGCGCAACGGCCATTCGGCCTGGGGCGCGCGGGTTTTTGGATCGGTCGCAAGCGCACTTGTGCAAACGGCCCCGGTGCCATGCACCATCGTGCCGTAAATGCCATAGAACAGCAGGGAACATTCCATGTATCGCACAATTTCACGCGCGGCCGGTGCCGCCGCCGGCCTTTGCCTGACAGGCGCAGCGCCGGCATTTGCCCAATCCGTTGACGAAACCGTCAACCAAATCTTTGCCAACTCAACCGGCTGGTTCGTCAGCTTTATCTTCAGCCCCTTTCCCGGCACGTCCTTTCCTTGGATCGTGGCGTGGCTGGTCATCGCCGCCACGGTCTTTACCATCTATTTCGTGTTCATTCAGTTCCGCGCGTTTGGGCATGCGATATCACTGGTCAAGGGCGACTATTCCGATCCCAATGACGCAGGCGAGGTCAGCCATTTTCAGGCACTTGCCACGGCGCTGTCAGGCACGGTGGGTCTTGGCAATATTGCCGGGGTCGCGGTGGCTGTCGGCATCGGCGGGCCAGGGGCCACGTTCTGGATGATCCTTGCGGGCCTGATGGGGATGGCCACCAAGTTCACCGAATGTACGCTGGGTGTGAAATACCGTAACGAATATGAAGACGGCACCGTTTCAGGTGGCCCGATGTATTACCTGACCAAGGGTTTTGCCGAACGCGGTTTGCCGGGCGGCAAGATTCTGGCGGTCATGTTCTCGATCTTCTGTATCCTTGGCGCGCTTGGCGGCGGTAACATGTTCCAGGCCAATCAGGCGCATCAGCAGATCAGCGGTATCGTCGGCGATTATCCCGGCTGGATCACCGGCGTGATCTTTGCGTTGGTGGTGTTCGCGGTCATCGTCGGCGGCCTGAAATCCATTGCGCGCGTCACCGAAAAGGTCGTGCCGTTCATGGGCGTGACCTATGTGTTGGCCGCTCTGGTCATCATCATCATGAACGCCGATATGATCCGCTGGGCGTTTGGACAGATTTTTCAGGGCGCGTTCACCGGTCTTGGCGTTGCCGGCGGCATGGTTGGCGCGCTGATCCAAGGCTTCAAGCGGGCCGCGTTTTCGAACGAGGCAGGCGTCGGGTCGGCGGCCATCGCCCACTCGGCGGTGCGCACCAAGGAACCGATCACCGAAGGTTTCGTTTCACTGCTTGAGCCGTTTATTGACACGGTGGTGATCTGCACCATGACCGCATTGGTCATCATCATTTCGGGGCAGCTTTTGACCGATCCTGAGACCGGCCTTTATCTGGTTGGCGAGTCGGGTATGATCCAGACTGCGGATGGCACCTCGGGGGTCAGCCTGACCTCGGCGGCGTTTGCAAGCGCGTTTGGCTGGTTCCCCTACGTGCTGGCACTGGCGGTTGTTCTGTTTGCCTTCTCGACGATGATCAGCTGGTCTTATTACGGGCTCAAGGCGTGGACCTACCTGTTTGGCGAGGGCAAGAACAAAGAGATCGTGTTCAAGGTGATTTTCTGCATCTTTGTGGTGATCGGGGCCTCGGCCAATCTTGGCCCGGTGATCGATTTTTCGGATGCGGCGATTTTTGCGATGGCGGTGGTCAACGTGTTGGGGCTCTATTTCCTGATGCCTATCGTTCGGCGCGAACTGCACAGCTATCTTGAGCGTCTGAAGGCGGGTGAAATCAAGAAGTTCCACTAACCTTCACAGACTATGAAAACAGGGGCCGGCGTTTGACGCGTCGGCCCTTTTTTATCGGCTCAGGCCGTCGCCCAATGCCCGGCTTTGACTGACATGTTGAACCAAAGACCAAGGCTTCTTACCTTTGCCTTACGGTATCAACAGACCTGAAGGAGCGACCAATGGACGATAAACAAGCCTATCAGAACAAGCTTAACGCCAAGCTGGACGAGTGGAAGGCCGAAATTGACAAGCTTCAAGCCAAGGCGCAAGGCGCACAGGCTGATGCGAAAATCGAATATCAGGAACAGATTGACGATCTGAAAAAGCGCCGGGATGCAATGCAGGACGAGCTAGAGAAGCTTCAGGATGCCCAAAGCGCTGCTTGGAACGACGTGAAGGCCGGTGCCGACAAGGCGTGGGAGTCCATGAGCGAAGCCATGCAGAACGCTTGGAAACGCTTTAGCTGATCCGAAGCCACAATGCGCGCCCTTATAACAGGGCGCGCATGTGGTGTCGGATGCGCCGCGCCGATCAGGCTGCGGCAAATCCTTTGTCTAGTGCGGTGATGATCTGGTTCACCTCGGCCTCGGTGATGGTCAAGGGTGGGGACATCAGGATGTTATGGCCCCCAAGACGCACCATTGCGCCGCTTTCGTAAGCTGTCTGGTGAATGCGCTTCATCGTGGCGGCATCCATCGGGGTCTTGGCATCGCGGTCGCTGACAATCTCGATCCCGGTCATCAGGCCATGACCGCCGCGCACATCACCGATGATGTCATGCTTGGCGGCCAGGTCGCACACCCCGTCATACAATTGCTGACCGCGTGCCGCCGCGTTGGTTTTCGTATCCAGCCGCAAGGTTTCTGACAGGCAGGCCACAACCGCCGCTGCCCCCACCGGATGCGCTGAATAGGTATAGCCGTGCCAAATTGCGCCTTCGGGCCCCGAGTTTTCGAACACATCAGCCACGGTTTCGCCAATCATGACCGCCCCCACCGGGAAATAACCGCTGGTGATGCCTTTGGCACAGGTCATCATGTCGGGCTTTACGCCCCAATGCCGCGCGCCCGACCAGTCGCCGGTGCGCCCAAAGCCGGTGATCACCTCGTCCGAGATCATCAAGATACCGTATTTGTCACAAACTTCGCGCATCAGTTTCATAAAGCTGGCGTCAGGCACGATCACCCCGCCCGCGCCTTGGATCGGCTCCATTATGAAGGCCGCGATGGTGCTGGGATCTTGAAATTCGATCTCGTCCACCGCGGCTGCGGCGATTTTGCGGGCCAGCATTTCGGGGTCGATGGTGTCGAACGGGTTGCGATAGGTGTAGGGGCTGGGCAGGTGATAACAGCCCGGCAAAAGCGGCTCGTAATTGATGCGGAACCGGTTGTTGCCGTTCACGCTAGCCCCGCCAAAATGCGTGCCGTGATAGCCCTTTTTCAGGCTCAGGAACTTGGTGCGTGTGGGTTCCCCACGCAGGCGGTGATACTGCCGCGCAAGCCGCAGCGCGGTGTCCACGCTATCTGATCCGCCACTGGTAAAGAAACTGCGCACCATGCCGTCTTCGGCGAAAAACTCCTGCACCGCGTAAGAGGCTTCGATTGCTGTCGGGTTGCTGGTGCCAGCAAAGGCCGAATAATACGGCAGTTCCCAAAGCTGATCGGAAATCGCCTGTTTCACCGCATCGTTGGAATAGCCAAGGTTCACACACCAAAGCCCGCCCACGGCATCCACCGCACGATGCCCATCTATGTCGATAATCTCGACGCCCTCGGCCCCCTTGATGATGCGGGGCGCATTTTCGCGCGCCTCACCGGGATGGCCCATCGGATGCCAAAGGTGCTTGGCGTTCATCTCGCGCAGGAAATTGTCGTCTTTCATCGTGCAGCTCCGTTTGATCCGTGAGTCGGGAATTTGATCAAACTGTTGCACCTGCGCGGCGCTCCTGTCCAGAGGCAGCAGCGCGCGAGGTCAGACACGCCTGTGCCGACCTGCTCGGAACGCCGGAAACTTTTCAAGTTTCCGGTTCGATTTCTTTTCAAGAAATCGGCTGTCGCGCGGATCAGGGCTTTGTCTTTTGCCCCAATCCCTCACCCCGTCAAAATGCTGCTCACTTTCAACGCGCGCTGCGTGTTGCCTTCAACTTTCAGCTTGCTAGACATGAATGCCATCACCGGGTTTTGCTCGCCCGACAGGATATTGCGGAACACCTCGTCACTGGCAATCAGGACCACGTCGGCGTCTTCGTTGCCCGCTCGCGCGCCGGTATCGTCCAGCATCACGCTACCGGCGTCGGTGATCACCAGTTTGGCAGTGCCCTTGATCGTGCCCCGCGCCTTTGGGGTCAGGGTTTCGATATAGCTTTGGATGATGTCGTTCATACTTGCCTCACGCTACGGACTTTCCAGCGGGAAGCTTGGCGAAATTCATGTCAGGGGCAATTGGAACCCTACGTCAGATGGGGGGGCGTTTCGCGAATGTCGCACAAAACGCCCGCATCTTACCAGCGGCTCAGCGCGTCTTCATCCTCGTCCTTGGCGGCCACCCAATCGGTCGCTGTGCCGCTGACTTCTTTTTTCCAGAACGGCGCGCGGGATTTCAGGAAGTCCATAAGAAATTCAGCGCCTTGGAACGCATCGGCCCGGTGTCGGGCAGCGGTGGCGACCATCATGATCACCTCATCGGCGTGTAGTTTTCCATAGCGATGGATGACCAGAATATCGCCAAGCGTCCAACGGCTTAGCGCTTCGTTCGCGATTGTCTCAATCGCTTTTTCGGTCATGCCGGGATAATGCTCGATCTCCATGGTGTCCAGATCACCCTCGGCAAGGTCGCGCACGATGCCGGTAAACGTGACCAACGCCCCCATGCCTGTTTGTTTGGCGGCAAAGGCGTTGGCCTCGGCCCCCAGATCAAAGGGCTGTTCCTGAACGCGGATATCCATAGTTAACCCCCTGTCATCGGCGGGAAAAACGCGACTTCTCGGGCGTTTTTCAATGGCGCATCAAAATCGGTCAATTCCTGATCGACAGCCACCCGCAGGGCGTCCAGATCGGCAAAGGCGGCGGCGTAGCGTTCTTCTTTTTCACGTAGTTCGTTCACCAAGTCGCGCACGGTTTCTGCGTCGGTCTCAAGTTTATCTTTCGGCCGCCCGACCCGTTCCCGCACCCATGCAAAATACAGCACGTCCATGGTTTATTCCTTCAGATATGGCCTTGCTTTATGTAGGTAATCGTAGCCTGTCATCAATGTCAGTGCGGCAGCGATCCATAGCAGCCACAGCCCCACATGGCCCAGTGCGACCGCACCAAACGTTTGCGCTCCGAAATAGTGTTCAAACACGCCTTGGGCAAAAAGCACAGCAATCGCAACCATTTGCGCGGTGGTTTTCCATTTGGCCAACTTTGTGACCTTTAACAAGCCCGCAGTATCGCCCAAAAATTCGCGCAATCCGCTGACAAACACCTCGCGGAATAAAATCACGGTCGCGGGTAAAACCAACCAAGGTGACATGCTGGAATATCCGACAATCACCATCAAGGCGATCACAACCATCGCTTTGTCAGCAATCGGGTCCAGCATCGTGCCCAGTTTTGTTGTTTGTTTCCAAGCTCTTGCAAGGTAGCCATCAAACCAGTCGGTAATCGCGGCGCTGATGAACAGTGTCAACGCGAACCAATCCGCCCATGGGCGATGGAAATACAAAAACATCACCGCGACACCAGGTGCCGCCAGAAGCCGCAAAACCGTCAGAATATTGGGCACCGTCCAGATCATGGCCCCGTTCTAGCCCGGATTGCCCGCCGTGGAAAGACAGAGCATGAGCTGAATACGGCTATCGCCTGCGCGCGCAAAAAGGCTTGAAAGACCGGTTATTTAGCCCGTCTTGAAGCTATAAACACTGATCGTCCGCACCAAGCCGTCTGGTGCCACGCATCTGCATCAGCGGGGTATCCCCAATCTTGTTGCCATAAGAAGATGTGGTGCGGCGGCTTGGGCGTTGTGCGACTCGGTGTGGCGCTGATCGTGGGCTGCTGCCAAGGGATTATGACGGCTGGGTCTGCACCGCCTTCGATGGCGATAGCTGCGCCCATGACGCAAGGCGACCCGGTATCACGCCGGGGCGGGCGATGGTGCGCCTGCCTGTCAGACGCTAAAGGCATGGGGGCAAGTAAGCGCTCGCTCAGCCCTTCTCATGGAAAAAGTCGTAGACCTTTTGCGCCAAGCCTTCGGATACGCCATCCACCGCCTTGAGATCGGCCAGATTGGCGCGGCTGATCGCCTTGGCGCTGCCGAAATGGGCCAGTAGGGCACGCTTGCGCGCCGCGCCCACGCCCGGCACCTCGTCCAGCGGGGTGGCCCCCACGGCCTTGGAGCGCTTGGCGCGGTGCGTGCCGATGGCAAAGCGGTGCGCCTCGTCGCGCAGGCGTTGGATGAAATACAGCACGGGGTCATTGTGGCGCAGCGCCATGGGACGCTGGCCGGTCCGGTGGAATTCCTCTTTGCCGTGATCGCGGTCTACACCCTTGGCCACGCCCACCATCGGGATATCCTCGACACCCATTTCGCGCATGATCTGCGCCACGGCGCTGACCTGCCCCGCGCCGCCGTCGATCAGCAACAGGTCGGGCCACTGGCCATGCGCGCGGTCCGGGTCTTCTTTCAGCAACCGCTTAAAACGCCGTTTCAGCACCTCTTTCATCATTCCGAAATCATCGCCGGGGGTCAGATCATCCCCACGGATGTTGAACTTGCGATAGTGGTTTTTTTCCATCCCTTCGGGGCCGGCTACGATCATCGCGCCGACGGCATGTGCGCCTTGAATATGGCTGTTGTCATACACCTCGATCCGCTGCGGCACTTTGGGCAGGCCAAAGGCTTCGGCCAGCCCATTGAGCAATTTGCCCTGCGTGGCGGTTTCCGACATCTTGCGTGCAAGGCTTTCGCGGGCATTGCGCAGGGCCGCGTCCACCAGCTCGGCTTTTTCACCGCGCTGTGGCACCAGCAATTCAACCTTGCGGCCCAGTTTTTCGCTCAGCGCCTCGGTCATCAGATCGGCGTTTTCGATGCCATGCGACAGGATCAGTTGCCGGGCCGGTTCCTTGGTGTCATAGAACTGCCCGATAAAGGCCTCCAGCACCTCGGGTTCTTCCACATCTGCGCCGACGCGGGGATAAAAATCGCGGTTGCCCCAGTTTTGCCCGGCACGGATGAAAAACACCTGCACGCAGGCTTGCCCTTTTTCCAGATGCAGCGCCAGAACATCGGCCTCGGTGACGGTGCGGGGATTGATGCCTTGGGCTGTTTGCACCTGCGTCAGCGCCTTGATCCGGTCGCGCAGGGCGGCGGCGCGCTCGAATTCCATGGCGTCCGAGGCTTCGGCCATCTCGGTTTTCAGTTTGTCCTGTATCTCGGTTGAGCGGCCCGAGAGATACCGCTGTGCATCCTTGACCGCCGCCGCGTAGTCGGCCTTGCTGATATACCCCACGCAAGGGGCGGTGCAGCGTTTGATCTGGTATTGCAGGCAGGGGCGCGTGCGCGTCTCGAACTGTGTGTCGGTGCAATTTCGTAGCTGAAACACCCTTTGTAATTGGGCCAAGGTCCGGTTGACCGCACCCGCGCTGGCGAACGGACCGTAATACTGGCCTTTCTCTTTTTTCGCGCCACGGTGTTTCTTGATCATCGGGTAATCATGCGCGGTGACCAGAATGTTCGGAAAGCTTTTGTCGTCGCGCAAAAGCACATTGTAGCGCGGTTTCAGTTGCTTGATCAGGTTCTGTTCCAGCAACAGCGCCTCGGTTTCGGTACGCGTTGTCAAAAACATCATGCTTGCGGTTTCGCTGATCATCCGGGCGATCCGCGGCGTGTGGCCAGCAGGCCGGGCATAGGTGGACACCCGGGCGCGTAAATTGCGCGCTTTTCCAACATAAAGCACGCGCGCCTGCGCATCGAGCATGCGGTAAACCCCGGGGGATGAATCCAGGGTGCGCAGGTAATCGTGGATCACCTGATGGCCGGTTTTAGGCGCGTTATCCGTTGGCTGCTCGGGCATATACTTTCAGATATGATTCTTGGTCGTCGCTGCAATCTTATCGGACTTGGGGCAAGAGAAAAGCTGTCCCCGATTCCTGTGGATAAGTGTGGGGGCAAGTTTCAGGGAACGGCAAAATTCCCTTGTTTCTACGTGGGTTCCTTGATTTGCTTAATTTTTAGGCGATATTTTAGTCTATTGAAAACAAACAATAAATTTGTTAACCGCCCGCAAAATATTGAAAACAAACAGCTTTTTGTAACGTTTCAGTAACGAAGTTGCGACAGGTGCACAACTTTACGGTAATCGGCTCACTCCACCCCAAGCACATCGGGTGTTTGCCATGCCAGATGTTGGCCGCCATCGACGCACAAAAGCTGCCCGGTCACTGCTGGGGCCTCCAAAAAATAAGCCAGCGCCGCGACGATATCGCTGGCATTCGCGCCCCGGTTCAGGACGGTCGCCTGCCGTTGCCGTTGAAAATGGCTGTCGGTTTGGCGGTGACCCTGCAAGGTTGGCCCCGGCCCGATGGCGTTGACGCGGACGTGCGGCGCAAGCGCTTGGGCTGCGGTTTGGGTAAAGGCCCAAAGGCCCATCTTGGCCACCGTGTAAGTCATGAATTCGGGGGTCAGCTTGCGCACCCTTTGGTCGATCATGTTGACGACCAGCCCCTGCGCCAAGGGTTCATCCATCTCGCAGCGGGCCGCATCGGGGATTTGCGCCGCCAGTGCCTGCGTCAGAACAAAAGGTGCGCGCAGATTGCTTTCCATGTGCCGGTCCCAGCTTTCGCGCGTGGCAGACTGGATGTTGTCATATTCAAAGATCGAGGCGTTGTTGATCAGGCAGGTGACCGGGCCGCCAAGGGCCTCGGCCGCCTTGGGCAGAAGCGCCCGCACTTGGTCTTCGTCCAGAAGGTCGGCTTGCAAAACTTCGGCACGTTGGCCCATGCTACGAATTTCGGCTGCGACGGCCTTGGCCTCATCCTCGCTGGTGGCGTAATGCACTCCCACGTCAAAGCCGCGGCGCGCCAGTTCCAGCGCCATAGCGCGCCCCAGACGTTTACCAGCGCCGGTTACCAATGCCCGTGTCATGTGTTCTGTCCCCGTTTATGAAAGCACGATCAAGACATAGGCCAGATATAGGCCGGTCAAGATCACACCCCAAATACGCCCGATATCCTGTTTGAAAAAGACAAACGGGATGATCAACAGCGATGCACCCAGCATGACCCAAAGATCAAATTGCAGGAATCCGGGGTCGACCGGGATTGGCCCAACAAGCGTGGTCACCCCGATAATGGCCAGCAGGTTGAACATGTTCGACCCGATGACATTGCCAAGCGCCACATCCGCCTGTCGGCGCAGCGCGGCCATTACGGTGGTCGCTAGTTCCGGCAAAGAGGTGCCAAGCGCCACCAGCGTCAGCCCGATCACCGTATCGCTGACCCCGTATTGCCGCGCGATGATCGACGCGTTGTCGACCAAAAGATCAGCGCCAAGCGGAAGGCCGATAAGCCCAAGCACGAGAAAGACGATGATCTGCCACCACGGCATATCCGGGTCGGCACCTTCGATGTCTTCGCCGTCTTGCGCGTCCAGCAGCGCCAACGCCGTAGTTTCGCGTCGGTGGTTGCGCGCTTCAAGCAGCGAATCTGTCAGAACGAACGCCAAAGCGGCCAGCAAAATCAGGCCCGACACCAGCGTGAATTCACCCAAAAAGGCCAGCCCGATGAACAACACCGACCCGACCAGCATGAAAACATAGGTTTTGCGCGTTTCGCAGCCGCTTGTATGAAGCCCAAACAAAAGCGCCGGAATACCAAGGACCAGCAGGATATTGGCCGTGTTCGAGCCTACGACATTGCCAAGGGCCAGCCCCGGCTTATCAAGCAGAACGGCGTTGATGGAAATCAGAAGTTCGGGGGCCGAAGTGCCGAAGGCTACGATTGTCAGGCTGACGATCAGCGCTGGAATGCCGACCCGCAAACTCAGGTTCACCGCGCCTTTGACCAGTGCATCCCCGGCCAGCAAAAGGATCAAAAGGCCAAGGGCGGACAAGATCCATGGCATCATTTGCGCTTGCCTTTCGTGCAGCTACAGGGGCCTTTCCCGATCCGGAATCGCCCGCATTTGGGACATTTAGCCGAGGCCAGCTTTTGTTGTCCGGGAAAGCGCAGTTTGCCGAACATCGCCATGACGCCCATGAATACGAGGAATAGAACGACGATTTTTACGATCATGTCAAAGCCCGAACCGCGCATAGGCGGCGCGTTCTTCGATGGTGGTTATCGTGTCTTGGGCCAAGGCCATGCCAAACCGTTGGAACAGACCACGCTTGCGGCCATATTGTGCAAAGCGCACTTTGTCGCCGTAGATGTCTTTCATCTTGGGTGTCAGATGGCCAATACCATCGGTCAGCCCCAACTCGACCGCGCGGTGGCCCAGCCAGAACTCCCCGGTGAAAAGCGCGTCGTCTTTCGCCAGTTTGTCGCCCCGACGGGATTTGACTTGGCGTTCGAATACGTCGTGCATCTGTTCCAAAAGTCCAGTCAGGCGGTCGATGTCCTCGGGCTTTTCCGGCAGGAACGGGTCAAGGAAGCTTTTTGATTTTCCCGAGGTATAGACCCGCCGTTCCACGCCTTGCCGCGACAACAAAACATGCGCGCCAAACCCGGCCGAGATTACGCCGATCGACCCGACGATCGACGCTTCATCGGTCCAGATGTCATCGGCGGCACTGGCCAGCCAATACCCGCCCGAGGCGGCGACATCTTCCACGAAGGCGTGAACGGGGATATCTTTTTCATCCGCCAGCCGCCGAATACGCGCCGCGATCAACGACGATTGCACAGGTGACCCTCCGGGGGAGTTGATCAGCAAGGCAACGGCTTTGGGTTTGCCGCGCTTGAATGCCTTTTCGATGACAGGGGCCATAGCCTCGTCATTCAATTGCGCGCGGCCACCGGCACCGATCGCGCCGTTCAGCCGGATGACGGCCACCAAGGGGCCGCGTTCGAACAGGCGGCTAAGGTACGGAATACGAATTTTCATAGCTTTGATGTAGAATGCCCGCCCCCTACAAACAAGACGGCAGGCCATGGCCATTTCACCAAGTTTAGAAAAAGTCGGGAAACACGGGCAAATAAGTCACGCCATACGGATCAATCATTCCTTGATCCGATAGCCGGTGCGGAAAATCAGCCACACCAGTGCAAGGCAAATACCTGTAAACCCGGCAATCGCCAGCAGGCTAAGGCCAACAGGCACATCCGCCTGCCCAAAGAACGACCAGCGAAACCCTGAAATCAGGTAAACGACCGGATTAAACAGCGTCAGCGTTTGCCAAAGCGGCGGCAGCATCGAGATCGAGTAGAACGAGCCACCCAGAAACACCAAAGGCGTGATCACCAGCAGTGGGATGATTTGCAGTTGCTGAAAATTTTCGGCCCATATCCCGATGATGAACCCGAACAGCGAAAACGACAGGCAGGTCAGCACCAGAAAGGCCAGCATCGCCCAAGGGTGCTGAATATCCATATCCACGAAAAACCCGGCTGTCAGCAGGATCACCACGCCGATCATCAAGGATTTGGTGGCCGCCGCGCCAACATAGCCCAGAACGATTTCAAAAAAGTTCACAGGCGCTGACAGAAGCTCGTAAACCGTGCCGATGAATTTCGGGAAATAAATGCCGAAACTGGCATTGCTGATCGCTTGGGTCATCACGCTGAGCATGATCAGCCCCGGCACGATGAATGCGCCATAGGTGACCCCTTCGACCTGGTCGATACGGCTGCCAATGGCCGAGCCGAACACCACGAAGTAAAGCGAGGTCGAGATCACCGGCGACAGCAGGCTTTCCATAAGGGTGCGGAAAAAGCGTTTCATTTCGAAAACGTAAATCGCCCTGATCGCATATAGGTTCATTCCGCGCCCTCCTTGACCAGCCCGACGAATATTTCTTCTAGGCTGGATTGCTGCGTGTGGATGTCGCGCAGATGTAGCCCTTCGGCGGCCAGTGATTGTATCAACCGGGTGATGCCGGTGCCATTTCCGCCTTGTGTGTCGTAATGATAGGTAACGGATCGGCCGTCCGGCGCCAGTTCCAACCCATAGTCGTGCAAGCTGTCCGGCACCGCGTGGATCGGATCAGCCAGATCAATCCGCAATGTCTTGTGTGCCATGCGCTGCATCAGCGCGGCCTTGTCCTCGACCAACAGGATCTCGCCCTTGTTGATCACGGCGATGCGGTCAGCGATGGCCTCGGCCTCTTCGATATAATGGGTGGTCAGAATGATGGTTACGCCCTGAGCGCGCAGCCCTTCGACCACCTGCCACATGTCACGACGCAGCTCCACATCTACCCCGGCGGTCGGCTCGTCCAGAAACAGCACCTTGGGTTCGTGCACCAAGGCCTTGGCGATCAGCACACGGCGTTTCATGCCGCCCGACAATTCCTTGAGCTTGTTATGCCGTTTGTCCCACAGTGACAGTTGCCGCAAAACTTGTTCCACCAAGGCCTCGTTCCGGGATTGGCCAAACAGCCCGCGCGAAAACCGGACTGTGTTGATCACCTTCTCGAACGGCTCAAGCGCCACCTCTTGCGGAACCAAACCGATCATGGCCCGCGCCCCGCGGTAGCCGGTGATAATATCATGCCCGCCCACAAGCGCATGCCCGCCCGTGGGGCTGGTGATGCCGCAGAGCGTTGAGATCAGCGTCGTCTTGCCCGCGCCGTTGGGGCCAAGCAGCGCCAGAATCTCGCCGGACCGAATTGACAGGTTCACACCTTTCAGTGCCTCGAACCCGTCGTCATAAACCTTGCGCAGATCCCTTACATCTACGATGGGGGTGGATGTCATGCTGTGCCTCGTTATTTTCCGGTAAACTAGGTGAAAGGCTGGTATGGTCCAAGGCGCAGATGCGCAGCCCCGGTTGTGCGCTGATGCATGACTGATCGTTCTGGGCCCGTGATCAAACTGTTTCCAGGCTGAAATCCGCCAACGCTGGACTCGGTCACGATCCCCTGTGATAGTCTAGTGCTCTCGCTTGACCGAAAGAACGCTGCTGTCATGATCCGACGCCTTGCCGCATTTGCCGCCCTGCTCACGCTGACCGCCTGTACCGAGCCTGTGACCCGGGACCAGCAGGCGCGGATTTTGTTGCTGGGCGATTCGCTGATGGCCACGCACAGTTTGAAAGGTATGGGCGTTTCCCATGCGATTGAACAGGAACTGCGCGAGCCGGTGATCGACAGGTCTGTGTCGGGGGCGCGGTATCTTTATGCCTTGCCTGTTTCAGGCAGTCTGGGCCTGAACATTACCAAGCAATATCGGCCCGGTGATTGGGATTGGGTCGTGCTGAACGGCGGTGGCAACGACATCTGGATGGGCTGTGGCTGTGGGCCGTGCGATCGCCGGATCAGTCGCCTGATCTCTGAGGATGGCACGCGGGGGCGCATTCCGGGCTTTGTCTCAAAGCTGCGCCAAACGGGTGCACAGGTGGCTTTTGTGGGGTATCTTCGCACCCCCGGCGTTCGGTCGCCCATCGAAGGCTGCACCGATGATGGTGATGAAATGGATCGCCGCCTTGCCCGCTTGGCGGCACTGGATCGCGGTGTGCACTTTGTGTCGCTGGCCGATCTGGTGCCACATGGCGACCGATCCTATCATGGGCTTGATCTGATCCACCCCTCGGTCAAGGGCAGTCGGGCCATCGGCCAGCGTATTGCAAAGCTCATCGGCGACTAGGCGGGTGCCTACGACTTGATCAATCGCTTTAGCCAGCCTTTCTTTTCGGCCTCTTCGGTGTCGTCATCTTCTTTCGGGCCCTCGATCACCTCTTCCAGCCGGGAAAAGAACTTGTCGGCCATTTTCTTGGCGAAACCGTCAACGAGTCGGCTGCCG
This sequence comes from Roseovarius gahaiensis, assembly GCF_011601345.1. Lineage (GTDB taxonomy): Bacteria > Pseudomonadota > Alphaproteobacteria > Rhodobacterales > Rhodobacteraceae > Roseovarius > Roseovarius gahaiensis. The sequence goes on from NZ_JAAORB010000002.1 coordinate 208,775, forward strand.
AGCTGTGCCAGCTTTCCGCCGACTTTGGCCTCGACATCATAGATCAGCTTGGTGCCCTCGGGCACCTCTTCCAGACGCACATCGGCGGCGCCCTTGGCAAATCCGGCAGCCCCGCCCTTGCCTTCGCCGGTCAGGGTCAGGCGTTCGTGTTCGACCATGTCCGACACGGTGACGGCCCCTTTGAACGTGGCTTTCACCGGCCCGACCTTTTGGGTGACCGTCGCCTCAAACCCATCGGTTGCATTGCCCGTTACCTCTTGGGCGCCGGATACGCATTCTTTCAGCACATCGGGGTTCAACAGCGCCGCCCAAACGGTGGCGCGGTCGGCTTCGATGATCCGCTCGTCGTTCATTTTCATGGGTCGTCCCCTCCTGTCGCACGGCTTTTCTGTGCGCAAGCCTAGCCCATGCCGCGGAATGCGCCAAGCCATTGCGCCGATGCCTGCGGTGGCTCAGCATGGTGTGGCCCTGCGCGCCGGGCCTTGATCCGGTGGGCTTTATGGCCGGTGGCGTGCGATTCCAGTCGCACCCCCTTGGATCGGCGCAGCCGAAGGTCTATCTTGCCGCTTCGCGCCCGCCGCCCAAGACCAGATACAGGACACCCCCGATGGCCAAGCCCAAGGATAACCCGAATTACAAGGTGGTCGCCGAAAACCGTCGCGCGCGGTTTGATTACGCGATCGAGGAAGATCTGGAATGCGGCATCATTCTTGAAGGCTCCGAGGTGAAATCCCTGCGCAACGGCGGCGCCAACATCGCCGAAAGCTACGCCATCGTCGAAGATGGCGAGCTGTGGTTGGTGAATTCCTACATCGCGCCCTACGAGCAGGCGAAAACCTTTGCCCACGAAGAAAAGCGCAAGCGCAAATTGCTGGTATCCAAGAAAGAAATGTCCAAGCTGTGGAATGAAACGCAGCGCAAGGGCATGGCGCTGGTGCCTTTGGTTTTGTATTTCAATCACCGTGGCATGGCCAAGATGAAAATCGGGATCGCAAAGGGCAAAAAAGCCCATGACAAACGCGAAACGGCAGCCAAACGCGATTGGAACCGTCAAAAGCAACGGTTGCTTAAAGACAACGGGTAAGCGCAGGGGATCGCCATAGGTGAATTCCCCTTCTGTCTTGGGGCATCGCCTTGCTAGGCTTGGGTCCAGTTGGTTGTTTTGGGGGGGATGCCGATGGAACTGCTTATAAGCCTGATTGCCGGGGCGGTTGGCGGCAACATGGCCGGAGGGCTTTTCAAAAATATTAACCTTGGGGTTCTGGCCAATTCGATTGCCGGGATTGTCGGCGGTGGTCTGGGCGGTCAGGCCCTGTCCCTTCTGGACGGTGCTGCTATTACCAAGGCGGCCGGTAGCACCGACTCCGGGGTGCTGATTGGGCAGGCGGCCTCGGGTGCGGTTGGCGGTGCGATTGTGCTGGTGGTGGTCGCCTTGATCAGTCGTGCGCTTGCAAGATAACGCGTATCTTGGCTTGAGGCGCTTGCCCTCAACGTTCCTCCGCGCTAGTGCTTTGACGTCCGAAACCGGGGGACGCTGATGGCACATGACGATCCAAAAACACTTGTTTCAACTGGCTGGTTGGCCGATCACCTGAAAGACCCGGATTTGCGGGTGCTGGATGGCACATGGTTCATGCCCGCCGATGGCCGCGACGCCCGTGCCGAATATGACGCGGCGCATATTCCCGGTGCCCGGTTTTTTGATATCGACGATATCAGCGACCACCGCTCGGACTTGCCGCATATGGTGCCGTCGGTTGAAAAATTCATGTCGCGCATGCGCTCTATGGGTGTGGGCGATGGTCATCAGGTGGTCGTTTATGATGCGCAAGGTTTGTTTTCGGCGGCCCGCGTCTGGTGGCTGTTTCGCTTGATGGGTCAAGAAAATATCGCCGTTCTGGACGGTGGCCTGCCGAAATGGCAGGCCGAGGGACACCCGGTTGAAGACATGTCGCCCATCGTGCGCGACCGGCATATGACCGTTCGCCGCCAGAACCAGATGGTCAAGGATGTCACGCAGGTCTCTGCCGCGTCCAAGCTGGGCGATTACAGCATCCTTGATGCGCGCGCGCCCGGTCGTTTCCGCGGCGAAGAGCCCGAGCCGCGCGAAGGATTGCGCAGCGGGCATATTCCCGGATCGAAAAACGTCCACTATCGTCGTTTGCTGAACGATGACGGCACCATGAAAGGCCCCAATGGGCTGCGCGCGGTGTTGGACGAGGTGGGCGTCGATCTGGGCAAACCTGCGATCACCAGCTGCGGCTCGGGCGTGACAGCCGCCATCATCAATCTTGCGCTGGAACGGATCGGTAAGACCGACCATGCGCTTTATGACGGGTCGTGGACCGAATGGGGCGCGTTCCCCACTGTGCCCGTCGCCACCGGAGAGGACTGATGTTTCAACATCTCAAAGACCAACCCAAGGACAAGATCCTTGCGCTGATGCAAACCTATCGCGACGATCCGCGTGACACCAAGATCGACCTTGGTGTTGGCGTTTACAAAAACGCCCAAGGCGTCACCCCGATCATGCGCGCGGTAAAAGAGGCCGAGCGCCGCTGGTGGGACGAAGAAACAACCAAGGCCTATACCGGCCTTGCCGGGGATCCCGCCTTTGCCGATGCGATGATCGCTTTGGTTTTGGGCGATGCCGTGGCCCGCGATCAGGTGGCCGCCGTGGCCACGCCCGGTGGCACCGGGGCGGTGCGTCAGGCGTTCGAGTTGATCCGCATGGCCAATCCGCAGGCACGGGTGTTCGTGTCCGATCCCACATGGCCCAACCACCTGAGCATTCTCAAGCATCTGGGTATGGAAACCATTGCCTATCGCTATTTTGACGAGGCGACAGGCGGTGTCGATGTCGACGGCATGATGGCCGATTTGGCACAGGTCCGGGCCGGTGATGTGGTGTTGCTGCATGGCTGTTGCCATAACCCCACCGGCGCCAACCTGAACCTTGTGCAGTTCAAGGCGGTGATCGACCTGCTGAATGACACCGGTGCCACGCCGATGATCGACATTGCCTATCAGGGCTTTGGCGATGGCCTGCAAGCCGATGCCGAGGCCACCCGCGCCGTCGCATCGGGCTGCCCCGAAACCCTGATCGCGGCAAGCTGTTCAAAGAATTTTGGCATTTACCGCGAACGCACCGGCCTGTTGATGGCGGTGGCGCAAGACAAGGGAATGCACGCCGTCACGCAAGGCAATCTGGCCTATCTGAACCGGCAGAACTATTCCTTCCCGCCCGATCACGGCGCGCGGCTGGTGTCGTTGGTGCTGACCAATGATGATTTACGCGCCGATTGGCAGGCGGAACTGGAAGAGGTGCGCACCGGCATGTTGGCGTTGCGTGAACAGCTGGCAGACGAATTGCAGCGCCTGTCTGGGTCCGACCGGTTTGGCTTTATCGCGCAGCATCGCGGCATGTTCTCGCGCTTGGGCCTGTCACCTGAAACGGTGGACCGCCTGCGCGACGAACACGCGATTTACATGGTGGGCGATAGCCGCATCAACATTGCCGGGTTGAACAAGGACACCGTGCCGGTTCTGGCCAAGGCGATCATCGACGTCGGCGCCTGACCTGTGCGTCTGTGCCAAGGCGTTTGAAAACGCCTTGGCCCCGCTCAACCGTTACGCCCGGTAGCGGGCCAAAAACATCTCAACCGCGCCGTCAGTGACGCGCTTGATGTCGGCCTCTGTCACGTCGGTGCAAACACCGCAAAGGCAGCGCACGAACAAATCGCTTTTGCACAGCTCGCCAAACTGGTTGGCGGCCAGATCCATATCGTCGATCTTGAGCACGCCTTTGTTCACGTAAGGCGTCAACACCTGTGAAAGCCGCTCGCGCACCATGGCCGGGCCCGAGGCATAAAACCGGCAGCCCAATTCGGGGAAGCGATGCGATTCTGCCACGCAGATGCGAAACACCTGCTGGCCAAAATCCGACAGAAAAAAGCGCACGATCCGGTCGGCGGCCTCGTGCAGAACATCCTCGACAGGGTCGTCCTGTCCAACTTCTTGCAGGGCTTCTTCGGCCTGACGGTTGCATTCCAGACGGGCCACTTCAGAAAACAGCAGCCGTTTGTCGGGAAAATAACTGTAAAGCGTGGCTTTGGACACGCCCGCCACACGGGCGATTTCATCGACGCTGGCACCTTCGAATCCATCGCGCATGAAAACCTCACGCGCGCCTTCAAGCACCTGATCGAATTTCCGACCCTTTTTGATTTCCGCGGCCATAGCCGTCATGCGTAACCTCCCCAAAGCCCACGCAGTGTAGTCGTGCGCAAGGGGAGGCCGCAAGCCTGTCGGCACGTCAAACCTTGGATCCTACTGGTTTATTCCTGCTTTGCCCTTGGTGACAGGGGCCGGGGCGGGTGCTGGTTCGGGGTACGTCAGGGTCGGGGTCAGGGTGCCCATGTCGATACTGGCGGCGATGACGGGTGTGACAGTCAGGGCAACAACAAGGACGGTTAGCAAGGGTTTCACAGCGTTCTCCTATCTAAACTACATAGTTCACTTTTGCATTTCTAAACCGTTCTGTTCAGTTTGCAAGTAAAAGTGAACTATGTAGTTTAGTTTTGCTGGGTTGCACTTTGTTGCTCAGGCGCTAATTTAGAATTGTTCTAAAAAAGAGGCTTCCCATGATCCCCGGAGTCAGTTCCCGCCGTCGCTTCTCAGACCTCAGTGAACAAGAGATTCTCGCGCTTGCCATCTCGTCCGAAGAAGATGACGCGCAAATCTACCGCAACTACGCCGAACGTCTGCGCAGCGACTACCCAGATACCGCCAAGGTGTTCGATGGCATGGCCGCCGAAGAGGATGCGCATCGCCGCGCGTTGATTGACCTGCACAACAGCCGGTTTGGCGATGTCATCCCGCTCATTCGTCGTGAACATGTGGCGGGCTTTTACGCGCGTCGGCCTGTGTGGCTGATGGAAAACCTTGGGATTGAACGCATCCGGGACGAGGCCGAAGCGATGGAACGCGACGCCGAGGCATTTTACCTCAAGGCCGCGCAACGGACATCCGATGCTGCCACCCGCAAGTTCCTTGGCGATCTGGCGGCTGCCGAGGCGGGCCACCAAACCCGCGCCGAGGAGTTGCAGGCCGAGCATCTGGGCGATGACGCCCGCGACGCCGAGGACCGCACCGCCAAAAGGCAATTCGTGCTGACATGGGTGCAGCCCGGTCTGGCGGGGCTGATGGATGGGTCCGTTTCGACACTTGCCCCGATCTTTGCCACCGCGTTCGCCACGCAGGATACGTGGACGACCTTCCTTGTGGGGCTGGCCGCAAGCGTGGGCGCGGGCATTTCCATGGGCTTTACCGAAGCGGCCAGCGATGATGGCGAATTGTCCGGCCGGGGTAGCCCGATGAAACGCGGCATTGCCTCGGGCGTTATGACCACCGTGGGCGGGCTGGGCCACGCGCTGCCCTACCTGATCCCAGATTTCTGGACAGCCACGATCATCGCCATCATCGTTGTGTTCGTCGAGTTGTGGGCGATTGCATGGATTCAGAACAAGTTCATGGAAACCCCGTTCTTCCGCGCGGCGTTTCAGGTGGTTCTGGGCGGCGCGCTGGTGTTTGCCGCAGGCGTGCTGATCGGCAGCGGTTAGGGCAGGGGCGCTGACGGCCCCCGCTGCAAGACACCTGAGTTATGAGGGTGCGGGGGTGGGAACGGTTTTGGCTTGATGGGCGGCAATGGCGGCAGCCACCAGAGAGGACATGGGAAAGCGAAGCTCTTGCGCGGACTCGAGGGCGAACCCCGCCGCGCATCGCCGACGCGCCCCCACGCGGCGGCGATTTGGTGACGCTGGGCGCATCGCTTGGATGTCGTTCGGGTTTGGCTGACATAAAGTGCCCAGCCCTATCGTAGCTTCGCCACCGCGCGCGTCGGCAATGCGCGGCTTGATCCGGCGTCTGCTCCATCCCGCAAAAGGTCAGCGGCGGTGCCACTTTGCAAAGCCCACTCCCTGCGCAGAGCTGCCGCTCAGGCGGCCTGGCTTGACCAGAATGCCCGACTGAAACTGCCAGATGACGGCAGTCAGCCCCGAAGCGAGTATTCCCTTGCGCGGACTCCAGGCGCGGAGCGCGGCCGCGCATCGCCGGGCCGCCCGCCCCCCCCCCGGCACGGCGATTTGGTTGTTCAATGCGCTTTGCTTGCAGGTCTCGCGCCAGTGGTTGGGATAAAGTGCTTCGGCTCAGCGGTTGGATCGCCGCACCGCGGCCCGACGATGCGCGGCTGGTGTTGGAACCCGCCTCCCCCCTGGGTCACTGCTTTCATATCGAAGGGCGGTTTTCTGAAAAGCCACCCACAGTTTTTCGATTTGACCTCTAATCGCAGACCACGCGCGCGGCAGGCCCAAGATTGACCCCCCGGCGCAACCTGCTACCAAGTGGGCATGCTGGATATCTTTTTCCAAACGCTGCCGTTCTTTTTGATCATCGGTCTGGGCTATGGCGCGGGCCGCACTGGCTTTTTCACCGAGGAAGCGACGGCGTGGCTGACGAAATTCGTGTTCTATTTCGCGCTGTCGGCGATGCTGTTTCGGTTCTCGGCCAACCTGTCGCTGGCCGAGGTTCTGGATTGGCACTTCATCATGGCCTACCTGTGGGGCACGGCCTTTGTGTACGGCATTGCGACGATTGTGGCATTGGTTCGGCGACTCAGCGTCGAAGAGGCCGCGATCGAGGCGCAATGCGCGGTGATCGGCAATGTCGGTTTCCTTGGCATTCCGATGCTGGTCATGCTGATGGGCGAGGCGGCGATCGTGCCGGTCATGTTGGTGCTGGCGGTCGATCTGATTGTGTTCGGCTCGCTAGTGGTGATCCTGATCACCGGGTCGCGAGACGGGCGGATGTCCATCGGTGTCTTGCGCACGGTCGGGTTGGGCCTTTTGAAAAACCCGATGATCGTGTCGGTCACGCTGGGGCTTAGCTGGTCTGCGCTGCGCTTGCCGATCCCCGATCCGATGAACCAGTTCGTGATCTTGCTGGGCGGGGCGGCAACCCCCGGTGCGTTGTTCGCCATCGGTGCATCGCTGGCCTCGAAATCCGCCGAACGCCCGGTGGTGGCGGGGTGGCTTAGTTTGTGTAAACTGATCCTGCACCCGGCCTTTGTCGCGGTGGCGGCATTGTTGCTGTTTCCGGTTGAACCTTATGCCGCTGCGGTGATGATTGCCGCCGCTGCCCTGCCGGTGGCGGGCAATGTCTATATCCTTGCGCATCACTATGGTGTTGCCCCGCACCGGGTCTCGGCGTCGATCCTGATCTCGACCGCGTTTGCGGTGCTGACCGTATCGCTGGTTATTGGCTGGGTGTCGGGTCTTTACTGATCAGTGACGCCTGCGGGCTTGCCTTTGCCCCCTGTAGCATGGTCAGTGTCGGGCAACCGAAGTTTTAAAGATGAGGACCGCCATGGAAACCGTATCGGAAAATGCCTGCTTTGGTGGGGTTCAGGGGGTCTATACCCACGCCTCCAAGGCTTGCGCTTGTGACATGACATTTGGCTTGTTCCTGCCCGCCGAGGCCAAGGATGGCCCGGTGCCGGTTCTGTGGTATCTGTCGGGCCTCACCTGCACCCACGAAAATGCCATGACCAAAGCCGCCGCCCAAGGCTGGGCCGCCGAGCAGGGCATTGCGTTGGTGTTTCCCGATACAAGCCCGCGCGGCGACGGTGTGGCCAATGACGACGCCTATGATCTGGGCCAAGGTGCCGGGTTCTATGTGAACGCCACCCAAGATCCTTGGGCGCCGCATTTTCAGATGTGGGATTACATCGCCGATGAATTGCCTCGCGTCCTGACCGCCAATTTTTCAATCGACGAGGAACGGCAGGCCATCACCGGCCATTCCATGGGCGGGCACGGTGCGTTGACCTTGGCAATGTCGCTGCCGGGGCGTTTCACCAGCGTGTCGGCCTTTGCGCCGATCTCCAACCCCACGGCCAGCGATTGGGGCCGCAAGCAATTCGCGGCCTATCTGGGCGACGACGAAAGCCAATGGGCTGCCCATGACGCCAGCCTGCTGATGCGCGAACGGGGCTTTGATGGGCCGGTGCTGGTCGATACTGGCACCAATGACCAATTTCTTGACCTGCTCCGCCCCGAGGCTTTGGCCGCCGCCTGCGCCGAACGCCGCCAGCACGCGACGTTGCGGATGCAGCCGGGCTATGACCACAGCTATTTCTTCATCTCGACCTTCATGGAAGATCACGTCGCTTTCCATGCCGAGGCGCTATACGCGAAGTGACCCATGTCTCATTATGATCTGATCATCATTGGTTCGGGGCCTGCGGGCCGGGCTGCCGCCATTCAGGCCGGGAAGCTGAAACGCCGGGTTTTGGTTGTCGACCGCAAGGATCGGTTCGGCGGCGTGTCGGTGCACACCGGCACGATCCCGTCGAAAACCCTGCGCGAAACTGTGCTGAACCTGTCGGGTTGGCGCGAGCGCAGCTTTTATGGCCGTTCTTACCGCGTCAAGGATGACATCGGCGCGCAAGACCTCAAATCGCGCCTGCATATGACGCTGGATCACGAGGTGGACGTGCTGGAGCATCAGTTCGCGCGCAACCATGTCGATACGCTTGACGGGTTGGCGCGGTTTGTGTCGGACACGGAAATTGAAGTTGCAACCGAAGCCGGTGAAACCACCCGATTGTCCGCCGACAAGTTCCTGATTTCCACGGGCACCAAGACATACCGCCCCGATACCATGCCCTTCAATGGCACAACAGTTGTGGACAGTGACGAGTTTCTGGAACTTGCCCGCATCCCGCGTAGCCTGATCGTGGTGGGCGCGGGCGTGATCGGGGTGGAATACGCCACGATGTTTTCGGCGCTGGATGTGCGGGTGACCCTGATTGAACCGCGCGACACGTTTCTGGATTTCATCGACAAGCACCTGATCGAGGATTTCACCCACCAAATTCGTGAAAACGGTGTTGATTTGCGGCTTGGCAGCGCGATCGAGAAAACCGAGGATGCGGGCGACCATATCGAAGTCAGCCTTGCCAATGGACGCCATGTGCGCGCCGAAATGCTGTTGTTCGCCGCCGGGCGGATGGGGGCCACGGATAAGCTGAACGTCGAGGCGGCGGGTTTGGAAACCGACCACCGGGGTCGCCTGTCAGTCGATCGCAAGACCTACCAGACCGCAGTGCCGCATATCTATGGTGCCGGTGATGTGATCGGGCACCCGTCTTTGGCGTCCACCTCGTTGCAACAGGGCCGTGTTGCGGCCTGCCATGCGCTGGATACGCCAACCCTGCCCGAAAGCCCGTGGTTTCCCTATGGCATCTATTCCGTGCCCGAGATTTCGACCTGCGGCATGTCCGAAGAAGAAATGCAGGAACGTGGCATTCCTTACGAAGTGGGTGTTGCGCGGTTCCGCGAAACCTCGCGCGGGCATATCATGGGGCTGGAACATGGCATGCTGAAGATGTTGTTCAGCTTGAAAACACGCCGCGTTCTGGGCGTGCAGATCGTGGGTGAGGGCGCGACCGAACTGATCCACATCGCGCAGGCAGTGCTGAACCTTAAAGGGACAGTGGATTACTTTGTTCAGAACACCTTTAATTACCCCACCTTGGCCGAAGCCTATAAAATCGCCGGGCTGGACGCGTTCAACCGCATGCCAATTCCCAAGGAATACAAGGTCAAGCGTGACGAGGGCCAAACCAAGCAGGCCAAGGGGTGAGCATTTATGTCGATGCCGATGCCTGCCCGGTCAAGGCCGAGGCGGAGAAGGTCGGCACACGGCATGGGGTTCGCGTGTTCATCGTGTCGAACGGCGGCTTGCGCCCCTCGCAAAACCCGCTGGTCGAAACGGTCATCGTGCCCGATGGCCCGGATGTGGCCGACATGTGGATCGCCGATCGCGCAGGCCCGTCCGACATAGTGATCACCGGGGATATCCCGCTGGCCGCCAAATGCGTCGAGGCCGGCGCGCAGGTGTTAAAACACAACGGCGAGGCACTGACAGCCGCCAATATCGGCAACATACTGGCCACACGTGACCTGATGACCGACCTACGAGCTGCTGATCCGTTCCGGCAGGGTGGCGGCAAGGGGTTTACAAAGGCGGACCGCTCTCGTTTTCTGGATGCATTGGAACGGGCCGTGCGTGCAGCGGTCCGATAACTCACTTCGAGGTCACCCATGACATCCGCCAGCGTTCAGCGATCCAACCTGATGGGCGCGCTTTGTGCGCTTGTGGCGGTGATGTGTTTTTCGCTCAATGATGTGGGCATCAAGTTTCTGTCCGACAGCTATGCGCTGCACCAAGTTATTTTTATCCGTTCGACCATCGGGACGCTGATCTTTCTGGGCCTCATCATGCCTCTCAGCGGCGGGCTGGCCCTGATCCGCACACGGCGTCTGAAAATGCACCTGCTGCGCGGCGTTTGCGTCGTGTTTGCCAATATGTGCCTGTTTCTGGGGCTGGCCGCGATGCCGATTGCCGATGCGGTGGCGGTGTTCTTTGTCTCGCCGCTGGTGATCACGATCTTTTCGGTGATCTTCCTGCGCGAAACCGTTGGCGCGCGGCGCTGGGCGGCGATTGCCGTAGGCTTTATCGGCGTGCTGGTGATCGTGCGCCCCGGCACGGCGGCGTTTCAGCTGGCCTCGCTTTTGCCGGTTGCGGCGGCCACGCTTTATGCGGTGATCCACATTGTTGCGCGCAAGATCGGCGGCACCGAAAGCGCGGCCACCATGGCGTTCTACATTCAGGCCACGTTCATCGTGGCCAGCCTGATCTTTGGCACCACCCTTGGCCACGGAAACTTTGCAGGCTCGGGCCACCCGTCGCTGGAATTTTTGTTGCGTGCATGGGGGCCGGTGGCCCCCGGTGACTGGCCGCTTTTTGGCCTTCTGGGCCTGACAGGCGTGATGGGCGGATTTTTCATCAGCCAAGCCTACCGATTGTCCGAAGCGGCCTTTGCTGCCCCGTTCGAATATGTCGCTATGCCGATGGCGATCATGTGGGGCGTGACGGTGTTTGGCACATGGCCGGCCCCGACCGCTTGGGCGGGTATCGCATTGATCATCGGGTCGGGGTTGTATCTGCTGTGGCGCAAAACCGCTAAGGGCCGCATGGTTGCGGCCAAGGCCCCAAGACGCAGGTAACCGCATGACCGTTAATGTCGTGATTTTCCACATCGGAGACGAAACCATCGGCGCAGATCGCGGCGCACTCACCTGTTTGACGGCCCCGCTGGTTGGGCGCATTGTCTGGTCAATCATGGATTACTGACAAAGGACGAGGCCGCATGACCATCACCATCATCCCCTTCGACGAAGGCGAAAAGCACCTTGACTGGCTGGCCCTATGCAATGCGTTCGAGGCCGGTCACAAACTGCCCAAGGCCGAAATCGCCGACAATTTCCTGTATCGCGATCCTGACACGATGCTGAACCGTGCCGCATGGATCGACGGCATGGGCATGGCCGTGAAAACCGCCACCATCTTTCCCGGAAACCCCAAGAAAGGCGCGCCGATGATCAACGGCGCGGTCAATCTTTACGACGACGCGGGTGGAACCTTGGCTGCGTTGGTGGATTTCCACCTTGTCACCAAATGGAAAACCGCAGGTGACAGCCTGTATGCCGCGCGCAAGCTGGCCCGCCCCGACAGCGAAAATATCCTGATCGTCGGCGCAGGCACAGTGGGCCGTTCCCTGTTTCAGGCATATTCGGCAGCCTTCCCGAACGCCCGCTTCCGCGTCTGGAACCGCACCCGCGCCAATGCCGAGGCGATGGTTCAGGATTGCCCCGGCCTGCGCGTGGCCGACGATCTGGAACGCGCAGTGCGCGATGCCGATATCGTCACCTCCGCCACCATGTCGACCGATCCGGTGTTGCGCGGTGACTGGTTTCAGCCCGGTCAGCATGTCGACCTGATCGGCGCCTATCGCCCGGATATGCGCGAAGTTGATGACGCAGGGCTCAAGCGTGCGCGCCTCTTTGTGGACAGCTACGACACCACCATCGGCCATATCGGCGAGATTAAGATTCCGCTGGAACAGGGCACGATCACCCGCGACGATCTGATCGCCGACCATTATCAGCCCGACCAGTTTTGCCGCACGTCTGATGATGAGATCACCCTGTTCAAGAACGGTGGCGGTGCGCATCTGGACCTGATGACCAGCCGCTATATCCTTGACGCGTGGCTGGCGGCGCAATGATCTGGTGGGCGCTGGCGGCGGTCGCGTTGGCCATTGCCGCCGCGCCCTTTCTGCTTGAACGGGCCCGCCCGACAGTCGCCAAGGCGCGGCCCGATGCACCGGGGCAGGTGGCCCATTTGCCGCGCGGGGACACGCATTATCAATGGACCGGCCCGCAGGACGGGCCGATGGCGGTCTGTATCCACGGCCTGACCACACCGTCGTTTGTATGGGGTCCGATTGCCAAGGGGTTGGCAGGGCAGGGCTTTCGCGTGCTCAGCTACGATCTTTACGGGCGCGGATATTCCGCCCGCCCACGTGGCGCGCAGGACGCGGCGTTTTTCGTGGCACAACTTGAGGATCTTCTGGATGCCCTTGGCGTTGATCAGCCCGTCACGCTGTTGGGGTATTCCATGGGCGGGGCCATCGCGGCTGCCTTTGCCGCCAAGCACATACAGCGCATCCGTCAGCTTGTTCTACTGGCGCCTGCCGGGATGGGCCACGATCTGGGCCCGGTCGCGCGGCTGGTGGTCAATCACAACCGTCTGGGGCAATGGCTGTTCATGGCCTTTTATGCCCGCAGTTATCGCGCCGCGCTTGAGGCCGAACGCGATACGGCGTCGTCCATCCCCGACGCGGTTGACCTGCAACTGGCCGAGCTTGAGTTGCGCGGGTTTCGCCCGGCTGTCCTATCATCGCTGCGCGGGGTGCTGGACGAAGACATGCAGCCCGCCCACCATGCTATCGCAGCGGCGGGCCTGCCGGTGCTGGCCATCTGGGCGCGCGAGGATGAGGTGATCCCGATTGCCGGTCTTGGCAAACTGGCCGAATGGAACCGCGCCGCCCGCCAAGAGGTGATCGAGGGCGCAGGCCATGCGGTTGCTTATACCCATGATGCCGCAGTGCTGGAGCTGTTACGCACCCAGTTGATCCGCTGAACACGCAGGCGATCAGGCTGCCAAAGGGGGCAACTCACGCTTTTCCTTCACCGGCAAATGTACCAGCGCCGAAAACGCGCCAACCCCCACGCCGACCCACCAAACCAGCGTGTAGTCGCCGTATACGTCATACAGCCGACCTCCCAGCCACACCCCCATGAAGCTGCCAACCTGATGGCTGAAAAACACGATCCCATAAAGCGTTCCCATATAGCGCAGCCCGTAGATATGGGCGATCAGCCCGCTGGTCAGCGGCACCGTGGCCAACCACAGCGCCCCCATGGACACCGAAAACAGCAAAACTGTTGCCGGGGTCATCGGTGTCATGATGAACGCCGCCGCCACGACGGTCCGCGCGGCGTAAACGCCGGCCAGCAGGTATTTCTTGGAATACCGCTTGCCCAGCCACCCGGCGCTGAGCGTGCCCGCGATATTGGCCAGCCCAATCACCGCAATCGCCATCGCGCCAAGCGCCGACGTGGTCGTCACCCCGATTGAATGCAGCACGCCACGGGGGGCGATTGGGCCGCACATCTCGGTGATGAAAGCCGGGAAATGCGCGGTGATGAAGCCCAACTGATAGCCGCAGCTGAAAAAGCCCAGAAAGATCAGCGTATAAGACGGGTCGCGAAACGCCCGCCCCAAAAGCGCGCCGATGCTTTCCTCAAGCTCGGCGCGGCTGGCGACCTCGGGGGCGCGCATCATCGGCAGCAAGGCCAGCGTCGCAAGGATCAACCCGGCAAACACGATGAACACCATCTGCCAACTCATCACGCCCAGCAACGCCTCGGCCACCGGCGGGCCAAAGACCTGCCCGGCCGATCCGGCGGCGGTGGCAATGGCAAGGCTCATCGACCGGTTCTCGTCCGAGCTGGCCCGCCCGACCACGGCCAGAATCACGCCAAAGCCGGTTCCAGCAATGCCAAACCCCACAAGAATTTCGTAAACCTGATGCGCTTCTGGTGACATCGCAAAGGACGACAACACCAACCCCGCCGCATAGGCCAAAGCCCCCAAAACAATTGCCTTGCGGTCGCCCATCCGCTCGGCCAGCGCGCCGAAAATTGGCTGTCCGATTCCCCAAGCAAGGTTCTGAATGGCAATCGCAAGGCTGAACTCTGCCCGCAGCCAGCCGAACTCCTCGGCGATCGGGATCTGAAACACCCCGAACGAGGCCCGGATGCCGAACGACACCAGCATGATCATGCACCCCGCAATCAAGACGGGCGTAAAGATAGACGGTTTCGAAGACATCACGGTATCCTGTTGCTGCGCCGCGACAATCTAGGGAAAACCGGCAGGCCGTCAATTCAGCCTTTGTGATGGCCGCCATCACAGCGCCATGACAGGGCGCTTGCGGCTTTTCTTGCGCGCCAGACCGCGCTATGCGGGGCCGCATGGACAGTCTCACCACTCTTTATGACCGCAAGGTCGCAGACGGCACGCTGACGCCCGATCCGGCCCAGCAGGCCGTTTTGCCCCTGTTCGACCGCATCGTCGAAGGTCTCGACACGACGACCAGAAAGCGCTGGTTCCGCCGCGCGCCCGAACCGCCCAAGGGGCTGTACCTGTGGGGCGGCGTGGGGCGCGGGAAATCCATGCTGATGGATCTGTTCGTTGAAACCTTGCCGGTGCCTGCGCGCCGGGTGCATTTCCACGCCTTCATGCAAGAAATTCATGCTGGTATGCACGTGGCCCGCCAAGAGGGCATCGAAGACGCTCTGGCCCCTGTCGCCAAATCGGTTTCGGATAATCTGCGTCTGCTGGCCTTCGACGAGATGCAGATCAGCGATATCACCGATGCAATGATCGTAGGCCGACTTTTTCAGGCGCTTTTCGATGCCGGTGTTGTTGTGGTGACCACCTCGAACCGGCCCCCCGATGACCTTTACAAAAACGGCTTGAACCGGCAATTGTTCCTGCCTTTCATCGACCTTCTGAAAGAGCGTATGGTCGTTCATGAAATGAACAGCCCCACCGATTATCGCCAAAACCGGCTGGCGGGCAGCCCGACCTATTTCACCCCCCTTGGGGCCGATGCCCGCGCTGAGATGCAGGCGGTCTGGGATGATCTCACCGATGATGCCCCCGCTACGCCGCTGACCCTGCACATCAAGAAACGCGCCGTCGAAATCCCCGCCTTCCACAATGGTGTGGCCCGCGCCAACTTCTACGATCTGTGCGGCAAGCCGCTTGGCCCCGCTGATTACCTTGCGTTGGCCGAGGCCGCCCGCGTGCTCCTGCTCGACAATGTTCCACAACTGGGCCGCTCGAACTTCAACGAGGCCAAGCGTTTCGTCACCTTGATCGACGCGCTCTACGAGGCCGGCGTGCGCCTGATCTGCTCGGCCGCAGCCGAACCGGAATACCTCTACCTCGAAGGCGAAGGCAGCTTCGAGTTTGAACGCACCGCCAGCCGCCTGCGCGAAATGCAATCCGATGACTGGGCGCAGGGCTGATACCCGGCTTCATTGTTCCAAAAATACTCCGGGGGAGTCGCCGTAAGGCGACGGGGGCAGCGCCCCCAACCCCGCTGGCCACCACGAGGCCGGCACGTCAGAGCCGGACGAGTACGCGCTATCGGTAGGCTGATGGCGGCTGCCCAAACCGTTGTGCATAAACCCGTGAGAAATGCGAGGAACTGCCAAACCCGGTGGCCAATGCGATTTCGGTCAGGCTCAAGGCTGAATTGCGCAACAGGTTCTGCGCCATGTCCAGTCGCAAATCCCTGTAGTAGCGCATCGCCGGGCGGCCCAGTTTGTCGGTGAACAGACGGTTCAACTGTCGGGGCGACAGGCCCGCCACCTCGGCCAGCCGTGCCAGCGGCAAGGGATCGCCCAGATTGGCCTCCATCGCCTCCACCGCGTCCAGAATGGCGGGTGCGGTGGTGCCTACGCGCTCGACCAGTCCGGCCCGCTGCGGCCCGATCGAGGGGCGCACTTCGGTGTGCATGAACCAGTCACTGACCAGCCGGGCAAATGGCGCGCCGTGGTGCTGCATGATCAGCGCATGCATCAAATCCATCGGTGCGGTGCCACCGGCACAGGTCACCCGGTCGCGGTCGATCACGTAAAGCGTGCGCTCAATCAGCAGATCGGGCTGCGCCTCGGTCAAGCTGGCGGAATGTTCCCAATGCACGGTCATGCGCCGCCCGTCCATCAGCCCGGCATGTGCCAGAATGACAGGCCCACCCGACACCCCGCCCAGAACCACGCCCTGACGGGCGACGCGGTGCAACCAGCCTGTCACAGCCCGGTCACGAAAGGCCGTTGGATCGCCACCCGCGACAACAAACAGGTAATCCAGTTTCAGATCGTCCCCGGCCATGGCCTGCACGGCCACCAGCCCGTGGCCGGAGCTGACCACGGGATCACCCGTGGTGCCGATGGTCACCATTTCATACAAATCGTCGCCAGCCAGCAGATTCGCGGCGCGCATCGGTTCGGTCAGGGCGGCATAGGCCATCATCGCAAAGCCGGGAATCGGCAGAATGCCGATTCTGCGTTTTTCACGGGTCGGGCGGCTGGAGGGCGTAGGTTTGTCCATTTCAGAAACGTATCCGACCCTTTCGTGAAAGTGCAATCGCGAAATATGGGTCACGCTGAGAGCTAGTTTTGACATGGGACCGAACGCAAATGCGCTATTCTGCATTCCGGATTTTCCGCGAGGGGCTGACCGGCAACAAAGGCTGGAAACCGGTCTGGCGCGAGCCTGACCCGAAGCCCGAATATGACATCGTCATCGTCGGTGGCGGCGGGCATGGTTTGGCCACTGCCTATTATTTGGCCAAGGAATTCGGCATGCGCAACATTGCCGTGCTTGAAAAGGGCTGGATCGGGTCGGGCAATATCGGGCGCAACACCACGATCATCCGCTCCAACTATATGCTGCCGGGCAACGAGCCGTTCTATGAGATGTCCCTCAAGCTCTGGGAAGGGCTTGAACAGGATTTCAATTACAATGCCATGATCAGTCAGCGCTCGATCTTGAACCTGTTTCACTCGGACGCGCAGCGCGATGCCTTTGTGCGGCGTGGCAATGCGATGATGCTGGCCGGGGCCGATGCCGAACTGGCCGATGCCGATCAGTTGCGTTCCGAATTGCCGTTTCTCGATTTCGACAACGCGCGCTTTCCCATAAAGGGCGGCCTTTACCAGCGGCGCGGTGGCACGGTGCGCCACGATGCGGTGGCTTGGGGCTATGCGCGCGGCGCGGATTCGCGCGGCGTCGATATCATCCAGAATTGCGAGGTTACCGGATTTGACATCGAAAACGGCCGTTGCACCGGTGTGCAAACCAGCCGGGGTGCGATCCGGGCGAAGAAGGTGGCGGTCTGCGTCGCCGGGTCGTCGGGGCGGGTGATGGAAAAAGCGGGCATGCGTCTGCCGATTGAAAGCCATGTTTTGCAGGCTTTCGTGACCGAAGGGCTGAAACCGGTCATTCCCGGCGTTATCACCTTTGGCGCGGGTCATTTCTATGTCAGCCAGTCCGACAAAGGCGGTCTGGTCTTTGGCGGCGATCTGGACGGCTACAATTCCTACGCGCAGCGCGGCAACCTGCCGGTTGTCGAAGACGTGGCCGAGGGCGGCATGGCGATCATGCCGATGATTGGCCGCGCGCGGCTTCTGCGCTCGTGGGGCGGAATCATGGATATGTCTATGGACGGCTCTCCTTTCATCGACAAGACCGGGGTCGAAGGCCTCTATTTCAATGGGGGCTGGTGCTATGGCGGCTTCAAGGCTACGCCGGCCAGCGGCTTTTGTTATGCCCATCTTTTGGCAAAAGACGAACCGCACCCGACAGCCACGCAAATGCGCCTTGATCGTTTCGTCGCGGGCAATCTGATCGACGAAAAAGGTATGGGCAACCAGCCCAACCTGCATTGAGGAGGGACATAAGATGATCATCAACCACCCCCTGCTTGGCCCTCGCGATGCAGCCGAATTCATCTATCTGGGCGATGCCGCGCTGATCGACCGCCCCGATTGGCAGGCCGAGGATGCGATGCAGCAGTTTCACGACTACGCTTATCTGCGCGACAATCCCGCCGGCCCCCACCAAGAGCTTTGGTATCACGAACAGGGCGATCGTTCGTGGCTGGTCGTCACGCGCGACACCACCACCCATGACATCACCGATGTGCAACTGGCCCGCGATGTGGCCCGCAGCCGTGGACGCGACAAATGACCCAGACAAACCGCATTTCCGGCGGGCAGATCGACCGCGCCCGCAGCATCAGCTTTACCTTCAACGGCAAGCGGATGACGGGCCATCCCGGCGATACGCTTGCCTCGGCACTGCTGGCCAATGGTCAGCGCCTTGTGGGCCGGTCGTTCAAATATCACCGCCCGCGCGGCATTTTCACCGCCGGGTCGGAAGAGCCGAACGCGCTGGTTCAATTGCGCAGCGGCGCCCATCAAGAGCCGAACACCCGTGCCACCACGGTTGAGCTGTTCGACGGCCTGAGCGCGACCAGCCAAAACCACCGTGGCCCGCTGGAATTTGACCTGATGGCGGCAACCGATCTTTTGTCGCCATTCCTGTCGGCGGGGTTTTACTACAAAACCTTCATGTGGCCGCGCGCCTTTTGGGAAAAGCTGTACGAGCCGGTCATCCGCGCCTCGGCGGGCCTTGGCCGCCTGTCCATGCAGGATGATCCCGACAGCTATGACAAGGGGTTTCTGCATTGTGATCTTCTGGTGATTGGGGCGGGGCCGTCGGGCCTTATGGCGGCGCTGACCGCGGCGCGTTCCGGCGCGCGGGTGATCCTTGCGGATGAAGACTTTGCACTGGGTGGCCGTCTGAACGCCGAGACATTGGCCGTGGATGACATGGCCGGGGCCGACTGGGCGGCGCAAGTGGTGGCGGAACTGGCCGCAATGGACAATGTGCGCCTGATGCCTCGCACCACGGTTTACGGCGCTTACGACCACGGCACTTACGGCGCGTTGGAACGCTGCACCGATCATTTGGCTGATGCGGGCGGCAAGCCACGCCAAGTGCTGTGGCGCATCTATTCCAAACGTGCCGTGCTGGCCGCCGGGTCCACGGAACGGCCAATCGCGTTTGGCAACAACGACCGGCCCGGCGTCATGCTGGCCGGGGCCGTGCGCGCCTATGCCAACCGGTTCGGCACGACGCCGGGGCAACAGGTGGCGGTGTTCACCAACAACGATGACGGATGGCGCACGGCTGCCGATCTGGCAGCCAAGGGCGTCAGCATCCCGGCGGTCATCGACTCCCGCGATGCGCCTGCGCCCATCGACATTCCTGGCATCCGCCATATCCGCAATGCGGCGGTGATGGATACCGTGGGCCGCAAGGGATTGAAATCCATCACCCTGACCGATGGTCAGGTGATTGAGGCCGATACGCTTGCGGTATCGGGGGGCTGGAACCCAAACGTGCACCTGACATGCCACCAGCGGGGCCGCCCCGAATGGCGCGATGATCTGAACGCCTTTGTGCCCGGTGCCAACTTGCCGGTTGGCATGGCCGTGGCCGGGGCCGCCAATGGCGCGCTGACGCTGGCCGCGGCTCTGGCCGAAGGGCAGGCCACCGCGACCGCGCAGATCGAGGCACTGGGCTTCACGCCGACAAAAACCGACACCCCCCGCGCCGAGGACGAGCCCAGCACATCGCAGGCCTTCTGGCATGTTGGCGAAAGCCGCAAGCGCGCATGGCTTGACCTGCAAAACGATGTCACCGTGAAGGACGTGAAACTGTCCTATCGCGAGGGCTTCCGCTCGGTCGAGCACCTCAAGCGTTACACGACCTTGGGCATGGCCACCGATCAGGGCAAAACGGCCAATATCCCCGGCCTTGCCATCATGGCCGAATGCACCGGCAAGACCATTCCGGAAACTGGCACCACCATTTTCCGCCCACCTTACACGCCCATTCCCATGGGCGCGCTGGCGGGCCGATCGCGCGGCACCGATTTCCGGCCCTACCGTCTGACGCCCTCGCATAACTGGGCCAAAGAAAACGGCGCGACCTTTGTCGAGGTTGGCAATTGGCTGCGCGCGCAATGGTTTGCGCGCTCCGGCGAAAAAGGTTGGCGCGACAGTGTCGACCGCGAGGTCGAGATGACCCGCAACTCGGTTGGTATTTGCGATGTGACCACCCTTGGCAAAATCGACGTTCAGGGGCGCGATGCCGCTGAATTTCTTAACAAGGTCTATGCCAATGGCTTTGCCAAACTGCCCGTCGGCAAGGTGCGCTATGGGCTGATGCTGCGCGAGGATGGCATTGCCTATGACGATGGCACCACCGCGCGCCTGTCGGACAATCATTTTGTCATGACCACAACCACCGCGAACGCTGTGTTGGTGT
The DNA here is from genome assembly GCF_011601345.1 of Roseovarius gahaiensis. Taxonomy (GTDB): domain Bacteria; phylum Pseudomonadota; class Alphaproteobacteria; order Rhodobacterales; family Rhodobacteraceae; genus Roseovarius; species Roseovarius gahaiensis. The sequence goes on from NZ_JAAORB010000002.1 coordinate 229,217, forward strand.
TCCGCCGGTTGGAATTTGCCCGCCAATGCCTGTGGCCCAATATGGACGTGCACCTGATTTCCACCACCGACGGCTGGGCGCAGTTCGCCGTGGCCGGACCCAACGCGCGCAACCTGCTGCGCAAGGTGGTTGATGATGGCCACGATATGTCGAACGAGGCGTTCCCGTTCATGGCCTGCGGCGAAGTGACGGTTTGCGGTGGAATGCCTGCGCGCCTGTTCCGCATCTCGTTCTCGGGCGAGTTGGCCTACGAGGTGGCGGTGCCCGCACGCTACGGCAATTCGATGATGGACGTGCTGATGCAGGCCGGAAAAGAATTCAATGCGGTCCCGTATGGAACCGAGGCGCTTGGCGTCATGCGTATTGAAAAGGGCCATGCCGCAGGTAACGAACTGAACGGTCAAACTTCGGCGCATAACCTTGGTATGGGCCGTATGGTCAGCCAAAAGAAAGAATGCATCGGCAACGTCTTGTCGCAACGCCCCGAAATGATCCGCGACGACGCGGTAAAACTGGTGGGTTTCCGCCCTGTCAATCGCAGCGACAAGGTGGTTGCCGGATCGCATTTCATCAACCGTGACGATACGGCCAATATGGACAATGATCAGGGCTGGATGACCTCGGTCGCCTATTCCCCCAGCTTGGGCCATTCCATTGGCCTTGGATTTATCAAGCGCGGGGATGAACGCATGGGCGAAGTCGTGCGTGCAGTGAACCCGCTACAAGGTAGCGAGATCGAGGTTGAAATCGTCTCTGCTCATTTCATCGACCCCGAAGGAGAGCGTCTCCGTGCCTGAGTTCAAACTGATATCCACCCCGCCCTTGGCTGGCTATGATCAGACCTTCGGCGCCACCCGCCTGCACGCGCCTGCCGATCTGGCAATCGTTTCGCTGGCTTTTCCGCTGGGCGATGAAAATGCCGCACTGGCGGCTGTGAAATCGGCCTATGGCACAGACATGCCCGAACCGGGTCGGTCGGTCGTGGCCAAGGACGGCGCGCGGCTTGTGCGGCTTGGGTCTGATCAGGGTTTTGTGATCTTTACCCATGCCACCCCCGATGCCGAGCGTGCCGTTGCCAAGCAGTTGAATGGTGCAGCCTATACAACGGATCAAACCGATGTCTGGACGGGGCTGGAATTGGCCGGGCCGGGCAGCCGCGCGGCGCTGGAACGCATCTGCCCGATTGACCTGCATCCTGATGCGTTTGCCATTGGCCATGCGGCCCGCACCGTGATGGAGCATTTGGGCACGCTGATCATCCGCACCGACGACCATGCGTTTCTGCTTTTGTCGGCCAGTTCCTCGGCGCAGTCGTTCCTGCATGCCGTCGAAACCTCGCTTAGCAACACAACCTGAGATCTGAGTCCCATGTTCCACGAAAACCTTGATATTGCACGGCCCGGCCAGACGGGCGCCACGCCCGCCCGGCGCAGCTTGTCGGGGGACTTCGTGTTCATCACCCAAAACAGCAGCGTCGCCTTTGCCGCCGAGGCCTGCATCGACGTTCTACGCTCGGCCAACGGGCTTTTGGGGCAAAGCAGCTATCGCTGGACCCATCTGCGCGCCGACGCGGATAGTTGTGCGCGTGGTCCGGTCTGTGCGCCGGGCCAGACCCTTGTACTGATCGGCGGCATCGACCAGCCGTGGCAACCCGACGCAACGGCCCTTCAGGCCCTGCGCGCCTGCATCCGCAATGCGGCGCGGGTTTGTGTTGTGGGCGCTGCGGTGTTTGTGCCGCTATCGGCTGGCGTGCTGGGGGCGCAACGCCTGTCGGTGCACCCCAACTTTCGCCCCGGTGTTAGCGAAGTGACCACCACTCTGGACCTGGCCGAAACCGCCACCTGCCACCACAACGCCATTAGCAGCGCCATCAGCCCTGCCGCCGCGCCGCGCATGATGGCCGATCTTGTGGGGGCCAAGGACGGTGAGTTCACTCGCACCGCCCTGTTGCAATATCTTGGCCTGTGCGATTCAGCCCCCGGCCCTGCCAGCAGCGAACACTGGCGCTATCAGCGCATGACACAGGGCGATCCGGTGATCTCGGACGCGCTGCAGCTCATGCAGGACCACCTTGAAGATACGCTGACCGTCGGCCAAATCGCTGAAATCCTCGATGTGTCGCCCCGCAAACTGGAGCGCGGCTTTCGCGATTTGCTGGGGCAATCGCCGCTTAACGTCTATCGCAACCTGCGGCTTGACCGGGCCTATAGCCTGTTGTCGCAAACCGCCATGCCATTGGGCGAATTGGCCATGGCCTGCGGATTTTCCAATGTCACGCTGATGAAGAAATGGTTCATTCGCAAATATGGCGAACCGCCCGAGGCCACGCGCCGGCATGCGTTTGCCGGGCAGCCGGCCTGACACCGCCCTTGCCAGCGGCGGGCCCCTTTGCTTTAACCGCCCGGAAGCCAATAACCCCCGGAGGTCGGCATGGTCGATATCGCCACCCGCGTCTACAATCATCGCTGGAAGCTCGATCCGATCGTCCGCTCCCTGATCGATACCGATTTCTACAAGCTGCTGATGTGCCAATCGGTGTTTCGCAACAAGCCTGACACCCAAGTCACCTTTAGCCTGATCAACCGCAGCAAATCCATTCGGCTGGCCGAACTCATTGACGAGGGCGAGCTGCGCGAACAGCTGGATCATATCCGGTCGCTGTCGCTGACCCGTGGCGAATCCACATGGCTGCGCGGCAACACCTTTTATGGCAAACGCCAGATGTTCACGCCGGAATTCATGCGCTGGTTCCAGGGGCTGCGCCTGCCGCCCTATCACCTTGAAATCCGCGATGGCCAGTATGAACTGACATTTGAAGGCGCATGGCCCGAGGTCATGCTGTGGGAAATTCCCGCGCTGGCCGTGCTGATGGAGCTGCGGGCGCGCGCCGTTCTGGGCGACATGAAGAAATTCGAATTGCAGGTGCTGTATGCCCGCGCCATGACCAAGCTTTGGGAAAAGGTCGAACGCCTGCGCCCGCTGGACGGGTTGCGCATTGCCGATTTTGGCACGCGGCGGCGGCATTCGTTTTTGTGGCAGGATTGGTGCGTTCAGGCCATGCGCGAGGGGTTGGGCGAGGGCTTTGTCGGCACTTCGAACTGCCTGATCGCCAAGAACCGCGATCTTGAGGCGATCGGCACCAACGCCCATGAACTGCCTATGGTCTATGCCGCGCTGGCCCGCGACGATGCCGAGCTGGCCCAAGCCCCCTACAAGGTGCTGGCCGACTGGCAGGACGAGCATTCGGGCAACCTGCGCATCATCCTGCCCGACACCTACGGCACCGAAGGTTTTTTGAAAAACGCCCCCGATTGGCTGGCCGGTTGGACAGGCATCCGCATCGATTCCGGCGATCCCGCGACAGGGGCCGAGGTCGCGATCCGCTGGTGGAAAGACCGCGGCGAAGACCCGCGCGACAAGCTGATCATCTTCTCTGACGGGTTGGACGAAGACAAAATCATCGACCTGCACAAGCAGTTTCATGGCCGTGTGAAATTCAGCTTCGGCTGGGGGACACTTCTGACCAACGACTTCCGAGGGCTGACAGAGGGCGACGCCCTCGCCCCCTTCTCATTGGTCTGCAAAGCCGTGGCCGCCAACGGGCGGCCCACGGTGAAACTGTCGGACAACCCGAAGAAGGCCATGGGGCCGGAGGACGAGATTGCTCGGTATAAGCGGGTGTTTGGCGTGGGGGAGCAGGAGGCGATGGAGGTTGTGGTTTAGGAGAAGTAGTTCATGTCATACTCATCAAGTTTGTCTGCCATTTCCTCAATGTCTTCTAAAACAGACCAGTATCCCATTTGCCCTGCAGCCCAAATAGCAAGACCCCTTTGGTTAGTAGTGCCACTCTCGGAAAGGATGGCTTTCTTGCAATCCTCTTGCGTCAATCTCTTATTTAATTTGACTGAAACGTAAGCAAAGGTCGCTGGATAGGTTTCTTCCAATAAGTTCCATAAATCTTGGTCTTTAGGTTTCGTCCTGATAATTGCCCGTGAGATTATCCAGCCCTCAGTTTCCGTTTTGACCAAATCCCACAGTATTTCTTCTAGTCTGTGCTCTGGAGCTTCATAGGCAATCAGCTTCGCAGCTGACATATCATTAGTCTCAAACCAATAATCAAATATCGCGTCCCAGCTAAATAGAAAAGTGTCGTTGCTCAGTGCTTTAAACCATCTCGAAAGTGATCCTTTGGTTTGGCGACTATACCAAAAATCAAGAACAATTTGTCGATCTGGTGCTTGAATGCCTGGATAAATCGCTGCCAAAGCTGAGTCGATGCGTGCTCGCCGCCTACCCGCGGTTTCCCAGTTTCTCATCAATGCTTTTGAAACCGCCTTGTACTCAGGAACAATACAAGATTCTGATCGCCTTGATGCGGCACGCAAAAGGACTGGATATAGCTCTCCAGAAACTTCCAAAGTTTCTAGAATCGCTTTGGCTATTTCCTCGTTGTTTAGAGCGTGTCGCGTTTAATCGGTTTTGTATCCTGCTGCCTTGAAGAAGTTGTAGCATTCCTCGTCGGTGAAGAGGTCGCACACATGACCGACAGCCTGCCAAAGTTCATGGTAGGTTCGGGCTGCAGCCTTTCGGATCAGGGCCTTGAGCTTTGAGAAGGCCATCTCGATCGGGTTGAGGTCGGGACTGTAGGGCGGCAGGAACAGGAACCACGCGCCGATATCTCGCATGGCCCTGGCTGCGCCGGGGCTCTTATGGCTCGACAAGTTGTCGAGGATGACCACGTCGCCCGGACGCAAGGTCGGCACCAGCTGGGTCTCGATATAGAGGTCGAACAACTCGCCGTTCATTGCGCCATCGATCACCCACGGGGCATCGAGGCGATCATGGCGCAGGGCACCGATGAAGGTCTGGGTGCGCCAATGCCCGAACGGCGCGTGATCGACCA